>CAYOQL010000001.1:0-48121 GCA_964406085.1 uncultured Herminiimonas sp.
GACGTGGAAAAGCGTTAAACAGATTGAGTGAGCATCCATGTCGAACACCCATCAAGCCGATCCCGTAAAGCGTGCACGCCTCAGATGGCGCGGCCGCCGCGGCTTGCTTGAAAATGATTTGCTGCTGACACGTTTTCTGGATCAACACGAAGAAACGCTGACGGATGAAGAGGTGGAAGCCTTTTCGATATTGCTGGAATTGCCGGATAACGATTTACTGAATTTGCTGTTGGCACGTAATGAACCACAGGACCAGGCCGATGTGCCTCATGTGCATGCGCTGCTGACAAGATTGCGCGCTATCTGATTGAAGCCCATCAGGCGTGCAGCGATAAAGGTTTTTTAATTTAGCGATTTATTCTTGAATCGACTACCCCCTTGTTATTTAGAAGGAAGAGCCATGCCCCAATCTCAATCTGACACCAAAGCCACACTGTCGTTTTCCGACGGTTCGCCATCAGTAGAATTCCCGATCTATAAGGGAACTATCGGTCCTGACGTGATTGATATTCGCAAGCTCTACGGTGCAAGCGGTAAGTTCACTTACGATCCAGGCTTTATGTCGACCGCAGCATGTAACTCGACCATTACCTATATCGATGGCGACAAGGGTGAGTTGCTTTATCGCGGTTACCCAATTGAACAACTTGCAGTGAAATGCGACTTCCTGGAAACCTGCTATTTGCTGATGAAGGGTGAGTTGCCGACCGCAGCGCAGAACAAAGAATTTGTCACGACTGTGACGCGCCATACGATGCTGCATGAACAGATGCAATTTTTCTTCCGCGGTTTCCGCCGCGATGCGCATCCTATGTCGGTATTGGTTGGAACCGTTGGCGCACTGTCGTCCTTCTATCATGACTCGCTCGATATCAGCGACGCGCATCATCGTGAAGTATCTGCTATTCGTCTGATTGCCAAGATGCCAACTCTGGTGGCAATGTCGTACAAGTATTCAGTAGGCCAGCCTTTCGTTTATCCGCGTAACGATCTGTCCTACAGCGCCAACTTCATGCATATGATGTTTTCGACGCCGAATGAAGAATACAAAATCAATGAGGTTTTGGTTCGTGCGCTTGATCGAATTTTGATACTGCATGCAGATCACGAACAAAACGCCTCGACTTCGACAGTGCGTCTGTCTGGTTCATCGGGCGCAAATCCATTTGCCTGTATCGCAGCAGGTATCGCTTGTTTGTGGGGCCCTGCTCATGGTGGCGCTAATGAAGCTGCATTGAATATGCTGAAAGAAATCGGCTCGGTTGACAAGATTCCCGAGTTCCTTGAAAAGGTCAAGGACAAGAACTCTGGTGTTAAGTTGATGGGATTCGGTCATCGTGTATACAAAAACTTTGATCCTCGTGCCAAGCTGATGCGCGAAACCTGCCATGAAGTGCTGGAAGAGTTGGGCTTGCATGACGACCCATTATTCAAATTGGCCATGGCTTTGGAAAAAATCGCGCTGGAAGACGAATATTTTGTGTCACGCAAGTTGTACCCGAACGTCGATTTTTATTCAGGTATCGTTCAATCAGCCTTGGGTATACCTGTTTCGATGTTTACCGGTATTTTCGCGATGGCACGCACGGTAGGTTGGGTTGCGCAATGGAATGAAATGATTTCTGATCCAGAGCAAAAAATCGGCCGCCCACGTCAGTTGTATATCGGTGAAAAAGCGCGCGATGTACCTGAGATGTCAAAACGTCCAGCCTGATTAGATAAGTAAGCAGGTTAAAACAAGGCGCAAAAAGCGAGTCTGGTGATTCGCTTTTTGCTGAATTGTTTTATGTTATTCTCGTTTCACAATGTTGATTTTTGTAGTTATAGAATTTTAAGCCAGCGAATAAAAAGTCCTTCCCCCACAACTTGATGTGCAATCCGCCAAACGGTCAGGCCGTGCCGCGGAAGGTTAAATTAACCCGCTAATCTCGCGAAACGCGAAGAAAGGTGAGCAAGATGATGCAACAAAGCCAATCCAACTCTTATCTGTTTGGAGGCAATGCGCCGTACGTTGAAGAACTGTACGAAGCGTATCTAGACAATCCGGGCTCCGTTCCAGACAACTGGCGGGCCTATTTCGATGCCATGCAGCACGTGCCTGCCGTCGATGGCTCCAGCAAACCTGACGTTGCACATGCGTCGGTCATTGCGTCTTTTGCCGAACGTGCCAAACATGGTCCTATTCGAACCGTTACTGCGTCGGAAGATGTCGAGATGGGGCGCAAGCGCGTCGCCGTCACCCAACTGATCGCTGCCTATCGCGTACTCGGTAACAACTGGGCAAATCTCGATCCACTGCAACGCCAGGAACGTCCATCGATTCCGCAACTGGAACCAGCTTTCTATGGTTTCACCGATGCGGATATGGACATCGTCTTCAATATCAGCAATACCCATTTCGGTTCTGAAACAGCTTCGTTGCGCGATTTGCTGAATGCTCTGCGCGATACATACTGCCGTTCTATCGGACCGGAATTCATGTATATCAGCGATCCTGCGCAAAAATTGTGGCTGCAGGAACGCTTTGAGTCGATACGCTCGACGCCAACTTTTTCCAGCGAAAAGAAGAAGGATATTCTTGAACGTCTGACGGCGGCAGAAGGCCTGGAACGCTATCTTCATACCAAATATGTCGGCCAAAAGCGTTTTTCTCTTGAAGGCAGTGAAAGCTTTATCGCCGCTCTTGATGAAGTCATCCAGCGCGGCGGTGAAAAAGGCGTGCAGGAAATCGTTATCGGCATGGCGCATCGCGGCCGTTTGAATGTGCTGGTCAATATTCTCGGCAAAATGCCGCAGGAATTGTTTGCCGAGTTCGAAGGCCGTCATGGCGATGATTTGCCTTCCGGCGATGTCAAATATCATCAAGGCTTTTCATCCGATATCAGTACACCGGGCGGCCCGATACATTTGTCGCTGGCCTTTAATCCTTCACATCTGGAAATCGTTAACCCTGTGGTTGAAGGTTCGGTGCGTGCGCGTATCGAGCGTCGTGGCCAACACGATCCTTCGCAACAAGTGTTGCCGATTCTGATTCATGGCGACGCGGCTTTTGCCGGTCAGGGCGTCATCATGGAAACGCTAAATCTGGCGCAGACCCGCGGCTACGGCACGGGTGGCACGGTGCATATCATTATCAATAATCAGATTGGTTTTACGACCTCGGATCCGCGCGATTCTCGTTCAACCCTGTATTGCACAGACGTTTCGAAAATGATTGAAGCGCCAGTGATACATGTAAATGGCGATGATCCTGAGGCGGTTGTTTTCGCCGCGCAGATTGCGCTCGATTACCGTCTCGAATTCCGCAAGGATATCGTGGTCGATATCGTCTGCTATCGCAAACTGGGTCATAACGAACAAGATACGCCGGCACTGACGCAGCCCCTGATGTACAAGAAAATTGCCCAGCATCCGGGAACGCGCAAGCTGTATGCCGACAAACTGCTTACCCAGGGAACAGTAGTGGCCGACGAGCCGGAAACCATGGTCAAGGCCTACCGTGATGCGATGGATGCGGGCAAGCACACGATAGATCCTGTTATTTCCAACTTCAAAAGCAAGTATGCGGTTGACTGGTTGCCGTTCCTGAATCGCAAGTGGACCGATGCCGCGGATACAGCCATTCCGATGACGGAACTGAAGCGCTTGTCAAAGCGCATCACTGCAATTCCAGAGGGTTTCAAGGTGCATCCGCTGGTGGAAAAAGTATTGGCTGATCGCGCCAGCATGGGGCGTGGGGAATTGAATCTGGATTGGGGCATGGGCGAGCATCTGGCCTATGCATCGCTGGTTTCTTCCGGTTACGCGGTTCGCCTTACCGGGCAGGATGCAGGGCGCGGGACTTTCGTGCATCGCCACGCAATCTTGCATGATCAAAATCGTGAACGCTGGGATGCAGGTACGTATTGCCCGCTGCAAAACGTCTCCGATCAGCAAGCCTGGTTCCGCGTAATCGATTCAGTCTTGTCGGAAGAAGCAGTGCTTGCGTACGAATACGGTTATTCGACAGCAGAGCCGAATACGCTGGTGATCTGGGAGGCGCAGTTTGGCGATTTCGTCAACGGCGCGCAAGTCGTCATTGATCAGTTCATCAGCTCCGGCGAAGTGAAATGGGGTCGCGCCTCCGGCTTGGTGATGATGCTGCCGCATGGTTACGAAGGGCAGGGGCCGGAACATTCGTCTGCGCGTCCTGAACGTTTCCTGCAATTATGCGCAGATAACAATATGCAGGTAGTGCAGCCGACAACCGCAGCACAGATTTTCCATTTGCTGCGTCGCCAGATGATACGCAAATTCCGCAAACCATTGGTGATCCTGACCCCAAAATCCTTGTTGCGGAACAAAGAGGCCGGCTCGCCGCTGGATGAATTGGCCAAAGGCTCATTCCAGACAGTAATCGGCGAAACGGATGCGGCAATCGATGCGAAAAAAGTGAAGCGCATTATCGCCTGCTCGGGCCGTGTCTATTACGACCTGATCAATGCGCGCAAGGAACGCGCGCAAAATGATGTGGCGATTATTCGTATCGAGCAACTCTATCCGTTCCCGCACAAGGCATTTGCGGCCGAACTCAAGAAATATCCGAATGCAGGCGATTTGGTCTGGACGCAGGATGAGCCGCAAAATCAAGGTGCATGGTTCCAGATTCAACACAACATTCTTGAAAACATGGCCGATGGACAAAAGCTGGCATACGCAGGACGACCAGCCAGTGCATCGCCCGCCGTTGGGTATTACGATAAGCATTACGCTCAGCAAAAGGCGCTGATAGAAACAGCATTCAGCAAGTTAAAAGGTTTTATCCAAACGAAATAATGACCCTGCGACATTCCGGATACTGGGATGTCGTATGAACAAACCGAAACGGAGAGTTAAATGGCAATTCTTGAAATCAAAGTTCCGCAACTGTCGGAATCCGTTGCAGAAGCAACTCTGCTGCAATGGCATAAAAAAGTAGGTGAGACCGTCACTCGGGACGAAAACCTGATCGATATCGAAACCGATAAAGTTGTACTGGAGTTACCTGCGCCGGAAGCTGGTGTGATCACTCAAATTCTCCGCGATGACAATAGTGTTGTGGTGGCTGGCGAGGTCATTGCACTGCTCGATACCGACATGTCGGCAGTAGCGGCTCCCGCAGCAGCAGCGCCGGCTGCTGTAACGGTCTCTGCCCCTGCGGCGGCTACGGCGCCCGCTGCAACCAGTACACCTGCAGCTTCGAATGCGGCGAGCGGTATCGCGATGCCGGCAGCTGCCAAGATGTTGGCTGAGAATAAATTGGCTGCGACAGATGTTGCGGGTACAGGCAAAGATGGTCGTGTGACCAAGGGTGATGTGATCAATCAGCTGGAAAAGAAACCTGCTGCACCTGCGCCGGTTGCCAAACCTGCACTGCAACAAGTGGCCACGCCGAACTCGCCGGCATCCCTTGCTAATCGTCCGGAAGAGCGTGTCCCTATGAGCCGCTTGCGTGCACGTATTGCCGAACGTTTGCTGGAGTCGCAATCGACCAATGCGATCCTGACTACGTTCAATGAAGTCAATATGCAGCCGGTTATCGATTTGCGCACCAAGTACAAGGACAAGTTCGAAAAAGAACATGGCGTCAAACTCGGCTTCATGTCTTTCTTCGTCAAGGCAGTGGTTGCTGCACTTAAAAAATATCCGATCATCAATGCATCGGTCGATGGCAATGACATCGTGTATCACGGCTATTTCGATATCGGTATTGCTGTCGGTTCGCCACGCGGCTTGGTTGTTCCTATCTTGCGCGATGCGGATCAAATGTCGATTGCCGATATCGAAAAGAAAATTGGCGAATTCGGCAACAAGGCAAAAGAAGGCAAGTTGACGCTGGATGATTTGACTGGCGGCACCTTCTCGATCTCGAACGGCGGGATCTTCGGTTCGATGTTGTCGACCCCTATCATTAACCCGCCGCAATCGGCGATTCTTGGGGTGCATGCAACCAAGGAACGCGCGGTTGTTGAAAACGGCCAGATCGTGATCCGCCCGATGAATTATCTGGCGATGTCTTACGATCACCGCATCATCGATGGACGCGAGGCTGTATTGGGCCTGGTCGCGATGAAAGAGGCATTGGAAGATCCGGCGCGCTTGCTGCTGGATCTTTAAGACCGAACAGATAAAAGACACGCGAGCGCATCGGATTCAATTTACCGAGCCATGCCCCGTGTCTTTTTACTTATCTGAAACATTTCGCGGGATAACGATATGTCGAAAAATTTTGATGTGGTGGTAATAGGCGGTGGCCCTGGCGGCTACATCGCGGCGATTCGTGCGGCACAACTGGGATTTTCCACTGCCTGCATCGATGAATGGAAAAACGCCAAAGGCGGCGCAGCCCCTGGCGGAACCTGTACCAATGTTGGTTGCATTCCATCCAAGGCCTTGCTGCAATCGTCGGAACATTATGAGCACGCCGGACATGCATTTTCCGAACACGGAATTGAAGTCAAAGGCTTGTCGCTGGATATGAAAAAAATGCTGGCGCGCAAGGATACGGTCGTTAAACAAAACAATGATGGCATCCTGTACCTCTTCAAGAAGAACAAGGTGACCTTCTTTCACGGCCGCGGATCATTTGTCCAAGCGGTGGATGGTGGGCACGAAATCAAGATTGCCGGCGTTACCGAAGAAAGCATTATTGCCAAGCATGTAGTTGTGGCGACAGGTTCCAACCCGCGTGTATTGCCGGGTGCAGATTTCGACGAAAGATTGATTCTGTCGAATACAGGTGCACTCGCGATTGCGGAGGTGCCAAAGCGTCTAGGCGTGATTGGTGCTGGTGTAATTGGTCTGGAAATGGGCAGTGTATGGCGCCGCCTAGGCTCCGAAGTCACGGTGCTGGAAGCATTGCCGGCTTTTCTTGGCGCGGTGGATGAACAGGTCGCGAAGGAAGCACAAAAGCAGTTCACCAAGCAAGGCCTTGCAATCAGTCTAGGCGTAAAAATCGGCTCCATCACCGCAGGCAAGGACGATGTGACGGTCAACTATGTCGATGACAAGGGTACGGCCCAAAAAGCGGTGTTCGATAAGTTGATCGTGTCTATCGGTCGTATTCCAAACACGATCGGCTTGAATGCTGAAGCAGTGGGATTGAAGCTTGACGAGCGCGGCTTCGTCGCGGTGGATGGCGATTGCAAAACCAGTCTTGCGAATGTGTGGGCAGTCGGTGACGTGGTACGCGGCCCCATGTTGGCGCACAAGGCGGAAGAAGAGGGTGTGGCTGTCGCGGAACGCATTGCGGGTCAGCATGGTCATGTTAATTTCAACACGATTCCATGGGTGATCTACACGTCGCCGGAGATTGCGTGGGTAGGCAAAACCGAGCAGCAGCTGAAAGCCGAAAAAATCGCTTATAAATCGGGGTCTTTTCCTTTTCTCGCAAACGGCCGCGCACGTGCATTGGGCGACACCACAGGTTTCGTCAAGTTTTTGGCTGATGCCAAGACTGATGAAATTTTAGGCGTACATATTATCGGGCCGCAAGCCTCTGAATTGATTTCGGAAGCAGTCGTGGCAATGGAATTCCGCGCGTCATCGGAAGATATTGCACGTATCTGCCATGCCCATCCTTCTTTGTCTGAAGCGGTAAAAGAGGCAGCTCTCGCAGTAGATGGTCGAGCACTGAACTTCTAGGATCTGCATATGCGTATTGTTACTTTTGTGGCTTTATCTGTATCGGTACTGCTCGCCGCGTGCGCGACCACAGAGCAGGGAGATGGTCGGGTGTCGATTGTTACAGCAAGCAATGGTTACGAGTTCAGTGGTGCACATTGCGTGGTGACGACTGGTGCGGGGAGTTGGAACATTACAACCCCGGCCACCTTGCAATTGGGTGAAGCCAATAGCGAACTGCGAGTAGTTTGTAACCGGATCGGTTATCGCACGTCGGAGTTAAGATTGCCCGCTTATGTTCGGCCATCCGGTTCCAGTGTCGGTCTCGGTTTGGGTGGTGGTAGTGGGGGCGTGGGAGTCGGCCTGGGTTTCAGCCTGCCCATCTTGTCTTCTGGAGGCAATTATCCACCGCGGATTGTGGTGAATATGTATCCACAGTAGCGTTTGCATTAGACGTGTCAAGCTGGAGATTTCTGGGCGAGTCATGACTCGCCCATTTTTATCTCATATGTGAATAAATATTAAGCCGTCTATTAAAACAGAAGCGAATTGGATTCGAACAGGATGAATGTTCAGGAGTTTTATGATCAAGCCTTGTCGGAGCGCGGTTTCAAGGCAGATGAAGCCCAGAGAGTTGCGGTTATTCGACTGCAGCGAAGCTACGACGATTGGGTAGATTACAAGGCGCAGCGCGCCAATGCTTTCATGCGTTTTCTCAAACCACCTGAGATTCCACGCGGTGTGTATATGTGGGGTGGTGTCGGTCGCGGCAAATCATTTTTGATGGATAGTTTTTATTCTGTCGTACCTGTCGTGCGCAAGACACGTGTGCATTTTCATGAATTCATGCGCAGTGTGCATCGCGAACTGGATGAATTGAAAATGATTGCCAATCCATTGGATGAAGTGGCACGGCGACTTGCAAAGAAGTATCGCCTGATCTGTTTTGACGAATTTCATGTAACAGATATTGCGGATGCGATGATTCTGTACAACCTGTTCAAGGCCTTGTTTCAGAATGGCGTGTCGTTCATCATCACCTCTAATTTTGAGCCCGATACGCTTTATCCGGATGGTTTGCATCGAGACCGCATGTTGCCGACCATTGCGCTGCTGAAAGAAAAACTTGATATTTTGAATGTCGATGGCGGCAATGATTATCGCAAGCGTGCATTAACCCAGGTCAACGCTTATCACACGCCTTTGGGAGCGCAGGCAGATGAGGCCTTGCGTAACGCCTTTGCGCGCATTGCGGAAACAAGCGATGAGAATCCGCTCATTAATGTTGAAGGGCGCCAGTTGAGGGCGTTGCGGCGGGCAGGCGGTGTGATATGGTTCGACTTCGCTACGCTATGTGGCGGACCGCGTTCGCAAAATGACTATCTGGAAATTGCCAGCCGTTTTCATACCCTTGTATTGTCTGACATGCCTGCCATGTCGGTAGGCATGTCTTCTGAGGCGCGCCGGTTTATTTGGCTGATTGATGTGCTATACGATCACAAAATCAAACTACTCATGTCAGCCGCTGTCGAAATGGATAAGCTCTATACTGACGGCGCATTGCTGATGGAGTTTCAGCGTACCGTGTCGCGTCTGATCGAAATGCAATCGACCGAATATATGGAAGCCGAACGTCGGCGAAGCGGAAATGCAATGTAGTAGCTTATCCGGAACAAAAATTAACGACCGTATTCAAAAAATGTAATTAATAAAGTGGCATTTAAACTTACTTGAAACTGTAATTTATGAAATTCATATTGAAGATATTCGCAGCCAGCTTGATACTTTTGTTCTGCCAGTTTTCGTCGGCGGAAACCTCTCCGATAGACGAGGCAGCCTTGCAGGTCTATTCGGTGCAAGAGGTGCTTGACCAATATCCAGCCGGATCGATTCAATCGCAGGAGGCAGCAAGTAGCGCCCTTGAAATGGTGGCAGCGGCACGTGCCAATATTGAAGCCCGCTACAAGGTAGATCAACGCATTTGTCGTCCTAAATTCTTTACAACGTCATGCTTGAACAAAGCGACTGAGCGCCGCCGTGTGGATTTGTTGGCGGTAAAACCAGTAGAAATCGAGGCAAATGCTTATATACGTCATGCTCGTGTGTTTGAACGCGATCGCCGTTTGGCAGAAAAAGCGGCCGAGAATGCAGGCAAGCCGATGTTGAATGAAACATCGAGTGAGAATAGAGCAGCAACGGATGCGCAAAATAGCGAAAGCGAGAAAAACGGCGTAACGAAGGAATACGAGCGCAAGGCGCGTGCTGATGCTTATGCAAAGAAAAATGCGGAATATCTAGAGAGGCAGCAGAATTTAAAAGCAGATGAGGCTGCTGAAGAGCTAAAGCGGGCTGAAAACATCAAAAAATATGAGGAAAAGGTAAAAGCCTCAGAGGCTCGCCAGAAAGAAATAATGCAGAAGAAGGCTGAAAAAGAACGTATGAAAGCAAATTGATATTACGTCCACTTGCGAAGTTGACAGGATGAAAGAGTTTGATCAGGCTAAGGTCTCAGATTTACGCGCAGGCAAGGCTATTCAAGTGTTGGAAATCATTCGTTTTTCATTGCAATATTGCGTAATTATCAAAGTTTAACTTTTTTAGTTTTATCCGGTATATAATCAACCATCGTTGAGATTCGAGCTAGTGGTGCAGTCTGTCTGTCATTCCTGTCTTGGTTGAAACGATCTAACGGGCAACTGCCCAACTTAACTGAAATTAGGAATTGCAATGGCAACTGGTATCGTAAAATGGTTCAATGATTCGAAGGGCTTCGGCTTTATTACACCTGATGAAGGCGGCGAAGATCTGTTCGCTCACTTCTCGGCTATCCAGTCGAGCGGCTTCAAATCACTGCAAGAGAACCAACGCGTTTCTTTTGAAGTGACTGCTGGCCCTAAAGGCAAGCAAGCTTCGAACATTCAGCCTATCTAAGCTGAATCAAGCGAAATAGAAAATCCTCGGTTCGCCGGGGATTTTTTTTGTCTGAAAACTCGACATTCCGAAGTGGCAGTAAAAGCAGTAATTGCTGCGCGTACCAGACTCAGGCCTGAACCAGGGCTTTCCGCAGATTTCTCTCCGACTGCCACGCTCTATATTCGGCACTGCCTTGTGCCTGTGTCTTTAATTCAGATTCATTTTTTTCTGCATGCGATGTCAGCAGGCGATTAGCGATGCGAGGATCAGGCATCGTGGTGCCGTAGAACATGACATCGTCACCACGCTGAATTAACAGCGTGGGGAAATTTTCAACATCGAAATCGCCTACTAAATCTGCGCGATCTTCAATATCAATCCAAACGAAAAGCTTGTCTGGATGTTGCGCTGCCAGTTCGTCAAATCCTGGACGATAGCTCGTGCATACGTCGCACCATGCCGCACACAGGCAGGCGACAACCCATACGTCATCTTTCATGCGTTGCGCGAGCTGATGCTGGTTTTCCGGTTGTAAGGTGATACTTGGCATGGCGGTATTTTACCGGTTTCTCTTGGGCGAGAGTGAATCACTGACGGTGTGGAATTTTCGATTATTTCTCTGAACAGTTGCATACGTTCCAAGCGTCTTCCCGCGTACGCGCTGTAAAATACCGCCATGTTTACCATTCTCTCTATAGAAACCTCTTCTGAACTGGCTTCCGCAGCCCTGTTGCATGAGGGTATTGTGACCTCAGCACAGGCCGCTGGTGTCGTTACGCACTCGCAAAGCATCTTGCCGATGGTGCAGAAGCTGCTTGCCGATGCACATATCAAGCTCGGCGACTGCGATGCGATTGCGTTTGGCTCCGGCCCAGGGTCGTTTACAGGAGTGCGTACCGCTTGCGGGATTGCACAAGGGCTGGCGTACGGTGCCCATCTTCCGGTGTTGCCGACAGTGACCTTGCTGGCACTGGCGCAGGCGTGTCATGAAAAAAACGGGGCATGCGATGTATTGACCGTGCTGGATGCGCGCATGGGCGAAGTATATTGGGCACAGTATAAATTTGATGGGGCCTGGCATATCGTTGTACCTCCGACTTTGTCAGCGCCGGTCGATGTGATGCCGATGGGTGAGGTTGTTGCTTGTGGAAATGGATTGAATGCATATGCAGCCGCATTTTCATCTCGATCTTTTTTCAGCGCAGAGCTGAAAGACTGGGTGCCGCATGCGACCCACATTGCACATTTGGGCGCGATTGCCTTGGCTCAAGGATTGGGTATGCCTGTTGCCGCTGCCGAACCTCTGTATTTGCGTAACAAGATTGCGCTGACGACGAACGAGCGTCTTGAGAAGGCCGCAAAGGAGGCTGCATGAGTTCTGTGCAGAGTCCGATCCCGCCGTTGCCATCACCGCCGCCACGTCCCCACAAGCTGTATTTTTACAGAATGCAGTCGGCTGACATCAGCGATGTGCTGGCGATTGAAAATGACGTTTATCCCTTCCCGTGGACGCGTGGGAATTTTCTTGATTCCATCAATAGCGGCTATGAAACCTGGATCCTTCGCGATGGGGCAGGCATATTGAATGGCTATTTCTTGTTGATGCCATCCGTTGATGATGCACACTTGCTGAACATCACAGTACATCGTGATTTGCAAGGGCAGGGCATAGGGCTGTTATTGCTGAACAAGGCAAAGGCCATCATGCTTGAAAGAAAACTGCCCGCGCTGATACTCGAAGTGCGCCCATCCAATACGCGTGCTGAGAAAATCTATGAACGTTATGGCTTTGCCCGCATCGGTATTCGCAAAGGATATTACCCGGCTCCGAATAATCAAAGAGAAGATGCAATAGTGATGAAGTTGGATTTATGAGTGATCAAAACCGGCGTGTGGCATTCTTGACTGAGATGGGCTTGGGGCCGGTATGGTCGCAACGTCGCGCCGCAGACCTGCTACAAGCAGGCGACGAAGAGACGCCTGTCATTCAGCCTGTAACGCCCGCTATCGTCGCGACTGCCGAGGCTCGGGTTGCCGAACCATTGTCATCGGCATGGGTGGACGCAGAGCCGGCAAAAATTATTGCGGCTGCGCAAGCTTTAGTGAAACCTGCCATGCCTGTCAACGATGTTGCACACATGGAGTGGGATCAACTGCAATCGGTAGTATCGACTTGCAGGCAATGCGATTTATGTAAAAGCCGCACGCAAACAGTATTCGGCGTTGGCGATCCAAAAGCAAAATGGTTATTTGTCGGCGAAGGTCCGGGACGAAACGAGGATTTCCAGGGTGAGCCTTTCGTAGGCCCGGCAGGAAAACTCTTGGACAATATGTTTGTCGCGATGGGGATGAGGCGCGGTGAAAACACCTATATTGCCAATGTCGTGAAGTGCAGACCGACGGATGCGAACAAACGCGATCGAGCACCGACTGGAGAAGAAGTAAACGCGTGCCTGCCTTATCTTGAGCGGCAAATTGCCTTGATCCAGCCGACGGTCATCGTCGCTCTTGGAAAAACAGCGGCGCTGTCATTGCTGAAACTGGACCCGGGGACAACGCTAGGCAAGCTGCGCGGTACCGTGCATCGCTATGCCGGGCTACCTGTCATCGTCACTTATCATCCTGCCTACTTGCTGCGCAGTCCCGCAGAAAAGAGTAAGGCTTGGGCCGACTTGTGTCTGGCCATGCAAACTTATGTCAGCAGTACAGTCGTTTAAATCTGCAGATAGTTTTCAATCTGAATTCCACCAGCGTTGTGGATATCTAAACGATCCGCACGTGCGCGCGTTGGCGTGGTTATTGTTGGCGCCTGATCTGCTCGACACATATGCGCCGCAATGGCAAGGCAACATCGCGACGATGCCAGCACAGATGCTGGAAGGTGTCGATGCCTGGCTGCAAAATCTCGATCGCCAGCCGGACGTCCTCCACAGTTATCTGGATTTGCGACCATTCGCGAGACTAGGTCGTTATGCCGAGAAGTTGATCGCTTTTTTTCTTGAGGAACAGGACGTACTCTTTGCGCATGGCGTTCAAGTACAAGCAGGGAAAAATAGCACGATAGGCGAATTCGATTTTCTGCTATGGATCAACGGTAAATTAATCCATTGGGAATTTGCCACCAAATTCTATTTGCTCGAGTCCAGCGGTGCGGGCGACGATGCCGATTACTTTGTCGGTCCGAATCTGGCAGATACGCTGGGTGCAAAAATGCACAAGATTCTTGAGCGGCAATTACTTCTCTCTTCCCATCCTGCAGCACAAATTCATCTCCCTCAATCTGTGGACCGTGCGCAGGCGCTCATTAAAGGCTGGCTGTTTTATCCGCACAATGAGCCACAACACTCTGCTTTGTTCGGCACGTCAGTCGCGCACTGTCGCGGCTTCTGGTGCACATTTTCCGAGACCTTGAATTTGCGCGCCGAGCGCTACACCATTTTGCCCCGTTTGCAGTGGCTCGCACCAGCAAAATTAACTGCTCAGAAAACGATGGACAAGCAAGCATTGCAGCGTCATTTGGCTGAATATTTCATTGACGATACGATGCCGGTACTGGTGGCGCTACTAGAGGTAAGTGGTGAGATGGCGACGGAGGTGCGGCGCGGATTTATCGTGCCGGATGACTGGCGTACGCGTGCGGGACAAAGAGTGAAGCTGGCACATACATTGCCATAAAAGGCGACCAACGCAAGGCTAGGGACAATCCGCCTCATCAGTTGATAGTGTGGATTAAATGAGCAGATTACATGCACAGATTAATGCTTGTGTTCGCCTATCAAGGATAGTGAATCATGTTCGCGCTGGTTGGCAGCATGGCGACGCATGATCAGCAACATGATGCCCGAAACTGATAGCCCAAACATTACGATGACAATATTGATGTCCAAGTCCAGTTTGACCATCAGCGCGTAGAGCAGCAACATCGTCAGCACCGACAGGTTTTCGTTGAAATTTTGCACGGCGATCGAATGGCCTGCACTCATCAACACGTGGCCACGGTGTTGCAATAGTGCATTCATCGGCACGACAAAATAGCCGGACAAGGCACCGACCAGTACCAGTAAGGGATAGGCCAGCCAGACCGAGTGCACCATGGTCATTACAATCACGACGATACCCATAATGACACCCAGAGGCATCACGGATAGTGATTTCTTCAAGGGGACAAAGCGGGCCGCTGCGACAGCGCCGATGGCAACGCCAACGGCCACAACTCCTTGCAGGATGGCGGCTTTGTCGAGCGGCATGCCCAATGATTGACCCGCCCATTTCAAGACGATGAACTGCAGGGTCGCACCGGCACCCCAGAACAGCGTCGTGACAGAAAGTGAAATCTGACCGAGCCTGTCTTTCCACAAGGTCGTAAAGCAGTGTGCAAAGTCGCCGATCAATTTGATCGGGTTGCGTTCCTGATGCGGATAGCGGGCACCGGTATCCGGGATTTTGAGATTGAACAGTGCGGCCAACAGATAGACAACGGCGACGATGCAGAGAGCGGTTTCCGCGGGTGTATCGATGCCGAAGTTAAAAAATGGGAAATCGAAAGCAAGCAATTTTGCCGCAATGCCCGGATTGATCAAGGCGCCGCCCATCACGGTGCCGAGAATGATGGACGAAACCGTAAGACCTTCGATCCAGCCATTGGCAGCGACCAGTTTTTCCGGTGGCAGCAGTTCAGTCAGAATTCCGTATTTGGCGGGCGAATAAGCTGCCGCGCCAAAGCCGACTACTGCATAGGCGATCAGTGGATGCACATCAAAGAACATCATGCCGCAACCGAAAATCTTGATCAGATTGGTCACGAACATGACGCGTCCCTTAGGCAGGGCATCTGCGAAAGCGCCGACAAATGCAGCCAGCAATACATAAGACAGGACGAAGAAAAGCTTCAGTAATGGTGTCATCCAATCGGGTGACTTCATTACTGTTAATAAAGCGATAGCCGCAATGAGGAGGGCGTTGTCGGCGAGCGATGAAAAAAACTGCGCCGCCATGATGGTGTAAAAACCGCGATTCATCCGTATTGATCTATTTGTCTATGTATCTCCGGTTTGCTTTATACCATGAAAATATGGAACTTCGATTGAAATGGCCGTCATTCAGTGGGATGCGTCCGGTAAAATAAGGCACTCTTCTTGAACCTGGCTTGTGATTTAACTTTCTTTACATTTGCGTATGCCTCGACCGCTCGTTGCCACTATTAACATTGCTGCTTTGCGCCATAACCTCGGCGTCGCAAAACGTTGTGCGCCGAATTCCAAAGTCCTGGCCGTCGTAAAGGCCAATGCATACGGGCATGGTCTGGAGCGCAGCATGCGCGGTTTCGCAGAGGCAGATGGACTGGGCTTGATCGAAGTAGATAATGCGGCAAGATTACGTCAGCTCGGCTGGCAAAAGCGCATCGTCTTGCTTGAGGGTTTTTTTGATCAGTCTGATTTGCCAGCATTAATTGAGCATAGACTGGATACGGTTGTGCATTGCATCGAGCAAATCGAGATGCTGGAAAGTGCACAACTGGGCGATCGACTGAATGTACATCTGAAAATCAATAGCGGCATGAATCGTTTGGGATTTTTGCCAGCGGCATGCAAGGCTGCCTATCAACGCTTGCGCGCCATATCCGCTGTACAAAATATTTCCTTCCTCACTCATTTCGCGAATGCAGAAGATGCCGGCAATCTCCGAGTATCGCTTGCGCAGCAGGTACAGCGCTTTCACACTGCCGTTGAAGGTTTGCCAGGCGAGCGATGCCTGTCCAACTCCGCGGCCGATCTCATGCACCCTGAGTGCGCTGCGGATTGGGTAAGGCCAGGTGTGATGCTGTATGGTGGAACGCCGGCAAACACGACTGCAGAGGCATTTGGTTTAAAGCCTGCCATGATTCTGAGCAGCGAAATCATCGGCATCCAGCATATCGTTGCCGGCGATGCGGTCGGTTATGGCAGCAGTTTTGTCGCCGACAAGGCAATGACGATCGGTGTGGTCGCATGCGGTTACGCTGATGGCTATCCGCGTCACGCGCCCAGCGGCACGCCGGTCGTGGTCGATGGCATCAGGACACGGATGGTAGGGCGGGTGTCGATGGACATGATTACTGTCGATCTGACGCCGATTGCCCATGCTCGTGTTGGCACCAAAGTCGTGTTGTGGGGAAACGATCTGCCGATTGATGAAGTTGCGAACGCTGCGGGTACCGTCGGATATGAATTGATGTGTGCGATCGCACCACGTGTACAGATTGCCGAACGCGACGCGCTTTAAGAACCTAACCACTTCATTTGAAATAGACCCTGATGGCAAAAGCCAAAACCAATTACACCTGTAGCGAATGCGGCGGTATTAGCAATAAGTGGGGAGGTCAATGCCCGGCTTGCGGCGCATGGAATACCCTGGTTGAAACTGTCGTGGAAACTGGGTCGAATCGTTTTTCGGTGCAACACCAGGGATTGACGCAATCCGCGCCCGTATTAAGTCTGGCCGATATCGAGGCGACAGACGTACCGCGCTTTGGTACAGGTATAGAAGAGTTCGATCGTGTTCTTGGTGGCGGTCTGGTGGCGGGCGGAGTGGTGCTGATCGGTGGTGACCCGGGTATCGGCAAATCGACTCTGTTGCTGCAAGCACTGGCGAATCTATCGAAGATCAAAAAAGTCTTGTACGTCAGCGGTGAAGAGTCGGGTGCACAGATTGCACTGCGCGCCAAGCGTCTTGCGGTTGATGCAAAAGATTTGAAGCTGCAAGCGGAAATCCAGCTGGAAAAAATTCTTAATACCTTGGCCGAACACAAGCCCGATGTTGCCGTTATCGATTCGATACAGACGGTGTATTCGGATGCGCTCAGTTCGGCCCCGGGTTCGGTTGCGCAAGTGCGCGAGTGTGCCGCGCAACTAACGCGCGTCGCCAAGCAGACCGGCATTACCATCATCATGGTCGGTCACGTCACCAAGGAAGGCGCATTGGCCGGGCCGCGCGTGCTGGAACATATCGTCGATACGGTTTTGTATTTCGAAGGCGATACCCATTCCAGTTTCCGCCTGGTCCGCGCGATCAAGAATCGCTTTGGCGCAGTCAATGAATTGGGTGTGTTTGCCATGACGGAAAAAGGATTGAAGGGTGTGTCCAATCCTTCCGCCTTATTCTTGTCCCAGCATGACAATCCTGTCCCCGGCGCTTGCGTGATGGTGACGCAAGAAGGAACGAGACCCTTGCTGGTAGAAATTCAGGCGCTGGTGGATACCTCGCATTTGCCGAATGCGCGCCGATTATCGGTCGGGCTGGAGCAGAATCGGTTGGCGATGCTGTTGGCGGTCATGCACCGGCATGCCGGCGTCGCCGCCTTCGATCAGGACGTTTTCATCAATGCAGTGGGTGGCGTGAAAATTACTGAGCCTGCAGCCGATCTTGCGGTATTGCTGGCGATCCATTCGTCGATGCGCAGCAAACCTTTGCCTCGCGGTTTGGTCGTGTTTGGTGAAGTAGGGCTGGCCGGTGAAATTCGTCCGGCACCGCGTGGGCAGGAACGTTTGCGCGAAGCGGCCAAGCTGGGATTTTCGCTCGCCTTGATTCCCAAGTCGAATGCACCCAAACAAAAGATAGAAGGCTTGACCATTATCGCGGTCGAACGGATTGATGAAGCATTGAATCGTGTGCGGGAATATGAATGAAAGCAAGAGGTCGGTTTGGTCTACTTGCTTACTCAGACTGACATGAGGCTTTCATTCAAAAGCTTGGCCGCTTTGATGCCGCTGCGTATGGCGGATTCCAGCGTGGCGGGATAGTCGCTGGCCAGATAGTCGCCCGCCAAGACAAGATTCGGCAGACCGGTATGTTCTTGCGGACGTTGCAAGGCCGGAGTGCAGGAAAATGTCGCACGCTTTTCGGTAATAATCCGACTCCATTCCGGCGTCGTCAAATGCGGCATCTGCAGAGTATCGGCAAGTTGTTTTGCAATCGCGGCTGACAATGCCTCATGTCCCAACGCAATTGCTTCTGTTGATGCGCTGACCACGACCGCAAACAAACCGTTTTGCGTGGCGTCCAGTTGACCTCTATCAAATACAAATTGTCCCCAGTATTGTGCTTCCGGATCATCATTTAACGCATAAAACGGGACATCAAGTTTTGTGGTGGATGGATATTGCAGATAACAAGTGGTGATCGGTTCATATTCAAAAGCAGGGATAGCTGCCGCCATCGTTACGTCGGTCAGCAAAGAGCTTGCCTGGCTTGCGGAGGTGGCGACGACAATCGCGTCGTACATCTCGTCTTCGGCTTTACCCTGCGTGAGGCGCCAGCCATCGCCGTCTCTGACAATTGTTTGAATCGTCGTGCCGAGTTTGATTGCGCCGCCATATTGCTGAATAAACGCCGCCGCTTGTTGCGGAAACAAGGTGCTCAAATCCACACGAGGAATCAACATGTCGGATGCGGCCCGTTGCGCGCCCAGACTATCGCGCAGCACATTTAGAAAAAATTGTGCGGAAGCGCGTTCCGGTGGCGTGTTGAGTGCAGCAATGCATAACGGTCGCCACATCAACTTGATCAGACGTTCGGTTTGGTCAAAGCGTTGCAATAATTCGCTGACGCTGCAGTCGGTATTCAGACGCCAATCCATCCAGCGGGCGGCTGAAGAGAAGCGAGCGAGGGCCATTTTGTCAACGCCAGCAAGGCCTTTGCTGCGCAACAAGGCTGCGATCAAATGGAAAGGTGCAGGAAGTCGTGGCGCCACGAAATCCATTCCATCGGAATTTTCAGGATAGCGCATTTGCAAAGGCAGACGCAGCAAGGCTTTGTCAGCATCGACACCAACGCGCTGCAACATGCGCAAAGTTTTTGAATATGCACCCAGTAGAATGTGCTGTCCGTTATCCAACAGTTGGCCGTTGATATCGACTGCGCGTGCGCGACCGCCTAATGTCCGCGACGATTCATACAGTGTGATGTTATGGCCGGCTGTCGCCAGTTCGACTGCCGCTGCGCATCCTGCCCAACCGGCACCGATGACGGCGATGGATTTGCTCATGATTTGTTCATATCAGGCAGGGCGCGCTAAGCATAGCCGCATCAGCCGCGTACGTAGGTGATCCATGCGAGCCAGAGCTTGCGTATCGGTGTGAGCGAAATGCGCTGGTTCAAGACGTGGAAGCCATCACGTTCCACTTCATTCAAAACAGCGCGGTAAATCGCGGCCATGATCAGGCCTGGGCGTTGTGCGCGTCTATCTTCTTTTGGCAGCAACGCGAATGCCTCGTCATAATATTTTTGTGCACGGGCTGCCTGGAACTGCATCAACTTCTCGAAGTTTTCGCTATGGCGTGCATTCAATATATCGGCAGCGGTGACGTTGAATTGCTGCAGTTCGTTGACCGGCAGGTAGATACGGCCTTTGCGGGCGTCTTCACCGACGTCGCGAATGATATTGGTGAGTTGAAAGGCGAGCCCCAGTTTTTCCGCATATTCCAGCGTTTGCGGATGAGTGACACCGAAAATCTTGGCGGACAAAATGCCGACTACGCTGGCGACGTGCCAGCAGTATTTCTGCAGGCCGGGGAAATCGAGATAGCGCGTTTGATCGAGATCCATCTCCATGCCATCAATGATCGCCAGCAAATGTTGTGTATCCAGCGAGAAGGTCGCGAGATGAGGTTGTAGCGCTTTCGCGACAGGATGCGTCGGCGTACCGGATGTCATCGCAGCTACTTCGGAACGCCACCAGCTCAACTTGGTGCGCGCAATTCCGACATCGGTGCATTCATCAACGGTGTCATCAACTTCGCGGCAGAAGGCATACAGCGCAGTGATGGCGAGTCGGCGATCCGCCTTCAGGAAAAGGAAGCTGTAGTAAAAACTGGAACCGCTCTGAGCGGCTTTTTGTTGGCAGTAATCGTCGGGTGACATAAAAGTAGGGCAAGTAGTGCAGGTAGAGCGCTTGGCGCTGATGAAGCCGCTATGCTAGCCGACTAAGGCAATCGGGACAAATAATGTCGCTGTCTTGTGTCTGATTCTTTTGATGCGAATACAACGCTGTGCACAAAATGGTTGTGCTAATGGTCTTATCTTGACGGCCCCGCTGTTGAATCTGCTTTCATTGTGATCGCGCGCCAAACCAGTAGCAGCCAATCGCTTTTGCCAAGTTTGGGGCGATGTTGAAAGACGTCGTAACCGACGGCTTCTATACGATCGAGAATTTGGAGGCCGCCTTGGACGACCAGGCGCAATTCCCAACCGATACGACCGGGCAAGCGTAACGCCAACGGTGCGCCTGACAGCAGCATGCTGCGGGCGCGGGCCACTTCAAATTGCATCAGCTTGCGCCATGCATCGTCAAGCTGCTGGCTGTTGATGTGATCTTCATTCACCAAAAATTTATGCATGTCATCCAGTGGTATGTAAATACGCGCTTTTTGTATATCGACAGCAACGTCTTGCCAGAAATTGACTAACTGTAGCGCCGAGCAGATGGCATCGGAATCGCGCAGGTTTCTTGCCGTCGCGGCACCGTAGAGATGAAGCATGAGGGTGCCGACCGGATTGGCCGAGCGACGACAGTAATCAAGTAGCACTGAAAAATCGGCATAACGTGTCGTGACCACATCCTGTTTAAAGGCGGACAGCAAGTCGCGAAAGGGTTGCAAGGGTAATCGATATTCGGTAATCACCTTTTGCAGGTCGCGAAATAAGGCGGCGCTGGGTATACCTGCCGCCGCGATCTGGTCCAGACCATTCTCATATGCAGCAAGCGCGGCAAGGCGTTCATCCGCGTCGGCATCGCCCTCATCTGCAAGATCATCGGCGCTGCGGGCAAAGGCATAAATGATTTCGACCGCAGGACGTAATCGTGCCGGCAGCAAAATAGAGGCAACAGGAAAATTTTCGTAGTGATCGACAGCCATGGATGGAATAATTCAATGCGCGTATAGATGATCTGCTTGTAAATCCATGTCAACGAAGCAGGAAGCCAGCCCGCATAGTAAATGAAAATGCGTGTCTTACAGGCAAATATGCGTTGCAACAATGGTCATGTATTTTGTTGGCGATCGGCATCTGGAATTGTGTTTAAACAAGGGCCGTAAGCCTTTAGGGTATGGGCTAATCAAGGCAATGACGTAGGCAAACTGTCAAAATCTGCGCAGGTGCTGCAAAATCCAGTAAAATCCCGGGTTGAAGTTGAACGGCCGATACAAAAGACGGTGCAGGGCGACCCACAGTTTCACTTCCAGGTCGCCCTTTGCTTTTGTATTTGCGCACTTAGTGCACATTCCCGCGAGGATGGCGAAATTGGTAGACGCACCAGGTTTAGGTCCTGACGCCAGCAATGGTGTGGGGGTTCGAGTCCCCCTCCTCGCACCACAGAATTCTTTATTTTTGGATGATTCACATGGCAACTGCAGTCGAAACTCTGGACAAACTTGAGCGCCGCATCACGATTACCGTACCGCTGGCCGATGTACAAGCGGAAGTTGAAAAACGTCTGAAGGTACGTGCCCGTACTGTCAAGGCGCCAGGCTTCCGTGCCGGTAAGGTACCGATGAAAATGGTCGCGCAACAATACGGCTATCAAATCGAAAACGAAGTGCTGAACGACAAAGTCGGCCAGGCATTCGGCGAAGCAACGAGCGAAAACAAGCTGCGCGTAGCTGGTTATCCAAAAATTGAAGCCAAGAACGACGACGTCGCTGAAGGCACACTCGCCTTCAACGCAACGTTCGAAGTTTACCCAGAAATCAAGGTAGGCGATCTGGCTACAGCGGAAATCGAAAAGACTACCGTTGAAGTCAGCGATGCTGAAATCGATAAAACCATCGATATCCTGCGCAAGCAACGTGTGCATTACCACGTCAAAGGCGAGCAAAGCGCGCACGGCGACGGCGGCTCGGATCTGACCGCTAAAAACGGCGATCGCGTGACCATCGATTTCGTCGGCACTATCGACGGTGTTGAATTTCAGGGCGGCAAAGCAGAAGGTTACGCATTTGTATTGGGCGAAGGCCGCATGCTGGCTGAATTCGAAGCCGGTACCATCGGCTTGAAAGTCGGCGAATCCAAAACTTTCCCATTGTCGTTTCCAGCCGATTACCACGGTGCAGACGTAGCCGGCAAAACTGCCGAGTTCACGATCACCCTGAAACAAATCGAATGGGCGCACATGCCTGAAGTCGATGCAGAATTTGCAAAATCGCTGGGTATCGAAGACGGCGATCTGACCAAAATGCGTGCAGACGTCAAACAAAACCTGGAACGTGAAGTCAGCAACCGCGTAAAAGCGCGTACCAAAGACAGCGTCATGGATGCGTTGATCAAGATCAGCGAATTCGATGTTCCTAAAGTGCTGATCGAACAAGAAACCCAGCGTTTGATGGAATCGACCCGTCAAGACATGACACAGCGCGGCATGAAAGTCAGCGATTTGCCTTTCCCGGCTGAATTGTTCACCGAGCAAGCAGAGCGTCGCGTGCGTTTGGGCTTGATCCTGGCGGAAGTCGTCAAAGCGAACGACCTGCAAGCAAAACCGGAACAAGTCAAAGCGCAAGTTGAAGAGTTCGCACAGAGCTACGAAGACCCAACTCAGGTTCTGAAGTATTATTTCAGCGACCGTAATCGTTTGGGCGAAGTAGAAGCTCTTGTATTGGAAGAAAACGTCGTCAATTACGTGTTGGGTAAATCCAAAGTAACCGACAAGTCGGTTGCGTTCGATGAATTGATGGGCAATAACGCACAAGGCTAATCGCTTTGTGCGCTCCATAAGGAAAGCACATGACCACTAGCATGACTCGTACTTCCGCTCTTGATACCGAAATGCTCGGTATGGTCCCGATGGTGATCGAACAGAGCGGTCGTGGCGAACGCGCGTACGATATTTATTCGCGTTTGTTGAAAGAGCGCATTATCTTTTTAGTCGGACCGGTTAATGACCATTCGGCTAATCTGATTGTTGCGCAGTTGCTGTTCCTTGAAAGCGAAAATCCGGACAAGGACATCTCGCTGTATATCAATTCGCCAGGCGGTTCTGTTTCGGCAGGCATGGCGATTTTCGATACGATGCAATTCATTAAACCGAATGTATCGACGCTGTGTACCGGTCTGGCTGCATCGATGGGTGCTTTCCTGTTGGCTGCTGGTGAAAAAGGCAAACGTTTCTCCCTGCCTAATTCGCGCATCATGATTCATCAGCCACTGGGCGGCGCACAAGGTCAAGCTTCGGATATCGAAATCCAGGCTCGCGAAATTCTGTATCTGCGTGAACGTCTGAATGCGATTCTTGCTGAAAGAACCGGTAAATCGATTGAAGAAATCAGCAAAGATACTGACCGCGATAACTTCATGTCCGCGGACGCGGCTGTCGAATACGGCATGATTGATAGTGTTTTGGCAACACGCGGCTGATAGATATATATTTGCTGTACAAAGTGACGCCCGGGCGCTTCAACGTTCGGGCGTTTTACATTGTGATCTTCGTTGTGTGCGTTGCTTTTCGTGCACGACGTGACGAATCTGTAATTCGCAGGTAATATCAATCTGCAGTTAAGATCAATCTGTAACAATCATAGATAACGCGCACCATGTCAGAGAAAAAATCCTCAAGCGGCGAAAAACTGCTCTATTGCTCCTTTTGCGGCAAGAGCCAACACGAGGTTAAAAAACTCATTGCAGGACCATCAGTGTTCATTTGCGATGAGTGTATCGACTTGTGCAACGACATCATTCGTGATGAGGCTTCCAGTGTAGAGACATTGGGCAGTGGCCCACGTACGGATTTGCCTACACCGCAGGAATTGTGCGAATTGCTGGATCAATATGTGATTGGTCAAAATTCAGCCAAGCGTATTTTGTCGGTAGCGGTTTATAACCACTACAAACGCCTGAAGCATCTGGGTAAAAAAGACGACGTCGAACTGGCGAAGAGCAATATTCTGCTGGTCGGTCCAACCGGTTCCGGTAAAACATTGCTGGCACAAACACTGGCCCGTACGCTGGACGTGCCTTTCGTCATTGCCGACGCTACCACGCTGACGGAAGCGGGTTATGTTGGTGAAGACGTAGAAAACATCATTCAAAAGTTGCTGCAAAACTGTAACTATGAAGTCGAACGCGCACAAAAAGGGATTGTCTATATCGATGAAATCGACAAGATTTCACGCAAGTCAGACAACCCTTCGATTACCCGCGACGTTTCCGGCGAAGGCGTACAACAGGCTTTGCTGAAGCTGATCGAGGGAACGATGGCTTCGGTGCCACCACAAGGCGGTCGCAAGCATCCTAACCAGGATTTCGTGCAGATTGATACCACCAATATCATGTTCATTTGCGGTGGTGCGTTCGATGGTTTGGCCAGAATCATTTCCGAGCGTTCAGAGAAGAGCGGTATCGGCTTCTCGGCTACCGTGAAGAGTCGTGAAGAGCGTACGGCAAGTCAAGTCATGCTGGATACCGAACCAGAAGATTTGATCAAGTTCGGTCTGATTCCTGAATTAGTAGGCCGCTTGCCAGTCGTAGCCACCTTGCGGGAACTGGATGAAGAGGCGCTGATCCAGATCTTGCTCGAGCCAAAAAATGCGTTGATCAAGCAATATTCCAAATTATTGCAAATGGAAGGCGCAGAGTTGGAAATTCGTCCTGCTGCCTTGCAAGCGATCGCCAAGAAAGCAATTGTCCGCAAGACCGGAGCGCGCGGTTTGCGTTCAATTCTGGAACACGCATTGCTTGACGTTATGTATGAATTGCCTAACGAGCAAAATGTTTCCAAGGTGGTCATTGACGAAGGTACGATTACCAATGGTGCGAAACCATTGCTGATCTACCATGAGCAACCCAAGGTATCAGGCGCAAAATAGTAAATATCTGCTAAATACAGTAGGAAATATCAAAAAACAGGCTCTTTTGAGCCTGTTTTTAATTTAAAACGCAGTACAATAAAGTTAGCAGAGATCATTCAGGCTTACATCGTAAAGCCACTTCGAAGACAACTTCGCGGGTGGCTTTTCTTGTTTTTCAGGCTGATTTTTGTTGCTGTCCGGGCTTGTGTTTTGGCCGTTAGCGCCAACATCATCAACATGTTTATCGATAAGGCTCGCCATGACGACTACTATTTCCACTGAACAAACCCAACTACCGCTATTGCCGTTGCGCGATGTCGTTGTCTTCCCGCACATGGTGATCCCTCTGTTCGTCGGTCGTCCAAAGTCCATCAAGGCACTCGAAGCTGCGATGGAGCAAGGCAAGAGCATCATGCTTGCTGCGCAAAAGGCCGCTGCCAAGGACGAACCGTCCGCCGATGACATATATGAAATCGGTTGTATCGCCAATATTTTGCAAATGCTGAAGCTGCCGGATGGAACCGTCAAGGTACTCGTCGAAGGTGCACAGCGCGCGCGCATTCATCACATCAGCGAACTCGACACACACTTCGTGGCCGATTTGACGCCGATCGAATCTGAAGCGGGCGAAGAATCTGAAGTCGAAGCGATGCGTCGCGCGATCGTTCAGCAGTTCGACCAGTACGTCAAACTGAACAAAAAAATTCCACCTGAAATTCTGACCTCATTGGCAGGAATCGATGATGCTGGTCGTCTGGCCGACACCATTGCAGCACATTTGCCACTGAAGCTGGAGCAGAAGCAAGTCATTCTGGAAATTTTCAACGTCTCTAAGCGCTACGAACATCTGCTGGGTCAACTGGAAGGCGAGCTCGATATTTTGCAAGTCGAGAAGCGTATCCGTGGCCGCGTCAAACGCCAGATGGAAAAGTCGCAGCGCGAATATTATTTGAACGAGCAAGTCAAAGCGATTCAAAAAGAATTAGGTGAGGGCGAAGAGGGCGCTGATTTCGAAGAACTCGAGAAAAAAGTGCTGTTGGCCAAGATGCCAAAAGAGGCTCTTGCCAAAGCTCAAAATGAGTTGAAAAAACTGAAGCTGATGTCGCCGATGTCAGCTGAAGCAACAGTTGTGCGTAACTATATTGATACCCTTGTCGGTTTGCCTTGGAAGAAAAAATCCAAAGTGAACAACGATCTGAGCAATGCTGAAAAAGTATTGGAAGATGATCACTATGGTCTCGACAAGGTAAAAGAACGCATACTGGAATACCTCGCCGTACAACAACGTGTCGACAAACTGAAGGCGCCGATTTTGTGCTTCGTTGGTCCTCCAGGTGTGGGTAAAACCTCGCTCGGTCAATCGATTGCGCGTGCGACTAACCGAAAGTTCATTCGCATGGCTTTAGGTGGCGTGCGCGATGAAGCCGAGATACGCGGCCATCGTCGTACCTATATTGGTTCGATGCCAGGCAAGATTTTGCAAAGCATGTCCAAGGCCGGCGTACGCAATCCATTATTCCTGCTCGATGAAATCGACAAGATGGGTGCCGACTTCCGTGGCGATCCTTCTTCTGCGCTGCTCGAGGTGCTGGACCCAGAGCAAAATCATACGTTCTCGGATCATTATGTTGAGGTCGATTTCGATTTGTCTGATGTTATGTTCGTAGCGACGTCAAACTCGTACAACATTCCGCCTGCATTACTGGATCGTATGGAAGTAATTCGTCTGTCGGGTTATACCGAAGATGAAAAAACCAGTATTGCGCAGCGCTACTTGTTGCCGAAACAGATCAAGAACAATGGTCTGAAAGAAGGCGAGATCAGCGTGGCTGAATCAGCGATTCGCGACATCATCCGTTACTACACGCGTGAAGCTGGCGTGCGCTCGCTGGAACGTGAAATTTCGAAGATTTGCCGCAAGGTCGTGAAAATGTTGCTGCTTAAAAAGCAGGATAAAAAAGTGGCTGTCACGTCAAAAAATCTCGACAAGTTCCTGGGCGTGCGTCAATTTGATTTCGGTGTAGCTGAAAAAGAAAATCAAATTGGTCAAGTTGTCGGTCTGGCGTGGACTGAAGTCGGTGGTGATTTGCTGACTATCGAAGCCATGAGCATGCCGGGCAAGGGTGGCATCATTCGCACCGGTACTTTGGGCGATGTGATGAAGGAATCAATTGAAGCGGCGCGCACGGTTGTGCGCAGTCGTGCGAAAAAGCTCGGCATCAAAGCTGACATTTTCGAAAAGAGTGATATCCATATTCACGTACCTGAAGGTGCGACGCCGAAAGACGGGCCGTCGGCCGGTGTTGCGATGACGCTTGCGATGGTGTCGGTCTTTACCGGTATTCCAGTCCGTGCCGACGTTGCGATGACAGGTGAAATCACTTTGCGCGGAGAAGTTCTGCCAATTGGTGGCTTGAAGGAAAAACTGCTGGCAGCGCATCGTGGCGGTATCAAGACTGTTTTGATACCAGAGCAAAATGTGAAGGATCTGGCAGAGATTCCCGACAATGTAAAAAACAAGTTGGAGATCGTGCCGGTACGCTGGATCGATAAAGTGCTTGAGATTGCCCTAGAGCGTGCACCAGTTGCATTGACAGATGAGGAGGCTGCAGTGGTGGAAGCTGCGGTTGCCAAACCAGCCGAACCATCTGATTCTGGGGTTGTGAAACACTAAGAGTTGTCTGCTGCTAAGAAAGCGCTCTACGGAGCGCTTTTTTTCGTTTAAAAAATGAATGCTGCACAAGCACATGGAAATTCGAACATGAAAGACCTGTTTTCATAGAGGGAAACGCCGCAAAGCGCTTGACACAAGGCTTTGCGGCTTGTTTAATACCTGCTGCAGATTTTTCTGCGACCGCATCCTCGTCTTGCTGATCCCGGCGAGCATGATGATGCGGCTTTCAACCTTTGTGAGGGGACGTTAGTGAATAAGACAGAATTGATTGACCACATTGCTGGTTCCGCCGACATTTCCAAAGCTGCTGCAACGCGCGCGCTTGATGCGGTTATCGTTGCAGTCAAAACAACTTTGAAGAAAAGTGGAACAGTAACCCTGGTTGGTTTCGGTACATTCTCTGTAGGCAAGCGTGCAGCACGCACAGGTAGAAATCCACGCACAGGCGAAGCGATTAAAATCAAAGCAGCCAAAGTGCCTAAATTCAAACCAGGCAAGGCTCTGAAAGACGCCGTTAATTAATCATTGCTGAACGCAATTTGCTGGTGCAAATTGCTTCAACATGCTGTAAAATAATTCCTTTGCGGCGTGGTGACAACGCTGTATGTTTGGCTGAATTAAGCAAGTGCGGGAAATATGCGCAGTCGGGTGCTTAGCTCAGTTGGTAGAGCGGCGCCCTTACAAGGCGTAGGTCGGCGGTTCGACCCCGTCAGCACCCACCATCAGTCAAACTCGCAAATAATCATCAAGTAGTTTAGGAGTGGTAGTTCAGCTGGTTAGAATACCGGCCTGTCACGCCGGGGGTCGCGGGTTCGAGTCCCGTCCACTCCGCCAAAAAAGCAAAAAAGGCGAACGAGAGTTCGCCTTTTTTCATATGCGACGTAATAATCTGTTTGTGATTGGTTAGCCATGTTCGAATTTATCCGCACCCATCGACGCCTGATGCAGTTTGTACTGCTGTTGATTATTTTGCCTTCGTTCGCCTTCGTCGGACTGGAAAGCTATACCAGCATGGGCGACGCTTCCAATACAGTGGCGAAGGTCGGTGATCAAACTATTACGCAACCTGAATGGGATGCGGCGCAACGCGAACAGATGGAACGTTTTCGTCAAATGTTCGGCGAACAGTTCGACGCAAAAATGTTTGATACGCCAGAAGCCAAACAGGAAATTTTGAATAACCTGATTGCTCAACGCGTGCTCGCAGCCGAAGCCAAACAAAACAAACTCTTTGTGTCTGATCAATCCCTGCAGCAAACCATTATCAATATGGGCGGCTTGACGACTGCCGACGGCAAGTTCGACGTCGAGCGCTACAAATCCATTCTTGCTGCGCAAGGCATGACGCCAACTTCCTATGAAGCACGTCTGCGCCAGGATCTGACGTCGCAGCAAGTTAATGCGGCAATTCAAAGTACTGCGTTTGCGCCAGACTCATTGGCTAAGCGCTTGTCGGAGTTGGGCGAGCAAGAGCGCGAAGTGCAGCAATTGGCGTTCCGCGCATCGGATTATGTAGCGCAGGTCAAAGTAAGCGACGACATGCTCAAGTCGTATTACGAAAAGAGTAATCAGTTTGATCTGCCTGAGCAGGTTAAAGCGGAATATGTCGTATTGACTGCGGATGCGCTGGCGGCACAAATCAATGTCAGCGATGCCGACATCAAATCGTATTACGAACAAAACACAAAACAGTACGGTACCGAAGAACAGCGTCGCGCCAGTCATATTCTGATTGGCGTGAATAAAGATGCATCCGATGCAGATAAGGCTGCGGCCAAGGCCAAGGCAGAAAAACTGCTGGCTTCGCTACGCAAGAATCCGCAGGAATTTGCCAAATTGGCCAAGGAAAATTCGGTTGATACCGGCTCTGCAGAACGCGGTGGCGATCTTGGATTTTTCGGCAAGGGTTCGATGGTCAAGCCATTTGAAGATGCTGCCTTCAAGTTGAAGCAGGATGAAGTCAGCGATCTGGTGCAATCGGATTACGGTTTCCATATCATCAAGGTCACTGCGATCAAACCTGCCGCGGTCAAGCCGCTGGAACAAGTAAAAAGTGAAATTGCCAACGACATCAGAAAGCAATTGGTCGGCAAGAAATACACGGAAACGGCAGATGTGTTTAACAACACGGTCTACGAGCAGGCAGATAGTTTGAAAGAGGTTGCAGACAAACTGAAGTTGAAAATTGAAACGACCGGTACGTTGACTCGTCAGGTGAATCCTGCTGTGGCACCGACCGCTCCTTACAATAATCAAAAATTCCTGACAGCTTTGTTCTCGGATGAATCACTGAAAAACAAACGCAATACAGAAGCAGTAGAAGTTGCTCCGAACACGTTGATAGCAGGCCGTGTTGTTGAATACAAGCCAGCGACCAAACGTCCTTTTGATGAAGTTAAGGCCTTGGTGAAGGAACGTGTGGTTCAAATTGAAGCGCACGCATTGGCGAAAAAGGCTGGCGAAGCGAAACTGGCTGCCTTGAAAGAGAAGGATGATGCGACTGGTTTCTCCGCAACGCAAACCGTTTCGCGTGCGAAAAGCCAGGGCCTGAATCCTGCAGTATTTTTGGCAGTGATGAAGGCAGACACCAGCAAGTTGCCTTCTTATGCCGGTTTGGAGGCGCCGCAAGGGTATGCTGTATTGAGAGTGGTGCGCGTTGTGCAGCCGACCAATATCGATAGTGCCAAGCGTCAGGCCGAGCATCAACAGATTGCCGCAGCATTAGCTCAGCAGGAAACACACGCTTATATTGAGGCCTTGAAGAAAAAGGCTAAAGTGAAGATTGTGAAGCCGCTCGCTGCCAAATCCGAGACCGCAGAATAATCCGGAAGATGTTGGGGAATAAAAAAGCCGCTAATCACTAGCGGCTTTTTTCATTTTAAGGTGTTAATCAATGGCTTCAGTTGCGGCCAGATATTGTTGAGTATTCTGGGATGCGCCGCGGCACTCGGATGAATACGATCTGCTTGAAACAGCTCAGGTTTTTCAGCCACGCCTTGCAGCATGAAGGGGACGAGCGCAGTCTTGTTTTCCTTGGCCAGCTTGGGGAAGAGGGCGGCAAATTGTTTGGTGTAATCACCTCCGTAATTAGGCGGTATCTGCATGCCCACCAATAGCACTTTTGCTTTCGCACCCTTTGCGCTTTGGATCATGCTGCGCAAATTCTCCTGCGTGGCGGTGAGTGACAAACCGCGTAGCGCATCGTTGGCACCGAGTTCGATGATCACAATTGCAGGTTGATGCTTTGTGAGCAAGGTCGGCAGCCTTGCTTTTCCGCCGCTGGTAGTTTCACCACTGATGCTGGCATTGACGATGGGGGCAACAATTTTTTCTGCCTCCAGTTTTTTCTGCAAAAGAGTGACCCAGCCTTCGCCGCGGACCAGCCCGTATTCGGCGGACAGACTGTCGCCGAGCACGAGTATGGTTTTTGATGCAGAATAAGCACTCGTTCCAAACGACATCAAGGCAGCCAACATCACCGCGTGCAATGTCGTCCTTAATCCTTTTCCCACCTGATACAAAAATCTGAAATCTATCCGCATGCCTGAATCCTCTACTGTTTATCCTGCAATCGAAGCAATCAATCTGACTAAACGCGTGGCCGATGCGACGGGTGAGCTGACCATCCTGCAAGCGGTTGATTTTACCGTGCAAGCGGGAGATACGCTGGCCATCGTCGGCGCATCGGGTTCTGGCAAGTCAACCCTGCTCGGTTTGCTGGCTGGACTGGATACCCCATCCGATGGAACGGTCAAACTGGACAACGTGGATATCTTCGCGCTCGATGAGGATGGACGTGCCCGTTTGCGCAAGGAAAAGCTTGGTTTTGTGTTCCAGTCGTTTCAATTGCTGGGACATTTGAATGCAGTGGAAAACGTCATGTTGCCGCTTGAATTGCGTAATGATGGCAAGGCGCGCGAGAAAGCTGAAGCAATGCTGGCACGCGTGGGCTTGTCCAGTCGCTTGAAGCATTATCCGAAGTATTTGTCGGGCGGCGAGCAGCAGCGCGTTGCATTGGCGCGCGCCTTTGTCAGTGAGCCACCATTACTGTTTGCCGATGAACCTACCGGCAGTCTGGATGCCGCGACTGGCGAATCGGTGATCAAGTTGATGTTCGAATTGAATCAGGAGCGCAAGTCGACTTTGGTATTGGTGACGCATGATCCATCGATTGCCGCGTTGTGCAAACGCACCATCACGATTGCTGCGGGTCGTCTTGTATAGAAGGTGATTGTTTTGTCGCAATGATTGTTGCCGCGGCTACTGCGGCGAGTGCGGTCTTGATACGAGCTGATTCAGTACGGCACGTATTTCAGGAATCAACTCGCTTGCGGTGACACCGATGGGCCCGATACCGCTTGCCACCAGATTGTCCGCCGCCTTGCCGTGCAACCAGACGGCGGCCAGCGCAGCTTCCCACACTGGCCATTTCTGTGCCAGCAGGGCTCCGCACAAGCCCGACAACACATCACCCGCACCGGCAGTCGCCAGTGCCGGGTTACCTGTTGTGTTGATCACGATTGCACCGTCCGGTGCAGCAATGACTGAGCCGGAACCTTTCAGTATCGTCACGGCATTGAATTTTTTTGCAATCGCTCGCGCTGCCGCCAAACGATCTGCCTGTATGCGCGAGCTTGCAATTCCGAGCAGGCGTGCTGCTTCCAAAGGGTGGGGCGTGAAGAGCGAGATGGCTTTGCGCGATACTAATTTTTGTTGCAGGCTGCTTTCGGCTGCAATCAGATTCAAGGCATCGGCATCCACTACCAGCGGCATATTTGCGGCCAGCGCCTTGAGCAGAAAGTCGTGGGCATTCTGCGACGTTCCCAGTCCTGGTCCTGCCACAATCGTCGCGCTGTTGAAGTCGAAGTCGGTGGCCAGTCGACACATAAGTTCGGGTTGTGCGCTGTCGTAGTTCAATGCTTCGTCTATGCTCGCAATGAATACGCGGCCCGCACCAGATTTTGCGGCGGTTCGCGCAGCAAGTACTGCGGCGCCAACCATCCCGTGCGCACCGCCAAGCACGCTGACATCGCCGTAACTGCCTTTGTGTGAATTGTGTCGTCTGTGTTGCAGCGCGTTTGCAAACAATTCAACATGATTCAATTGGGACGACGATGGCGGATATAAATTCGGTTCCAGCCCCAGATCGCTGACCTGCACCTGGCCCGCATAGTCGCGGCCATCACAGGTATGCAATCCTGCTTTGTTGCCGATAAAGGTGATCGTATGCGTCGCCCGGATTGCAGCGGCCTTGCCATTTGGAATAGTGCCGTGGGCGCCGACAATCATGCCGGTATCGGCGTTCAGCCCGCTGGGGACATCGAGTGCGAGCACAGGGCAGTGCAGAATATTGATATGTTCGATGAGGCTGGCGATGTCGCCAGTAATCGGACGGGTGAGCCCGATGCCGAACAGGCCATCGATGACCAGTGCCCAATCGCCATGCGCGGGAAGAACGTGGTGGATCACATGCGCAGGACTGCCCTGTGCGCGCAACAAGGCCTGTTGCGCATCCGCCGGCAGGCGAGCCGGGTCACAGGAAAAATGGATCGCCACATCCCAGCCGGAGTTCGCCAACTGACTTGCGGCCTCTAGCGCATCGCCGCCATTATTGCCGGGGCCTACCAGGACCAGTATCGCTGCGCTGCCATCATGATCTGCCAGCAATTGCCGCGCATAGTCGGCCGCTGCGGTCCCTGCGCGCTGCATCAGCGCATAAGACGGGTAGGTTGCGAACGCCGCGTGTTCGATTTGGCGAATGTCTGCGACTGTATAAAGCGTGAGGCTGCTGGGCATCGGATGGCGCAATCAGAAAGCATGTGAAAGCAGGCGGCAATCACAAATTATCTTGATTCTAGTCCAATCGCTTTCACTTCGATCAGTCGTACTGCAAACAGCATGCGGTTTGAGAAAAATGTAGCGTTGACTGGCGGCAATCAGCCAAAGCGCATCGGCGTCAAGCCATCCAGATCGATATCCGGCGTGTGATCAGAAACGATATCGGCCACCACTTTGCCCGAGCCGGCTGCCATGGCCCAGCCCGTTGCACCGTGGCCGATGTTGACGTATACATTTCTGACTGGCGTTGCGCCCAGTACCGGCGGGCCGTCCGGCATCATCAGGCTGGTGCCGGACCAGAATGAAGCTGTATTGAAATTACAGGCATCCGGGAACCAGTCATAGCCCACCTTCAGCAAGGTGTTCACTGCGGCCTGGCGCAGTTCCTGTGTGCGTGCGCCTAATTCCGCAGTGCCAGCTATGCGTATGCGATTGCCCATGCGCGTGATCGCCACCTTGTATGCCTCATCGAAGACCGCGGCGACCGGCGCGGATTCAAAGTTGCGTATCGCCGCTGTAGCCGAATAGCTTTTTACCGGATAAACGGGCAAATGCACGCCCATCGGTGCGAGGAGTTTGGCGCTGTCGGCTCCGCTTGCAAGCACCACTTTGTCTGCAGAATAGCTGTAATCGTCAATCCGAATATCCACGCCGCGCGCGATCTGGCGTATCGATTTGACGTTGCTGGCAAAATGAAACTCCACGCCCATCGCTTGCGCAAGCTGACGAATCTGGCGGGTAAACAATGGGCAGTTGCCGGATTCATCTGCCGGCAGATGCAGGCTGCCGGCCAGCGGCGTATTGGTATTGAGCGCGGGCTCGATGGCCCGCAATGCATCCGCATCCGGCAAGTCATGCCGAATGCCATTCGCAGTCAGAAAATCGATGCCGGGTTTCGCGAGTTGCAGGTCGCGTTCTGAACGGAACAATTGAAGATAGCCTGCGGCCTGTTCGTAATCCAGCTGATGCCGGTCGCGTAGTTGCTGCATGATGTCGCTGCTATAGAAAGCAATGCGTTGCATGCGTTCGCGATTGATTTGATAGCGCGCCATATCGGATTCCTTCAACCAGCGACGCATCCAGCGCCACAGCGACGGATCGAGTACACGATTGAAGAATAAGGGCGCTTCTGCTTTCAGCAGATAAGAGGAAAAGGATTGCGGCACGCCCGGCGCTGCCCAAGGTGCGATGCTGGAAGGGGCGAGTATGCCGGAGTCGCCAAAGCTGGCTTCTTCCGCCACATTGTTGCGACGTTCGATGACGACGACTTCGTGTCCTGCTTCAGCTAAAAAATAGGCAGTACAGACACCAATTACACCCGCACCAACAACTGCTACTTGCATTACTTCTACCCTTCCCGAAATTAGCTCGCCATGTTACCAAGCAGGCCTATCAATACGCCAGCACAACGAGGTGAAATTGCGAATACGTTGCATGGATGCGATAGCTTGGGTTCATGCCAGGGTAAATTCGCGTTAGTTAATGTCGATGCACCAATAAAAAAACCGTGCCTGGGGCACGGTTTTTAAACAAGTCAGCCAAGTAATCGGCCGACTGGGCATCTATCGTCACAAGGGCTTGCGGCCGCTAATGATACGCAACAGGATAATCACGATGGCAATCACCAGCAGAATATGGATGAAACCGCCGATGGTATAAGAACTGACCAGACCGACCAGCCACAGGATTACAAGTACGACTGCAATGGTATAGAGCATCGCAATTTCCTTTCGAGTTATGGTTCATTATGGAATGCTTGCTTATAGCAACTTTAAGCTCTATTTTTATCGCCGGCAAGTTACGCCGGTATTGTATGTATATACAGCGATAAAAATAGCGATCGCAGCAATCCAGCAGATTTGCAATCAGCTTGCTCGCAGTCTAGCCCTGCGTCCGATTGTCCATCTGTACGTTAGCGCACATAGATACATCGATAGGATTTGTCGTGTGAATTACGATGATTTATAGAGGTGCCTATGGGACAATCGCTGCACGTTTTATTCTATTAGCACCTACGGTGCTTGTACTACGGCGATCAATTTTTCAGGCACACAATCATGAATAATAATAAAACAGATCAACAAGATGACTTGGTAGTGCCGGACGAGCTGAAGTTTCCCGTACCTTCAGGTGCCGCAGAGATGGAGCGCATCCATATACCAGTCAATGCGCGTGGTGTGGCGCTGACCATTCTGGCCGGCGTGGCATTTGTATTTGCGCTATCGGCAGCGCATAAATTCTTCATTCCACTGGTGTTTGGTATCTTCCTTGCCTATACCTTGAATCCATTGGTGGTTCGCCTTGAACGTGTACGTATTCCAAGGGTGATCGGGACCGTGGTGGTAATCACGACGATATTAACCAGCGCCTTGTGGACAGCGAATAATCTGCGCGATGAATTCAATTCGATATTGATCAGTTTGCCAACGGCGACGCAAAAATTGTCGCGTTCTATCAAGCAGTTGCAACGCGATCAAACCAGTACTATCCAGCAAATGCAGGTTGCAGCGACTGAAATTGAAAAAGCAACCAATCAGGCGACCGGGGCACGGCCGATGGTAAAAAGCAGCAGCACCGAACAATCGGTATTTAATTTAAGCCAATGGTTGTGGTCGGGCTCGATAGGGATCGTCGCGTTCGTAAGCCAGGCCTTGATGGTGATTTTCCTGGTGTTTTTCTTTTTGCTGTCCGGTGACATGTTCAAGCGCAAGCTGGTAAAGATCAGTGGCCATTCGCTCTCATCGCGAAAAATTACCGTGCATATTCTGGATGCGATCAATACGTCTATTCAGAATTACATGTTGATGATGTTGATCACCAATGTCATTTTCGGCTTGCTGATGTGGATTGCGCTGCGCTGGATCGGTCTTGAAAATGCGGGGGCGTGGGCAGTCGCTGCCGGCTTTCTGCACATCATTCCTTATTTTGGCCCGTTGCTGATTGTGGCGGCGACAGGCGTATCCGCTTTCATGCAGTTCGGAACCTTTGCTTCGGTGCTGGCAGTTACCGGTGCCACGCTGGCGATTGCCACCATCGTGGGCACATTCGTGACGACCTGGATGACGGGACGCATTGCAAGGATGAACACGGTGGCAGTCTTTGTGTCGCTGCTGTTCTGGACATGGCTGTGGGGCGTTTGGGGCATGCTGCTCGGGATTCCGATCATCGTGATCGTCAAAGTGATTTCGGAACACATAGAGGGCTGGCAAGTCATTGCCGAATTATTGGGCGAATGACTACTTAGTCAGCTTTGCGCTGGTCGTATCCGCTTTTGCATTAACCGGCGTATTATGTATCTGCCAACAAAATCGGCCGGAAGCCATCGGCACGGCAGGGTGGTTTACCAAACACTATCAATCAAGGATGAACGTTATGCAAAATACTGATGACTTAGGAAAGCTCCTTTTGCGGCTAGTGCTAGGGATATTGATTCTGTTACACGGCATCGCAAAGATCATTGCCGGTCCGGCATTTATTATTGCTTCGGTAAAGGCGGCTGGCTTGCCGTCGCAACTGGCTTATCTCGTCTATGTGGGCGAGGTCCTCGCGCCTATCCTGTTAATTGTCGGCTTCTGGTCACGGCCGGCAGCATTGATCATCGCCGGCAATATGGCTTTTGCGATTTTCCTCGTGCATATGAAACAGTTGGGATCGCTGAACGAGCAGGGCGGCTGGGCGCTGGAACTGCAAGGCATGTTCCTGGTGACGGCGCTGGCACTGGCTTTCCTGGGGGCTGGGCGCTTTAGCCTGGGTGGCCGTGGCGGCAGGTGGAATTGATCCCAAGCAGGCTGTACCCGCTCTGAATGAGCTGTACGGATCAATAAGGGGCGCATGAAAATGCGTCCCTTATGCATTTCGAGCACAGTAATCCTCGTCGTTCAGGCAGTTTTTAGACAGTTACCCGGCAGTTAAATGGGCTCTGTCGCGGTATAATCACGCTTTCTGATTTAACTCGCGGGACGGCAGCGGATTTACTCTGCTTTTCTGCATCAACTACCTTCTCGCCATGCTGATTTTGCCAGGTTCCAACGCCCTGTCTGCTTTTCGTACCGAACGCCTCTTACTGCAACTGCAAGAAATCGATCATGCAATCGTCAGCATTACCGGACGATATATGCATTTTGTCGATTCTGCTGCGGCTATCGCTCCTGACGATGTCAAGCGCCTGGCTGGTTTGCTGACTTACGGTGAGCCATTTGACGGCAAGATCGAAGGCGAAGAATTCGTAGTGATCCCGCGCTTCGGCACGATTTCGCCATGGGCCAGCAAGGCCACCGATATTGCGCACAATTGCGGCATGACGGATATCCGCCGCATCGAACGCGGCATCCTGTACGTCGTGCACCTGAAATCAGGTTTGCTCGGTGGCGTTAAAAAATTATCAGACGAAGGCATCGCTGCCGTACAGGCTTTGCTGCACGATCGCATGACGGAAATGGTGTTGCGCAGCGCCGAAAAAGCGGCCGGCCTGTTTGGCGAACTCGAAGCCAAGCCATTGGCATTCATCGATATCGCGCAAGGCGGCAAAGACGCATTGGTAAATGCCAATACCGAACTCGGCCTGGCCTTGTCTGAAGATGAAATCGATTATCTGCTGGCCGCATTCACCACGGCCAAGCGCAACCCGACCGACGTCGAGTTGATGATGTTTGCACAGGCAAACAGCGAACACTGCCGCCATAAAATCTTCAATGCCGACTGGACGATAGACGGCGTGAGGCAGGATAAATCCCTGTTCGCCATGATCAAGAACACGCACCAACTGGCCCCGCGCGGTACCGTGGTTGCGTACAGCGACAACTCCTCGGTGATTGAAGGTGCGACCGTTTCGCGTTTCTATCCACGCGGCGCAGCCAGCGGCAACGTGTATCAAGCATCGGAAGAGTTGACGCATATTCTGATGAAGGTCGAAACGCATAATCACCCGACTGCGATCTCGCCATTCCCTGGCGCTTCGACGGGAGCCGGCGGTGAAATTCGCGATGAAGGCGCAACTGGTCGCGGCGCCAAGCCGAAGGCTGGCTTGAGCGGGTTTACGGTTTCCAATCTGATGTTGCCGGATGCGGTGCAGCAGTGGGAAAACGCTAACGATGTCACCGTCGCGATTACAGAAGATTCAGAATCCAATGTGTACGGCAAACCTGATCGCATTGCATCTGCTTTGCAGATCATGATCGACGGTCCTATCGGTGCGGCTTCGTTCAACAATGAATTTGGCCGTCCGAATCTAGGCGGTTATTTCCGTACCTACGAACAAAACGTGGCAGGTTCGGTCAACGGCTATCACAAGCCGATCATGATCGCCGGCGGTATCGGCAGCATTTCTGCTAAACATACGAAGAAGCACGATCTGCCGGTCGGCAGCTTGTTGATCCAGTTGGGCGGTCCGGGGATGCGCATCGGCATGGGCGGTAGCGCCGCTTCGTCGATGGCGACCGGAGCGAATACTGCGGATCTGGATTTCGATTCTGTACAACGCGGCAATCCGGAAATGGAACGCAGGGCACAGGAAGTCATCAATGCATGCTGGGCCATGCAGGATGACAATCCCATTCTGTCGATACATGACGTAGGTGCCGGTGGTTTGTCGAATGCCTTCCCGGAAATCACCAACGACGCAAAACGCGGCGCGATCTTTGATTTACGCGCAGTTCCGCTGGAAGAAAGCGGCATGGCGCCTAAGGAAATCTGGAGCAATGAATCGCAGGAACGTTATGTTCTTGCGATTGCGCCGGAAAGCCTGCCGCAATTCGAATACCTGTGCAAACGCGAGCGCTGCCTGTTTGCTGTCGTCGGTACCGCGACCGAAGAGCGTCAACTGAAGGTGCTCGATCCGCAACATGGCAATGAGCCTGTCGATATGCCGATGAATGTCTTGCTCGGCAAGCCGCCGAAAATGCACAGAGACGTCAGCCACGTCGAGCAAACCTTGCCTGCGGTCGATTTGACCGGCATCGATTTACTGGAAGCATCGGTACGCGTGTTGCGCCTGCCTACGGTCGCTGACAAATCATTCCTGATCACAATCGGTGATCGCACCGTCGGCGGTACCACGGTGCGTGACCAGATGGTCGGTCCGTGGCAAGTGCCGGTGGCAGATTGCGCCGTCACAGCGATGAGTTTTGAAGGTTACCTCGGTGAAGCCATGGCAATGGGCGAACGTACGCCTTTGGCCGTCATCAATGCAGCAGCGTCCGGCCGTATGGCGGTGGGCGAGGCGCTGACCAACATTGCTGCGGCACCGATTGCTGACATCTCCGATATCAAGTTGTCTGCTAACTGGATGGCTGCTTGCGGCCAACCGGGGCAAGACGCTGCGCTGTTCGATACAGTCAAAGCAGTCGGCATGGAATTGTGCCCGGCTCTGGGCATCAGTATCCCGGTCGGCAAGGATTCCTTGTCCATGCGTACGACATGGCAGGACGATGGCGCAGACAAGGCCGTTATCTCACCGGTCTCACTGATCGTATCGGCATTTGCACCAGTCTATGACGTGCGTAAATCGCTGACGCCACAACTGCGCACCGATGTGGGTGATACCGTATTGATCGTAATAGATCTGGGGCGCGGCAAGAACCGTTTAGGCGCATCTGCTTTTACGCAAGTCATGCAGCAACTCGGTAATGAGACCCCGGACGTTGATAGCGCAGAAGACCTGAAAGGATTCTTTAACGCGATTCAGCGCTTGAACAAGGAACAGAAACTGCTCGCCTATCACGATAGATCAGACGGTGGCCTGTTCGCAACCTTATGCGAAATGGCGTTTGCCGGTCATAGCGGTCTGTCTGTCAATCTGGATATCCTGACGCTGGAAGGTGAACACGCAAGCGATGGTGGTGATGCGAAAAACTGGACCAGCCAGATTGCAGAACGTCGCAACGACATGACCTTGCGCGCCTTGTTCAACGAAGAACTGGGTGCCGTGATTCAAGTGCGTGCAGCTGAAAAGTCTGACGTGATGAACGTGTTGCGCGAATACAATCTTGGTGCCTGCAGTCACATCATCGGCAAGCTGAGCGATGACGAAACAATTGAATTCACCCGCGATGCGAAAGTTATTTACAGCCAGTCGCGCATGGACTTGCACCGTTTCTGGAGCGAAACCAGCTGGCGCATTGCACGTTTGCGTGACAATCCGGATTGCGCCGATGCAGAATACGATCGCATCCTCGACAAGTTCGATCCGGGTATCAAGCCCGTACTGACTTTCGACCCGAAGGAAGATATCGCTGCCCCATTCATCGCCAAGGGCGCGCGTCCACGCGTGGCGATTCTGCGCGAGCAGGGCGTCAATTCACAGGTGGAAACAGCGTATGTGATGCACAAGTCGGGCTTTGAGGCAGTCGATGTACACATGAGCGATCTGATTTCTGGTCGTGCGTTCTTGAGTGATTTCAAAGGTCTGATCGCAGTCGGTGGCTTTTCGTACGGCGACGTGCTGGGCGCCGGCGAAGGCTGGGCAAAAACCATTCTGTTCAATATGCAATTGGCAGAAGAGTTCGCAACCTACTTTGATCGCGCAGATACATTTGCCCTGGGTATCTGCAATGGTTGCCAGATGATGAGTAATCTGAAATCGATTATTCCTGGCGCACAGGCGTGGCCAAAGTTCACACGTAACAAGGCGGAGCAATTCCAGGCGCGCTTCTCGATGGTTGAAGTGACGGATTCTCCATCCATCTTCTTCAATGGCATGAGCGGCACGCAGGCGCCGATCGCCATCGCACACGGTGAAGGTTATGCAGATTTCTCGCTGACCGGCGACATCGACGAGGCTATCGTGGCGATGCGCTTTATCGATAACAAAGGTCACGTCAGCGAAACCTATCCGTACAACCCGAATGGCTCGCCAGAGGGTATTACATCGGTGACGACGCCGGATGGCCGCTTTACGGTTTTGATGCCACATGCAGAACGCGTGTTCCGTACTGTGCAGCAGTCTTATCATCCTGATTCGTGGGGCGAGGATTCGCCGTGGATGCGGATGTTCCGTAATGCGCGTAAGTGGGTGGGCTAATCAGATAGATTGCAGTTTGCAGTAGTAAAGCAACTCAATTGGAAATGCCGTTCAGTTTATGACTGGGCGGCATTTTTTATTGGTGAGTGTTTTTTATTTGTAATGCTTTTTTTTCTTCGTAGATAGTTAGAATGCCGGGGGTGGCCCGGCAGCCACTTACTTTCTTTGCTTCGCCAAAGAAAGTAAGCAAAGAAAGGCGACGCAGAAGCCGTTGCCCGCTTTGCGGGTACCCAAGTCAAACGATCATCAGTCGGGAGCACAAACAAACTCGCCTTCGGCTCAAACAAGTTTGCGCTCTTTATCCGCCTGACGACCGCTTGCCTTGGCAACGTCACATGCGATTTAGCTCGCGAGAATGCTGATGCTGTTGAACTGCTGTGGAAGTTAAACCGCTGTGACGCAGCCGTTTGTGCGGAGCAAAAAATGGATAAAGAAGTGAACGCTGTTTGAGCGAAGCGAGTTCCGTTCGCTTCCCATTTTTTGATTTGCACAAACGGGAAGCCCGAAGGGCCAGCGGCTGTGCGGTCGCCTTCTTTTGCTTACTTTTCTTGGCGAAGCAAGAAAAGTGAGTAGCCGCCGGGCTACCCCCGGCAACTGACCACGAAGAAATACAAGCATCAACACCAGCAAATCAAAAACAAAAAGCCAATAAAAAAGGCGCTCCGAGGAGCGCCTTTTTTATGTCCCAAGCAAGATTATTGAATCTTCGCTTTGGTACGCAGTTGCTGTTGGAACGCTTGCAGTTTTTTCTGTTGCAGGCCTTCCTTGATTTGCGGTGTCACTTCTTCCAGTGTCGGGATCTTCGCTGCACGTACGTCATCCAGACGGATCACGTGGTAACCGAATTGTGTTTTAACCGGTGTGTCATACAACTGGCCTTTTTGCAGGGAAATCATCGCGTCAGAGAAAGGTTTGACGAAGGCTGCTGGTGCTGCCCAATCCAGATCGCCGCCGTTGGCTGCTGAACCTGGATCTTTCGATTGCTTGGCTAGATCTTCAAACTTGGCTCCGGCTTTCAGTTTGGTGATGATGGCTTTTGCATCTTCTTCTTTTTCAACCAGAATGTGGCGAGCGTGATATTCCTTGTCGCTGGCTTGTGCGCGGAAGCGGTCGTATTCAGCCTTGATGTCTGCATCCTTGACTGGATTCTTTTTCAGGTAATCGGCAACCAGTGCGCGGATCAGGATCGATTGACGTGCGATTTCGACCTGGCTTTTAACATCGGCATGGGTACCCAGGCCAAGTTTGTCGGCTTCCTGAATCAGGATTTCGCGGTTGATCAATTCATCCTTGATCATGGCGCGCAGTTCAGGTGTGTCTTGCTGGCCTTGCGCAACCATTTGCTTGACCATCACATCCGCACGGGAAGACGGTACCGGCTTGCCATTCACGACAGCCAGATTTTGTGCCATCGCAGGCAGTGCAGCGGATACGAATAATGCGACCAGCAGATGAGCAGGTTTGAAAGTCATATAAATTCCTAATGGAAGTATTTTATTAGAGGGTACGGCAATCGATCTATTTTTATTGACTACAGCGCGCGTCAGATTTCTGATGGCGCCAAAGCGGTAATGGCTAACGCATGGATTTCTCTTTGCATCATGTCATCCAGACAATCATACACCAGCCTATGGCGTTGTATACGACCCTGTTTTTCAAATTTATCTGAAACAATGCGCAGTCTATAGTGACCACCACCGGAGGCAGCACCAGCATGCCCTGCATGTAATGCTGACTCGTCTACCAGTTGACATTCCGATGGTACAAAAGTTTCAACGAGCCGCTCACGGATACGATCAATTCTATCGCTCATTGCGGTTCTTTCAGATGTTTTGACAGCAACAGACTTTGTACAATAATGAATGCAAACATCAACCCCATGCCGCCGAATAACTTGAAGTTGACCCAGCTTGCCGTGGAAAAATTAAAGGCCACATACAGATTCAGCAAGCCCATAGTCATGAAAAAGGCAACCCAGGACAGATTGACTCGACGCCATACGCCTTCCGGCAATGTCATTTGCTTTTCCATCATGGTGCGGATCAGGTTTTTTTTCAGGAATATCTGGCTGAACAGCAGTGCAGCGGCAAAACACCAGTACAGAACAGTAGGCTTCCACTTGATGAACGTTTCATTGTGGAAGTAAATCGTTGCACCGCCGAAGAACACAATAATGGCCAGCGAGAGCCACAAGGTGCCATCGACTTTTCTCTTGCGCGAAAGCAGATAACCGATTTGGAAAATGGTAGCGATGATTGCAATAGCGGTTGCCAGCAGGATAGGGGCTTGCGTGATGGTGACCTGCCCACCAGAAACCAGGCCGGCAAGAAATTGCTGGCCGAATGACTGTGCAGCTTCGGCATTGCCTTCACCCCATTTAAATACGACGAAGAAAAGAATGACTGGAAAAAGGTCGAACAGAAATTTCATTTAGAAGTGCCTTCATTCAGGTCGGGAGTGGCATCGAAGCGCAACGATGCCGAGTTGATGCAATAGCGCAAACCTGTTGGCGGCGGGCCGTCGTTGAAGACATGACCCAGATGAGCATCGCAGACATTGCAGATGACTTCGGTACGGATCATGCCGTAGCCGCGATCGACTATTTCCTTCACGTTTGCCGGGTTGAGTGGCGTGAAGTAGCTGGGCCAGCCGCAACCCGAATCGAATTTGGTATCGGATGCGAACAGCGGCGTATTGCAGCACACGCAAGTATAAATGCCGTGTTCGTGATGGTCCCAGTAGCGGCCGGAGTAGGGCGCTTCCGTCGCAGCGTGTCGGGTAACGTCGTACTGCTCGTCATCCAGCATTGCGCGCCATTCGGCGTCGGTCTTGATTACTTTTTCAGTCATGATGAACAACTCACTTCCAGGTCGTTGGCCCAGTCGGGCGGTAAGGCTGCATATTTCTCGTTTTCCGGTTGTTCGTCAAACGGTTTTTCCAACACTTGCAATAATTTGGCGACTTCGGAAAAGTCTTTATTTTGCGCTTTTTCGATGGCGATTTGGGCCAGATAATTGCGTAAAACGTATTTGGGGTTGACTGCGTGCATTGCAAGTTTGCGCGGCGCATCTACGCTGTTTTCCGCCTTGAGCCGCGCAATATATTGCTGAGCCCAGACATCAAACGCGGGGCGATCTATAAACAAATCGCGTACCGCTTCCCAACTCTCAGCGACATCGATCTTCACATTGCCCAGACTACGGAAGAACAGGGTGAAGTCGGCGTGACTGCCGTGCAGTACTTCAAACAGACCATCGAATAATTTTCCATCATCCGGTTGGCTGGTTTGCAAGCCTAGTTTGGCGCGCATCAACTCCTGAAATTTTTCGGCAAACGCAGGTTTGTAGATGCGCAAGGCGGCTTGGGTCTCTTCGACTTCGCCAATCAAAGGCAGCAATGCCTGGCCCAGCGCATAGCAATTCCATTCACCGATTTGCGGTTGGCGCGCGTACGAGTAGCGGCCTTGCTGATCGGTGTGATTGCAGATGTGGGTGGCGTCGAATGCTTCCATGAAGCCGAAAGGGCCGTAGTCCAGTGTCAGGCCGAGTATCGACATATTGTCGGTATTCATCACGCCGTGCATGAAGCCGACCGCCTGCCAGTGCGCAATCATGTGTGCGGTGCGCAGGGTGACTTCAGTCAATAGCGCCTTGTACGGATTGTCGGCAGTCTTGAATTGCGGATAAAAATTGGCGAGGACATAGTCGGCCAGCGTTTTCAGCTCGTCGTGTTTTTCATTGTAAAACCAGTGTTCGAACGAGCCGAAGCGCACGAAACTTTGCGCCATGCGGGTCGCGACTGCGGCGGTTTCACGCTGTTCCCGCATCACGATCTGGTCCGAGCCGGTGACGCATAAGGAGCGCGTGGTGGGAATGCCCAAGGCCGCCATCGCTTCAGAGCATAGAAATTCGCGTATCGATGAGCGCAGTACGGCACGACCATCGCCCATGCGTGAGTAAGGCGTCAGGCCGGCACCTTTCAATTGCAGTTCCATGCGACCAGATGGTTCGATAGCAGGCGCAGCGACATCGCCTAGCAAGATGGCGCGCCCATCCCCCAACTGTCCAGCCCATGTGCCAAATTGATGGCCCGAATACACCGCAGACAAAGGCTTGGAGTTCGCAAGGATCTGATTGCCGGTAAAGATTTCGATGAAAGTCGCCGCATCTGCACCCGCATCGGCATCGGCAATATCCAGACCGATCAATGCCGCAGCCGAAGCGCTGGCACATACCAGATAAGGTTTGGGTAGCGGTGTTGGCATCAGCGCCGTGTAATGCGCCGGCGGTAAATCGGCAAAGGAGTTGGAAAGCGGCAGTTGGTCTATGCGTTGACCAGCTTGCGGCGGTAGTGGGGCGTTCATGTCAATTCCTTGAATTTCTAACCTGCGAGTAAGAGCGATTGAACAAAGTGCGCATCTGATCAAGCGCGAGTGAGGAATGATGCGGGCCTGATTCCAATTACGACAATGGATTGATTTCCTATACTTTGCTTCGACCACGCACAGGATGAAAAGGCGTATTTTGACAGAGAAGACCAAGTCAGATGCGGTAGGGCTGAAATAGTTTCTTTGATGCATTTTTTGAAACAAAACTTACCATATATATGGTATAAAAATGCCTACTATTGCTTATAAGAAAATACGATGCTGCTGCGCGCTTTCTCTTTGCCTTTGTCACTGGTGGTCACTGCTGCTTTTTCCTGTGCATACGCGCCGCTTGCGCGGGCCGAAAATGTGAAGATTGCTTTTATCGATCCTTTGTCCGGCCCATTTGCGCCGGTCGGACAAAATCTTTTGCGCAGTTTTCAGACGATCGCCGAGTTGGCGAATCAAAAGAAATGGGGCGGAGACCACACGCTGGAAGTGGTCGGTTTCGATAACAAAGGCAGCCCGCAAGAATCGCTGATTCAGTTGAAGTCCGCCATCGATCAGGGTTATCGCTACATCACGCAAGGCAATGGCTCCGGCGTTGCGATTGCGCTGCTCGATGCAGTTAACAAGCATAACGAGCGCAATCCGGGCAAGGAAGTCGTGTTCTTCAATCACTCAGCCGGTGATCCGGTATTGACCAACGAAAAATGCAGCTTCTGGCATTTCCGTTTCGATGCCCATTCCGAAATGAAGATGGAATCGCTCACCACGTACATGGCGAAAGATCCGAACATCAAGAAAGTGTATGTGATCGGTCAGAATTACGCATTGGGACAGGAAGTCTCGCGCACTTCGCGTATTTACCTCGCTCGCAAACGGCCGGACATACAGATGGTCGGGGATGATTTGCATCCTATCGGTCAGGTAAAGGATTTTTCTCCATACATTGCCAAGATTAAGGCATCAGGTGCAGACACCGTCATCACTGCCAACTGGGGCGCCGATCTGGCTTTGTTGATCAAGGCGGCGAAAGATGCGGATCTGAAAGCGAATTTTTACACCTATTATGCAGCGACGACGGGGGTGCCTGCTGCGATGGGTGCCGCCGGCCTGGATAGGGTTCGCTACATCGCCAACTGGAATCTGAATAACGAAACCTATGCCGGCAAGGACATCATTGTGCAATTCAAGAAAAAATATAATGATGACTATTATGCGATTGCGCCCTATACGATCATGGCGATGATGGGCAAGGCATTCGTCGAAAGCGGCTCAACCGATCCGCTGAAGGTCGCGTTGGCCATGGAAGGCATGAAAGTAAAGAGCCTGAACGGTGAGGTCGACATGCGCAAATCCGATCATCAGGCGCAACAACCTTTGTACATCGCGACCTGGGTCAAGAAAAATGATACCGACGTCAAATTCGATCAGGAAGACACCGGTTACGGCTGGCGTACCAACCAGAAAATTGATGCTTACGTCGCGGCCCAGCCCACCTCTTGCCGGATGAAACGTCCCAATTAATGGCACAGCAAGGGTAGTATGGCAAAGCTGCAGATTTTGTATTGCAGGCCTTGCGCAATCCCGGCCTGGCGCCACGCGCGTAAATAAGTAGGTGCGCCCTCTGCGCCGCAATCAAACAGGGAAACCGGTTTCTTGGAATTCACGCTGATCTCATTGCTGAACGGATTGAGCTACGGCTTGCTGCTGTTCATGCTTTCCTCCGGCTTGACGCTTATTTTCAGCATGATGGGCGTGCTGAATTTTGCGCATGCCAGCTTCTACATGATCGGTGCTTACTTCGCCTACAGCATCAGTACTGCGATCGGCTTCTGGCCGGCGCTGGTGCTGGC
>CAYOQL010000001.1:48131-51306 GCA_964406085.1 uncultured Herminiimonas sp.
TGAACGCTACGGCCTGCGCAAGGTACATAAATACGGGCAGATCCCGGAGCTGCTGTTTACGTATGGCCTGTCCTATGTGATCGTCGAACTGGTGCAGTTGCTGTGGGGTCGCGTTGCGGTACCGTATGTTATTCCCGCCGAGTTGCAGGGTTCGCTGTTCAGGCTCTACGCCACCACCTTCCCGATCTATCGCGCATTCATGATGTTGATTGCGGTGCTGATGCTGGTGGCGATTTATCTACTGTTGACGCGTACACGGATAGGTCTGGTGATCCAGGCGGCATTGACGCATCCGCACATGGTTGAAGCGCTGGGGCACAATGTGCCGCGCGTATTCATGTGGGTATTCGGCGGCGGGTGTGCGCTGGCCGGTTTGGCTGGCGTGATAGGTGGCAATGCCTTCGTGACCGAACCGAATATGGCGCATGCCTTGGGCAGCATCATCTTTGTTATTGTCGTGGTCGGCGGCATGGGATCGCTGACCGGAGCCTTGCTGGCATCCTTGTTGATAGGTGTGTTGCAGACCTTCGCAGTCGCGCTGGATTTTTCCCTGTTGAGCATGCTGGCGGCGCTGGGTATCCAGGTGGACGAGAGTAGCTACGCTTATGGCGCCATGCAGCTGACGATTGCGCAACTGGCTCCTATCCTGCCTTATCTTTTGCTGGTCCTCATATTGATCTTCAGACCAAAAGGTCTGATGGGATCGAGGGAAGGCTAGCGCATGCAAAACTTCAATGGTGGCCGCTGGATCGTGTGGGGTGGATTTGCCCTGACTTTGCTGCTTGCTCCGCTGATTTTCAGCAAGGGTGCATCGCTGTCGCTGCTGTGCCAGATGGGTGCTTTCATCATCCTCGCCTTGTCGTACAACATGTTGCTCGGACAGGGCGGCATGCTGTCCTTCGGGCATGCCGTGTATTCAGGCCTGGGCGCATTCTGTACGATTCATGCGCTCAATCTTGCTGCCGCCAGCAGTGTGACTATACCCGTTAGTTTGATTCCATTGGTGGGTGGCATTGCAGGCATGTTCTTTGGCGCACTGTTTGGCTATGTGACGACCAAAAAATCCGGCACCACGTTTGCAATGATCACGCTGGGGATGGTGGAACTGGTGTTTGCATGCTCGCTGATGTTCCCGAAATTTTTCGGCGGCGAAGGTGGCATCTCGACGAATCGCGTGATGGGCGAGCCTTTTTTCGGAATCAGCTACGGGCCGCAAATTCAGGTGTATTACCTGATCGCATTCTGGCTCTTTATCAGCACCATCGCGATGTTCGCATTTACGCAGACCCCGCTGGGTCGCATCATCAATGCCGTGCGCGACAACCCCGAGCGTGCGGAATACATAGGCTACGATCCGCAATGGGTGCGTTATCTGACGTTGATGCTATCCGCGTTCTTTGCCGGTATTTCCGGCGGCTTGACCGCGATCAATTTTGAAATCGTCAGCGCCGAAAATGTCAGCGCTTTGCGCTCCGGTTCTATCTTGCTATTCACCGTGATTGGCGGTGCAGGATTTTTCTTCGGCCCGATGATCGGGGCCATCATTGGCGTGTTCCTGACGGTGATGTTGTCGAGCTTTACCCCTGCCTGGCAACTTTACTTCGGCGTGATTTTTGTATTGATGGTGATGTATGCGCCCGGCGGGATTGCCGGGCTGATCATGCAAGCGCGCGCTCTGCTTGGAAGCGGGAAAATCAGACATGTAGTGCCGCATCTGGGCGTGGCCATGCTGGCCGCGCTGTTGCTGGTAGCCGGATGCGTGATGACGATCGAGATGCTGTATCACCTGACTCTGCATGCGGCAGATGGCAGCAGCGTGCCCTTGTTCGGATTCGTTCTTGATACGGCGCAGGCTGGCGCCTGGTTACTGGCGATAATCTTGATGGCTGCGGGTTTGCTCGGCTCGATCACGGCAAGGAAAAGACTGGTCCAGGTCTGGAATACAGTCGATGCGAAAGATCGGGATGCAGAAAAGCAGGTGCAGGCATGAGTGCACATATATCTGCAACCGAGGCAGCCGAGCTTGCCGTCCTGGCTCCATCGAATCTCGCGATTGAGCTCCTCGATGTACGCAAGAATTTTGGCAAAACCGAGATCATACGCGGGGCCAATTTGCGCATAACGCAGGGGCAGCGGCATGCATTGATCGGGCCGAATGGCGCAGGAAAATCGACATTGTTTAATTTGATCTCGGGCCGTTTTTCTCTGGATAGCGGTGACATTTTTCTGAACGGGACCAGCATTGCCGGTCGCAAGCCTCATCAGATCAATCGACGCGGACTGTCGCGCAGCTTTCAAATCACCAACATCTTCCATCGTTTAAGCGTGTTCGAAAACGTGCGCTGTGCGGTGTTATGGTCGCTCGGCTATGGCTATTCATTCTGGCATCGCTTGAATGGTTTAAAGGATGTCAATGAGCGTGCTGAAAAAGTACTGGAAGAAATCGGCTTGCAGACGAGAAGAGATATAGAGGCGGGTTTGCTCAGTTACGCGGAGCAACGTGCGCTGGAGATAGGCATCACGATCGCCGGTGGTGCGGAAGTGATTTTGCTGGATGAGCCGACGGCGGGCATGAGCCGCTCAGAAGCGGAAGCCGCCGTTGAGTTGATACGCAAGGTCACCATCGGCAAGACGCTGCTGATGGTCGAACACGACATGAATGTAGTCTTCGATCTGGCAGATTGCGTGGCAGTCCTGGTGTATGGCGAAATCATCGCGTGCGATACACCGGATGCGATTCGCAGCAACCCACAAGTGCAGCAAGCGTATCTGGGCAGTGCAACGCACGGCGAGGACAGCGTATGAATGCACTGCTCGAAATCAGCAATCTGCACGCCTACTATGGCAAAAGTCATGTACTGCATGGCGTTGATCTGGCGGTCTATCCTGGCGAAATCGTCAGTCTGTTGGGACGCAATGGTGTCGGTCGTTCCACCACAGTCAAGGCGGCAATGGGCATGGTGGAGGCGACCGGCACGCTTAAGTTCAAAGGCGAAGAATGTCTGGGTTTGAAGACCTTTGAGCTTGCGCAAAAAGGTTTGGCGTATGTCGCAGAAAGCCGTGACGTCTTTCCCACGCTGACGGTAGAACAGAATCTATTACTAGGTGAAAAAAGAAACAGGCAGTCGCGCTGGAGCGCGGAGGATATGTATCGCTTGTTTCCACATTTAAAAGC
>CAYOQL010000001.1:51406-250809 GCA_964406085.1 uncultured Herminiimonas sp.
GGCAGTCGCGCTGGAGCGCGGAGGATATGTATCGCTTGTTTCCACATTTAAAAGCGCGCCAGCATGTCGCAGCCGGGGTGTTGTCTGGCGGCGAGCAGCAAATGCTGGCCTTGTGTCGCAGCCTGATGGGTGATCCGGATCTGATCATGATCGACGAGCCGACCGAAGGGCTGGCGCCGCAGATCGTGGCGCTGGTGGCGGAATTTCTAAAGGAATTGGTGCAGCGTGGGGTATCGGTTTTGCTGATAGAACAGAAGCTCGATATCGCCTTGGAAATTTCCCAGCGCGTCTATGTGATGGGACATGGAAGAATCGTGTTTGCGGGGACGCCGCAAGATTTGCAATCAGATGCAGCGATACGCAAGGAATGGCTGGCAATCTGATGCACCTTGTTCAGTAAAGCAGCTAGCCCATCTATTTGCCGCCGGGATTTTCGAGCTGGAGTGTGTATGCCAATGCACGGACGCCGCGTCCCACCTTGCCTGAGTTCGGATCGTCCTGATGTCTAATCCGATAATATGCTTAATCTGAATTGCAGGAAACAAAAGGCGTCTTGTGTGGTCATGCCTGACGTGTATTGCGATCGCTGGCGCAAACCCGATTCCGTCCGTTTTTCTTGGCTTCGTATAGCGCCTGGTCGGCGGCCAGTACCAGATCGGCTGGCGAATTGTTCTTGCGGGATGGAATGAGCGAGGCCGCGCCAGCGCTGATCGTGACAGCGCCTCCTACATTTTCCGCATGTACGATATTGATCGCTTGAATTGCCATGCGAACCCGTTCAGCTACTGCGACAGCACCTGCAGTATCGGCGCCGGGCAACAGGATGGCGAACTCTTCACCGCCGTATCGTGCAACCAAGTCGCCGGGTCGTGCCGAGGCCGTCTTCAGGGTCTTGCTTATTTTTTTCAGGCATTCATCGCCTTGCGGGTGACCGTACTGATCATTGTATTTCTTGAAAAAATCCACATCCAGCATGATTAGCGCGAGCGGGGTCTCGTTACGCATGGCACGTGCATATTCTTCATCGAGTGCCGCATCGAAACGACGCCGATTTGCTAATTCCGTCAAGCCATCCTCCAGCGCAAGGGCGGCAAGTTCACCATTGATTCTTTCCAGATCGTCCCTGGCCGCACGCAACTCGGATTGCGCGTGTTCGCGCTTGGCAATCTGAAGAACGAGATGCAGCCCGAGTATCCATAAAAGAGCAACGATAATCGTGCTCACCAAACTGAAGCGGATGGTTTCTTCGCGCCAGCCGGCGAGAACTTCTTCTTTTGAGAAGGCTACTGAAACAAAAACCGGGTAATGATCCAGATGGCGATAACTATAAATGCGCTCCACGTTGTCGAGAGCCGACGTGATGACCGTTGTACCTACAGGACCGTTACGCAGATAGTATTGATAGACCGGTCCGGTTTTCAAATCGGTGCCGACCAATGCATCGTCGAATGGACGACGTACCAGCATGGTTCCGCCATCATTGAGCAATGCGATTGAACCCAGTTCGCCGATCTCAAAACTTTCGTAAAAAGATCGAAAATTCTGGATACTGATTGCGGCCAGTGCCACGCCGGCAAAGCTGCCATTGGCGTGTTCCACTCGGCGAGAAACGGTAATGATCCATTCTCCAGTGTAACGACTGCGCACGGGCGTCCCTATATAGGGGCCGCGATCCACGTGGTCACGATGGAAAATAAAATATGCGCGATCATTGACATTGATCTTCCTTGAATCGGTTCCCCATGAATCTACGACTGACTTGCCTTGATCATCGTAGATGGAAAGGCTGTTTAGTACGGGAAGATCTGCGACGAGATCCTGCATGTATGTATTCAGGCGCCCGAGGCGTGTGTCCGGGCCGACATTTTGCTCCCGCATTTCAACCAATCCCACCAGCACATTGTCGATGCCGCTTATCGTATCTTCAGCGTGCTGCGCGAGTGCTTTCGCCATATTGCCGGTGCTGGTCTCGGCTTCGCGCAATTTTGCCGTGCGGGTATTCCAGCTATTCCATGCAATTACGCAAATGAACATAAGGGTAACCACGACGACAAAGGCGCACAGCGCGCCTTGTATGGAAAGCTTCTTGGTGGTTTTGCGGAAGGATGGGGGTGTGACAGTCAAAATTATTGCCAACATTGAACATGCCTTGATTATAACGTATCAATGGCATGCTTCTTTTGCATAGGCAGCTGGTAGCTGGCGTGCTTTCTCTGTTGTTACAGCCAATATTCCAGTCGACGTGCCATCCATTCACGCATACGATCCGAAGCCGGGCGTTGCTCCCATTTTCCAGGAGTGATTTCCACAGAGTTTTTCAAATCTTCATTGAAAGCGCTTTCCATCACCGTACCGAAATTCTGATCGATGGCAATCAGGTTAACTTCACTGTTATGCAAAAAGCTGCGCATATCGAGATTTGTCGAGCCTACTGTGGACCAGTAACCATCGATGACGGCCGTTTTTGCATGCAATACCGATGCCTGCAATTCAAAGATGCGTACGCCGCTGGCCATTAACTGGCTATAGAAAGATCGGCCGGCATGTCTTACCAGACCGGCATCTGATACGCCGGGGAAAACAATCTTTACATCTACTCCGCGTTGCGCTGCTTTCGTGAGCGCATCCACCATTTGTGCATCAGGCACAAAGTAGGAATTGGTAATGTGTATGGATGTCTTGGCTTCTTGCATGGCCAGGATATACGCCTTGTATATCTCGTAGTCGCCATCGGGCTTGCTACCGATCACCCGCACAATCTTGTCGCCCACAGGTTGCAGGCGCGGAAAATATTTTCTGGCAGCGATATCATCAACTTTTTGACTGACCCATGTTTCCATGAACAGCCACTGGAAAGATGCGACTGCCGGTCCTTCGACCTGTATATGGGTATCGCGCCAGCCTAGATTAGAGCGGTTTTTGGAACGCGAACGGAATAGGGAACTGGATGAATAATCATCTGTAATATTGATGCCGCCTGTAAAGGCAATCATGCCATCCACAACCAGAATCTTGCGGTGATCGCGATTATTCAAGCGCCATGAAATCATGCGTTTGAAGGGGTTGACCGGATTGAATTCGACGACGCTGATACCGGCGTCACGCAACTTTTGGAAAAATTCAGACGGTGTATTGAGTGAACCTATGCTGTCGTAAATGATATTGACCTGAACGCCTTCGCGCTGCTTTTGCATCAGCAAATCGGCGAATTCCCCACCCAACCCTTCCTCATCAAAAATATAGGTTTCCAGATTGATATTGTCTTTTGCATCTTTGATGGCCGCCATCATCGCCTTCATCGTTTGCGGCCCGTCATTCAGTAATGTGAGCTTGTTTCCGGCGATTAAAGGACTTCCGGTCGCGGCTTCTTCCAGTGCAGCGAGTTCAGGCAAATCCACCTTTGCATTCCGCAGTCTTCGTGCGAGCAGGGATTCTGTTTTTTGTTTTGATAACGAGCCGTTTGCGGTTTGAATCGTGGCAGAATTTTCAGGTTCCAGCGATGTCTTTAAATAATGAACATCGGGCAATGAAGCGCAAGCGCTCATTGAAAGACAAAGTGCCACGAAAGGAAGACTCTTCAAGAATTGAACGCGAAATCGATTATGCATGATGATTTTATATTTTAGATTGTTCAACAGAATCAATAACAACGTGATTTAAATCCTCGTCAACCGAGGCAGTAAGCAATTCATTTTCTGCATTCCGAAAATGAATGTACACGCATACTCAAGATAACTGATATGACAGCGAAAACTTTAAAAAGTTGGTTTCAAAGCAAACTTTCTTTTCGCTATGTAATTGTGTTCAGGTGTGTCTGTAATATTTACATGCTTATTTTCATGCACGGCTAACCTAAAGTATTCTGGCCAGCGGTCGATAAAAAATAAGAAGCGCCATTTCAGGCGCATAGAGGCGAATATGGACGTAAGCAATATTGCGAATTTGGCGACAAATCTGGCGCAACAGCGCAACGATATGGATATCTCGGTAGCTGTTTTCAAAAAAGCACTGGATGCACAAAGCTCGGCAGCGCTTTCCTTGATTGAAGCTATCCCGACTGTATCGCTTCCTCCTCATCTGGGTAATAACGTCAACACAAAAGCGTGATCATCAAAGACGTTTAATGATCGCGTTGTCTGGATTGCAAAATTGCATCTGCGTCCTCATCTGCTTCTCTTCAAGCAAACAGTAAGGCAGACAATGGAAACAGCAGACGCAATACTTGAATTCTGGTTTGGCTCTGACCTTGATGATGCAAAGGTTGCCGAACAAAAGAAAAATCTCTGGTGGTCCAAGGATGTCGCGGTTGATGACATCATCTTGCAGCGCTTCGAAAAATCCACCTTGTCTGTGGTAGATGGATCGTTGAACGCTTGGGAATCCACGCCGCGCGGATTACTTGCGCTGATTCTACTGACGGATCAATTTCCCCGTAATATGTATCGCGGCACATCAAAGTCATTTGCATTTGATGCATCCGCATTGAGATTGATCAAGCGTGGGTTGGAGCAGGGCCTTGTTCAATCATTGCGACCGATTGAACGTGTGTTTGCTTATCTACCGCTGGAGCATTCCGAATCGATTCAAGATCAGGAGCGTGCAGTGAAATTATTCGAGCAGCTCGCGAACGAAGTGCCTGCTATACACAAATCCACTTTCGACGGCTTTTCCCGGTTTGCGATTCGTCATCGCGACATCATCGCTCGCTTCGGGCGTTTCCCGCATCGCAATGAAATTCTGGAGCGCTCTTCGACTGATGAAGAAATCGCATTTCTGAAAACGGCTGACTCTTCGTTTTGATAGTGCGCTGATAGGTCTGCTTCTGGCCGATAAGGTACGTCTGCACTCGACCCTGGATTCAAGCGATCTATAAAACAGTTTGATGTATCGTTGTGCCCATGATTTATTGGTGCATATGTGTCGCAATGGATTTGACTAGTCGTACGTCGGAATCGGATGCACGTCAAGCCGAATTCTCAGTGCCGATTTCGGCTTTGGCAAAGAGTTCCGCTGTCCATTCTGCAAAAGCCCGCACCTTTGCCGACAGATGCCGATTGGGCGGATACAGCATCCATACGGGAACCACCTCGGACACATAGCCGTCCAGCACCGGCACCAACTGACCTGATGTGGTGTACTCGTTGGCGATAAATGCCGGTAGCTGGATCAGCCCTATACCGGAGCAGGCGGCGACCGCGCAGATGTCGAAGTCGTTGATGGCGACGCGTGGCCTGCCTTGTATCGGCGTCTGCATCCCTTCCTGTTCATAAATAAACGGATAGATCTTGCCGGTTTTGGATGAGAAAAAACTGACGACCTGATGGCGTTCCAGTTCTTCCAGATTCTTGGGCGTGCCATGTTTGGCCAGGTAGGAGGGCGCAGCATACGTGATCATGCGGAAGTCGCCGAGGCTTCGCGCCACCAGCGATTCATCATTGATATCGCCGCCGCGAATCACGCAATCGATGCCTTCATGCACCAGATCGACCGGCCTGTCGGAACAACCCATTTCGAGATCAATTTCAGGATAACGGTTGAAGAAGTCTGCCAGCGCCGGTGCAATGATGCGGCGTCCGACCGCGCCGGGAACGTCGACGCGCAATCTGCCTTTGGGCGACATGGCGGCATGACTGACGGCTGCTTCGGTTTCCTCCAGCTCACCTAACAAACGTATCGCACGCTCGTAATAACCCGCGCCTTCCGGCGTCACGCTGACATGACGCGTGGTGCGATTCAATAATTTGACGCGCAAGCGTTTTTCCAATGCGATCACTTGCGCAGACACAGTCGCCTTCGGCAGGTTTAATGAAACTGCCGCCTTGGTGAAGCTCATTAATTCAACCACGCGCGTAAAGGCCAGCATTGTGTCAAAGCGGTCCATCCGTTCATCCCGATATCGATTAAAGTTGTGCTGATTCTAGATTATTTATCCCTGTTATCGCTGCAATGGATGGAACTTGTGCACGGCATCAGGACTCTTTTTAATTGGATATCAAATGCAATCTCATTTTACCCAACAGGAAATCGCATGATTACTCTTTACACCTGGACCACGCCGAATGGGCGCAAGCCGGCCATCATGCTGGAAGAGCTCGGCGTGCCTTATCAGGTGCGTTTGATCGATCTCGACAAGGACGAGCAGTTCGCGCCTTCGTTCCTGGCTGTTTCGCCGAACGGCAAAATTCCCGCCATCGTGGATGCAGAGGCAGACGGAGGACCGCTGTCGATTTTCGAGAGCGGGGCGATCCTGACGTATCTGGCAGAAAAGCACGGCCGCTTTCTGCCAGCCTCGGGCCCCGCGCGCTATAAAACACTGGAGTGGTTGCATTGGCAGATTGCCGGGCTGGGACCGATGCTGGGGCAGCTCGGATTTTTCGGTGTGCGTTCCAAAGATAAATCGCCGCTCGCAATCGATCGTTTCGTCACAGAGTCGGATCGTCTGTTGACGGTGATGGACCAACGACTTGCCACCCATACCTATCTGGCCGGAGACGACTATACGATTGCGGATATTGCGTGCTATCCGTGGACGGTGGCGGCGACGACGCATTTGAAAGATGTCTTGGCTGAGAGTTTGGCCAACAAACCAGCCGTGCATCGCTGGCTGCAAACGGTAGGGGAACGTCCTGCAGTGCAAAGAGGGATGGCGGTTCCCAAGACCTAAAGCGGGAATGAAAAAGGCTCGATAGTGATATCGAGCCTTTTTTGAGAAGTAAGGATAGTCTTGCTTTACTGACTTGCTACTCACTTCTGTCGGCAGCTGTTCGAGACTTTCCCGTTGCCTGTCAGTTGGTCGCTTGCTTGTAAATCGGCCATGCGCGCATCGCAGTCGCTGCTATCGACAATAACTTGTCACGATCGCCGCCACTATCCCTGGCTTGCGTCGACATGCCTTGTATCACCGTCGTGTAAAAACTCGCAAGCGCAGCGGCATCGGTATCCGGTGCCAGCTCACCATCGGTAATTCCTTTTTCTATTCTACTCACGATCAGGGTTTCGACATTGTCGCGGCGCTCGGTCATGGCGCTTTGCACATGCTCTGACGATGCCGAGCAATTTGTCGCGGCCGTTACTACCAGGCAGCCGGGCGGATGACTAGGGCAGGTGTTATCTACCGCGCTGCTTTGCAGCAGGCGTTCAATCGCATCGCGTGCCGTCGGTGCCTGACTGAACAGGCACTGCAAGGCATCGCAACTCTTGGTCGAATAGCGTTCTACCGCTTCCAGAAACAGCTTTTCCTTGTCGCCGAAGGCGGCATACAAACTGGGCGGCGTAATACCCATCGCCGACGTCAATTCCTGCAGGGAAGCAGCTTCATAACCGTAGCGCCAAAACACCAGCATCGCCCGTTCGAGCGCAACTTCGCGGTCGAAAGAGAGCGGCCGCCCAGTCTTTTTACGCGGCTTTTCGGATTTATTTTCTATTTCCATAGTGATCGATAGTAAACCTCTTGACACACGAAAACAAGCGCTATAAAGTCACAAACTTAAATTCGTAGTGATCGCTATTAAATATGACGTTTGCATGACAAAGCGTCATTTCCTGAATGGCATTTCTTTAAAAGATGCTGAAAGAGCATCAGTTTTTGCGTCAAATCTGATCGACTGTCCAGAAATTATAGATAGTTCTTCATAAATATCAGTATTTATCTTTAATTGATGGATTTATATACTTCTTCCATCGAAATAAGTTCCTTGGGGTAACAAAATGAAAAATTCAATTTCGCGTCGGTTTTCGCGTCACTTATATCAAGCCACCGCAGTTGCCGCAAGTACATTGGTGATCTCTGTCGCGATGCACAATGGCGCTTTCCAGGATGCGATTTACGACGGTGCCTTGACCGGTGGCGCATTGTGGGCCAGCGCGACTTCGATCGGTTCTTTTGCACAATCGACATCGGCAGAGCATCACTAAGATGAGTTCGACCGGCACAACTCTGCACAGTTCAGCATTGGATCCGTGGACCACGACGTTTAAAGCGTCGGCGGAGTTGCGCGAAATCGGTTTGCGCGTGTTTGGTAAAAACACCGGAAAAAATGCGATTGCAGAACAATTGCCTTTGGTCGTTTATTTTCACGGTGGCTACTTCACTTGCGGCGCGGTGGAAGACGCCGATGGCATTGCCCGTGCACTGTCGGAAAAAGCGGTCGTCGTGGCGGTGGATTATCCGCTGGCCGGCGATGCCTCTTTTCCCGATATCACCGAGGTGGCGTTCGAAGCCCTGCAATGGGCATACGACCATGCTGCCGGTTTGGGCGCAGACGGCACCCGCGTGATGGTGGCCGGTGACCAGGCGGGCGGCAATCTGGCTGCTGCAGTCGCGATGATCGCCCGCGACCGATTGACGCCGACCAGCCGAGGCATCTGCCTTAAAGGCCAGATTCTGATTACGCCGATGCTGGATCCCAGCCAATCATCCAAGTCCATGAAGGCACTCGGCAAATGCGTTTGCCAGCAAGGTTGGGCGGCGTATCTGCCATCGACCAGCGATGCTTTGCATCCCTATGCCGCTCCCGCGCAATCGCGCCGCCTCGGCGGCTTGGTGCCGGCATTGGTGATCACTGCACAAAACGATGCCTTGCGCGATGAGGCTGAACAGTATGCATCCAGTCTGATCACTGCCGGTGTGCCGGTGCAGGTGCGTCGCTTTGCTGCGGAAAGCGGGCAACTGGTCGATCCGACGCACGCAAGTTTTTCATCCGTCATCTCAACGATCAAGCAATTTATTCAGGATCCCGTCTGATCGGGCAATTTTAGACACCAGCAGCACCAGATTTTCCAAACATCTTTATTGACGTTCTTATTACGTTTTCTACTTACGGTTTTACTTCATTCTCAGGGGAATAAAAAATGCAAAACTCCACCACACCACGTTTTCCTCGCAGCACGATTGCGATTGCAGTCGGTGTTTTATTGGTCATCGGCGTTGCTACCGTATCGCTGACCGGTCATGCTGAAAAAGCAGCGCCTGCCGCACCGGCAGCAACTCCCGTTACGGTTGCCAATGTCATCGAACGCTCAGTGACCGAGTGGGATGATTTTTCCGGCAGGGTGGAGGCGATAGAGCGGGTTGAAATTCGCCCTCGTGTTTCCGGCACCATCGATGCTGTACATTTTCAGGATGGCCAGTTGGTGAAGAAGGGCGCATCGTTGTTCACCATCGATCCACGTCCATACAAGGCTGAACTGGCGCGTGCCGAAGCCGCACGTGCAGGCGCGCAAGCCCGCTTGTCATTGGCAAAAACCGAGCTGGAAAGAACCAAGCGTTTGCTCGAAGATCGTGCGGTTTCCCAGCGCGAACTCGACCAGCGCGAAAATGCACTGCTTGAAGCGGATGCCAACCTGAAGGCCACCGACGCTGCAGTACTGACCGCCCGTCTGAATCTGCAATATACGGAAATCACTGCACCAGTCAGCGGTCGCGTCTCGCGCGCCGAAATCACTGTCGGCAATCTGGTTGCAACCGGACCGACCGCACCTACATTGACGACACTGGTTTCGGTGGCGCCGGTGTACGTCAATTTTGAAGTCGACGAGCCTACTTATATTCGCTATGCAGGCAATGGCACTGTCGGCAACAGCGGCGTCAATCGTATTCCGGTTTCCATCGGCCTGACCAGTGAAGAAGGTTATCCACGTCAGGGCCACGTGAAATCTTTCGACAATCGCATCGACAACGGCTCCGGCACGATACGCGTGCGCGCCGTCTTCGCCAATGAAGATGGCACGCTGACACCAGGCATGTATGCACGCGTACGTACCGGTGATTCTAATGCAAAAAATGCCTTGTTGATCGACGACAAGGCAGTCGGTACCGATCAGGACAAGAAGTTTGTGATGGTGGTCGGTGCGGATAACAAGGCGGTTTATCGTCCGGTGACTCTGGGTCCCATGGTGGAAGGTCTGCGCGTTGTACGCAGCGGTTTGAAACTGGATGAGCGCATCGTCGTGAATGGCTTGCAACGCATACGTCCGAATGACACGGTCGCGCCGGAAGTCGTGAAGATGGATGCGCGTGTTGCGATTGCAAATACAGGCAAGTCGGCGAGGCAGGCGGCTTCAAGCGCAGTCAATTAAATCGATATTCAATGTGATCTGAACGATCACGTTGGACGATCAAGTTGGGTCCTTAAGCTGACTTCGCTCTCTACATTTAAAAGAAGAAACTGAAATGAATATCTCTCGATTTTTTATCGATCGCCCCATCTTTGCCGGCGTGCTGTCGGCCATCATCCTGATCGGTGGTTTGATCTCGATGGTCAGTCTGCCGATTTCCGAATATCCGGAAGTCGTTCCACCATCGGTCGTGGTCAAGGCCAACTTCCCCGGTGCCAATCCACAAACCATTGCGGAAACCGTTTCCACGCCGATTGAAGAACAGATCAACGGCGTCGAAGGGATGTTGTACATGCAATCGCAAGCAACCTCCGATGGCTTGATGACATTGACGGTTACTTTCAAACTGGGTGTGTCGCCCGATCAGGCGCAACAACTGGTGCAGAACCGTGTGAATCAGGCCTTGCCTCGTTTGCCAGATGTCGTACAACGACTCGGCGTAACGACAACCAAGAGTTCGCCTGATCTGACGATGGTGGTCCATCTGGTGTCACCTAACGATAGATACGACATGGCGTACCTGCGTAACTACGCAGTGTTGAACGTGAAAGATCGTTTGGCGCGTTTGCCTGGTATTGGTGCAGTGCAACTGTTCGGTTCTGGTGATTACTCGATGCGCGTTTGGCTCGATCCGCGCAAGGTTGCCGAACGTGGTTTGTCCGCTACAGATGTCGTTGAGGCGATTCGCGAGCAGAACGTCAATGTTGCCGCCGGTGTGATCGGTGCATCGCCATCCGTACCGGGTGTCGATTATCAAATCTCTGTGAATGCACAAGGTCGTTTGACTACAGAAGACGAGTTCCGCGATATCGTTATTCGCACCTCGCCGGATGGCGTGGTGACACGCTTGCGCGATGTGGCACGTGTAGAGCTTGGTGCCAGCGAATATGCATTGCGCTCCTTACTGAACAACAAGTCGGCTGTTGCTATTCCTATTTTCCAGTCGCCAGGTTCGAACGCGCTGGATATTTCAAACAATGTCCGCAAGACGATGGCTGAGCTGAAAAAAGACATGCCGGAAGGTGTCGATTACAGCATCGTCTACGATCCGACCCAGTTCGTTCGTGCATCGATTGAAGCGGTTGTGCACACCTTGCTGGAAGCAATTCTGCTGGTCGTGATCGTCGTGATCATCTTCCTGCAAACATGGCGTGCCTCGATCATTCCTTTGCTGGCGGTGCCGGTATCGGTCATAGGTACGTTCGCGGTGATGATGGGACTTGGCTTTTCTATCAATGCGCTCAGTCTGTTCGGGCTCGTGCTGGCAATCGGTATCGTCGTCGATGATGCGATTGTGGTGGTGGAAAACGTTGAACGGAATATTGAAGATGGCTTGACGGCGCGAGAAGCAACGTACAAGGCGATGCGCGAAGTGTCCGGCCCGATTGTGGCGATTGCACTGACCTTGTCGGCTGTATTTATTCCACTCGCATTTGTCAGTGGTTTGACGGGTCAGTTCTTCAAGCAGTTCGCATTGACGATTGCCATTTCGACCGTGATCTCGGCTTTCAACTCGCTGACCTTGTCGCCTGCATTGGCTGCCTTGCTGCTGAAAAGTCACGGCGCGCCGAAAGACAAATTCCAGTTGTTGATTGATCGCCTGTTCGGTTGGTTCTTTACACGCTTCAATAAAGTCTTCAATCGCGGTTCGGAAAAATACGGCACAGGTGTAACTGGTGTGTTGAAACGTAAATCGGCATCGCTGGCTGTGTATGCAGTGCTGATAGGCGCGACAATGTTCCTGTTCCATCACGTACCAGCCGGCTTCATTCCTGGTCAGGACAAACAGTATCTGGTTGGCTTTGCACAATTGCCAGATGCAGCTTCGCTGGATCGTACGGAAGATGTCATTCGCCAGATGTCAGAAATCGGTATGAAAACACCGGGCGTCGAATCGGCTGTGGCTTTCCCTGGTCTGTCGATCAATGGTTTCGTCAACAGCCCTAGCTCAGGCATCGTCTTCATGTCGCTCAAGCCTTTCGAAGAACGCAAGAGCAAAGAGTTGAGTGGTCCTGCGATTGCACAAAAGCTGAACCAGCAAATGTCCGGCATTCAAGGCGCGTACATTGCGATGTTCCCGCCACCACCTGTGCAAGGTCTGGGTACCATCGGCGGCTTCAAACTGCAGATTCAGGACCGTGGCGCCTTGGGCAAGGAAGCATTGAACGATGCACTGAAAGCCTTCCTCGCGAAAGCCTATCAAGCGCCTGAACTGGCCGGCATGTTCTCCAGTTATCAGATCAACGTGCCGCAACTGTATGCCGATCTGGATCGTACACGTGCACAGCAACTCGGTTTGTCGGTGCCGGCGGTGTTCGATACCTTGCAGGTTTATCTGGGCTCGCTGTACGTCAACGACTTCAATAAATTCGGCCGTACTTTCCAGGTGCGTGTACAGGCGGATGCACCTTTCCGTGCTCATGCTGAAGATATTGGTTTGTTGAAAGCGCGTAACAAGAATGGCGAAATGGTACCGCTGTCATCGGTATTGAAAATGACGCAGAGCTACGGCCCTGATCAATTCATCCGTTACAACGGTTTCCCTGCAGCCGATGTGAATGGTGGGCCTGCGCCTGGTTACAGTACAGGTCAGGCGCAAGCAGTAGTTGAGCGCTTGCTGGCAGAAACCCTGCCGCGCGGCATCAGCTACGAATGGACCGAGATCACGTATCAAGACAAGATCGCTGGCGATACGCTGTTCATCATTCTGCCATTGGCGATGTTACTGGTGTTCTTCGTGCTGGCTGCTCAGTACGAAAGCCTGGCCTTGCCGCTGGCTGTGTTGCTGATCGTGCCTATGGGCTTGCTGTCTGCCATCTTCGGTGTCTGGCTGACCGGCGGCGACAACAATATCTTCACGCAGATCAGTCTGATCGTACTGGTGGGGCTAGCCTGCAAGAACGCGATTCTGATTGTCGAGTTCGCGCGCGAACTGGAACATCAGGGACGTGAAACCTATGCCGCAGCCATTGAAGCAGCTCGCTTGCGTCTGCGTCCGATTCTGATGACATCGATTGCGTTTATCGCTGGCGTGGTACCACTGATCCTGTCCTCAGGTGCCGGTGCAGAAATGCGCCATGCGATGGGTGTCGCGGTATTCTCCGGCATGATCGGTGTGACAGCCTTCGGTCTGTTCCTGACGCCTATTTTTTATGTATTGCTGCGCACGCTGGAAAAGAAATTCAGTCGCAAGAAGGCACCGGAAAGTGACGCTTATGTCACGCATCCAGCCCCTGCAATTGCAACAGATGTGCCGCATGGAACCACACATGCATCTACGCATAATTACGAAGGTTGATCATGAAAAAATTTAATTTAACGCTGACGGCTCTGGTTGCTGCAATGGTTTTGGCAGGTTGCTCTACAGCGAAGCCGCCGGATCAGGTCAAACTGGATTTGCCTACGCAATACCGCGAAAAGTCTGAACAGCTGGACGGCGCATGGAAAGTCGCTGCACCAGCCGATAACAAAGATCGCGGTGCATGGTGGACTGTGTACGGTGATAACGATCTGGGTAGCTTGATCGTTGAAGCGACCACATCGAATCCTAATCTGGCGATGGCGCTTTCTCGCGTAAAAGATGCGCGTGCTACTGCCGGTGTGGTGGATGCTGATCGTGGCGTGCAGGTTGACGCCGGTGTAGGTCCGACGCGCACTGGCAATGCGCAGACAACCTCGACAACTTATCGTGCACCTTTATCGTTCTCGTACGAAGTCGATCTGTTCGGCCGCTTGTCCGATTCCAGCCGTGCAGCACGACTGGATGCAGAGGGGCAGGAAGCCGCGTATCGCTCGGTCCTGCTCGTACTGCAATCGGATGTCGCGCAACTGTACTTCACGATACGTTCGCTCGATTCGGAAATCGATGTCCTGCAAAAAACGATTGCCTTGCGTCAGGAAGCATTGAACCTGGCACAACATCGCTTTGATGCTGGGGATACCAGCGAACTGGATGTGGCCCAGGCAAAAACCGAATGGGCGACTGCCAGCGCCGAGCTGGAAGGCGTCAACCGTGAGCGTGCACGCAATGATCATGCGCTGGCAATTTTGCTCGGCAAGGCGCCGGCAGAATTTACGCTGGCCATTGCGCCGTTCAATGCACCTATCGTGACAGTGCCGGCCGGCTTGCCCTCCGATCTGCTGGAACGCAGACCGGATATTGCACAGGCGCAGCGTCAGCTTGCCGCATCCAGTGCACGTATCGGTGCCGCCAAGGCAGCGTTCTTTCCGAAGCTGCTGCTGACCGGTTCCGCCGGTTACGAGTCGAACGAATTGCGCGACTTGTTCAAGTGGTCCAGCCGCAGCTGGATGCTGGGACCTGTGGTCGGGACCATGTTGTCGATGCCCTTGTTTGACGGCGGACGCAACAGATCCAATCTCGCACGTGCCGATGCGAATTACGAAGGCATGGTGGCCAACTACAGACAGCAAGTGCTGGTTGGTTTTCGTGACGTCGAAGACAATCTGAGCGCCTTGCGCACGCTGGACAGACAGATGGTGTTTGAAGAACAGGCGATCAAATCGGCGCAACTCGCTGCGCGCCTGGCTGATTCACGCTATCGCAACGGTTCGGCTAGCTACTTTGAAGTGATCGATGCCCAGCGTTCAAATCTGTCATCGCAACGTTCGCGCGTACGGAGCGCTGGTCAACGGGCGGTGGCATCGGTGGGCTTGATACGCGCGTTGGGCGGCGGATGGGAATCGCCGGTAAAGTCAGTACCGAAGGATATACCGCCCTTGGCACAACAACAGTAGGATACGCAATTGCTCAGGCATAACTTTTTTACAGAAAAAGTTATGCGCCAAAAGCGCAGCCAGAATGATCAATTCTGGCTGCGCTTTTTTTCTAGATGCTTCTTTGATTGACGCGCTTGGTCAATGCCTCGGCGGTTTCGCGGCGTTCGCTGTATCTATTTACCAGATAGGTTGAAGCGTCGCGTGTCAGCAGCGTGAATTTAAACAGCTCTTCCATGACATCGACTACCCGTTCGTAATAGGCCGATGGCTTCATCCTGCCGGCCTCGTCAAACTCAAGAAATGCCTTGGCCACGGAAGACTGATTCGGGATGGTGATCATGCGCATCCAGCGACCCAGTATGCGCATTTGATTCACCGCATTGAAGGACTGTGAACCGCCTGACACTTCCATCACGGCCAGTGTCTTGCCCTGGGTCGGACGAACCGCACCTAGCGATAATGGTAGCCAGTCGATTTGCGCCTTCATGATGCCGGTCATTGCACCATGACGCTCAGGTGAAGTCCACACCATGCCTTCTGCCCATGCCGCCAGATCGCGCAACTCTTTTACCTTTGGATGATCATCCGGTGCGCTGTCAGGCAAGGGCAGGTCACGCGGATCAAAAATCTCCACTTCGCCGCCCATCGCTTCCAGCAGACGCGCGGCTTCATAGGTCAGCAGTCGGCTATAGGATTTCTCGCGCAAGGAGCCATACAGCAGCAGGAAGCGGGGCGCATGCGTAGAAGGCGTACTTGTCTGCAAATCACCGGCCGTCGGTATCTTGAACAAGTCTGCCTCGATGTTGGGCAAATCATTTAGCTTGTGCGACACGTTGTCCCTCCGCATTGATGACCGCTTCACCATCTTCTTTCATGAACGCGCCTTGCTGCTGACTGCTCAGGATATCCAGTACCAGTTCCGACGGGCGACACAAGCGCGTGCCTTTGTCTGCAATGACGAAAGGACGATTGATCAGGATAGGATGGGCCAGCATCGCATCGATCAAGGCAGCATCGCCTAGCTGCAGATTGTCGAGGCCGAGTTCGGCGTATGGTGTGCCTTTTTGACGGATTGCATCGCGTACGGACAAGCCAGCGTCGCTGATCATTTTCATCAAGACCGTTTTGGACGGTGGTGTTTTCAGGTATTCGATAATGATCGGCTCTTCGCCGGTATTGCGTATCAGGGCCAGCGTATTGCGCGACGTGCCGCATGCAGGGTTGTGATAGATGGTTGTCATTTTTTGTTCCTATGTTCTGGTGAAATGATGGATCAGACGCTGAGGCGGATCGCCAGCGCAGCAAGCGTGGCCAGTAACACAGGCAGCGTCAGCAAGGCCCCGACGCGGAAGTAATAGCCCCATGAAATACGGATGCCTTTGCCTGCCAGTACATGCAGCCACAGCAGGGTGGCGAGACTGCCGATAGGCGTGATTTTCGGGCCGAGATCGCTGCCGATGACATTGGCATAGATCATTGCTTCGCGCACCGCGCCTTGCGCATTGCTTGCATCGATAGACAGCGCACCTATCAGCACGGTCGGCATATTGTTCATGATCGAGGAAAGAAAAGCCGTCATCAGGCCGGTTCCGATCGCCGCACCCCAGATGCCCTGTTCGGCGAATTGATTCAACAGGCCGGTCAGGTAGCCGGTCAATCCGGCATTGCGCAAACCGTAGACGACCAGATACATGCCAAGCGAAAAAGATACGACCTGCCACGGCGCATGCCGGATAACCTCGCGTGTCGAGATCACATGGCCTTTCGCCGCAATCGCCAGCAATACTGCCGCGCCGACTGCGGCGACCAGGCTTACAGGAACGCCTAGTTCTTCCAGCCAGAAAAATCCGATGAGTAGCAAACCGAGTACCCACCAGCCTGCGATAAACGTTGCGCGATCACGAATCGCATCTGCGGGTAGTTTCAATTGCAGCACATCGTAGCGCCTGGGAATGTCGCGCTTGAAATACCAGATCAGCACCAGCAGGCTCATGCCGACAGCGACGATATTCACCGGCATCATGACCGACGCATAGCGTGCGAAACCGATCTTGAAATAATCCGCCGAGACGATATTGACCAGATTGGAAACGATCAGCGGCAGGCTGGCCGTATCCGCGATAAAACCGGCGGCCATCACAAACGCCAGTGTCGCCTGTGGCGAGAAACGCAATCCCAGCAGTATCGCAATCACGATCGGCGTCAGGATCAGCGCTGCCCCATCATTGGCAAACAATGCGGATACGGCGGCACCAAGCAGCACCAGCAATACAAACAATCTGCGCCCGCTGCCGCCGCCCCATCGTGCCACGTGCAGTGCCGCCCATTCAAAGAAGCCGGCTTGATCCAGTACCAGGCTGATGATGATGATCGCGATGAAGGCACCGGTCGCATTCCACACGATATGCCAGACTACTGGAATATCGCTGACGCTGATGACGCCGAACATCAATGCGAGCACGGCCCCCAGGCTGGCGCTCCAGCCTATGCCCAGTCCGCGCGGCTGCCAGATGACGAGTGTGAGCGTGAATAGAAAAATGATGAATGCGGTAAACAAGATCGACTTTCTTATTATTGACGGATAGCCCGGACGTTCATGCGTCCGGGCTGTCCGGCGGATATCGCTTGGTGCGTTTAAGCGTGTGTGCCTATGGCATCCATTTCGTGCTTGATTGCCGTTTTTTCGAGTTTTTCGATAGGCAAGTTAGTCAGCAGTGTGATGCGCGTGTGAATTTGCTTGGCTACCTTTGAGAACGCTGCGCGTTTTTCATCATCGCTGCCGGTTGCCGCCGCCGGGTCTTCAAAACCCCAGTGCGCTGAAACCGGATGCCCAGGCCACACCGGGCAAACCTCGCCCGCAGCGTTGTCGCATACGGTGATGATGAAGTCCATGCCAGGTGCATCAGGCGTGGCGAATTCGTCCCAGCTTTTGCTGCGCAGATTGTCGAGCGCGTACCCGGTTTCTTTTATCTGTTCGATGGAAAATGGGTTGACGGTGCCGCCGGGATGACTGCCTGCGCTGTAGGCCAGGAAGCGGCCTGCGCCCATCGTGTTGAGCATGGCTTCGGCCATGATGCTGCGTGCGGAATTACCTGTGCAGAGGAAAAGTACGTTGTACGTCTTGTCGTTCTGTTGCAGTGTCATATTGCGTCCTTTGTGGGGAAGTTTGTTAAGTAATAAAAACGATACAACTAGGAGACTTTTTCGTTCGTCTCGCAACATGCAACGACGGGCGAACATACGTTGCCGCCGCAACAATTTTCGGTAAGAAAGCCGATGACGTCATTCATCACATTGAAGTTGGCCGAGTAGATGACGAAGCGTCCTTCCTGACGCGCGGTGACAAGATTGGCATGCGCCAGTTCTTTCAAGTGGAAAGACATGGACGAGGGCGCGATGCCCAGTTGCGCACCGATTTTGGTGGCGGCCATTCCTTCCGGACCAAGTTGTATCAGCAGGCGAAAGACAGCGAGGCGTGATTCTTGTGCGAGAGCCGCCAGGGCGACGATAGTGGCTTTGGTATCCATGCAGATCCTTTATTCAACGTTTCAATTATTATTGAAATGATGAAAAAAAACAAGCATTCTCGTTTTATGGGTGCGCCATATCCTTATATGGAGCATGGATATCCGCTGGATTCTGCATGATAGCGTCGAATTTCAATGCATTTGACTATGCATTAGTTGCTGCACTAAGTGATGCATTAGACGATGCATTTTTTCATTGCGTACGCAGCAGGGTGGGATTGTGACCGCAAGTCCGGCGCATCAGCCGGCTCATTATTAAGTGCCTTTCTGCGGCGCGAGCAACTGCATCACAGGCGCCAGGTTTTGTGCCGACGTGCTGTAGTCATTCCATGGCGTATTGCCTTGTTCCAGTCGCGTTTGGATAGTGGCGATAGTCCAGTGTGCGCTGCCATGCAATTGTGCGATTTCGTTGCGCGCGACCGGCACCGATACAGCGAGTCCGGGGCGCGCACGCACTGACCAGGCGGCGACCGTGGTGGCACCGAAACCATTGCGCAAGTAATCGATGTAGATTTTTCCAATACGATTTTGCGCGCCGCTTTTGGCGACAAAATGCATGGGGTAGATGGCGGCTGCGTGAAGCACGATGGCATGCGAGATATCCCTGACGGTTTTCCAGTCATGCAGCGGCTGCAGCGGAACCACGATGTGCATGCCTTTGCCGCCGCTGGTTTTGACGAATGGCGGCAAGCCCAGTTGCTCCAGCAATGAGCACATCAGCAAGGTTGCTTCCTGCGTCATTTCCCACGCTACGCCGGCGCCGGGATCAAGGTCGAAGGTCATGCGGTCAGGTGTATTGATTGCGGTTTTCAGGCTGTTCCAGGCGTGGAATTCGATCACGTTGATTTGGGCTGCCGACAGCAGGCCTATGGGGTCGACGATTTCTATCAGCGCTGCATGTTCCGGATCGAGCGACCGGTCGAGCAAGGCGATGCCTTGCATGGGTGCGTCCAAATGTTTTTGAAAAAACAATTCGCCGTTTATCCCCTGCGGCGCGCGCACGACGGATACCGGCCTGTCCTTGAGGTGAGGCATCATGAAAGGGGCGACCAGCGAGTAATAGCGGATCAGATCGATTTTCTTCATGCCGGTGTCTGCATCCACGACACGATCCGGATGACTGACATGGACCTTGTTGTACAGCACAGGCCTCGCCCCCGCGTCCGACTGAGGACTCGACGCCATTGCCGCGTGCGTGTCGGCGGCAGCTGATGTGCGACCAGGATGATCAACATCATCGCTAACGTTTGCAGTCATATTGGGCCGGGCTGGTACATCTTCGCAGTCCAGATCGGCCACGCTATCCGGCATGGCATCGACGATGCTGAATTCGGCAGCCGGACGCACATACTGGTCCTTTTCCTTGATCAGCAACCACGGCTCTTTTTTTTCGTCTTTTCCTTTCATGCGTATCAATACCCATTTTCCGTTCAGCTTGTGGCCATGCAGCGCGAATTGCAGATGACCGTCGCGATAGCCCTGATGCGGGTCGCCGTCAGGTATCCAGGTCCCTTTATCCCAGATGATGACTTCGCCGGCGCCATACTGGTTTTCCGGAATGCGTCCTTCAAAACTGTTGTAGGAAATCGGATGATCTTCGACATGTACCGCCAGCCGCCTTTCCTTGGAATCCAGGCTCGGCCCCTTGGGAATGGCCCAGCTTTTCATCGTGCCATCAAGTTCCAGCCGGAAGTCATAGTGCAGTTGAGTGGCCCAGTGTTTCTGGACGACGAAGGAACGTGCTGCGGGATGCGCCACGCCACCCGCGGCTGGTTCCGGCGTCACGCTGAAGTCGCGTTTTTCCTGATAAGTCTTGAGAGGGTTGGAGGCCATGATCGACGCCCGATATAAAAGCGATTGATACTTGATGCTACGCCTACCCGACTATCGTTTCGCAAATAAATGCGGAAACTATGCGCGTTTTGCGCACTTTCATCCTGTGTATATGGGATGGCGGTGGCCTGCCATCCACGTATCATGAAACGCGAAAAACATAGCAGATGCAGCCGCCCATCTTTCATTGGAATGAACCCTCACCAGGAGCACGCAATGCGCACTGAAAAACTATTTCCCATACGCATTGCTCGACTGTTTCTGATCGCGCTTATTGCATCTTGTTGCATGCAGGAACCCGCATTTGCACTTGACGATAATGCGTCCAGGCGCGCTCCCGTCATGCTGGCCAATGTCTATCACGCCGACATTGATTTGCACGCGTATTGGGTAAGCGAAAAATATGATGGCATACGCGCTTACTGGGATGGCAAGACGCTGTGGACCCGTGGCGGGGAAGCCATTGCGGCACCCGCATGGTTTGTGGCTGGCTGGCCGGAGACTGCACTGGACGGCGAATTATGGGCAGGGCGCGGAAGATTTTCCGATGCAGTATCGACTGCACGGCGGCAAGTGCCGGATGATATCGCGTGGCGGAAAATGCGTTTCATGGTGTTTGATTTACCTGCGCACGCCGGCACTTTTGATCAGCGATTGCCGATACTGCAAACTACCGTTGCGGCAATTGGATTGCCATGGGTGCAATCGGTGAAGCAAAGCAGGGTGAGCGATCATCGCAGCTTGCAGAAAATGTTCAGCACGATCACGAAGGACGGCGGCGAAGGCCTGATGCTGCACCGCGGTGCATCGTACTACCGTGCAGAACGCAATGACGACTTGTTGAAACTCAAGTTGCACGATGATGCCGAAGCACGCGTGATTGCCCATATTGCCGGCAAGGGAAAATACGCTGCTCAACTCGGTGCCTTGCTGGTGCAGATGCCGGGTGGACAGCGATTCAAGATAGGCAGCGGATTCAGTGATGCACAACGTGCCGATCCGCCACCCGTGGGCAGTCTGGTAACGTATCGTTTTCGCGGCGTGCATGACAGCGGCATTCCACGCTTTGCCAGTTTTTTAAGAGTGCGCGAAGATCAATAAGATGTGCACATCGATGATGTGGCGTTATTATTCTGCATTAATCTAGCCTGCATCATTCAACCACCGTATTCCTGTCGCCCAATCAAGGAGCCATCATGTTTATTTCAACTATTTCCAAAACGGCCGTTGCCGGCTCGTTGATGTGTGTCGCATCTCTTGCATGCGCGCTGTCTCTGGCTGATCTTAGCAACAAGGATGCCAGCAGCGGTGTCAAGGCGGCGCTGGAAAAAGGAGCGACCATTGCCGTCGCCAAACTGGGTGTGCAAAACGGTTTTCTGAATAACGAAAAAGTGAAAATCGGTTTGCCGTCGGCAGTGGAAAAGGCCATGCCGCTATTGCGCATGACAGGTCAGGGCAAGAAACTCGACGAGTTGCAGGTATCCATGAACCACGCTGCCGAGTCCGCGGTCGCACTGGCCAAGCCTTTGTTGCTGAATGCGGTGAAGTCGATGTCGGTAACGGATGCAAAAAATATTCTGACCGGTGGTGAAACTTCGGTGACGGATTTTTTTCGCGAAAAGACGGCGACGCCTTTAAGTGCAAAGTTCTTGCCCGTCGTTAAAAAGATTACCGACGGTAATGGCTTGTCTGCTCAATACAATGCGGTGATGGGCAAGGCCAGCGCCAGCGGTCTGGTATCGAAAGAAGAAGCCAGCGTGGAAACCTATGTGACGCAGCGCGCGCTGGACGGACTCTACACCATCATCGCCGATGAAGAAAAAGCGATACGTGCCGATCCGGTCGGTACTGGCAGTGCAATTCTGGGCAAGGTGTTTGGTGCGATCAAGTAAGAATTAGTCTTTCCAAATAAAAACGGCGCTTAACGCGCCGTTTTTATTTGTGTTGCAAATGTCTTGCCATGCTTCTGACTAAAAACCTTCCAGCACAATTTTTCCCTTGGACGTATTGCTTTCCAGCAGCGCATGCGCGCGGCGCAGGTTGGCGGCATTGATGGTGCCGAAGTTTTCCGCGATCGTGGTCTTGATCGCACCGGCATCAATCAGACGGGCGATTTCATTGAGCAAATCATGCTGCTTCTGCATATCGGGTGTCTCGAACATCGAACGGGTAAACATGAGCTCCCAATGCAGAGATATGCTCTTGCGCTTCAATTTCATGACGTCCAGCGATGTCGGGTCGTCGATCAGGGCAAATTTTCCTTGCGGTGTGATCGATGCAACGATCTCGTCCATATGGTGACCTGTCTGGTTCAGGCTGGCGACATAGGGGACGCTATCGAAGCCTATCTTTTTCAGTTCTTGGGATAAGGGTTTGCTATGGTCAATCACGTGATGCGCGCCCAAGCCGCGTACCCATTGCTCTGTTTCCGGACGTGATGCAGTCCCGATGACGGTCAGGCCGGTTAACTGGCGTGCCAGCTGGATGAGGATGGAGCCGACACCACCTGCCGCACCGATGACGAGCAAGGCACCGGTTGTCTGCGCAGTGATGCCTAGGCGGTCAAACAGCAATTCCCATGCAGTGATCGACGTCAATGGCAACGCAGCAGCTTGTACGTAGGTGAGGGAGCCAGGCATATGGCCGACGATGCGCTCATCGACCAGATGCAATTCGCTGTTGGTGCCGGAACGCGTCAGCGAACCTGCATAAAAAATGCGATCGCCCGGCTTGAACAGGCTGACTTGATCGCCGACCGCGCGCACGATGCCGGCTGCATCCCAACCGAGCACCTTGTATTCGCTGTCAGATGGAGTCGTATTTGAGCGTACTTTGACGTCTATCGGGTTGGCCGAAATTGCCTTGATCTCGACCAGCAAGTCGCGACCGCGCGCGATCGGCTCGGGCAATGTGATGTCGAGCAGGGCGTTGTCATCGGTAATCGGCAAGGCCTTCTTGTATCCAACAGCTTTCATGTGTTTTTTCCTTTTTTGAATGCACTTGAGTGATCAGCAGATCGCATCGGCGAATAATTGCAGAAGCCATGGGACGCAGTTTCCGCTATATTCTGTTTATTGAAAATACGCTGAATTAACTATTACTTTCAAAAATAAAATGAAAATGCCGCGACTGGAAGACTTGATGTTATTTGTCCGCGCAGCCGAGTGCGGCAGCCTGTCGGCTGCTGCACGTGAGCTGGATATGGAGCCTGCGGCGGCCAGTGCCGCCTTGAAGCGGCTGGAAACCGCATTGGCCGTGCGCCTGTTCGTGCGCTCGACGCGCAGCCTGCGTCTGACGTCGGATGGTGAACAATATCTGCTGCATGCACGCAATGTATTGCTCGCGCTGGACGAGGGTGCCGCCAGTCTGGTGCGTAGCAGGGAAACCATCTCCGGCGAATTGAATCTTTCGCTTCCCTCGGATCTTGGGCGCAATGTGATGCTGCCGTGGCTGGACGAGTTTCAGCTGCTGCATCCGGATATACGATTCAGGATACGCGTCAGCGATCGCCTGGCGGATTTATACAGGCAGACGGTGGATGTCGCGATTCGTTATGGCGCACCCGAAGATTCGAATATGGTGGCCTTGCCCCTGCTCCCTGATAACCGTCGCGTGCTTTGCGCGTCACCGGATTATTTCAATCGTCACGGCATACCGAAAAAGGTGGCCGATTTATCCGGTCATAACTGCCTGCGATTTGTCCTCGGCGAGACTGTGCACGAACGATGGACCTTTCATAAAAACAGAAAAATCGAAGCACTGACCGTTGATGGCGATCGCGTGAGCGACGATGCCGATCTGGTGCGACGCTGGGCGATCGCGGGGAAAGGACTGGCATATAAATCACGCCTGGATGTCAGCCGCGATTTGAGCGAAGGAAGACTCGTTGCTGCATTGACTGCCTATCAGGGCGAAGCTGCACCCTTGAACCTGGTGTGCACACATCGGCTGATGCTGTCGCCTGCTATCGTCGGTCTGCGGGATTTTCTACGACCACGTTTGGCAGAGTTGTCTGCATAGCGCATGACACGAAACAAGGGGAACATGGGGAACACTATTTCAACGTGGGGAACCGGGTGATATGGTGGAGGCGGCAGGGGAAAATGTTAGCGACACAAGAGCTTGCACAATTTTTTCGGATGTTCATTGTCAGTGCAACGTTTGTCTATCGTTGATTGCAGCGTTGACGGGAATGAATCATTCCGCGCGCAGAGTTGGCAAAGTTTGACAGCGGGGACATCCGTGACAGCGGATGCACTGTCAGTCTTTTGCGGCGCGCGCAATATCGGATAAGGCATAGTGATCCAGGAACAAGAAGAATTTCGTTTTGTTCGGATGAATGTCACGATGAAAATTCAATGCCCCATCTCATTATTGAATGATTTGTAGGCATACGATGGTGGCGGTACTTGAGGCAATAATGACATTTGTTTCGAATTGCGTTCGTTTTTACGGTATTCGCATGGCGACATGGACAAATGCTTTCGGAATAATTTTGCGACGTGTTCGCCATTCAAAAAACCACAGCGTCTTGCAATTTTATCGACAGGTAAATCTGTTTCGGTTAACTGTTGCCGCACGGCTTCCAGCCGAATATGCAGCAGATATTCGCTCGGCGTCCAGCCCGTACTCAATTTGAACTGACGCTGGAAATTGCGTTCACTCATTGATACATAGTTTGCAGCGCTCAGCATATCGATGCGCTCGGCCATATGTTCGACAAACCAGCGCGATGCTTGTTCGATCTTGTTCGATGTTTGCGTTTCATGCAATTTGAATGGTTTGATCGCTAGCGGATTCTCGCGACGACGCTGGTAGCCGATAACGCTTTCAGCGACACGTTTTGCCACTGCAGGACCAAGGTCGGATTCGAGAAAAGACAGTGCTATATCAGATGCCATGCCGATATCGCTGGCCGTAAACATGCCGCTGTCTTCGATCATTTTTGCATCACGCTCAAGCAATATCTTGGGGAATTCTTTACTCAATTTGTCTTGCAGCGCCCAATGTGTCGTGGCGCGACGGTTGTTCAACAAGCCGGCAGCGCCCATCACGAATACGCCTGTGCATATCGCTGCAATTCTACGTACGCTACCCTTGATGTTTTGCAGCCAGTTAATGAGACGCGGATCGCTGTAAGCGTCGAAGTTTCCGGTTCCGCTGATAATCAATAGCGTGTCGAAAGAATGATTGTCGTGAGGGGGGAGAGGCGAAGTCATGATCTGTACCGATGCCGACGATCGGATGGAGCCGCCGTCTATCGACAACAGGGAGATAGCGTAGCCTATCGCTCCCGGGAATACAGATGAAATCAATTTATCACCAACTGAAAAGACATCTGCTGCACCGATGACATCTGCCAATATGACACCATCAAAAACAATGATGCCTATATGCTTGATAGACTTCGCATCGCTATCGGGCGCGAGGGTCTTGAAAGACAGCAATTCCATGATTTTTCCTCATCTGTGTTTTGATTTCTTGTTCTATCTGCTTGGTTGTTGTAAGTCTTGTTTTTCCTTGTAGAGGGATGAATGCAAGACTTGTCATTATGTTCATACAAGTTCATGGTATGGAACTTACACATTCGCAGGTTTGACATAAATCATGTCGAATACAATTCGCGATGCTGGAAAAAATTAATGTGCGTAATAACTTCCCTTTTATTTGGTATCCAACTGATCGTTCAAGCGTGCGTTTTCCAATGTGAGTTCTGCAACGATTTGCTTGAGCTTGTGATTTTCCTGCAGTAGAGATTTCAAATCCTGTGGAAAAGAGGGCATCATGCTGTACCGTTTTTTCCAACTGAGAAATGTTTGCTCCGAGACACCAGCTTCCCGAATTACATCTTCCAAAGGCAATCCCAACTCTTCCTGCTTCAAGGCAGAGGCGATTTGTTCACTAGTGGTTGGCGGCTTCATCGCATGACCTTTCATTCAAGACAGAGAATTGGTTAACTGTTATTTGGATTCTGCGACGTCCAGTGGCTCAAGTCCCAAACGCTGACGAATGATGGGGTCTGTGTATTCGTAGGAAGACGAAGCAGTTGCAGTACCGTTTGAACTGTTGGGATTGCTTCTTGACCTGGTCTGTTTTACTGTCGCAGGGCATTCACGTCCTGTATCTTCGATCGCTCTGCGATTGGCTTCGCTCTGACATAACAAGGCAAGTGCAACATCGTTCAAGCCCATCGCACGGAATTCGCGCGAATCAAGACGTCGTACGCATGCTTCATCGACCATCGTGATGCCGCCGCTGGCGCCTACGCCGACCACGGACAAACCGAATGATGCTGATCCCATGCAGGTATCGGACAGCGTAGCTGTTAGAGAGGGAGCAAGTACGCTAGGTACCGACTTGACCTTATAACTACCACCATAGTCAACCGTGGCCTTGGTGTTGTAGGCGCTGCTGCCCGCTTCGCCGACTTGGCCCAACTCTGCCGCGCTGATGTTGCCGTTGCCGTTGGTGCCAGAACCCCCGCTGGGAGTCGGAACAGAGACAGATACGCTGACTGTGGATGTGCCACCAGATGCGCTACCGCCTGTCGCACTACCGCCCGAAGCTGCACCGCCGGCACCGCCAGCACCGCCAGTGGCAGACGAGGATGAGCTGGTAGATGGGGCTGAACCAGAGCCGCCATATTCCCCTGCAAATACTGGTAAGGTAATTAGTGAGGCTACCAGCATGCCTGCTATTTTGCTTTTCATGGCTGCTCCATCAGGTTGTTTGTTTTTTGAAATTGGCAGGAAGAGAGGCAACTCTCTTCCTGCCGCCCGGCATGCCGGACACTTCAGGTATTAATTGTCTGCACTCGACGATGCATTTCCGCCGTTACCACCGAAGCCGCCAAAAGCTGGGCCGCTTAAAGCTGGCGCACCGATGGTTACCGACGTTGCATCGCCTGCGATATTTTTGTTATCGCTGGCGGAGGCATCTGCTTTTCCGGTATTGGACATAGCTGTTCCTCCAACCGCCAAGGAGTTGCCGTTGAGTTTTTGTTCGGAACCTGTCGTGTTGCCGGCTCTGACGCTGCCACCGCTAGCTGGGTGGTAGCCGTTGCTGCCACCGAACCGGCTGGCTTGGCTAGTCTGGCCGTTTGGCGTCCCCATAGATGCTCTGCTCGTTGTGTTGCCTGCTGTGGTTGCACCGCCTGTCGACGTAGCACCGCCAGCGCCAGTCCAATTTCCACCGCTATTGGCGTTGCCAGCGTAGTTGCCTTGGTTGGCGGCGCCGCCATTAGCTGTGCCGCCGGTAGTTGAGCCGCCAGTGGCGTTGCCTGAGGTTGCGCCGCCACCAGCACCACCGGCGCCACCCGTGGAAATGGCAGTAACCGCAGTCACTGCAGGGTTCGTAGTAGGACCATGGTTGCCATGGCTATTGCCGTTGCCTGGACGAGGACCGTTTGCCATTGCCGACATAGCAAACAATGAGCCGATGATTGCTACAAGCATAGTTTGTTTCATTTTCTATTCTCCTGAATAAGGGGCGGATTGAGTTTTGCTGCCTTGTTCGTATGCCCCGGTCCGACGAACAAGATGTATCAAGAAAAGTGGCTTTCAAAGCCACTGCGAATCAACCCGTCTATGACCAGTTCTCTGGTTCATTTGGATTGACTTGATCTTAGGACGAGAAATAAATTTAATTACGACGAAACCTTGTCAGCATCAGACAGATGCACATGCCGGATTTAGCAGGGTTTCTATGCGGTAAGCAGGAGAGGAAGGTAGGTTGCAATAACAGCTTGCGATAACGCGTCGCAAAAATAATTGAGCACTCTGCGATTGCAGAGAGACTTCATTTTTTCACTAGCTTAGTCAATTGAAATGCATCTGCAATCGAGTGCCGACAAAACAAAAATTCAATTACTGAAAGCAGCTGTCCGAGAAAATACGAACAAAAAATTGCAAGCGTGACGCTATGATCGCGCACGGATTTGATTTTTTCTTCGGATGTAATCATCTCGGGCGCGTAAGCGGTGCGCCAATCTGACGTGATAAACGCGTCTGTCACGAGTTGAAGGTGCGTTGCGCCGATCGCATAAAAATTTCGACGCTGAAAAATAAAATAGGCTGATTTGATGGATATGGCTTATGCGTGGCAAACCGGAGTAGCTATTCGCCTGATTAGACTCAGCGAACAGTTACCGGATCATGGATATGACGGCTGATGTGAACTGCTATGAATGAATTGCACTTGCCATCAGGTGCATATCGTTTTCTATCCATTCAAAAACGGATGTGTACCGTGGCTGCCAGGCCAGTTCCTTGCGTGCTTTCGCCGCGGTCACACGGCTGTTGGAGCCGAAGGAATAGACCGCATGGCCGAATCCCCATTCCTTGATCGCTTCTTCGACTGGCCATGATTGCGGTGCGTCGAGTTTCAGGCGTTTGGCAATGGCTGCCACGATGTTGGCATACGATGCCTCGCCGTTTTCCACAAAATAGAAGGAGCCGGCCGCTGCATTTTTCAGCGCTAGCAAATACAGTTCGACGACATCCTTGATATGCACATTGGACCAGACGTTGACACCCAGACCTACGTAGCGTGCAATGCCGCTTTTTTGCGCTTGCGCCACCAATGGCGGAATTTGCACACTGTCCGGGCTGGCACCGAGACCGGTGCCGTAGATCATCGTGTTGCACAAAATGACAGAGCGCACACCGCGTTGCGCCGCATCGATGATCAGTTTGTCGAGCGCTGCACGTGCGGCTTTCTCCTGCACGATGGTGACAGGCGTGTCTTCGGCAAACACTTTGTCAGACTTCCATTCGCCACGCGCATCGTCGCCGATCACACTGGAACCACTCGTATGAACGAAGGCCTTGTTTGAACCTTCGAGTGCGTCAAGCATGGTTTCGACTGAGGCCAGGTGATCGGAGCTGGCGGCGTTGATGACGGCATCGGCCTGCCTTACTTCACGCGTCAGTATGTCCTGGTCGTCCAGCGTGCCGATCACCGGAATGATGCCGCGTTGCTGGACGCGGTCAGCTTGTTCTTGTGTGCGCACCAAGCCGCGCACTTGGTAACCTTCTTCGAGTAGACGTGTTGCAACCGATCCGCCGATATAACCTGCTGCGCCTGTGATAAATACGTTCATGTTCCATCCTTTTAAAGTGGGCTGTGTGTTTGGGCTTGCCCTGCAGTCGGAAGCATCTTCTACAGAAGCAAGCACATGAACGTACTATGCCGTGATTTATTATTGAGAAAAATGGCGCTATTATCAAAAGATATTTTCCCTAAAATCAATAATAGGCTGGGCCATGGATATCAATTCAGACGATTTGAAGACCTTTGTCACGGTAGTCGATAGTGGGACCCTGGGTGCCGCTGCCGGCAATCTTGGCCAGACGACATCGGCAGTCAGTCGTGCCTTGTCGCGGCTGGAAGAGAAGCTGGCGACATCCTTGTTGACGCGTACCACGCGTCGCATGGAGTTGACTGACGAAGGGCATCTGCTGCTAAAAAAGGCGCGGGTTATTCTGGCGGCGATGGACGAAGCGGAAGAAGCCATCCGCGTGCGGCGTCAACGGCCGAGTGGCCGCTTGCGCATCGATGCGGCAGCGCCATTTATCCTGCATGCGATCGTGCCGCATGTGGCGGAATTCCGTGCGCTGTACCCGGACATCACACTGGAGTTGAGCAGCAATGATCAGGTGGCCGACCTGCTCGAACATCGCACGGATATCGCGATTCGCATTGGCACCTTGCAGGATTCGACCTTGCATGCGCGTGCCTTGAACGCCAATCCTCTTTATCTGCTGGCGAGTCCTGAATACCTGCAAAAGCATGGGACGCCGAATACGCCGGAGGAATTGGCGCAGCATCAACTATTGGGATTTTTGCAGTTTGAAACCGGCAATGCGTGGCCGATACGACATGGCGGCGGTGAAACCTTGAGTGTGACGCCGTCGATTTTTGCATCCAGTGGCGAAACCTTGCGCGCCTTGGCCTTGCATGGTCAGGGGATTGCGAGCCTGGCAGACTTCATGACGCGGGAAGATATTGCGGCGGGGCGACTGGTCAAGATACTGGAGGATTACTACACCGGGTATCGGCAACCTATCCATGCGGTGTATTACCGGAATACACAATTGTCACGACGTATCAGTTGTTTTCTGGAATTCTTACAGCAGAAACTTTAACGAGCGCAAACCCGTGCGGCCTCCATCAATCGCTGGCCTGGATGGTGATAGTCGTTTCCAGGTTCGCTTCTTCTTGGAAGCGCCAGTGCCAGGGTTCGTAAATGAAACCTAATGTATTGTCGCGTGGGTAGGACAGCGAAAATCCAAACCGGCCTGCGTGTTCATCGAGCCAGCGATAGGCGTCTGTGTTTTCAAACTCTTCTTCGGTGGCAATACAACCCGGCGTATTGATATCGATCGCGCAGCCGGTGTGGTGCTCGCTATAACCGGGCGGCGCGCTCAGGGTCAGGATCTGTTCAATAGGCATGTTGCGATCCAGCTTGTTCTGGATGATTTCGATTTGTCTATCGATGGAACGGAAAGCGGAGACGACTTCGAGGATCACATTGTCCTGCAATGCGGCAGCCTTCATCCCGGCCCATGCCACAGCCGTCGCTGGCGTCATCAAATATTCGCGACCGTCGGCATCGGTGTCACCCAGTGCCAGTTCCTGTGCTTCCAGATAAAACGGTAATTTTTTCTGAGCGATCAACTCCAGCGTGATGCCCAGACTTGCCAGTTCGCGTTGGATGCGGTTTTCGTATTCGTGATTTCTCATTTCGTTTTGATGTAATTTTTCAATGCGGCTTTTGATGACGGATCAGCTTACGTGGGAATCTGAATGTCTGCAATCCTGAGTCATATCCGAGGTGAAGGCCGGATTTGCTTGCGGACTGCGTCTACCGTTGGCGAACTGCGTTATCATGCCAGCCAAAGAAAACTATGAGGTGACACGTGAATTTGAAGATGAAAAAAAACTCGATTTTTGCCTTGTTGCTGCGTACAGAATGGTGGGTAAGTGGCGCGATTGCGGTGGTCATCGGGATTATCGCCTGGGCATTGATGCCGCGACAATACGCGCTGTACGGTATTTTTACCGGCATGCCATTCATGGTCGTGTCCCTGATGGTGTTATGGCGCAAACGAGGCGAACCGAGCGCGGCACGCGTGGCGGAAATTCTGCAGGCAACACGCGCGATGTCCTGGAAGGATTTTTCGGTGGAAATAGAACGCGCATTAGTACGCGATGGCTTTGAAGTGACCCGTATCGATCAGCCGCATGCTGATTTTTCCATCACCAGTTCGGGCCGCAAGGCGCTGGTCAGTTGCAAGCGCTGGAAGGCGGCGAGTAATGGCATAGAACCTTTGCGTGATTTGCATCATGCCGTGGACGCGGGCGCCGCCGATTACTCGTTCTACATCACCGCCGGTGAATTCACGCCGAATGCAATGCAGTTTGCAGTGGATCACAAAATGCGCCTGGTACACGGCGCCGGTCTGGCCAAGTTGTTGCGCGAAATGAAGGTCGCCAAGAGCAAAAGCTAGTTCACTGATGAATGCCAGGCGTAGCGATCAGTGCAGATAACAAAACGGCAGCAAGATTCGATCTTGCTGCCGTTTTGCCTTGTGTTGCGTTTTTTTCTGCGTTAGCTGGCCGCGCTACCGGCTTGGTCGGCGAGCGCTTTTTCCAGTTCGGCGATACGCACGCGTTGTGCCTTGTCGTTGCTAAAACGTTCGGTGATATCTCTGGCGATTGCCAGTGCACCGAGAATTTTTCCTGATTCATCACGCACCATGCCGAAACTCATGTCTATGTAAATCTGGCTACCGTCTTTATGCATGGAGCGGGTGGTCAGTACTTTGTCGACGTATTTCATTTCGCCGGTGGCAACCGCGTGATCGAAACCTTTGTTATGTGCCTGCAGCATGCGTTCCGGAATGATGATATCCAGCGGCCCGCCGATGACGTCAGCCGCGGCATGACCGAAAATGCGTTCTGCGCCGCTATTCCAGACCCGGATCAGACCGGCAGGATCGGCAAAAATAATCGCATCCGGTGCCTGATCAACGATCGCCTTGGATAAAGCCAGATCCGGAGTACTCGTGTTATTGCTCATGTTTGTTTCTCCTGTAGTTCATTCTGATATTCATTCTGATCATGCGTGCGCCAGTGTATTTGCACAAAATATGAACGTCTTAACTGCCTTCGGCAAGGCCGTGTTCGAAAAGTGCTGCAATCATGTCGGTCTGTGAAATCATGCCGACCAATCTTCCTTGCGCGTCGATCACCGGCATCTGGTGCACTTCGGCGTCTGACATCAGCGGTACCAGATCGACAATGGACTGATTGGCGTCGGCCGTGTACACCTCTTTGGTCATGATCTGGCCGACCACTTCATGTTTTTCCGTATGCGTCAGTTGCGAAGGGCGCAGCAAATTGGTCAGCCTTTGTCCCAGTCCTTCATGCAATTCGATTTCTGCATGATGCAAGAAGTCTGCCTTGGTCACGATGCCGATCACGCGACGGCCTCTATCGATCACCGGCAAGGCGGTCAGATCATGCGACTGGAATTGTACCCATGCCTCCGCCAGTTCGGTACCGAACTCCACGCTGACGACGTCCTTCGACATGATGCTGGCGCATTTCACTTCGCCCATACGGCGGCGGTATGCCTGCATTTCGGTCTGCAGCATGATCGATTCCAGGTCGGCGCGGCTGATATCGAGTACCTGGTTGTAACGCGTCAATACGGTATCGAGATCGCTAGGGGTGATACCGATGCGCTCGGTCGGTGCAAGATCGGTCGTGTTGTGCTTGCTTGTGCGGTCCGGTTGCGCGACATGCGGATAGCGTCGGCCCGTTGCATTATTGAAGAACAAGGCGGTCAACAACAGCAATAGCGAGTTGAGTGCAACGGGCATAAGAACAAAGCTGTATCCCATGGCAGACACTGCCGGCCCACCCAACACAGCAGTCAAAGCCACCGCACCGCTAGGCGGATGTATGCAGCGAAACGCAAACATGCCGCCGATTGCCAGAGCAACGGCCAAACCTGCCGCCAGAATGGGTTCACCTATCAATTTTGCGCAGGTCACACCGATGATGGCAGCAATGATATTGCCTGCCATGATGGACCACGGTTGTGCCAAAGGGCTGGCCGGGACCGCAAACAGCAATACGGAAGATGCCCCCATGGGTGCAATCAGCCACATTGCATGCACGTCCTTGCCAAGGATAAGGTAGGTGGTGAGACCGGTGAGAACCAGGCCGAACAATGCGCCCGAGCAGGCGCGCATTTTTTCATAGCGATCGACCGACCCCGGTGCCGGGAAAATACGGAGTAGCCACTGCCATTTTGATTGAACCATGCTGCCCCTAACAGAATGCCTAATATGCTCTTACCTGTCCTTGCATCACAACCATGTACCGCGAGACACTGTAGCCCATGCAGCAAGGTTGATGCGCATGATGCGAAGATCCCGTGAAATCGTCAGGAAGGTGCCAGTGATCCGGCCAGGTAAGGGTTTGCTTTTCAAGGATGGAAGTTTAAGTATGTTGCATCTCAAATGCAAATATATTTAGCTTCCATGGCAGCAGACGAGAATGTCGCGGAAAGTCCTTGCGCCTGATGACGAAAATGTCCTTGCATGCCACGTCATGCGCATTGCAAACTATGATGGTAAAAAAACAAGTGAATCGAATGGGCGACCTGATGACGGCTATGCATTCAGCCCGACCTGCATCTCCACGCTTCGATCTCCTGCAACAGATTAAAAACATTCATCTCAGGAATGAAGCCGAAGAAATAAAATGGCGCATCGAACAATAAAGACCTGCATGATTGCATGCAGCCAGCGTATCAATCCGAATTGAGCGTTTAAAAGGAAGCCATCCAATGCCCATCATCACCAATATTGAAGATTTGCGCGTATTGGCGCAACAGCGCGTGCCGCGCATGTTCTACGATTACGCAGATTCCGGTTCATGGACCGAATCGACGTATCGCGCCAACAGCAGCGATTTTGCAAGGATGAAGTTCCGCCAGCGGGTCGCGGTAAGTATAGCCAACCGCACGCTGAAAACCACGATGATCGGTCAGGATGTGCATATGCCGGTGGCGATTGCGCCGACCGGTTTGACCGGCATGCAGCATGCAGATGGCGAGATCCTCGCAGCCAAAGCGGCAGAAAAATTCGGCATACCATTCACGCTGTCGACGATGAGCATATGCTCGATCGAGGATATCGCCGCGCATACCAGCAAGCCGTTCTGGTTCCAGCTGTATGTGATGAAGGACCGCGCATTTATCGAACGCTTGATAGAACGCGCCAAAGTGGCCGGTTGTTCGGCACTGGTGTTGACGCTGGATTTGCAGATATTGGGGCAACGCCACAAGGATTTGAAAAACGGCTTGTCCGCACCGCCCAAACTTACTCTGGCCAATATCGTCAACATGATGAGCAAGCCGCGCTGGTGCATGGGCATGCTGGGCACCAGGCGTCGTGGCTTCGGCAATATTGTCGGGCATGCGAGTGATGTAACGGACATGTCGTCGCTATCGGCGTGGACCTCGCAGCAGTTCGATCCGCTACTGTCATGGAAAGACGTCGAGTGGATCAAGAAATGCTGGGGCGGCAAGTTGATTATCAAGGGCATCATGGATGCGGAAGATGCAAAACTGGCCGCGGCCAGCGGCGCCGATGCCTTGATCGTGTCGAATCACGGCGGTCGTCAGCTGGATGGCGCCTTGTCCAGCATCGCCGCATTGCCGGGCATCGTCGATGCGGTCGGTGACCAGATAGAAGTACATATGGATGGCGGCATACGTTCTGGCCAGGATGTGATCAAGGCGCTGGCGCTGGGTGCGAAGGGCACGTATATCGGCCGTTCCTTCTTGTATGGTCTGGGTGCGATGGGCGAGGAGGGTGTGACCAAATGCCTGGAAATCATCGAGCGCGAACTGGACTTGACGATGGCATTTTGCGGGCTTACCGATGTGAAGAATGTGGACAAGAAAATCCTGATTCCCGGGACTTATTGACCGCAGATTCACTAGCAGCTGCGGACAGGCATACCAGTCTCACTGGAAGTCGCGGCTGCTGATCGCGAGTTCGCCCAGCAAGTGTGAGTGATCGACGATGCGTTTTGCCACCAGATGGTGAACGCCTTCCCTGGTTTGCCAGATGCCGTACACCGTCATCAATTGCGCGTTCAATATTTCCTTGCGCTGTTTTTCCACCAGCGCCGGCCAGATGATGACGTTGGTGATGCCGCTTTCATCTTCCAGCGTGACAAACATGGTGCCCTTGGCGGTCGGCGGCCGCTGCCGCATCGTGACGATGCCGGTGGTGCGCGCAATCTTGCGGTCGGCGAAGCCCCTCAATTCTAGTGAGGTGGACAGGTTCATTTGCTTCAGGCGTGGCCGCAGCAAGGCTAGGGGGTGACGGTTCAGCGTTAATCCGAGACTGGCGTAATCGGCGACGATTTCCTGCCCTTCGCTGGCTTGCGGCAAGATCAAGGGCGCTTCCGCAATGGGTGCATCACGCAATAAGGCGGTGGCTGGGCGCATTGCCGCCACCTCCCATTTAGCCTGCCGTCTATGGCCGCTCAAGGGCAGCAAGACATTGGCGCGGGCGAGGGCGCCCAGCTCATTTTGATCGAGCGCGGCACGACGCGCGAGATCTTCCACGCTGGCAAAACCCTGCTGCGTGCGCGCTGCCACTATCCTTGTGGCCGCCGCCATCGATAATCCTTTGACCATGTGCAAGCCCAGACGTACCGGCGGCATGGCGGAGGTCATGTCTTCCAGCATGGATTCGAGATCGCTGATGGTGATGTCGACCGGATGCACGAGGACGCCGTGGCGCCGCGCATCCTGCACCAGTTGCGACGCGGAATAAAAGCCCATCGGTTGCGAGTTGAGCAAGGCCACAAGAAAGGCGGAAGGGTAATGGCATTTGATCCATGCCGAGACATATACCAGCAAGGCAAAGCTGGCGGCATGCGATTCGGGGAAGCCGTATTCGCCAAAGCCCTTGATCTGCTCGAACAGGCGGTCGGCAAATTCTGCCGCGTAGCCATTTTTGATGAGTCCTGTTTTTAATTTTTCACCATGCTTTTCAAGATTGCCCTTGCGCTTCCATGCCGCCATGGAGCGCCTTAATTCATCGGCTTCGCCGGGAGAAAAGTCTGCCGCCAGCACCGCGATCTGCATCACCTGTTCCTGAAAGATAGGTACGCCGCAGGTACGTTCCAGGGCTTTTTGGATGGCCGGCCCCGGATAGCGGATTTGATTTTTCGGCATATGCCGCTGCTTCAGATACGGATGCACCATGCCACCCTGTATCGGGCCTGGCCGCACGATCGCCACCTGAACCACCAGATCGTAATATTCCTGCGGACGCAGGCGCGGCAGCATGGACATTTGCGCCCGCGATTCGATCTGGAACACGCCTATGGTGTCGGCCAGGCAAATCATCTCGTAGGTTTTGCTGTCCTTGTCGTGAATATCCTGCATCTCGAAAGGGGCGCCGCGGTGCGCGCTGATCATGTCCAGCGCACGCCGTATGGCCGACAGCATGCCCAGGGCCAGCACATCGACTTTCAGCAAGCCGAGCGCATCCAGATCATCCTTGTCCCATTCGATGACGCTGCGATCTTTCATTGCGGCGTTTTCTATCGGCACCAGTCGCGCCAGGCTGTCCTGGGCAATCACGAAGCCGCCTGTGTGTTGCGACAGATGGCGCGGAAAGCCGATCAGGGTTTGCGTCAATTCCACCAGTTTTTGCACGATGGACGATTGTGGATCGAAGCCGTTTTCGCGCAGCCGTTGTTCATTGACTTCGCGCCCATCCCACCATTTGTGCGAACTCGACAGGCGGTTGACCTGCTCGAAGTCGAGGCCGAGTGCCTTGCCGACATCCTTCATCGCCGAGCGCGGGCGGTAGGTGATCAGCGCGGCGGTCAGGGCCGCCCGATGGCGGCCGTATTTCTGGTAAATGTATTGGATGACTTCTTCGCGTCGTTGATGCTCGAAGTCGACGTCTATGTCCGGCGGCTCATTGCGCTCGCGCGAGATAAAGCGCTCGAACAAGACATTGCTGCGTTGCGGGTCGACTTCGGTAATCCCGAGGCAGTAGCAAACGATGGAGTTCGCGGCCGAGCCGCGCCCCTGGCACAGGATGTTCTTGCTGCGGGCAAATTTGACGATGTCGTACACGGTGAGGAAATACGGTTCGTAATGAAGCTCGCTGATCAGCGTCAGTTCATGCTCGATTTGCAGGCGAAATTTATCGGGAAATTTATTCTTGAAGCGCCATTGCGTCGCCCCTTCGAATGTCAGGCGGCGTAAATAGCCGGACAGGGTTTCGCCAGCCGGCACGATTTCTCGCGGATATTCATAGCGCAACTCATCCAGCGAAAAAGAACAGAGGCTGGCGAGACGTATGGTTGCTTCCAGTAAGGGCTGCGGATAAATCTGCGCCAGGCGCAGGCGTGAGCGCAAATGCTGTTCGGCATTCGGCTGCAACTCCAGCCCGCATTCGGCTACCGATTTGCCCAAGCGCACGGCTGTCAACGTGTCTTGCAGGGGTTTGCGCGAGCGTACATGCATCAGTACATCGCCGCTCGCGAGCAAGGGTACGGCGGTTTTTTCCGAGATGGCTGTTAGCTGATCCAGCCAGTACTCATCGTCGCAGTGATGCAGCAACTCGGCGGCCATCCATGCGCGGGCCGGGAAGGTATGCGCCAGCCACATAGTTTGTTCTTCGATTTCTGCACGTGTGCAATGGTGCTGCGGGATCAGTATGGCAAGGCAATCCGGCAGATATGCCAGATGAGCCGCATTGCTGTCTGCCTTGACGCGTGCATCCAGATCGCTGCGCTGCAGAGTATAAAACCCTTTGGCGGCACGCCGCCGCCCCATTGTGATCAATTCGGACAGATTGCCGTAGCCATTGCGATTGCAGGCGAGAAAGACCAGTTTGGTGCCGCAAGCCAGCGTGATTTCGCTGCCGATGATCAGATGCAGCTTCTGCTTTTTTGCTTCTACATGGGCGCGCACGACGCCGGCCAGTGAACATTCATCAGTGAGCGCCAGGCTGCGATAACCCAGATCGCAAGCGCGTTGCACCAATTCTTCCGGATGCGAGGCGCCGTGCAGGAAGCTGAAATTCGACCGGCAGTGCAGTTCGGCGTAGGAGGGTAGAGAAGCAGACATAGGTAAGGCTAGGCATTTGTTTTCAGTAAATCTGAATATTCGCTCACGCCAAGGACTTCTATTTGCAAGCGAACATCAAGCCAATGCAAAAACCGTCATTTTCAAATTGAGAGCGATCGTTCAGTTTTTAGGCGAAGAATCCATGTAAAAACCAACCCGATCCCGTCGCGTCATTCATCGTGCGAAGACGGAATATCCACAGCAGTAAATGCTTGTTGTTTTGCGCAATGAAATAATCGCGCGTCGCCAAGCCGTCGTCCCACCAACCCGACTCTATCCGTTCCGGCCCTGTCAATAAGGTCAGCGGACTTTGATAAAACGGTTTGTGTTGACGCGTGATCAAGGCCAGGGGTTTTTGCAGCAGCCACGTAGGACGCGCACTGGCGTCATGCGGCATGGGCGCGTCATGCCTATTGTTGCGATGCGTGTTTTGCCGGCCGCGGATGGCTGTGGTGGTGGTGCTTTTTTCGGGCCGATGATCGGCAAACATCGAAAGCTGACGCACGGCTTCATTCCCCAGGCGGCTCTGCAGGCGTTCGATCAGGCGTCCCGTGCTTTCCGCATCCGATGCCGGAGTCGGAAATAATTCGCTATTCGGCGCGGCCTGTTCCGCAATCTGATTGGCCTTCAATGCGATTTCAATCACCGGTGCAATCAAATCGAGTTGCGCCAGCCGCTCACGCAGCAGCAGCGTCAAATGATCGATATCGCGGCTGGGCATGCCGAGCACTATCGTGAGCGGCGTGCTGCGATGATCGCGCTGCCGTGTCGATTCATGATGCAAGAGCAGCGTGATACTTGCGACGGCCGCATGGCGGGCTGCCAGCCAGCCGCTTAATTGCAATAACAGGCGGCGCGCGGCGAACAGTAGCGCTTCGGTACTTTCCACCCGCGCAGGTAATTCGAGTCTGGCATCGAACACAATCGGCACTTCAAACCATTGATGGGCTTCGTTTTCATCGCCATAGGCGCGGTCAATTTCGCCCAACATCTCCTTGCCGAAGCGGCGTGCCAGTCCGGCGCGCGGCAATCGGCGTAGTTGGCCTATGGTGCGGCAGCCTATGCCGGTCAGTGTGTCCAGATGGGGCCGCGCGGATTCCAGTACCTGCAGCGGTAGTTCATCCAGTGCCGCATCGGCCTGGTCCGGCGTGACGAAAACCCGGCTGATCTGATCCGATTGTGCGCGCAGCCACGCGCCGCTCGCAGTCGGCGCGCTTGCCAGGCGTGCATGCAAACCTAATTCCATCAAGCCGGACAGCAAGGCCGAGGCAATGTTGTGCGCGCCATTGAACAGGCGCAGGCTGGCAGCGACTTCCATCAATAAACCGGATGCACACAGGACCACATGCGGCGTGAAGTGCAGACTCCACAGTGCGGCTTCGTGCAGCGCTTGTGCCTCCTGCTCCGGATCGCGCGGAAATGCTTGCAACTCAGCCGTTAATGCCCGCGCACTGGTTTCCGACATGCCAGGTTGTATGCCTGCGTCTTCTGCAGACTGATTGCACCATCCAACCAGCTTGCGTTCGCATATGACGAGCGGCCGCTCCAGCAAGGAGTTCGGCGCGTCGGCATGCACCAAGGCGGATGCATCAGCCGCGTCTGATGGATGCCTAAGCCGGTAGCGCAGCGCGGTGTCGAGCGGCAGTTGCGGCAAGTGCAGAGCGATCCACAGCATAGGAAGGTGTACTGAAAACAGGTTTGCCGAGAACACGGGTCGCAAGGGGCTTGACCAGTATTTCCGGGATGGAAAGCGGCAGCACGATAGGGGCGACATGCACCGGACCGCGCCGTTTGATGATTTCCACCGACATGCGCCCGCCAGCGGACGGTTGGCAAACAAGACGCAGCGGTGCCGGTGACGATTGATCCTGCGCCGACAGCGGACGGAATACGAAGGTCAACCCTTCGCAACCTGCGGCTGCCAATTGCAGGCGGCGCAAATGATCGGCCCGCGCCTGTGGCAACCAGCACAGCAATGCGCCAAAGCTGGCACTTTTCAATGCCTGTTCTACGGCCCAGATGCGATCGACCGGTTTGTCGGCCTCAATCAGGATGACGCGTGTCAGGTCAATACCGAGTTCAGCCAAAGCAGCAGCAAAGGGAATATGTGGCGGCGCCAGCAACACCACGGTTTTGCCGGCTTGCGTGATGCGGGCCAAGGTGGGAGCGAGCAGACGCAATTCGCCCACGCCCGGATTGGCGAGCAGCAATTCAGTCAACACGGAAGGAGGCCAGCCGCCATGCGGCAATTGCTGATCCAGTTCGCGGTAGCCGGAAGAAATCGGCTTGGAACGATAGGAACCCATCTGATCGCCCAGCCAGATTGAGTCTGCATGCGACGCAAGTAGGGATGAGGTGGAAAAGGGAAGAGCAGAAGCCAGTGCAGCCATAAAACCTCCAAAAGTACTGTTTGGGACAAAACGCCGTTTGCTCAGGCGAGTGATCAATATACTGTATATGCATACAGTATAAAAGGCTTAAATGAATTTTTTTGAAGTTTTGCAGGCGTGCCCCGCTGCAAAAGGGGTCTTTATTGTTGCTGGAAAGTCAGGAATGCAACATCGCTATTGATAAAAAACAGTCAAATAGTTACTCTATGGAAATATTTAAATTAGTGGATGTTGGTAATCGCGGCTATCGCCCCATGCTTGTCGCAACTGACTGTTTTGATTCCCCGCTTGAAGAGATGAGCCGATTTATTGGCTGGCCGTTATGCGTCTGATGGTCGCGTGCGAGACTCGCTTTTCTTGCGGCTGTCATGAGATACGCCACCGATTGCACAGATGCAAAGGCTTCACTTCGACCCGTAACGATGGGGAAGCCGGATTTAGCGGAGTTTTTCAGATTATGTTTTGCACTCAAATGAAGAAAAAATGAACGCTCCCATTGCCACTCTGTATTTCATCTCGGTGGGGGTCTTGCTCATGGCTGCATTTCATGCCGCGCTTCTGGCGCGCAGCAGCGCCTATACAAGAGCATATTGGACATTTGCGACCATCTGCCTGTCGTTTTCACTCTTCCAGTTTTTCTGTGCCATGCAGTATGTTGCGACAGACTATCAAGCAGCCCTATCGGCGCATAAATGGGTCAATGTTTTCTCGATTTTGATTGTTGCCCTGATTGGCTATCTGGTTGCATCGCTGGAAAATAAGCCCAGTTCTCTGATGGCTGCCTACTGTGTTGCCGGCCTCGCCGCACTGGTGATCGTCGCCAACTTCCTTAATCCCTTCGGTTACCGCTTTGACAGCCTGCAGCAAGATGGCTTGATCGCATTGCCGTGGGGTGAACAGATCAATATTCTTTCCGGCGAACCGTCGGTCGTTTATCGCTTGATGCGTCTGGTATCCCTGACAGTACTAATCTACACCATCGTTTTCGCAATCAGGATACGCAAGCTGGGCGGACGACTCGCCAACCGCCTGATCTGGATTTCAATCCTGCTCATGCTGATCACAGCCAGCTTTGCCGGTTTGTCTGATTCCGGGGTTCTGAAAATGCCCTATCTCGCCGGCTTCGGCTTCCTGTTTCTGGTCGCCGGCTTTTCAGTGTTGGTCAGAGCCGATGTGTCGAATAGAAAAATCGAGGAAATTCGTATTAATGAAGCGCTGGAGCGTGAGGTCAAAAGTCATAAAATCGCTAACCAGAGATTTGAACATGCATTACATAATGACCCGCTGACAGGCTTGCCGAATCGTGCCGGAGCACTGATGAGGCTGAATAATCTTATCGATATCAATAAGCTGAATCAAACCAAGCTGGCGGTATTTTTATTTGATATTGACCAGCTTGGCATCATTAACGGCACCCGCGGGCACAAGGCGGGTGACCAATTGCTGAGAGAAGTTTCGCAACGCTTGCAGAGCAATCTCAGGGACAGCGATCTCATTGCAAGACTGGATAGCGGCGGATACGTGATTGGCGCAAGCGGCCTGAAAGGAGACGGCTGTGAGACCTTGCTCCATGAAAAGCTGTCGAGCGCCCTGGAGCATCCCTTTGACGTCGCCGGCAGCATACTGAAGATGACATTCAGTGCCGGGGTGGCTGTATTCCCCGATGACGCCGGTATGGCCGAGGATATTCTTGCCGCCGCTGAACTCGCTTTGCATGATGCCAAGAGCAGCGGCCCGGGTAACCTGCGGTGTTTTCATCCTTCATTAAAAGAAAACATCCAATCCAGAATTGACTTTGAAAGTGCATTGAAAGAAGCGCTGGAGAAAAAGCAGTTTTTCCTTTGTTATCAGCCACAAGTGCTGGCATCGGATGGGCGCACGGTATGCCTGGAAGCGCTGATTCGCTGGCAGCATCCAACTTACGGCCTGGTCATGCCGGACCGCTTTATTCAATTGGCCGAGTCAATGGGGCTGATCGCTTCGATAGGTGCATGGGTCATCGACTCTGCGTGCGAGCAATTGGCACGCTGGCGCGCCATGGGCTTTGAAGAAATCAGGGTCGCGGTCAATCTGTCGGCGCAGCAGTTGCTCGATCCCGATCTTGAAGAGACCGTCACCCGTGCGCTTGAACGTTCCATGCTGGCGGGCTGCGATCTGGAACTGGAAATTACGGAATCAGTCCTGATGCAGGATCCTGAGAGATCCATAGAGCGTCTCAGTGCCTTGCGCAAACTCGGCGTGCGATTGTCGATTGACGATTTCGGGACGGGTTATTCTTCATTGGGCTACCTGAGGGTGCTTCCTGTCCATGCATTCAAGCTGGATCGCAGCTTTGTGCGAGATATAGGCAATGGCGGAAAAGATCTGGAGATTTGCGCGACATCGATAGGACTCGCAAATAACCTGGGACTGGAAATTGTCGCAGAGGGTGTGGAAACCGAAGCGCAAATGCAGCAGTTGCGCACACTGGGCTGCCATCTGCTGCAAGGCTACTTTTTTGCAAAACCCCTGATTGTCGACGCGGCCAGCCACTTCCTCACATCCTGTTCGCATACAGTATTGATGTCGCAAGAAGAGAAACAGATGACATTGGGGCTGGCGCGCTGATCTCGGGGCGATGTGCATGCATGGCGTGAGCACGCTGCCAGCATCGCACCGCGGCGTAAAGATCACCAAGCGTCATCACAGTTTCACCATAGCGTATAAGTCATGATGAACCCGGCCGACACCATCGCCGTCAGTGCCACCGCGAACAAGCTTTCGGCGATACGCGTCAGTAATTGCACCGTGCGCTCGTGTTTGGTGCGTAGCGCCCAAAACACACAATAAGTACACAACAGGAAAAGCAGGGCGCTAACCACGAAGATGTCATCCACGACGGTGCGGCCTGTCGTTCTGCCCAATGCTGAAAAAAGGGTGGTGCCGGTGATGCAAAGGCCGGCCATGGTGCCGGAGGTTGAGAGCAGATGGCGCAGCTCTTCGCGTGTATTGTTGTCCATACCAAAAATCCAGAGATCGATTTGCTAATAACTCTGGCGGCCGGTTTATGGTTGACCGGGAACCGTAATTGCAGCGTTTTCAACCAAGGTGATTCTTCTGTGCAGGCGTTCGGCTTCAACTGCGTCACCGGCTTTTTCTGCGCGCAGTAGTTGCACACCTAGCCATGCCAGCAAGGGGCGTCGCCAACCCTGGGCAGAAGCGGTATCAACGGCGAGTTTCAACACCGCAGGTGTAGCCCGATCGCTGCGGAACAGGACGCCGGCTGCAACCATTTGCGCCAAGGGATCTTCGATACTTTGCAGCGCGGCAGCTGTGCCGGGATCGGAACTCGCCGCAGCGACCGTGCGGTGCTGTGACGGCAGCAAGGCGATATCCTGCGGTTTGATTTTACCTGCCAGATAATCGGCATAAGCGCGGGCAGATGCCGGAGCATCTGCCCGCAGTTTCTCAAAACCCTCACATTCTTCTATGACCAGACTGGCGAGTCGGCTGGCACAGCGCGTCAGTTCGAGGCGTGCCATCAGGTCAGCCCGTCCGGTGCGGCTGATTTCGCTGCGTGCCAGCTTGAACTCCTGCGTTTCTGCGCGCACATTCCCTTCCAGATAAGCGGCAGTCGCGCGTTCCATCGAGGTCTTGGCATTCATTTGCCAGTCGGGTACAGACTTGCCTGCGCATGCACTTAATAGTGCGAGCAGGCAGAGCGGCAAGGCGAGGCGCGTGCAAGATGAGGACGAGATCATGGCAGGGTCAGCTCCGTGTCGCGTGCAAAAGGCCATTTGCGGTTGATTTCAGTGACCAGTTGATCGACCTTGCGCAGGCTGCGATCGATATCCGTGCGCAACACATCCAGATCGCTGGTGGCGATTTTGGCATTGGCGCTGATTGCTTGCGCATCGACCAATACCGCATCGACTTTTTTCAAGCTGGATCTGGCTTCGCTCAGCATTGCATTGAGCTGGACGATAGTTGCCTGGCTATTGCCATCCTTGCCGAAAATCTGATTATCGGCCTTGAGCAGCAAGCCATCGACCTTGCCCAGCACGCTATTGGCCTTGTCCAGTGTCGCCAGCAATTTTTGCGCATCCTTTTCATTTCCCATCAGGCCGCCTAGTGCACCGTGGGGGCCGTTGAATTTTTCTGTTAAACCCTGCAAATTGCTCAGACTGCTACTGAGCGCAGATTCTGCGGCGGTCAAACCGTTGAGGTTGGTAATCAATTCTTTGGCAGAGGCAACCAGCAAAGGGATTTCTGCTGTGACATCGCCTATCAGCAGAGTGCGTTCTGCACCGGGCGGCAAAGGCGGATCGGTGGGCAATCCCGTGTAAGCGCGCATCTTGGTACTGCCGACGATGCCGCGTTCCATCGCGAAGACACTGGAGGTACGCAGCCAATGTGCATCTTTTTCCGCAACGTCGACGATCATGCGTGCCTTGCCTTCCTTGCTGAGTTCGATGCGGCTGACGCGCCCGATAGGAAATCCGGAAAAGGTCAGGTCCATGCCGACAACCACGCCTTCCGAATCGTCAGCCAGCAAGACCAGCTCTTGCGTCGCCTCGAAAGCGCCGCGTGCATACATCAGGTATGCCGCCGAGCCGCATACCAGCGCGATCAGGAATAGCAGCAGGATGGCCGCCTTGAATTCGAGATTGTTCGGCTTCGCCTGCACGGTCGGCAGCGGAGGGGGGCTCGGTAACTGGCTGGAATTGTCAGGACGTTCTTGCATGGAGATCAGATGCCCTATAAGAATTAATAATAGTTACCCAGCAGCGAAGCAACTTCAATCAGTAGAATGACGAAGAACAATCTCACCATTGCCGCCAGTTCATTCGCGGCTTTGGAACGGCTGTGCAATGGTGTTTCACGCGTATCGTAAAGCGATGAAGCCAGCGGGCTCAACGATACGGCCAGGCTGAAAAAAATGGTCTTGAGCATGAAAATCATAGCCACGGAGGGATTGAATATCTGTCCGACCACGCGCGTATAGCCGGGCAATGCCCAATGGGTAAAGCCGTAAATCGACAGGTAGGCCAGAATCAGAGAAAGCACGCAGCTGACCGCAGCCAGCATCAATACCGAAAACATGCCTGCCACTGCACGCGGGAAAAATTCGCGTCGTATCGGATCCACGCCTTGCAGTTCCAGCTGCGCAAGATCGCCGCGCCTGCGCATTTCAGCCAATTCCACACCGTCCGGCAAGGTACGGCGCAAGGCCACGAATAATGCAGCAGTCAGCGGAATCAGTTCCAGCACCAATACGCGCACTACCATTTCCAAAGCATATTTGGAGAGACCGTAACTCAAGGCAGTGACAACCACGATACGTATCAGGATCAGGCTGACCAAAGAGGTTAGTACGGAAAACCAGATCAGGTTCTGCAAGGTGCCGAGTACGATCTGATAGGCAATCGCATGCCGGTTCTCGCGCTGATACGTTGCAGGCGACAGTGCCAGCGATAGCACCAGCATGCCGAACAGCACGATGCGCCAGCCGCTGATCAGCCATCGCAAGGTGGTGCGACCCATATGCCAAAAAGTACTGAGTGGGGATGCTTTCATCATCATGCAAACATGGTAGCAGTGAAACGCGCGTCTTTACATAGCTCATCTCAGTGTTCGCCGGCTTTTGACTTTGTCGCAGGATCGCACCACACTGCATCTTTATCGATGGCAATGATATCGAGGGCGACACGGATATTTTTAATCGGCTCATTCAATTCATGGATTTTTTCACTCCCGAACGCATAGAAAAGACCAGGGCGCTTGCACGAGATGGCAAACCCTTCATATTTGATGATGGTGATATGCGTACCTTGCATTTCAATGAACAGGTCGTGCAAAGCGCGATGCGTTTGTCGGCACCGGATGAGTTGGTTATTCCCTATACGCAGGTGATGGCCGGATTCCTGTCGCTGTATCCGCTCCCGCAGCACATCCTGATGATCGGTCTGGGCGGCGGGTCCCTGGCCAAATACTGCTATCGGCACATCCCATCGGCGCGCATCACGGTATTGGAATCGAATGCCGATGTGCTGGCCTTGCGCAATCAATTCCTGATCCCGCCTGATGATGCACGCTTGCGTGTAATACATGCGGATGCGCGGTCGTATATCGAGAGCCTTGCAGTCGCTTCGGTCGATGTGATCATGCTGGATGGCTTCGACGCGCAAGGCGCGCCCGCGCCCTTGCGTGGCCGTGAATTTTTCATGCATTGCAAAGCCACGCTCGCTGAGCACGGTGTATTGATCATCAATATGGGCGATCAACACGACAATATAGTTGGTGTCGTGACGCAGGGACAGGGCGTGTTTGGCGCATTCCATCACTGGTGGTTCAAGCTGTCCACGGATAACAGTCATATTGCGATTGCCGTGAATGCTGATGATGACGCGGTCATTGATGCTCGCTTGCGCACTGCGGCACTGAATATCGCTGAACAGTTCTCACTCGAACTTGTTTATCCGAAGAATCCAATGCAGGAATAAAATTTCCTGTGGGGTACTGAAGAGCTGCTACCCTCTTCGTTGTTGGTGCGATTAAACAGATATTGCAGATATACGGAGCAAAATTCAGCTCCACCGGCGCCAAATCACCATGATTCGATTGCAAATCGATCTTGCCGCAAGTCAAATAGTTGGGAACTACTGCTCGGTTTTCGCCTCCAACTGAGCAAAATGTGGACCACCATGTCAATCTAAAAGCCGCTCAAGCGGGAGGAAAAAATATGGTCAGTACTATCCTGACGCATGCCCAACCGGCATGTGCAGCGCGATCTTTCGCCGTCCGTAAAATTCAGTTGCCTCACATCGAGGCACTCTGTCCGTATCTGTATCCAGCGGCTTTTTCGGTGCATATCGAATGTGAAAAAAGCGGGGGTGTCTTTGCTTAATTCCATTCTTCAATACATTCGATATGGTTCCGTATCCAAGACTGACGAGAACTTTCCTGACGAGCCGCCGCGTGCTGAGATTTTCAGCGCGGAGAAGCTCGAATCTCACGCCACCTATCTGGCGACTATACAAAAAATAGGCACTGCACCACATCGCATATCAATTTCTGCGATGGCGCGTGCAGATGGCCGTGCATTGATTGCCGCGCATGCTGCGATAGAACGTGCTGCTGCTGAGCGGCGCGCGATTACGTCAGCAGCAGAATGGTTGCTCGATAACCTCCATGTGGTGCAGGAAAATGTCTCCGGCGTGGTCGAAAATATGTCGCGCCGCGTGTACAAGTCATTGCCCAAGCTGACAGATGGCGAGTATGCGGGCATGCCCCGAATTTATGGTTTGTGCTGGGAGTTTGCCGCGCATACCGACAATCATTTCGATACCGATTTATTTTTGCGTTTTGTTAGTGCGTATCAACGCGTGCAAGCGTTGACGATGGCTGAGTTATGGACTTTGCCTGTAGTGATGCGCGCGGTACTGCTGGTGCATTTGCGTCGCGTCGCAATGCGTGTGGTCAGAGCCCAGGCAGCGCGGCAAGCAGCCGATGATCTGGCCAACGACCTGATCGCGATTGCACAGAAGACGCCGGAAAAAGAGCAGCCGGCGATTGTATTGCCTGCCGGACATTTGCGTCAGCCTTTTGTCGTACAACTGGTACAGCGCCTGCGTTACCAGCAACCCGGGTTTACGCCCTTGCTGGATGCGCTCAGCACGCGATTGGTTGATCAGAACCTGACCATTGACGATCTGGTATTGCGCGAACATACGACGCAAGTTGCTTCCAATCAGACCATACGCAACATCATTACCAGCATGCGCGGCATTGCGGCTTTCGACTGGCGTACATTTTTTGAATCAGTCAGTCTGGTCGAACAAAAACTGCAAACCTTGCCAGCCTATGCGGTACTCGATTTTCTGACGCGCGATCGCTATCGCAAGATCATTCAGCAAATCGCACTGAATGCGCGCTATTCAGAGCAACAGATTGCGGATGCCTTGGTACGCAAGATCGAGTTTCACCGCAGCCAAATGCAGCATGACGACATCGTGGCCGACGAACGCGCACTCGATCCAGGTCACTACCTGCTGGCCGGCGGTCGCAATGACCTTGAAGCGGAACTTGGTTATCAGCCGCATTTTTCACAAAAATTCAAGCGCCATTACATTGCGCATGCCAGCCTGTATTACCCGCTGACGATCATCACTATCGCCTGCGTATTGTTGGCACTGCCGCTGTTGAGCGTGCATGACAATCTGGTGCCGCCTGTTGTTCTGGCATTGCTGATCATGGCCGGTTTTTTCCCGGCTTCGGATATTGCGATTACGGTGGCGAACAAGATCTTGATGCGACTGTTCTGGCCACGTCATTTGCCGCGCCTGGAGCTGGAAGATATTTCGGCAAGCTTGCGTACATTCGTGGCCGTCCCCGTGATGTTGACCAGCGACGAGGGAATAGAAGAAGAGGTGCGCCAACTGGAAGCGCATTATCTTGCCAATCCGGATGGGGAAGTCTATTTCACGCTGCTGTCGGATTGGGCCGATGCAAAACATGAGCATATGCCGCAGGATCTGTACCTGCTGGAAAAAGCACGCAGGGATATTGCCGAATTGAACGCCCGTTATGGACCCAGTGTCAGCGGCCAGACGCGTTTTTACATCCTGCACAGGAGGCGTTTGTGGAATGGGGCAGAAGATCGCTGGATGGGCTGGGAGCGCAAACGCGGCAAGCTGCATGAATTCAACCGGTTGCTGCGCGATGCGCACGATACCTCGTTCTTGCTCGATGCTATTCCACTACCACAGCATGTGCGATACGTGATCACGCTGGACGCCGATACGCGCATGCCGATCGGCGCCTTGCGCGCCCTGGTGGGTGTGGCTGCACATCCTTTGAACCAGCCGCGCCATGATCCGGAAACCGATCAGGTGATAGAAGGTTACGGCATCCTGCAGCCGCGCATCACGCCGACCCTGCCGATGCGGCAGGAACGCACATTATATCGACGCTTTTTCTCGGCACGCGGTGGTATCGATCCTTACGGCGGCGCCGTACCTGATGTGTATCAGGACGTATTTGGCTGGGGCAGTTATTCCGGCAAGGGTTTGTACGATATCGATGCGTTCGAACGTGCGCTTGCCGGCAAGGTGCCGGAAAACACCATGCTTAGCCATGATCTGTTTGAAGGTGCCTTGGCGCGGGTAGCGCTGGTCAACGACGTAGAGCTGTTTGAAGATTTCCCTTCACATGTCGAAGAAGCTGCTGCACGCCAGCATCGCTGGACCCGTGGCGATTGGCAATTGCTGCCTTGGCTGCTCAATGGCGGTCGCGCCTCGATGTCTGTCATTGATCGATTGAAGATCGTCGATAACATGCGGCGGTCCCTCATGGCGCCGGCGATTCTGGTCTTGCTGGTTACGGCGTTCTGCCTGCCTTATTCGCCGATCTGGCCGTGGCTGGTGCTGGGCATAGTCGGCCTCGCTGCGCCCTCGGTATTCCAGTTTGTATCCGATTTGCTGCCGCATCGCGATGACCTTTCATTCAAGGCACATTGGCGGCGCGGGCTGGCCGTGTTGCCTGATACCGTTGCAGTGGTATTCATTTCGCTGGCGGTGCTGGCGCAACATGCGTGGCTGATGCTGGATGCAATATTCCGTACCTTGGTGCGGCTGATGTTTACGCGCAGAAAGTTGCTGCAATGGGTAACCTCGGCCCAAGTCAGAAAATCCAAGCAATATTCGATTTCCAGTTTTGTATGGCGTGGACGTATGGGTGTGCTGTTGGCGCTGGTGATAGCCGGGATTGTGTATCTGGCCAATCCGGATCGCTGGACGCTGGTGTTGCCACTCTGCGCACTGTGGGTCTTGAGCCCGCTTATCGCACGCTGGATCAGTCTGCCGCCGGTCGACAAGAATCTCGAACTGCTGGACGCAGAGGAAGAAACCGAATTGCGCCTGACGGCACGACGCACCTGGCGCTTCTTCACGACATTTGTGACCGCACAAGATAATTATCTGCCGCCGGATAACTTCCAGGAAAAACCGCATCCTGTCATCGCACATCGTACGTCGCCGACCAATTTCGGCCTGTATCTGCTTTCTGTTGCTACCGCACGTGATTTGAGCTGGGTGGGTTTGGCCGACATGATGCAGCGACTGGAAGAAACCATGGAGACGCTGCAGAAGTTGCCGCGTTATCACGGGCATTTTTTCAACTGGTATGAAACCGAAAGGTTGGAAGTTTTATTGCCGCGCTATATCTCGACTGTAGATAGCGGCAATTTGGCCGGCCATCTGTTCGTATTGGCGCAGGCTTGCAAGGATGCGCGTGAACAATCCGTGTTGCGGCCGGGTGTCGCTGCCGGCATCGGCGATACGGTGCTGTTACTGCGTTTTGCGATTGAAGGTGTAAGCCGCGAATTGCGTACGCAAACTGTCAGTATCACGGAGCTGCGCAAGAACGCAGATCAATTCAGCGATCTGTTACTGGCAAATGGCGGTGATTTTTCGAATTATGCCGGCTGGCAAAAACTGGTCGAGCGGGCAGAAGACCTGGTGGATCTGGCGCAGGCATTTTCTGTGGAAATCGAGATGCCCGACAATGAAGTACTGACGTGCGCTCATGAATTGCGCGAGGCGGTGCGTACGCATTGCGCCGATTTTGTTGCGGTGGTGCCGTGGGCACATCTGGAAGCGCAGGATCGCGAACATAAGCAGAATGCCGAACTGTGGCAGCTCATCAACGCACACATCGCGACGGATATGGCGCTGGAAGAGTTGCCCGAGCGTTATGCGTCGGCGCGGATTGAAGTCGCTCGCTTGTTCTCATCGCAAAACCGGCTCGATCCCGATGTGATGTCGCAAGCTCTGTTTGACGAGCTCGACACGGTATTGAATCAGTCCATGCTGTTGTCCACCAAATGGTTGTGGCGTCTGGAAACGCTGGAACATGCAGCGCGTGAAATGGCTACTGACATGGATTTCCGCTTCCTGATGTCGCCTGAACGCAAGCTGTTTTCCATCGGTTATAACGCGGATGAAGGACTTCTTGACGATAGTTATTACGATTTGCTGGCGTCCGAAGCAAGACTCGCCAGTTTGGTGACGATCGCCGAGCGCCAGATATCGCCATCGCATTGGTTCCGCCTTGGCCGACGCATGCTGCCCGGTTCTGACGGTCCGGTGCTGGCTTCGTGGTCGGGTTCGATGTTCGAATATCTGATGCCGGCGCTGGTAATTTCGTCGCCGCGCGGCAGCATGCTGGATCAAACCTGCCGCGGCATTATTGAGCGGCAAATCGAATACGGAAAAGAGCGCAAGGTGCCGTGGGGTGTCTCCGAGTCGGCAATGAATGTGCGTGACCGTGCCTTTACCTATCAATATTCTGCATTCGGCGTGCCTGGCCTGGGCTTGAAACGCGGACTGGAAAAAGACATCGTCATCGCTCCCTATGCGACCGGTCTGGCCGCCATGTATATGCCGAAAAGCGCTGTGGCCAATTTCCGTCGGCTGACAAACATGGGGGCGGTCGGACGTTATGGTTTTTATGAAGCGCTGGATTTCACGCCTGGTCGCCGTGCAGAAAATCAGACGATGGCAATCGTGTACGCATACATGGCCCATCATCAGGGCATGTTGCTGGTCGCACTTGGCAATGTGATCAATAAAAATGTGATGCGTCATCGCTTCCATCGCGAACCTATTATTCGCTCTGCCGAATTGCTCCTGCATGAATCGCAGCCGCGCTGGATCCAACCGGCTTCTCTGGCTATCCGCGACGATCTGGAAAGACCTACCGTGGTTGCGCCAGAATCAGGTGTGGCACGCCATTTCGACAGTGCAATGACAGCGACGCCAGAAACGCAATTACTGTCGAACGGACATTACGCGGTGATGCTGACGGCTGCCGGCTCCGGCTACAGCCTGTGGGACAAATTGGCAGTCACGCGCTGGCGTGAAGATGCAACGCGCGATCAATGGGGCAGCCATCTGTATCTGCGCGATTCGGACAGCGGAAAATTCTGGTCGGCCTGTTATCAGCCGACGGCAGTCGAGCCGGATTCCTATCAGGTCAAGTTTGCCGAAGATCGTGCGCGTATCTCGCGTGTGGATGGCACGATTTCCAGCATGCTGGAAGTGATCGTGTCGCCGGAAGACGATGCCGAACTGCGCCGTCTGACGCTGACCAACAACGGCACGCGTGCACGCACGATAGAAGTCACTTCTTATATGGAAGTATTGCTTGCACCCGTGGCGGCAGATGCCGCTCATCCTGCGTTCTCAAATCTGTTCGTCGAAACCGAATATCTGCATGAGGCGCGCGGCTTGCTGGCATCGCGTCGTCCGCGCAAGGATGGCGAAACACGTCCGTGGGCAGCACATGTAGTGGCGTGCGGCGAGGGCAGCAGTGCCATCGGGATTGAATATGAAACCGACAGGGCGCGGTTTATCGGACGCGGACAGGGCGTCCACAGACCGCGTTCGATCAGCGATGGTCGTCCATTGTCGAACACGGTCGGTGCCGTACTCGATCCGATTTTCAGTCTGCGTGTGCGCGTACGGATAGAGCCGGGAGAAGTATCGCATCTGGTATTTACCACCATGGCGGCGAACTCGCGTCAACAGATCGTCTGTCTCGCCGATAAATATCATGACGGTTCAACGTTTGCGCGGATATCAGCGTTGGTGTGGACGCATGCGCAAGTGCAGTTGCATTATCTGCGCATCGAACATTACGAAGCGGAATTGTTCCAGCATATGGCGAGCCGGATCTTGTTTTCCGATACGTCGTCACGCGCCAGCCGGCGTGTGATTCGGGCGATGTCCTTGAGTCATTCCGGTTTGTGGGGGCAAGGGATTTCCGGCGACAGGCCGATCCTCTTGCTGCGCATGGCCAAGCAGGAAGACTTGCGACTGGTGTCGCAATTGCTGCGCGCGCAAGAATACTGGCGCATGAAGCAATTGCCGGTCGATCTGGTCATCCTGAATGAAAAGGGTGCGTCCTACGCGCAAGAGCTGCAGGTGTCGATGGAAAGCATGGTACGTGCGGCGCAAGCCTTCTCGGCACAGCAGGAACAGGCTGAGCGTGGCGGTGCGTTTATTGTGCGCGCCGATCTGATCACTGACGATGAACGCACCTTGCTGCTGGCGTCGGCGCGCTTGGTGCTGGAAGGTGGGCAGGGTAGTCTCGCCGAACAGATGCAACCGCGTACCGATAGCGATGTTGATGCGCCGTTCTCGTGGCTGGAGCGCGATGTGCGCGCACCGCAAGGTGCGCCCGCCGGACCGGTACCGCAACTGACCTTGTTCAACGGTCTGGGTGGCTTCGATCAGAACGGCCGCGAATACGTGATCGTGCTCGGACAGGATCAGGAAACGCCTGCGCCGTGGATCAACGTCATCGCCAATCCTGTTTTCGGATTTACCGTTTCCGAGCGGGGCGCAGGTTATACGTGGAGTTTGAACAGCCGCGAAAACAAATTGACGCCGTGGTCGAATGATCCGGTATCCGATCCGTCTGGCGAAGCATTCTATATACGCGATGAAGACAATGGCGCGTTGTGGAGTCCGACCATGTCGCCGATACGCGTGCCGAACGCAACGTATACGACCCGACACGGGCAGGGATATAGCCGCTTCGAATTAACCTGCAGCGGCATCAGCAGCGAGTTGCTGCAGTTTGTCAGTTGGGACGATCCGGTCAAGATCTGCCGCCTGCGTTTGAAAAACGTCTCGCGCAATCCGCGTCGCTTGTCGCTGACGTCTTATGTCGAATGGGTGTTGGGCGCAGCGCGCACCAATAACATGCCCTTCATCGTGACGGAACGCGATGCGGAAAGCGGCGCGATCTTTGCACGTAATTCGTGGAATATCGAATTCGGTCAACGGGTGGCATTCGTCGATCTGTGCGGCAGTCAAACCGCGTGGACTGCTGATCGCAAGGAGTTCATAGGTCGCAACGGCAATATGCAAAAACCGGCCGGCCTGATACTTGGCCATAGCCTGTCCAATCGCGTCGGCGCCGGTTTCGATCCCTGCGGCGCATTGCAGACCCTGGTCGAAATTGCCCCGGGGGCGGAAACCGACATTGTCTTCCTGATGGGGCAGGCCGATAGCGCTGACGCCGCGCGCGAACTGGTACAACGCTATCGCGCCGCCGATATCGATCAAGTGTTTGCGACCAGTCAGCGCAACTGGAGCGAAATCCTGCATACGGTACAGGTGGAAACGCCGGACCGCTCGATGGATTACCTGCTCAACGGATGGCTCTTGTATCAAACCCTGAGTTGCCGTTTCTGGGCACGCACCGCGTTTTATCAGGCAGGCGGCGCGTATGGCTTCCGCGATCAATTGCAGGATACGCAGGCGCTGGCGCTGGTCGCGCCCAAGCTTGCACGCGATCAGATCTTGCGCGCATCGTCGCGTCAATTCCCTGAAGGCGATGTACAGCATTGGTGGCATCCGCCTAGCGGACGCGGTGTGCGTACGCATATTTCAGATGACTTGATCTGGTTGCCGTATTGCGCTGCGCATTATGCGGACGTGACTGGCGACACGCAGATTTATGACGAGATGATTCCTTTCCTTGAAGGTGATTTGCTGCCGCTGGAGAAGGAAGATAATTATTTCGAAGCGAAAATCTCCGATGAAAAGGCCAGCGTCTACGAGCATTGCGCACGCGCGCTGGATCACAGCCTGCGTGTCGGTCCGCACGGTTTGCCCTTGATGGGCGGCGGCGACTGGAACGACGGCATGAATCGCGTAGGTCACGAAGGCAAGGGCGAAAGCGTCTGGCTCGCGTGGTTCCTGTATGCGACGCTGCTGCGCTTCGCGCCGGTGGCCGAGGCACGTGGCGATCAGGTGCGCGTCACGCGCTGGCTGCAGCACGCCGAGAAATTGAAAGAAGCGACCGAGAAGCACGCATGGGATGGCGCATGGTATCGCCGCGCGTATTTCGATGACGGCACGCCGCTCGGCTCGGCCAGCAATGCGGAATGCCGTATCGATTCGATTGCGCAAAGCTGGTCGGTGATTTCCGGTGCCGGCGACCCCGGACGATCGCAGCGTGCAATGGAATCGGTCGATCAGTACCTGATACGTCCCGGCGATGATCTGATCCTGCTGTTCACGCCGCCATTCGACAAGACACCACTAGACCCCGGCTATATCAAGGGTTATCTGCCTGGAGTGCGCGAAAACGGCGGACAGTACACGCATGCTGCAGTGTGGTGCCTGATCGCTTATTCGATGATGGGCAAGGGTAGCCAGGCGCACGATCTGTTCAAGATGATCAATCCGGCCAATCGCACCAGCACGCGTACCGGGATGGCGGCATACAAGGTGGAACCGTATGCGGTTGCCGCCGATATCTATGCCGAGTCGCCGCATGTACGTCGCGGTGGCTGGACCTGGTATACCGGTGCGGCCGGCTGGCTGTATCGGGCCGGCGTCGAGTTCATACTCGGCCTGCAGGTCAGGGCCGACAAGCTCAGCCTGGATCCATGCCTGCCGCCGGAATGGCGCAATGCCAAACTGCACTATCGCTACGGCGCTACCATGTATCACATCAATATCGTCAATCCGGATGGCGTCAGCAAAGGCGTGATACGCGTCGAACTGGATGGCGTGGGGGGGGCGGACGAGGTGGTGGTGATGTCCGACGATGGGGCGACACATACGGTGACGATTGTGATGGGGCGCGACAAGCTGGTGTAACGAGGCGACATACATGCGCTGTCTGCGCGGCCGCCGCTGATACCGGCTGCCGCGTTGCCTGTCATTTCTGGTGTAGGAAGCGGCTATTTATCCAGCCGCTTTTTAGTTTGCGGTATTTCATCCGCAGTGTTTCATCGCACCAAGTGCTATTCGGGCTGTTTTCCCAACATGGGAATAGCTGGGTAAAAGCTCCGTACATCTCCCCTTTGCTTTGTTGTGAAGCTCACCATAATGACGCTTCACGTACCTGTTCCTGCGGGAATCGTACGCAAACGACAACCGATGAGGATGACACCATGCTGACCGAACGCGAACTTGAAAGCTCTTATCTAGGCCAATTCATCCCCGTCCATTACCACCACAATATGTTGATGGATCAAAACCGGATGTCGGGCTTCAAGGCTGCGATCGAGCATCTGGTTGCGCCTGGCGCAAAGGTGCTGGAGCTGGGCGGTGGCACCGGTGTGCTGTCCTGGTTTGCGGCAGCGAAGGCGGAAAAAGTCTGGTGCGTGGAATACAACCCGGATCTGGTCAGGGAAGCGCGTTACTTTCTTTCCAAAAACGTCAATGGACACAAAGTCGAAGTGATTGAAGGCGATGCGTTCGACTATTTGCCGCCTGAACCGGTCGACGTCGTGATCTGCGAAATGATTCACGTCGCGATGGTGCGCGAGAAACAGGTGCAAGTCATCGAGGCATTCAAACAGCGCTACCTGGAAAAATTCGGCGGTCCTTTGCCGATTTTCATTCCGGAAGCGATGATCATGGCAGTCCAGCCTTTGCAGCAGGATTACAGCTTTGCAGGTTATCACGCGCCTATCGTTCAATTCCGCGAAGCGACATTCGAGCAAGCAGGCAGCATCGATCTGGCTACGCCGGTCGTGTATTCGCTGCTGGATTTTACGCAGGCGGTAGCTAGCGATATCGCGTGGCAAGGTGCGTTTGTGATTGAACGCGATGGCATCGTCAATTCCCTGCGTTTCGTGACCAAGAATATTCTTGCCGTTGTGATGGAAACAAATTCCACCATTGATTGGTTGAATCACTATATGACACTGCCGCTGGCAGAGCCGATCATGGTCAAAGCGGGCGACCAGTTATGTGTGAGTTTTGCGTATCGTGCAGGCGGCTCTATCCAATCGCTGCAAGCATCTATACGTGCCGGAGACGCATCGATCTTTGCGGTCGAAGAGCAGATGGAAACAGTTGCTGCCTGATTGAACAGAACAGCGGGATAAAAAAATGGCGAGCCGAACATGGCTCGCCATTTTTATGTGGGTGAATTTACTTCACAACCAGCGACACCACGGTCAGTAAAACAGCGATGAAAATTGCCACCCCCAGCAATGCAGCAACGATGACATACACCGGATTGAGCCCGGTCACATCTTTCTCATAGTCAGAACGGCGACGCAGGCCGATAAAAGACCAGAACACCGCACCCAGCGTTGCCAGAAAAGACGTTTTTTCAGTTTTTTTCTCTATCGGCTCTGTCATCATTTTTCCTTCAGGGTTTTCTCTGGACTTCGTCATCTGCGCCACATCCAGCGCTCTGTTGCGCCAACGCACTTTTCGTGATTAACAGAATACCGATCGCTGCTCGTCTTTGAAAGCACCAGATACGTTTGCAATCACCATATCAGATACAGACGCGGCGGCCTCGCTTGCTAGTGATTTGACGTCAGTAGCGTCAGCGTCTGGATCAGCATCTTGCACTCATCCGGATTGCCGATGCTGATGCGCAAATACTGATTTATGCGTGGATGCTTGAAGTGGCGCACGATGATGGCGCGGTCACGCAAACCGGCGGCCAATTGCTCGGCTGCATACGATTCATGGCGGACAAAGATAAAGTTGGCGGCTGAAGGCAATACCGTGAAGCCAAGTTTTTCCAGTGCGACAGTCATTTGTTCACGGCTGTCGATAATCGCTGCATTGGTTTTCTGGAAATAGGCTTCATCGCCGTAGCTGGCGACTGCTCCAGCTAGCGCCACTCTATCCATAGGATAGGAGTTGAAACTGTTTTTCACGCGTTCCAGCGCTTCGATCAGTTTTGCATGGCCCATCGCAAAACCCACCCGCAAGCCGGCCAGTGAACGTGATTTCGAGAACGTGCGTATGACCAGCAGGTTGGGATACTTGTGTATCAAGGAAATCGCTGTTTCGCCGCCAAAATCCACATAGGCTTCATCGACGACAATGACGTTATCCGGCTGCTTGATCAGCAATGCTTCAATCCTGGCCAAGGCCAGGGGAATTCCGGTAGGCGCGTTCGGATTCGGGAAAATAATGCCGCCGCACGCACGATCCTCGTAATCGGCAGTGTCGATTTCCATCGCAGTGTTCAATGGCACTTCGACGTAATCGATGCCGAACAGCTTGCAATACACAGGGTAAAAACTGTAAGTGATGTCCGGGAACAGCAAAGGCTCCGCATGCTTGAGCAGCGCCATGAAGGTAAATGCCAGCACTTCGTCCGAGCCATTACCGACGAAGATCTCATCCGTCTTCACATCGTGATACGCGGCCAGCGTCTTTTTCAGTTCGGACGCATCCGGATCCGGATACAGGCGCAAGGCATCTGCGGTGACTGCATGCATCGCAGCGGTCACGGCTGGTGACGGTGGATAGGGGTTCTCGTTGGTGTTCAGCTTGATCAAGCCCGGCAATTTCGGTTGCTCACCCGGGACATATGGCGTGAGTGTTTGCACAATGGGGCTCCAGAACTGGCTCATGACTGCTTTCCTATTTAATTGATACCGTCATTTTATCGTGTGCAGTGGCTGAATAGAGAATCGCTGCGCTGGAAATATGCTTCCGTCTCGCAGATGCAGGCGCCGATTCGCAGCTCTGTCATGACGAGATGACATCGAATTGCCACGCTTTTTCTCCTCTGGCGGCTGATAAATCCGCGTCGTTCTGGTACAGTGCCGCCATGAGTAAATTGACCCTAGACCGCATCCTGCAATCGCAAGGATTCGGCACCAGAAAATACTGTCGCGGCCTGGTCGAGGACGGCGAAGTCAGCATCCACGGTACAGTCGTCGATAGCATCAAGACCGCTTTCGACACCACTGATCTCGAATTCACGATCTTCGATGAAGTGTGGCGCTATCGCGCACACGTCTACATCGTGTTGAACAAGCCGGCGAATTTCGAATGTTCACGCAAGCCCAGCCATCACCCTGGCGTTCTGACCTTGCTGCCCGAGCAATTCACCTGGCGTGATCTGCAGCCCGTTGGGCGACTCGATCACGACACGACCGGCATGTTGCTGATGTCGGATGACGGCCCCTTCATCCATGCGCAGTCGTCGCCCAAGCGTCACATACCCAAGGTATATGTCGCCACCACGCATGATGCGGTGACCCCTGAATTGATTGCGCAGTTACTGGGTGGCGTGCAGTTGCACGACGAGCCGGCACCGTTGGCGGCGCAGACCTGCCGGATGCTGGCAGATCATCAGATCGAGATCGTGCTGGAGCAGGGTAAATACCATCAGGTCAAACGGATGCTGGCAGCGGCGGGTAACCATTGTTCGGCCCTTAGCCGGGTGGCGATTGGGGAATTGACGCTGGAATCGTTGGGGCTGGAAGAGGGGGAGTGGGTTTATCTGGATGCGGAGCAATTGGCTTTGCTTCGGGCGGTTGAGCCTTCTGCTGAAGGTTAATAATTCTGGCTCCCCTCCGTTGCTGGCTTACCGGACTACCCCCGGCATCCCAACTAAGCCTTAAGAAATGCAAACATTAGTAGCACCAAGCTAAAATTTAACATCCGATAAAAAAAAAGCCGCTGATCGAAAAATCAGCGGCTTTTTTATCAGCTCGTTACTACCTGATCATTTCCGATCAGGTTGCAAAACGCTAGGCAGTGCTTTGGGCAATGTCTCAGGATAATCGCGGCTGAAGTGCAGGCCGCGGCTCTCGCGACGTGACAGCGCGCTATTGACGATCAGCGATGCCACTTCAACCAGATTACGCAACTCCAGCAAATCCGGTGTGATGCGGAAGTTGGCGTAGTACTCGTCGATTTCTTCCTTCAACAGACGGATACGATGCTGCGCGCGTTCCAGGCGTTTGGTGGTGCGCACGATGCCGACGTAATTCCACATGAAGCGACGCAGCTCTTCCCAGTTGTTGGCGATGATGACTTCTTCATCGGCATCGGTGACGCGGCTTTCATCCCAGGCCGGCAGTGTGACGGCTTTTTGCTTGGGTTGCTCTTCTATGTATTTGGCTGCGGCGCGGCCCAGTACCAGGCATTCCAGCAAGGAGTTGCTGGCCAAGCGATTCGCGCCGTGCAAACCGGTGCAAGTCGTTTCGCCTACAGCATACAAGCCCGGCAGGTCGGTGCGGCCGGCCAGGTCAGTGATGATGCCGCCGCAGGTGTAATGAGCGGCTGGCACGACCGGGATAGGTTCCTTGGTGATGTCGATACCGAATTGCAGGCAGCGCTCCATGATGTTCGGGAAATGTTCTTTCAGGAATTCAGGCGTTTTATGGCTGATGTCGAGATTGACGTAATCGACGCCATGTTTTTTCATTTCCGCATCGATGGCACGCGCGACGATGTCACGTGGTGCCAGTTCTGCGCGCTCATCATAGGCAGGCATGAAACGCTTGCCGGAATTTTTACCCGAGTTGGGCGGCAGTCTCAGTTCGCCGCCTTCGCCACGTACTGCTTCGGTGATCAGGTACGATTTTGCGTACGGGTGATACAGGCAGGTCGGGTGAAACTGGATGAATTCCATATTCGCGATACGGCAGCCTGCGCGCCATGCCATGGCAATGCCGTCGCCCGTCGCAGTATCCGGATTGGTAGTGTAGAGATAGACCTTGCCGGCACCGCCAGTTGCGAGCACCGTGTGTTCGGCGGCTATCGTGATGACCTTGCCGCTTTTGACATCCTGCACATACAGACCGAGGCAGCGCGGACCGTGTTTTTTGCGCTCCAGACTGTTCGATGAGATGACGTCGATGGCGTAGTGATGCTCCATCAAGGTAATGTTCGGATGGTTGCGAACTTTTTCTTCCAGCGTGACTTGCACTGCATGACCGGTTGCATCGGCCGCATGAATGATGCGGCGCTGGCTGTGGCCGCCTTCGCGTGTCAGATGAAAGCCGAGTTCGGCGGTTGCATCCGGTGTGAACGGTACGCCTTGCTCGATCAGCCATGCAATCGCTTCGGGGCCATGCTCGACGATGTAGCGGGTGGCCGCTTCATCACATAAACCACCGCCTGCGACCAGCGTGTCGGCGACGTGTTCATCATAGCTGTCATGCGAATCGAGTACGGCAGCAATGCCGCCCTGGGCCCAGCTACTGGCGCCATCGAGTAGCGCACGTTTGGAAATGACGGCGACTTTGCGGGTTTCCGCCAAGTGGAGAGCAACAGAAAGGCCGGCTAATCCACTGCCGACAATTGCGACATCAAATTTCATAGAGTTTCGTATTAAAGAGGGGAAAGTTTGCCCATGACTATATGCGATTTAGCGCAAGGCTGTGCAATTTGCATTGCAACAGGCGCTTCTTACAGCGCAGAACATGAGAAAAACGTTAAAAATTGCAGATGCGGCGATTACACCTGCAGATGAATTATCTTACAGATAGATGGTTCGAAAAAGGAGGACATAGTTACCTCATCGGCATGAAAGGGTTGCAAGCGGAATTGAACAACCAAACGGAAGAAGCGGCTGTGCAAGCAAAAAATACTGGACATGAACAATGCCAACCAGATATTTGAGCAGGAGGGAGTTTCTCCTGTCAAAGACTGGGGCATGATGGAAACGGCTATGACGGAATAAGGATCAGCCTTGCCTCTGGCATGCGTCAGTCGATTGGAAACCGATGGGAAGAACAGATCAGCGTATCTGCTTGCTCTACCGATAACGGTGGCGAGAACAGGAAACCTTGTCCCAGATTGCAGCCCATTTTCTTCAGTTCGCGAATATGGGCTGCGGATTCAACCCCTTCGGCAACGGTTTGCAGGTTCAGTGTTTGCGCAAGCGCCATCATTAGCCGAATAATCTCCCTATCACTTTGCTTTGTGTCCAGACCATGCACAAAGGCTTTGTCGATTTTGAGGATATCGATAGGCAGCTTTTGCAGATAGGCGAGCGAAGAATAGCCAGTACCAAAATCATCAAGCGCCAGTCTCAGGCCGAGCTTTTTCAGCATGGATAGGGTTTCTATCGTTTGCAAAGGATTGGCCATTGCAGACGTTTCCGTGATCTCCAGTTCTATCGTGTGCGGAATCACGCCACTATTGTTGAGTATGTCGCGTACCTGGGTAAAGAATGATGTGTGCAGCAATTGTCGCATCGAGACATTGACCGCAACTGTGACGTTACCCATGGCAGGATAAGTGACTTGCCATGCCGCGAGTTGTTTGCAAGCCTGCTCCATCGCCCACATGCCGATAGGCACGACCATGCCGGATGTTTCTGCAATAGGGATGAACTCGTTAGGTGAAATCAGTCCATATTCGGGACTGTTCCAGCGCAGCAGCAATTCAAATCCTTTGACACTGCCATCAGTCAGCGAGACCTTGGGCTGATAGGCAACCGACAGTTCATTGCGTTCCAGCGCAAAACGCAAAGCCACGTCCATACGCGCGTGTTTTGCGGATTTGCTTTGCAGTGCGGCATCATAAATCTCTGCGCGATTGCGACCACGTTCCTTGGCTTGATACATCGCCGCATCTGCATCCCGTATCAAGTCGGCCGGGACTTGATGATCCGGGCTCAATTGCGCAATACCGATACTGGTTTGAATTTTCACCGCGATGCTGTCGAAGATCAGCGGTTCTGATACCGCCTGCATGATAGCGTTAGCCTTGACGCTTGCTTCTGCCAAAGAGGAGTTTGTCAGGACGACGAATTCATTGCCGCCAAAACGTGCCACGAAATCAGTTGGTGGCAATGCATTGACGACTCGCTTGCTGATTTCGATCAGGCACTTGTCACCGAAATCATGGCCGTGCGTATCGTTGACGCTCTTGAAGAAGTCAAGATCGCAGAACAACATGGTGAGGCTGGACTGGCGTTGCCGGCTGACTTCCATGGCGTTGACCAGCGTATTGACCAGATAGCGGCGATTCGGCAAATCGGTGAGGATGTCGTGTAACGCTTGGTACTCGATTTGCAATTCTGTCGTCTTGCGTTTGGTAATGTCGCGTGTAACGCCGAGTATGCCGACGGTTGTGCCCTTGGCATCACGCAGTGGATATTTGCTGGTGTGAAACCAGCTATGCATATCGCTGTGCCAGAATCCCGGCATTTCTATATCTTGCAGCGGTATGCCGGTTTCCATCACTTGCAGATCCTGCTGCTGGATTTCATCGGCGATCTGTTGCGGCGTGAATTCGTCTTCCGCATTCGCCATTTTCATGCAGATGTCGTATACGGTTTTGCCGCGCAATTCATCATCGCTGGAATAGCCGAAACGTTTTTGGAAAACCCGATTACTGATGGTGAAGCGACCTTCACGATCCTTGACGTAAATCATTGCTGGGTTCAGATCGAGTACTGCGCGCAGCAATGTGGTTTCTTCCTGCAATTTCAGTTCGGCATCTTTGCGCAGGGTAATGTCTTCGATACTGAATACGAGTCCATTAATGGCGGAATCGTGCAGCATGTTGTAACCACGCGTTTCCAGCCAGACCCAGTGTCCATCTCTATGTTGCGTGCGGTGGCGGGAGAAAATGCTGGCGTGCGGCGTATCGCGCAGATAGCGCAATTTGTTCTTGTGCTCTTCTTCATCCTCGGGATGAAGGATGGGTTGCAGGCTGCCGTAAAGAATTTCCTCTTGATCGTAACCGATGACATCCTGCAGTGCAGGATTGGCAAACTTGATTTGATAATCTGCGTCGGTGATGATGAAAATATGACGTGTCACGCGCGCAATTGCATTGAAGCGGCGATCATTGGTACGTGCCTGGCTGAGAGCGATGCGATTGATGTTTAGTGTTTTTGCCAGCAGCAATGCCAACCAGCCTATGCAAATAGTCGCAAAGAATTCAGGTAGCCAGTCGCTGATGGTGACCCCCAGACGCACGTTGATGCTATGACCGATAAAAGCCACGGCAGCGATGACTACGATGCCGATTCGACTATGCAGAACCAGTGGGAACACCCCCGCGATTGCAATTAGCCAAGGCATGGGTAGAGCAGGTATTGCATTTTGTGTTGATAGCGTCGCGATGGCGAACGTGGCGACGCCAGCTTCACACAGCAGAAACTTGGCGTTCAGCAGAAGGGATGTGCGCAACCAGAAGTAACGAACAAATGCGATGATGAGGAGTGCGCTGAGAATTACCGCTGCCAGCACGCCGGTGCGTGACAAGTTCAGATGCCTGGCATATATCAGCAGAACGACATGGAATACCAATGTGGCGTACAACAGCAGGGAAGCGGTGCGAAAAATATCGCTTCCTGCTACAGCGTTGACACCATTTAGGCGTGTTTCCTTCATTCGTTCGTAGAGACCGGTTTTACTTTGGCTGCGGCTGCCTTGGCATTTTTGCGCGCAGTCTCCACGTCAACTGCCGCTGCCAGCGTAACGCCCATACGGCGACGTGCAAACGATTCCGGCTTGCCGAACAAGCGGATATCGGTGCCTGGTATTTGCAATGCTTCAGCGACGCCTTCAAATGCGACCACTTTGGCTTCGTGCTGACCGTAAATCACGGCCGATGCGGCGGGCGTTTTCAGCGCCACATTCACCGGCAGGCCGAGGATTGCCTTGGCATGTAATTCAAATTCGCTTTGTTCCTGACTGGCCATGGTGACCATGCCGGTGTCATGCGGACGCGGGCTGACTTCCGAAAACCAGACCATATCGTGTTTGACGAAAAGTTCGACGCCGAATAAACCCAGACCACCGAGGTTGTCGGTTACCTTCTTTGCGATATCGTGCGCTTTTTGCAATGCGCCTGGATGCATCGCTTGCGGTTGCCATGATTCAACATAATCGCCGTTAACTTGCACATGACCGATAGGTTCGCAGAAGTGCGTATCTACTTCGCCATCGGCGCCGATGGCGCGCACCGTCAGCAAGGTGATTTCATAGTCGAAATCGATGAAGCCTTCGACGATCACCCGGCCAGCATCGACGCGACCACCTGCGGCGGCACAATCCCATGCTGATTCAGCATCTGCCAGGCTGTTCAGCTTGGATTGCCCTTTGCCAGAAGATGACATCACTGGTTTGACGACGCAAGGAAAGCCGATTTCTGCAGCGCCAGCCTTGAGTTCCTTCAGGCTGTCGGCAAAGCGGTAAGGAGATGTGGCGACGCCCAATTCTTCCGCCGCCAGGCGGCGTATGCCTTCCCGGTCCATCGTCAACCATGCTGCACGTGCTGTTGGAATCACGCGCACCAGACCTGCATTTTCCAGGTCCATCAACGTGGTGGTTGCGATGGCTTCGATTTCCGGCACGATCAGATCGGGTTTTTCCTGATTGATCAATTCTGCAAGGGCCACGCCATCGGTCATGTCAATCACGTACGCACGATGGGCGACTTGATGGCCGGGGGCACGAGCGTATCTATCTACTGCAATCACTTCAACTCCCAGGCGTTGCAGTGAAATGATCACTTCCTTACCCAACTCGCCGGAGCCCAGCAACATGACCTTGGTCGCGGTGGATGATAAGGGTGTGCCGATGCGCGGAGTGACGTTGCTTTTAATCATGACGGAAAATTCTGCTGAGGCGGGAAGCCTTCGGATTGAGTTCGGGAAGGTATGTATTGGCATCCAGACAATAACAAATCTTGCTCCTTTTGGACAGAGCAAATTGCCTACAGACTGCATTTTTAAAGGCAAAACAAGTTGAATCGAATAAGCAAAAAAAACTGCCAGAAAATTTCTGGCAGTTTTTTATTCGAGAGTTTCTCGAGCGAAATACTCAGTGCGTTTAGTCGTTTGCGTAGATATCGTTATCTTTGGTTTCTTTAACAAAGATCATACCGATGACAAAGGTTGCCAGCGCGATGATGATCGGGTACCAGAGACCGTAGTAAATATCGCCTTTGAATGCAACCAGAGCAAACGCGGTCGTTGGCAGCAAGCCGCCGAACCAGCCGTTACCGATGTGATACGGCAACGACATCGATGTGTAGCGAATGCGGGTCGGGAACATTTCCACCAGCATCGCTGCGATCGGGCCGTACACCATCGTGACGTAGATCACCAGAATGAACAGCAGCAGCAAGGTCATAGGATAGTTGATCTGTTCAGGATCAGCCTTGGTTGGATAGCCCTTGGCCTTGATGGCGTCAGCCAGTTCTTTCGAGAAAGCTTTGTCTTTCGCTGCCGCATCTTCCTTCGACAAGCCCTTCGCGTCATAAGACGTCAGGACCGTATCGCCTACCTTGACGGTGGCGACGGTACCAGGGGCTGCAGCTTCATTCGAGTAAGCAACCGAAGAAGCAGCCAGCTTGGCTTTCACAATGTCGCATGACGAAGTGAATTTTTTGGTGCCGGTCGGGTTGAACTGGAATTGGCAAGTTGCTGGGTCCGCGGTTACGATCACTGGTGCATCTTTCAATGCTGCTTCCAGCGCCGGATTTGCATAGTGAGTCAGCGCGCCAAAAATCGGGAAGTAAGTCAATGCTGCAATCAGACAGCCGGCCATGATGATCGGTTTGCGACCGATTTTATCGGACAGCGTACCAAAGATCACGAAGAACGGTGTCGCCAGCAACAGTGACGCTGCGATCAGGATATTAGCGGTTGGGCCATCTACCTTCAGCGTTTGGGTCAGGAAGAACAGTGCGTAGAACTGACCGGTGTACCAGACGACGGCTTGACCTGCGGTCAGGCCGATCAGTGCCAGTATCACGATCTTCAGATTTTTCCATTGGCCGAATGCTTCAGTCAAAGGAGCCTTGGATCCTTTGCCTTCTGATTTCATTTTCAGAAACGCAGGGGATTCAGCCATCGAAAGACGAATCCACACCGAGATACCCAGCATGAAGATCGAAAGCAGGAACGGAATGCGCCAGCCCCAGTCAGCAAATGCTGCTTCGCCGATGGCGGTACGGGTACCGAGAATCACCAGCAGAGACATGAACAGACCCATGGTCGCGGTGGTTTGAATCCATGCGGTAAACGCGCCGCGCTTGTCGTGCGGTGCATGCTCTGCAACATAGGTTGCCGCGCCACCGTATTCACCACCCAGTGCAAGACCTTGCAAGATGCGCAAGATGATCAGGATGATAGGTGCAGCGATACCGATCGACGCATAGTTTGGCAACAGGCCGACGATAAAGGTCGATGCACCCATGATGACGATGGTGACGAGGAAGGTGTATTTACGACCGATCATGTCGCCCAGACGACCGAACACGATGGCACCGAACGGTCGCACGAGGAAGCCGGCCGCGAAGGCAAGCAGTGCGAAAATGAAGGCGGTGTTTGGATCGGTACCGGCGAAGAACTGTTTGGCGATAATGGCGGCTAAGGAACCATATAAATAGAAGTCATACCATTCAAATACGGTACCCAGAGAAGAAGCGAAAATAACTTTTCGTTCCTCCGGGGTGATGCCGCGATCGGCTGTAGAAACTGTGGCCATGCTCGTCTCCTTAAAATTATTAATAGAATGCTGTGGCACATTCCTTGTATTGGGTAAGCGCCCCGAGTGTGCGACTCAAACCTTACGCGGTGCTTGCGCAAACTTACATAGTGCTTACATATCGCCTGTATCGATTTTGCGTTGCAGCATACTTAAAAATGCAGGCTGCAAGCGTGATGCTTGTGTTGCAGATGTGTTCTTGACGCCAGGATTTCCCATGAGCCAATAAGGTCCAATTGACGAACAATTCTTGCGCGAGATGCAGATGGCTCTAAAATGACGCCATTTTGTAAAATAGAAGACTTTTGATGACGAATTCATCCAACAATCCTGCGATCAAGCCGGAGTCGACAGCATCGGCTTCACCTACCATTCCGTTTTTGCAAGAACTGGGGATTAAAGTGGTCGAGTCCGGCGGCGGTCAGGCACAAGTCGAGTTGACCTTGCAGGCTTGCCATCTGAATGGCTGGCAGGTTGCGCATGGCGGCGTGATCATGACCATGCTCGATAATGTGATGTCCTTGGCAGGACGCTCTATGGAGCCGGATATCCGTGGTGGTGTTACGGTAGAGATGAAAACCAGCTTCATGCAGCCAGGCGGCACAGAAGGTTGTCGACTGATTGCAAAGGGCAAGGTGGCGCATGCGTCGACCAGCATCTATTTTTGCGAAGGTGAATTGTGGAATGGCGACAAGCTGGTGGCAAAAGCGACCGGCACGTTCAAGTTCCTGCGTCGTACCGATGTCGCAAAAAAACTGAGCCATCCATAAACCTTCGGCGATCCATCAAGCGAAAGCAGGCATGAAACAATTTCAGGACAGAGTTGCCTTGATCACTGGTGCCGCCAGCGGCTTTGGTCGCGAGTTTGCGACGAGAGGTGCGAGCCTTGGCATGAAACTGGTGCTGGCCGATGTGCAAGTCGATGCGCTGCAAAAGGCTGAGGCGGAGCTGACGGAGCAGGGCGCGCAAGTATTGGCCGTGCGTTGCGATGTGAGCAAGACCGAACAAGTGCAGGCATTGGCCGATGCGGCGATGGCGCGCTTCGGTGCGGTTCATCTGCTATTCAATAATGCCGGTGTGGCTGGTGGTGGTTTGATCTGGGAAAATTCGCAAGCAGATTGGGATTGGGTATTGGGTGTCAATCTGTTTGGCGTGATTCACGGCGTGCGTATTTTCACGCCATTGATGCTGGAATGCGCGAAGCGCGATCCTTCGTACGAAGGCCATATCGTCAATACTGCATCGGTTGCCGGCTTGCAGAATGCGCCGACGATGGGTATTTATAACGTATCCAAGCATGCGGTCGTGTCGCTGACTGAAACCCTTTATCAGGATTTGCGACTGGTGACTGCGTCTATCAGTGCCTCGGTTTTATGTCCTTTCTTTGTGCCCACAGGCATACATCAATCCGAGCGCAATCGTCCGCCAGAAATGCACAATGACGCTGCGCCGACCGTGAGCCAGCGCGCGGCGCAATCGTTCTCTGAAAAAGCGGTGGTGTCGGGAAAAATTTCGGCTGCTCAGATTGCCGAGTGGACTTTCGATGCGATACGCGATGAGCAGTTTTATATTTTTTCTGAACCCGAATCGCTGATCAATGCACGCAAGCGCATGGAAGATATTGTGCAACAGCGCAATCCCTACGATCCCTATGAAGATGCGCCGCACATACGTGCATTGCTGAAGGCGAAGCTGGCGCGCTGATTGGGGCAGTTGAATGTAGTGGTGGTGTCGACTTCGGTGCCGGCAATCCAGCGATAAGCCGATTAAAACTCGGAATCTAAATCAGACTAAAAATAAAATTTTCAATCAAGCGCCAATGAAGGTATTCGCTAACAAATAGCTTCAATATCCTTTGGTGCACTGGCCGCGATGCGGAGCTCGTTCAGGCAACGGTGGCATCGCCACTGCGGGGCGCTCTATCAATACGGGTGGCTGGCCGTTTTGCAGTTTGACCAATGTCGACACGCGCGTGCCGTAGTCAGGTGTTTCAATACACACTGCTGACAGCAAGCGTTCGCGTTCCAGGCTGACACCGGTTTTCGGCAACCGGCAATCGGATGCGCAGGTGGTATCCGACAGCATTTCGAAGAAGGCATCTTCCGGCGCACCCTGGCATAACAGACTGGCAAATTCAGCCTTGGTACTGACGACCTTGGGCCATGCACAATCGAGCAGGGAATTGGACAAGCCGTACATGCCTTGCTTGAGCGGTTTGCCGTTGCGCTCATCCTGTTCACCGCGATTCGAATACCAGATCAATTCGCTGGCATTGCCGACCAACAGGTTGAAGCCGTTATAGTCTGCTGCAGAGGCTGAAATTTGCTGCACATAATCTGCCGGTGTCATTTCGCCTGCCAGATAATTCAACACCAGATTGCCGCGTGTCGGTGCATCCGAGCGTGTTTCAGATGGGGCACGAATATTGGTAATCGCGGCAAAGCGTCCTTCGCGTGTAATCCCCATCCAGGTGCCGCCGCCTTGCAAGTCGCGACCGGCATAGATCTGCGGATGGTCGTGCCACCAGGCGGCAGCGCTGGCAGGTCTGTCGTAGAACTCGTCACGATTGCCTGCTGCAAGCAGAGGCATATTCGGCATTACTTGCCAGGCAAAGACGATCAAGCACATAAAGTTAAATCCAGAAAATGTTCCACATGGCGTTTGCCGACGATCATTGACGGCAAGTCACTACTCGCAACCGCTAGCTCCAGCGTTGCTTCAAAATCTTCCGCGACCTCCAGATAGACTTCCATCCACGTATGCAAGCCATCCATTTCTTCAGGACGCCGCTTGAGGGCGGAGCGAACGCCGTATTCACGGGTGAGATTATCCTGCAACCCCGTAATTTTTGTCAGGAACACAGCAGCATCGGCAGCATGTACACGGTAATAAACATAAAGATCCATTGCATATAGTCCGTACGATGAAACGGGTTCAGATAAATATCAGGCCGGATCGGTCAGCGGGTAAGGCAGCGGTTGGAAGGATAATGCCGGGCCCGTCGCCGAGCCTAACCTTACTTCCGATTCTGCAGCGGCGAGCTTGATTTCAACCAGACAATCGATTTCGTGCGCATTGCTGCGCTCGGCATTGACTACCATTCCACAGGGTTGTTCTGGATCGTTAATAGAGAATATTTCGGTGCCAGGTGCCGCACTTTGGGCCGTGACGCTGGCATGCATCATGCGACGCTTGAGCTTGCCCAGATACTGGCTGCGGGCCACGATTTCCTGTCCCGGATAGCAACCCTTCTTGAAGTTGACACCACCTATCAATTCGAAATTGATCATCTGCGGCACGAACTTCTCTTGCGTCACAGGGGTGATGTGCGGCACGCCACTATCGATTTCAGCCAGACGCCAGGCTGCTGTACCACTTGGCTGCAGGATTTTTGTCAGTTGCGGCCATGCTTCGATAGCGTGGGCTTCCGTGGTGATCCATTGATAACGCGGCACTTCAAATGCATTGGGATGACGGATCAATGTGCCGGCAGGTGTTTCGACTTTGCCGTAAATTGCGACAGGCAAAATCGGAAACCATGGCATCAAGGCGGTAGCCGCGGCAGGACCGGACAAACCAAGCATGATCTGATCTTGCGTAATATCGGTCAGCTTGGCTTTAGCGCGCAGGATGAACATGTGCAAACGTTTTTGTACGCCTGCCTGAATGTCGCGTGGCAGTTGGAGCATGACGCCGTCGGTCGTTTTCCAGATCAGCATGCTGGCCAGCAAACGGCCCTTGGGTGAGCAATAGCCGGCCAAGCGTGCCTCATCAACACTGAGGTGCTCGACGTCGTTGGTTAGTTGGTTATGCAGAAAATGAGCCGCATCTTCGCCGACGGCGGCGATCAGGCCCAGATGGGTGAGCGGCGCGACAAAGTTGTCTCGGGCTGTTTCGACGTAGGCATCTGTCCCGAAGGACAGGACTTCAGATGCCGCTTCCTCACTGGCAGGCACACTCAATTGCGCACCCTGTTCAGCAAGAAATTTCAACCATGTAGTCATAGATTCAATCAATAAATTAGAGCAATAAATGAAGGCAAAAACTGCTTCAGCCATTATCATTAGTGTCTGATTATAGTGGCGTGAGAAAAACGCGTCCGATCACCCTCGATTTGCATTTGATTTTAGCGAGCCCCTGGTTTAATGAAAAAATTATTAAGACGGACTTTTCTGCTGGCAATTATTGTCGGCGCATCGTTCATGTTCTGGGCCGAGCGGCCGATTATTGCCGACGGCCATCCGGCCATAGAATTTACGATTACCCCAGGTAGTAGTCTGAGAAGCAGCATGCAGCAGATTGATGAAGCTCTGGTGCCGGTGCAGCCCATAATGATGGTGATCCTGGCGCAAGTGACGGGGAATAGCACCAAATTAAAAGCCGGGACCTATGAACTGAAGCCGGGCACGACCCCGCGTGGCTTGGTCGATCAACTGGTGCGTGGCGAGTTTGCGCAAGAAGCGGTGAGGGTCATCGAGGGCTGGAGTTTCAAGCAGATGCGTCAGGCGATCAATGCGCATGCTTCGCTGAAGCACGATACCGCCGCCTTGTCGGATCAGGAGTTGATGGCAAAGATATCCAGCGATTACACCAAGCCGGAAGGTTTATTTGCTCCGGATACATACGTGTTTGCGAAAAATTCCAGTGATTTGCAAATCTATAAACAGGCACACACCCTTATGCTCAAACGCTTGAACGAAGCCTGGCTGGCACGCGATTCAACGCTGCCTTATGCGTCGCCGTATGAAGCCTTGATCATGGCGTCGATAGTGGAAAAGGAAACCGGAAAAAAGGCTGAGCGTACGATGATCGCCGGTGTATTTGTCAATCGCTTGAAGCAGGGCATGCTGCTGCAAACCGATCCGACCGTCATTTACGGCATGGGTGACAACTACAAGGGCAATATCCGCAAACGCGATCTGCAGACAGACACGCCGCACAATACCTATACCCGTGTCGGTTTGCCGCCGACGCCCATTTCCTTGCCGGGCGCCGAATCCTTGCATGCTGCGATGAATCCGGCCGCGACTGATGCGGTATATTTCGTCGCTCGTGGTGATGGCAGTAGTCAGTTTTCCGCCACCCTGGACGATCACAATAATGCGGTGAACAAGTATCAGCGCAAGTAAGTGTTGCTGGCAGTTTGCCTCGTCAATGCAGCGCATTTACATGATCAAAGCGTACCCCCTCACATCTTCTTTATGGCAGTGGCATGACAACAGCAAAATTCATTACGTTTGAAGGCATAGACGGTGCGGGCAAATCCACGCATTTGTCATTCGCGGCCGATTTGTTGCGTCAGCGTAAAAAAAATGTTGTTGTCACGCGCGAACCCGGCGGGACCAGTCTGGGTGAGGCGCTGCGTACGATTCTGCTGCATGAAAAAATGCATCTGGAAACGGAAGCCTTGTTGATGTTTGCTGCGCGACGCGAACATATTGCACAAGTGATTGCGCCGGCCCTGGAACGTGGCGATTGGGTGATTTCTGATCGCTTTACCGATGCGACGTTTGCCTATCAGGGTGGCGGACGCAAGCTGGATTTAAAGAAGCTGGAAATACTGGAGCAATGGGTGCATCCGCATCTGCAGCCTGATTTGACCTTGCTGTTTGATGTGCCGCTGGATGTCGCGCGCGCGCGGCTTGACGCTACACGTACGCTGGACAAGTTCGAGCAGGAAAAAGCTGATTTCTTTGCCGCGACGCGGGCGGAATATTTACGTCGTGCCGCTGAATTTCCAGAGCGGTTTCGCATCATCGATTCGACGCAAGCTATAACGGCGATCCAGGAACAGTTGTGCGACATCATGGCGGGACTCGATCGTTGAATACTCTTTTACCCTGGCAAGGCCCTTCCTGGCAGCAGTGGCAATTGTTGGGAGAACGGCTGCCGCACGCGATTTTGTTTCATGGCCCGCAAGGTATAGGCAAGACTACATTCGCTGAAGCGTGCGCGCAATCGCTATTGTGTGAAACACCGCTTGCGGATGGACATGCTTGCGGTACCTGCGACGCCTGTGGCTGGTTCACCCAATACAGCCATCCTGATTATCGCCGTGTGCGGCCGGAAATTCTGGATGACGGCGAAGGCACAGAAGGCGAGGATGGTGAAACGGAGACCAAGAAAGCCAAATCGACCAAGGCACCTTCGAAAGAAATCAAGATCGACCAGGTGCGTGCCTTGTCAGATTTCATGAATATCTCCACGCATCGTTCCGGCATGCGCGTGATCACGCTGTATCCGGCCGAAGCATTGAATACCGCTGCCGCCAATTCGCTGTTGAAAATGCTGGAAGAGCCTCCGCCGCGCACCATGTTTTTGCTGGTGACGAACAGCATTGATCGTTTGCTGCCGACCATACTGTCGCGCTGTCGCAAGTTTGCGTTGACTATGCCGGACAAAGGTGAGGCGCTTGCATGGCTCAAGGAGCAGCAGGTGAAAGATGCGGAGGGCTGGCTGGCCGAGCAGGGCGGCGCACCGCTGACTGCTTTTGAATCATCGCAAGCTGGTACGCGCGAAACCATGGATGAATTCCTCCAGCTATTGTCGCAGCCAGGCGTCGATAGCGCGCTAAAAGCGGCTGACCGTTTGCAGAAGACGCCAGTGCCGGAATTAGTCTCCTGGTTGCAACGCTGGTTGTATGACGTGCTTTCCGTCAAACTTTCCGGCACAATTCGTTACTATCCGCGTTATAAAAAAGAACTGGGTGCCTTGGCGGCACGGGTAGAGGTCGACAGGCTGCTACAGGCGATCAAGAACGTCAATGAGCGACGTGCGATTGCCGACCATCCGCTGGCACCGAAGCTGTTCATAGAAGATATGTTGCTGGATTATTCGATGCTTTTTTCCTGAAAGGTTAGTGATGGCAGATGCTCCAATAGCAGCAAGTCCCGTACTGGGTCGGCCGTCGGTATTGTCATTGCCGATCAAGGAAAAATCTGCACTCTATGCAGCCTACATGCCGTTTTTGCAAAACGGTGGGATCTTTGTGCCGTCGACCAAGCAATACAAGATCGGCGATGAAATTTATCTGATTCTGACGCTGATGGATGATCCGACCAAATACCCGATTGCCGGCAAAATCGCCTGGATTACGCCTGCGGGAGCGAACAATAACAAGGCGCAAGGAATAGGTGTGCAATTTTCCGCAGACGAAAGCGGTGCGCGCATCAAGCAGCGTATCGAGGAATTGCTGGGTGCGGCATTGGGTTCGTCGCGCGCCACGCATACCTTGTAGAGATCGATTGCTCTTTTTCAGCAATTTTTTTGCTCCAGCGATTGAACAAGTAATCCAACAAGCAGTTGAATAAACCGTCCAGTCAACCATCCAGTTCGCATTATTCTCATCGCCTTGCGACGGTGGATGATTTGCCAGCTATCGTCGCCATCTACAACAGCACGATTCCTTCGCGCCAAGTCACTGCAGATATTGAGCCCGTTACCGTCGCATCACGATTAAGCTGGTTTAACGAACATTCAGCAGACAAACGGCCTATCTGGGTAGTGGAAGATGCCGGGCGGATTCTCGGCTGGCTGTCATATTCCAATTTCCATGCGCGTGCTGCTTATGCGCACACGGCAGAGATTTCCATTTATCTGGCACACGATGCCCGCGACAAGGGACTGGGCGCTTATTTGCTGGCGGAAGCCGTGGCGTTTGCGCCTACGCTGGGCATACACACGCTGGTAGGCCTGATTTTTGGTCATAACGCACCGAGCCTGAAATTGTTTGCACACTTTGGCTTCGAGCGCTGGGCCAACATGCCTGGTGTTGCAAGCCTGGATGGCGTCGAGCGAGATCTGGTGATAGTCGGCAAGCGTGTTGCCTAGTCCCGTATAAGCAGACGATTTCGCGAATCTATCCCGTTCTTGGTACGGCGCTCGCAGCAAAATCGCCGGACGCGTACAATTCAGTCCCATGTATATCGATTCCCACTGTCACATCAATTTCCCCGAGCTTGCTGCGCGCATGCCGGAAATACTCGGCAAAATGGCCGAGAACGAAGTCAGCCACGCCTTGTGTGTATCGGTTGATTTGCCCCATTTTCCCAGCGTTCTGGAACTGGCCGAACGCCATCCCAATATCTATGCGTCGGTTGGCGTGCATCCGGATTATGAAGATACGCCTGAGCCTAGCGTCGAGGATCTTGTTCGGTTGGCCGACAATCCGCGCATCGTCGCCATCGGTGAAACCGGCCTGGATTACTACCGGCTCGAAGGCGATCTCGAATGGCAGCGCGAGCGTTTTCGTACGCATATCCGCGCTTCGCGTGCGACCGGCAAGCCGCTGATCATACATACGCGTGCCGCATCTGAAGACACGATACGCATCATGCGTGAAGAGGGAGCAGGTACCGATGCAGGTGGCGCGGCAGGCGTCATGCATTGCTTTACCGAATCGCTGGAAGTGGCGAAGGCGGCGATGGAAATGGGACTTTATATTTCGTTTTCAGGCATTGTTACCTTCAAGAGCGCGAAGGATTTGCAGGCAGTTGCGCGCGAAGTACCGCTGGAACAAATGCTGATCGAAACCGATTCGCCCTATCTGGCCCCTGTACCGCATCGCGGCAAGGTCAACGAACCGGCTTTGGTGCGCCATGTAGCCGAATATCTGGCGACCCTGAAGGGCGTGCCGGTACAGCAGATTGCCCAGCAAACGACTGATAACTTTTTCAACTTGTTCAAGATTGCACGGTAAATGATGATGGTGAACCTCAAGCCTATTTCTATACGCGTACTCCGACTGAAATTTATTCGGAATTTGGCAACAAATCGCGCGCGTCGCGTTAGCTTGCAACTTCTGCTCGCGTTGTCTGCGCTTGCAGGTCTCCCTATATTTGCACACGCTGGGTCATATGACGATTATTTCAAAGCGGCCAAATTGGATGACGCTGCTACGATCAGCTTCTTGCTGCAGCGCGGTTTCGATCCGAATACGATCGAGCCTGAACGCGGCGATTCCGGTCTGATTCTGGCCTTGCGTGAGAAATCAATGAAGGCATTTGCCGTCTTGGTCAATGCACGTGATATCAATATCGACCAACGCGCCAATAATGGCGACACGGCGTTGATGATCGCGGCCTACAATGCGAACAAGCAGGCAGTAGAAACCTTGCTCGCCAAAGGCGCAAAAGTAAATCAGGATGGCTGGACCGCTCTGCACTATGCCGCGGCGATAGGCGACAACGACATCGTGAAAATGCTGGTCGATAAATCAGCAGAAGTGGATGCGCCATCACCGAATAAAACCACGCCTGTCATGATGGCAGCGCGTGGCGGCCATATCTATACAGTGAAGGCATTGCTCGATGCCGGTGCCGACGCCTCGTTGCAGAATGATTCGGGAATGACCGCGATCGATTTAGCTCGGCAGGGTCGGCACAAGGATATTGTGGAAGGGCTGACGTATCGCTTGAAGAAGGCTGGCAAGCTTTAATTGTCACGAAAGATGGACGCATATCCGGCGACGTCAAGAACGGCGTCTGAAAAAAATAATGCAGAGCGTGCAAGTATTTTATCAAGCGGCATTCGGCGTAACGAATTTTTGTTTCAGCTTTTCGCACAAATCGTCTACATCAACGGCCGTCAAGCCCAGCGTTTCTGTGGCCATCTCTCCGCCTTCAAGCCACTCAATCGATACAGCATGTCGATGCTGTTGTATCGCTAGATCCACCAGACAAAAGATCGCGATCAGTTCGCGCACCTCCGGTGCAAAGAGGCTGTCGGACATGACTTCATATGAATGATGTTTTTTGATCGCGAGGACGACGCGCGGATCGGCGTGCCAATGTTCAGCCAGCATGGCGCCTACGAGTGCATGATTGATGCGATGGCGTGAATTTTCTAGTTCGATAAAACCGCGATGTTCCAGCTGGTTTGCCACGGTAAGCGTGTCTCCGTAATCGAGAAAAGATGCCATCATCAACGGTATGCCGATATCGCAAAACAGACCGAAGTTATATGCCAGTTCGGGGGCAACCTTGGTGGCTTGTCGCGCGACGTACATCATGCCCCATGAGCGTTTTTCGGAAACGTCCCAAAAGCGCGGCATCATCATCCTGCCGTGTGCCAGTGCCCGTCTTACCATCAATCTGGTAATCACTGCATGGCAATTGTTCAAGCCTATGACCGTAATCGCATCCTGCACGTTTTCGATGTGTCGACTCAGGTTAAACATCGCGGAATTCGAAATTGCGAGGAGATTACCTGCGATGGCGACATCGCGTTCAACCAGGTGAACGATTTTTTTTATGCTGGGATCTTCAGTCGCCATTTCGCGTTGCAATGCGATCAGCAAGGCAGGACGCGGCGGAATATTGACAGGGCGCGCTAACTCGGCGGGCATACCCTGGTGATGATTGGTCGGATTGGGCGCGTACATGATGTTCTCCGAGGCCATCAATGCCCGGACTTGACGGCGGCGCAAGCCCGCGAGCTGCGCACTTTCCATAAAGCAAGAGAGGCAAGGCGTATGTGTTATTTATTTCTTATATGAAAAATAGAATAATCCTAGTCATAGTTTTTTGCATCTGAAATATTGCAAAATACGAAGAGAAATATGATTTCTTGCGAAAGGAAAAGAAGATTTCTTTGTGGAAATAATTTCTTCGGCCTTGTATGAAAAAAGCCTGCTCCTCTAGTTTGAGAACGCAGGCTTTTTTCCGGATGTCGCTAAAGAAAGAAATACCAATCTCGCCGGATCAGTTCGATTTTTTTCTGAGCGGGCAATTCTTGCATTGCTTTTTACTCTTGCAGCATTTCTTTTTCTTGCTCATGACGGAATCCCATTCCAGGCTGATGCGATTGCGTTGCAATACCGCTCAGGTCAAACCGTCAAACAGAATGACGTCCACCAGATCGCCGGCTTTGACTTCAGCTCTGTCGTGTTCCAGGACTACCATGCAGTTGGCCTCCGACATCGAGCGCAATACCCCCGAACCTTGCGAACCGGTGATGCGTACTTCCTGTATGCCTTCGCTGTTGCGACTTAAAATGCCGCGCTGATATTCGGTACGGCCCGGACGTTTGCGTATCGCGGCTTGGGACACGACGCGCAATAGCGGCGGAGCTTCGACTGCTGACGCACCCATCATGCGCAGCAAGGCTTGGCGCGCGAGAAAATAGAAAGTCACCATGACCGCAACCGGATTGCCGGGCAAGCCGAACAGATAGGCTTCCTTGCCTCTCGAAGCGATTTTTCCGAACGCCATGGGACGGCCAGGACGCATGCCGATTTTCCAGAAACCGACGTCGCCCAGTTGCGCCATCATTTGTTTGGTGTAATCGGCTTCGCCTACCGAGACGCCGCCAGAGGTGATGATGGCATCGGCGTTTTCGCACGCGGTGCGGAACGCAGCTTCCAGCACCGCCGGATCATCCTTGATGACGCCCATGTCGACGACGTCGCAGCCGAGGCGCGTCAACATGCCATACAGGGTGTAGCGATTGCTGTCGTATACGCAGCCTTCATCCAGTGTTTCACCGATCGAACGTAGTTCGTCGCCGGTCGAGAAGAAGGCCACGCGCAAGCGACGTTGAACAGGGATTTCGCCTATGCCAAGAGAAGCCAGCAAGCCGAGATCGGCAGGGCGCAGAATTTTGCCTTTTTGCAGGGCAGGTGTGCCAGCCTTCAGATCTTCACCTTTAAGGCGGCGATTGTCGCCTGTCTTCACTGCACCGGCTGGAATCGTCATGCCTGTATCGCTGGCATCGCGTACAAACTCTTGCGGAATCACCGTATCGCATTGCGCCGGCATGACGGCGCCGGTCATGATGCGTACGCATTCGCCACTGTTGACTGCGCCATCGTAGGCACGGCCTGCGTAAGCAGTGCCGATTACCTTGAGTTTTAAATCCCGGTCTTTGTTTAAGTCCATGCCGTGAAAGGCATAGCCATCCATCGCCGAATTATCGTGCGAAGGGACGTTGATAGGCGAAACGATATCGGCTGCCAGCACGCGATCCAGCGCGCTGCGCAGGGCGATTTTTTCGACCGCATTGATAGGCTGTATCAGTTGATGAATGATGGCTTGCGCATCTGCGACCGGCAAGGCATCGGGATCGTAATCCGACAGGCAACTGATCACGCTGGACAGTGTGTTGCCGGCAGGCTTTGCCTCGGAAATCACAGTTGAATTCAGAGCAGAACTCACAGAGGAATCAACATCGTTGGACATGGGATTGTCGTCATCTAAAAGGTTGGCGTCGCGCAGGATATGCGCATAGCGGAGATTCATGTTGCGGTCGCTTCGTATTTTCTCAAGTCGTCCAGCGTATTGATATTGCGGAATGCATCTTCATCGTCGAAATGAACTTCAGCAACGGTCAGCGATGCATACCATGCGTCAAATTTGCGTCCGCCTTCTTGCAAGTACAGTGTCAGGTGCGGCAATAATGATGCTTTTGCCAGGCAAAAGACCGGATGCGGCTGCCGCGATTCGCCTTCGCCGGTGACAGCAACAGCAAGGTCGGCATTCTTCTCTTCCAGTCCTGCAGCCAGATGCGCGACCAGATCTTTTGGCAAAAAAGGCGAGTCGCAGGGCGCGGTCACCAGGTAATCTGTCTCGCAATGCACCATGCCGGTATGCAGGCCGGCCAGCGGCCCGGCAAAACCTTGCATTTCATCTTGCCAGACGGGCACGCCGAAGCCTTCATATGGCGCGATATTCTGGTTCGCATTAATCATTACATAACCCACCTGAGGTGACAGGCGCATCAATACATGCAAGGCCATAGGGGCATCGCGGAATAACTGCAAACCTTTGTCGACGGTACCCATGCGTGTACCGCGTCCGCCTGCGAGTATGAGTCCGGTAATTTGACTGGTATCCATTTTTTAAATCGTTTCGATATCAGTTGAAAAGGAGAAAAACTAGCCGCCGATGTAGGACATCTCGACCTTGCGGTCGGCATTCAAACCGTCGGTATTGGCTGTGCGCAATTCCGAATAGCGATCGGTGCGGGCGCGCCAGATATGCGCGATGACCGTGGAAATTTCTTCATCCGTTTTGTCGTCGCGCATCAGTGCGCGCAAATCGTGACCGCCGGTGGCGAACAGACAGGTGTAAAGCTTGCCTTCGGTCGACAGGCGTGCGCGGCTGCAGTCGCTGCAAAATGCCTGTGTCACGCTGGAGATGACGCCAATTTCGCCGCCGCCGTCACCGTTCTCATCAAGATAGCGCCACCGTCCTGCGGTTTCGCCGGTGTAATTCGGGGCAATGGCTGCCAGCGGCATTTCGGCATGGATGCGGCGTACGACTTCGGCGGACGGGATGACTTCGTCCATCTTCCATCCGTTCGATGCCCCTACATCCATGTATTCGATGAAGCGCAGGATATAAGGCGTGCCTTTGAAATGGCGCGCCATCGGCACGATTTCCTGATCGTTCATGCCACCCTTGACGACCATATTGATCTTGATCGGGCCGAGGCCGACGCGATGCGCCGCTTCTATCCCTTCCAAAACATCGGAGACGGCAAAGTCGACATCGTTCATTTGCTTGAATACTTTGTCGTCGAGCGCGTCGAGCGATACCGTGACGCGCTTCAACCCGGCATCTTTCAGGGCCTGCGCCTTGCGTGCCAGCAATGAGCCATTGGTGGTCAGCGTCAGATCGAGTTCGCGGCCATCCGGCGTGCGCAATGCGCTCAGCATTTCGATCAGCTTTTCCACATTCTTGCGCAATAGCGGCTCGCCGCCGGTCAGGCGAATTTTTTCAACGCCATGCGCGACGAACAAGGATGCGATACGGGTTATTTCTTCAAAGGAAAGCAGCGAAGATTGCGGCAGGAAGGCGTAATCCTTGTCGAACACTTCTTTCGGCATGCAATAGACACAGCGGAAATTACAGCGATCTGTGATCGAGATGCGCAAATCCTGCAGTGGTCGGGCAAGCGTATCCGAGAGCAAGCCGTTGGGTGTTTCCAGGCGTGCCGGGATGACCGGTACCTTGTTCAGATAGCGCAGGTCTGCGAGCGGAATGATTTTTTCAGTCATGGCGAAAGTCGTGTAAGTACCGACATTGTAAGTGTTTCACACGGTGGCTGTCGAATTGCAGCCGGCGATTTGTCTGGGCGCCTACATTGAACAGATGGTGCGCAAGTGCGGGTTTTACAAGGAAAAACATGAGAAATATGACAATGTTTGTATGCAAGTCATCAGCGAGCCGAACCCAATTGGTTTAGACTTGCGCTATAAAATTCAGGAGAACCAATGAGTATCACGATAGAAGCAGTCAAGGCAGCATTGTCCACCGTAATCGACCCGAATACCGGCAAGGATTTAGTCAGCAGCCGTTCCGCAAAGAACATCCAGATCAATGGCAATAATGTCTTGTTCGATGTCGAACTCGGCTATCCCGCCAAAAGCCAGATAGACGGTATCCGCAAGGCAGCAATCGCTGCCGTGCGTACCATCGAAGGTATCGGCAGCGCCACTGCCAACGTACATTCCGTCATCGTCGCGCACTCGGCGCAACGCGGCGTGAAGTTGATGGCCAACGTCAAAAACATTATTGCTGTGGCGTCCGGCAAGGGCGGCGTCGGCAAATCGACGACTTCTGTCAATCTGGCACTGGCTCTGGCGGCAGAGGGCGCACAGGTCGGCATTCTCGATGCTGATATCTACGGTCCGTCGCAACCAATGATGATGGGTATTTCCGGCCGGCCGGAAAGCGCCGATGGCAAAACCATGGAGCCGATGGAGAATTATGGCCTGCAGGTTTCCAGTATCGGTTTCATGATTGATCCGGATGAACCTATGGTGTGGCGCGGCCCGATCGTGACGCAAGCCTTGACGCAATTGCTGGAACAAACCAACTGGCGCGACCTTGATTATCTGATCGTGGATATGCCGCCAGGTACCGGCGATATTCAATTGACGATGTCGCAAAAAGTACCGGTCACCGGTGCGGTGATCGTCACGACGCCGCAAGACATCGCGTTGCTCGATGCGCGTAAAGGTTTGAAAATGTTTGAGAAAGTCGGCATCCCTATTCTCGGCATTGTCGAAAACATGAGTACGCATATCTGTTCGAATTGCGGTCATGCCGAAGCGATTTTCGGTGAAGGCGGCGGCGAAAAAATGTGTGGCGAATATGGTGTTGATTTCCTTGGCGCCTTGCCGTTGACGATGTCGATACGCCAGCAGGCTGATTCCGGCAAGCCTACCGTGATTGCAGATCCCGATGGTCCCATTGCCGACATTTACAAACAGATCGCACGCAAGATTGCTATCAAGGTCGCCGAAAAAGCCAAAGACATGTCATCCAAGTTTCCGACCATTGTGGTAAAAAATGACTAAGCATGGCCGCTTGATGTAATACGTGTTTACGCGTATGGTTGTTTTAAAGTATTAATATCGTTAAGTAAGTATTGATGCGTGAGCAGTAATTGCTCACGCGTTATTCATGATTTTCCTTCATCGTTTGCAAACGCGATTCTCACAGACGAAATCCGATTTGCAGTTTCGGCGCACAATGGTAAAAGCGTCGCTCTCGTTACAACGACAGGCAGAATATGCCGGAATGAGGAGACATGGAGACAGAAGCAATCCGCATTGGCGTCATCATGCAATGCATACCATTATCAAGTCGTTGGCAGCCGTTTCAATGGCAGCCGATTGAAATCGTCGGGCAAGTATCGGAGCAGAGTGCGCCTCGTTGCCTGCGTAATGATCCGGCCGATACACGCTGGTTATTCAGCGGCATCGATGTAACCTTGTGCAGTAGCGAGGCGGAAGGTTATTTCCTCAACATCAGCGCACCTGCACCGTGCTGGTTCATCATGTGGCGCATCGAAGAAGTCGACGGCGCCGAACTCGCAGTTCCCAAATCGGTCACCTTGTCATACAACGAGGCAGCACGCCTGATGGATGGCGGCGAACGGGTAGACACTTTACCCGCATCTGCTGAAATCATTGAGCGCCTGGCTGCCTTTACGCAAGGCTATTACCATCCTGAGCCTAAACGCAAGCACAAGAAGCCATCATTTGAAGGCGGCGAGGGTGTCGAAAAGATGGCGCGCGCAGAAGGTGAAAAAAATGGCGGCTGAAGATTTTTTCACGCGTTGGTCGAAAAAGAAAAATGCAGCGACAACGAGCGTTGATGCAGGAAGCGCGTCGCTAGACATTCCTGCGCCTCCGCTAAACGAGGCACTCCCAGATAATGAAGGCAGCGCGAGTCCTGAAACAACAGTCAAATCCTTGCCCACGCAGGACGATGTCGACAAGCTGACCCACGATTCCGATTATTCCGCCTTCATGTCGCAAGGCGTGGATGAATCGGTCAAGCGATCTGCGATGAAGAAATTATTTACCGATCCGCATTTCAACATCATGGATGGTCTGGATATCTACATTGATGACTACAATAAATTTGAACCGATTTCGCCTGCCTTGCTGGCTTCGTTAAATCACGCAAAAGCCTTGCTCGACCCCTTGTCGCAACTCAAGACGCCGTTAATGCGTTTGCTGGAAAAGATACCTGAACAGCCGGAGCAAGCTGCACTCGAAAATATTCCAATCGGGGAGGGTGAGTCGACTCCACCGGCGGAGATGGCGCTCGCAGACGATGAACGAAAAGAAGAGCATGCTCAGCAGCAAAACCCGAAAGAAGGCGAGAATGAGAAGGAGGTACGGGAAAACGAACCCGACATAAAAGAACCGGTTGCAAAAGAGCCCGGAGCGATAGGTAACGTTGACGACGTTTAATACAATTCTTCCAGCCAGCATCTACAAGCCAGCCAATGACCACAGAATTCAAAATATGCAATTGCAACCGTACCATGCCGCTCGACGCTGCTGCCGGTGTCCAGCTCGGCAATGTGCTCGGTACCTCCGCGCTTCCGGTTGCCACGGAACTATGCCGACGCGAAGTCGGTTCCTATCTGGCCTCGCTTGACGGGGTAAATGATGTCGTCGTCGCCTGTACGCAAGAGCGCGGCTTGTTTGCCGAACTTGCGCAACAAAAGAACTCTGTCGCGCCTCTACGCTTCGTGAATATTCGCGAAACCGGCGGTTGGGGCACGCATGCGAAAAACTCACTGCCGAAAATGGCAGCGTTGTTGGCCGCTGCAGCACTGCCGGATCCTGAACCTGTTCCCACGGTGGATTATCAGTCTGCCGGCCATGTATTGATTATTGGACCTTCGGATCGCGCATTGTCATGGGCACAGCGTCTGGGGTCGCAACTTGATGTCAGTGTTTTGCTGACTGGTAGCGTCGGTGGCGAGATGCTGCAGGATCGCGAGTTTCCTGTTTTTTCCGGCCAGCAGGTTGCCATCTCAGGCTGGCTGGGCGCATTCACGGTGAAATGGCAGCAGGCCAACCCTATCGATCTGGAAACATGTACGCGTTGCAATGCCTGTATAGAAGTCTGTCCGGAAAACGCAATCGACCTGACTTACCAGATTGACCTGAATAAATGCACATCGCATCGCGATTGTGTGAAGGCATGCGGGACGATAGGTGCAATCGACTTCACGCGCATCGCGACTGAGCGCAGCAGTGAATTCGATTTGATTTTCGATTTGTCTGATGTTCCCTTGCTGACCTTGCATCAGCCTCCGCAAGGTTATTTCGCTGCCGGCGCATTGGCGGAAAAACAGATGGATCAGGCATTCAAGCTGACGCAAATGGTGGGCGAATTCAGCAAGCCGAAATTTTTCCTCTACAAGGAAAAATTGTGCGCACATGGCCGCAATGGCAAGATCGGCTGCACATCCTGCATTGATGTTTGCTCGGCAGAAGCGGTCAGCCATAATGGCAATCTGATCAAGGTCAATCCCAACTTATGCGTTGGTTGCGGCGCATGCACGACGGTTTGTCCGTCGGGTGCACTGGCTTATGCTTACCCTCGCGTGACCGACACCGGCACGCGATTGAAAACAATGCTGAACACGTACGCAAAAGCTGGCGGTGCCCAGCCTATGCTGTTGTTACATAACCAGGAGCAGGGCGCAACACTCGTCAGCCAGCTCGGACGCCAGGCGCAGGCCCATGGGAAATTGCAGGGAATGCCCGCATCCATCATGCCGTTTGAACTCCATCATGCCGCCTCCACCGGCATTGATGTCTGGCTTACTGCTCTTGCCTATGGCGCTACGCATGTCGCGATTCTGACGACGGCACAAGATGCGCCGCAATATATCAGCGCTTTGACGCAGCAGATTGATATTGCACAAACAATATTGAGCGGCCTCGGTTATGAAGGCGTCCATGTGTCGCTGATTCAGGCGACGACTGTGGCTCAGCTTGATGCCGAATTGGCGGCAATTCGGCCAGCACAAGTGCCAGCTCAGCGCGCCTTGTTCAATATCGTTGCCGACAAACGCAGCACGCTGGAGTTGGCGATTGATCATCTGAAAACCCATGCGCCATTGACGGTCGACGAGATTCGTTTGCCTACCGGTGCGCCATATGGCGTGGTCATGGTGAATCAGGATGCATGCACTTTGTGCATGTCGTGTGTAGGTGCCTGTCCAGAATCTGCACTCACCGATAACGCAAACCTGCCGCAATTACGCTTTCTGGAAAAGAACTGCGTGCAATGCGGTTTGTGCGAAAAAACCTGTCCCGAAAATGCGATTACGCTGGCACCGCGCCTGTTGCTCACCAGTACGGCAAAGGAATTGCAAGTCTTGTATGAGGCAGAGCCGTTCCATTGCATCAGTTGCCACAAACCGTTTGGTACAGCAAAGATGATTGAAAACATGGTCAGCAAGCTGTCTTTGCACGGTGCATTTTCCGGCAATATCGATAGACTCAAAATGTGCTCGGATTGCCGCGTAGTTGACATGATGGCGAACAAGCAGGAATCGTCTGTCACTGGTTTGAAATAATTGGCAATAGGTGGTTTCTATGCCTTGGTTTAATTGAATATAAAGGTCGGACAGCATCCCATGACTAGCGCCCAATCAATCAAGTTTGAATCCCAGGATCAAGGTGAGGAAACTGCGCGCGCAGATTTGTACGGCCTGCTTGCAACACTTTTATATGCACCACCGCCGCAAACCTTGCTCGACACGATAGGCAGCGCAGCTGTGCAAGGCGAGAGTGTGCTGGAGCATGCCTGGGCAGATGTGGTCGCAGCGTGCAAGACTGCGCAGCAAGAAACGGTGCGCGAAGAATATGAATTGCTCTTTGTCGGTGTTGGCAAGCCGGAAGTGATGCTGTACGGCTCTTTCTATATTTCCGGTTTCCTGATGGAAAAGCCGCTGGCCGAGTTGCGTACCGATCTTTCATTGCTTGGTTTGCAGCGTTCCGACGATGTCGTTGAAAGCGAAGATCATCTGGCATCGCTTTGTGAAGTAATGCGCTACCTGATTGCATCAGACGATGTGGTACATGCCAATCTGGCGGCTCAGGAAAAATTTTTCAATACGCACATGCGCGGATGGGTGCTGGATTGCTGTAATGCGTTGGAAGCGAGCAGTAATGCCCGCTTTTACAAGCCGGTTGCGCGTTTGGCACGTGTTTTTTTTGAGGTCGAAATGCAGGCTTTCGATATGGCTTAGGTAATAGAATGCCGAAATTGAATGACATGTTATTTAAGTATTGATGAATTTTTTCATCTGAAGTAAGTTTGATCCAAATCAGTGCGTTTTCTTATTATTAGTCGTGCAAGTTGCTAAAAGGTATGCTAAGTTGCATACATAGTGCATAGGAATTAAAAAGCATATTACGTCCTGACACATTTAACAGGAGACGATCATGTCCGAGCAATCTCGCATTCCCCGCCGTACTTTCTTCGCAGGTTTAGGGCTCGTTGCAGCAGCAGGCGTCGCCGCCAAACTTGCACCTGAATCCGTAACATCCATTCTCGAAAACGCAACTTCCCCGCAAGAACCCGCGGGCGACAGCTACCGTTTAACCGAGCACGTCAAAAAATACTATCGCACGACTACAATTTAAATACGAGGTGACGTCATGCTGTTAACTCGCAAAAGCAACGCTGCAGAGCGTTCGCCTGCCCGCTTCACATCCAGCCTAGCCGAAAGCCTGTCGCGCGCGTTGCCGACCATGGACAGGCGCGGTTTTCTCAAGCGCTCCGGTATCGGTATCGGAGCCGGGATTGCTGCTGCACAGCTAGGGCTGATTCAGAAAGCAAAAGCCGCAGAAGGCGGAAAAGCTGCTGCCGGCGGTAGCAAGATTGAAGTCAAACGCACTGTCTGTACTCACTGTTCAGTTGGTTGCGCATCTGATGCGATCGTCGAAAATGGCGTGTGGGTAAGGCAGGAACCGGTTTTTGACTCGCCTATCAACCTCGGCGCGCATTGCGCAAAAGGTGCGGCGCTGCGCGAACATGGGCATGGTGAGTACCGTCTGAAGTATCCGATGAAGCTGGTCAATGGAAAATACCAGCGCATCAGTTGGGATCAGGCCATGAATGAAATCACGGCCAAGATGCTGGATATCAAGAAAGTCAGTGGTCCGGATTCAGTTTTCTTTGTTGGGTCGTCCAAACACAATAATGAGCAGTCTGCGTTACTGCGTAAATTCGTGTCTTTCTTCGGTACTAACAATACCGATCATCAAGCTCGGATTTGTCACTCGACAACGGTTGCCGGAGTCGCCAATACATGGGGCTATGGCGCGATGACCAATAGCTACAACGACATGCAGAATTCAAAAGCAGCGTTGTATATTGGTTCAAACGCAGCTGAGGCACATCCGGTTTCCATGCTGCACATGCTGCATGCGAAGGAAACCGGATGCAAAATGATCGTAGTAGATCCGCGTTACACGCGTACTGCTGCAAAAGCCGATCAGTACATACGTATTCGTTCCGGTTCTGATATTCCGTTTCTGTGGGGCGTGCTATATCACATCTTCAAAAATGGATGGGAAGACAAACAGTACATTCACGATCGCGTCTATGGCATGGAAAAAGTCAAAGATGAAGTCATGAAGTGGACCCCGGAGAAAGTCGAAGAAGCCTGCGGCGTGCCGGAGGCAGAGGTTTATAAAGCTGCCGAAACGATGGCGAAAAATCGTCCATCAACCATCGTATGGTGCATGGGACAGACCCAGCACACGATCGGGAATGCGATGGTGCGCGCATCATGCATTCTGCAATTAGCTTTGGGTAACGTAGGGAAATCCGGCGGTGGCACCAATATTTTCCGCGGCCACGATAACGTCCAGGGCGCTACTGACGTGGGCCCTAATCCTGATTCACTGCCTGGGTATTACGGTTTGGCTACGGGATCCTGGAAGCATTGGTGTGCGGTGTGGGGTGTCGATTACGAGTGGGTGAAAAAGCAGTATGCCTCACAAGCGATGATGGAAAAGTCCGGAACGACAGTATCGCGCTGGGTAGATGCAGTACTTGAAAAAAGTGAACACATCGATCAGGAAAATACGGTCAAGGCCATGCTGTTCTGGGGCCATGCACCGAACTCGCAGACGCGTGGTCTGGACATGAAAAAGGCTTTCGATAAACTCGATTTGCTGGTCGTGATTGATCCATATCCCTCTGCGACAGCCGCGATGGCAGCAATGAAGGTCGATGGGCAAGAACTCAATCCAAACCGTGCTGTTTATCTATTGCCCGCAGCAACCCAGTTCGAGACTTCCGGTTCGGTAACGGCTTCCAATCGTTCCTTGCAATGGCGCGAAAAAGTCATTGAGCCGCTGTTCGAATCGCGTACAGATCACATGATCATGTACCAGATGGCTCAAAAACTTGGCTTTGGTAAAGAGCTCGTTGCCAAAATCAAGCTGGTGCCTGGCAAAGGCGGCATGATGGAGCCAGAGCCGGAATCGATGTTGGAAGAGATCAATCGGGGTACCTGGACCATCGGCTATACAGGTCAATCACCCATGCGTCTCAAAGCGCACATGCGCAACATGAATTTGTTCGATGTGAAAACGCTGAGATGCAAAGGTGGCAAGGATGCCGTAAGTGGCTACGACATGACTGGTGATTATTTCGGATTGCCATGGCCTTGCTACGGTACTCCTGAACTGAAGCATCCGGGTTCCCCCAATTTGTATGACACCTCCAAATCGATGATGGATGGCGGTGGCAATTTCCGTGCAAATTTCGGTGTTGAAAAAGACGGCGTCAATTTGCTTGCGGAAGATGGCTCGCACAGCTTGGGTGCTGACATTACGACAGGTTATCCAGAGTTTGATCACATCCTGCTGAAAAAGCTGGGCTGGTGGGACGACCTGACTGAGGCTGAGAAGAAAGCGGCCGACGGAAAAAACTGGAAAACGGATCTTTCAGGCGGTATTCAGCGGGTCACAATGCAAGTCCACGGTGTACATCCCTTTGGCAATGCAAAGGCACGTGCGCTAGTGTGGAATTTCCCGGATCCGGTGCCACTGCATCGCGAACCGCTGTATGGAACACGCCCAGATCTTGTCGCGAAATATCCGACCCATGACGACAAAAAGGGTTTCTGGCGTATGCCGACCTTGTTCAAGTCGCTACAGGATAAAAATATCGAAGCCAAGTTGTATGAGAAGTTCCCCATCATTCTTACTTCAGGGCGTCTGGTTGAGTATGAAGGTGGCGGCGAGGAGACGCGTTCCAATCCATGGCTGGCAGAGCTTCAGCAAGAGAACTTTGTCGAGATAAATCCGAAGGCTGCATCCGATCGCGGCATACGCAACGGCGATTATGTAATCGTCAGTACGCCAACCGGCGCACGCATCAAGGTAAAGGCCCTGGTGACGGTAAGGGTGGGGGCAGATACCGCATTTATTCCATTCCATTTTTCAGGTTGGTGGCAGGGCAAGGACATGATCGATTCGTATCCTGAGGGCGCGGCACCTATCGTGCGTGGCGAGGCTGTGAACACAGCGACTACTTATGGTTACGACTCAGTAACGATGATGCAGGAAACCAAGACCACAATTTGCAATATCGAGAAGGCAGCGGCGTGATTATCAGCGTAGAAACAATGACGAAAGCACGTAATACAAAGCGTTGAACGTTGATAAGAATAGCTAAGGAGAGATCAAAATGGCACGAATGAAATTCATCTGCGATGCAGAACGCTGTATCGAATGCAATGGTTGCGTGACCGCCTGCAAGAACGAGCATGAAGTGCCGTGGGGGGTCAATCGACGACGTGTCGTCACGATTAACGATGGCGTTATCGGACAGGAAAAATCGATTTCAGTCGCCTGCATGCATTGTTCCGATGCTCCCTGCATGGCAGTCTGTCCGGTCGATTGTTTCTATCGCACTGACGAAGGCGTGGTGCTGCATGACAAGGATATCTGCATAGGCTGCGGTTATTGTTCTTATGCCTGCCCGTTCGGCGCACCACAATTTCCTTCCAACGGCACGTTTGGCTTGCGCGGGAAAATGGATAAATGCACATTCTGCGCCGGTGGTCCCGAAGAAAACGGCTCCAAAGCAGAATTTGAAAAATACGGTCGTAACCGATTGGCTGAAGGCAAGTTGCCGGCCTGTGCGGAAATGTGTTCGACCAAGGCTTTGCTGGGCGGTGATGGTGACGTGATTGCCGATATCTTCCGGACGCGTGTTCTGCGTCGTGGCAAGGGAAGTGAGGTCTGGGGCTGGGGCACGGCTTATGGCAAATCGCATAATCCCGAAGCGAAAGCACCACCAGTGGAGAAAAAATCATGATGCGCACACTGTTGATCTCTTTGGCGGTCATCGCGATGTTCGGTTGCAGCGAGAAAAGCCAGTCGCAAGCAGACGTACGACTCTCCGGCGATGTGCCTCCTTATAAAGGGGCCGTAAACGATCCTTATGCCGTGAAAGGCTGGAGCGCTGGCAACAAAACCGAATGGGATACGCAAATGCGTAGCCGTGCTCAATTTCAGAACGAGTACGTTAAAACCAATTGACGCATTCGCGAGGAGAATAATCATGAATACATGGTTCGCCAAACTCGCCATGGGCTTGTCGCTTGTTGTTGCGGCACATGGCGTTGCGCTGGCCCAGTCGAATGAGCCTGTCGGCACCAGCAAAATGGAAGCAACGGCGCCGCCGGCTGTGCAGAATATGTCGAATATTCAATCCGACGATATCCTGTACATGAAGCAAAATCAGGCTGAACGCACACAGGTTCAACCTGGCAACCTTGCGCCGGTTTACCGCCAAATCAAAGAGGGCGGTGAGCATTATTCCAGCCTGCCAGCGCTGGAATCCGGCGTATTGATTCAGCCTAAAGCTCAATTTCCCGGCCAGGAACGTGCTACCACGGCGGGCGAAGCATGGCGTCAGTATCGCAACGGCCCTTTGACAACTTACGGTGGCTGGTTGATCATCGTTGCGGTGGTCGGCATAGCAGCATTTTATTTTGCAGTCGGCACTATCAAATTGAAAAGTGGCCGGACCGGTCGTTTGATTGAGCGTTTCACTTCATTCGAACGCCTGTCACACTGGACAGTTGCAATCAGCTTTCTGACTTTGGCTTTGACTGGTCTGATTATGCTGTTCGGTAAATATGTCATCTTGCCGGTATTCGGATATACGGCTTTCGGTTGGCTGACCTATGCGTGCAAGAACATCCACAATTTTGTCGGCCCGGTGTTCACTGTGGCGCTACTTGTCATGTTCGCCATTTTCGTCAAGGATAATTTCCCGACCAAAGCTGATTGGCAATGGCTGGTAAAACTGGGCGGCGCACGTGGCCACGCCAGCGCCGGACGTTTCAATGCCGGTGAGAAATTGTGGTTCTGGGGAGGATTGGTCTTTCTGGGATTGATTGTCAGTGCGTCCGGTTTTGTGCTGGACATGCTGGTACCTGGCATTCTTTATACACGCGGCAACATGCAGATTGCCAACATCATTCATTTGGTGGGTGCCGTACTGGTATTCAGCGCATCGCTGGCCCATATCTACATCGGTACGCTGGGGATGGAAGGTGCTTATGAGGCGATGTCGACAGGTTATGTCGATGATGCCTGGGCCAAGGAACATCACGATATCTGGTACGAGGATATTGAAAGCGGCAAAGTGCCACGTATTCGTAGTGAAAAGAGTGCAGATAAACTCGGCATTCCTGCCAAGGCTGTCTAAGGAGACATACATGAACAAGTTACTGATCACATTGATGGGCTTGATGGTCATGGGTGTGGCTTCTGCAACATTGCCGCCTCTGAGCGATGAAGCCAAGGCGAAAGCCGAAGAAGCGAAGAACAAGACAGCCTGGAGCACCAAGGTTGCAGCTTACCAATTATGTCTGGCTCAGGATAAGGTTGCTGCAACCTACCTCAAACAAAACGCCAAGCCCAAGCCTACGGTTGAAGTTCCAGCTTGTACCAATCCTGGTCCGTATGTGGCGTTGCAGGTTGCTACGACTACCGTCGGTGTGGCAGATTCCAAACCAGTGCCTGCAGCTGGAAAAAAATAGTCTTGTGAACTAAACACCATTGGCAATCTACCCGCAAAAGGTGGATTGCCGCCAGGGTGATGAGCCCTGCGCGCCTCTTGCCGTTATAATCCCTGCTGTGCCGATAGGAAATGCGATGTCTTGTGATATTCGCATCTGCCGTGCGCCCCGCATCATGTAAAAACATGAATCCGATCATGAACAGGGCTGTTTGCCTTGTCCAAAATGAGTTGCCATGTCGTATCGCCCAGAATTCAGCAGCACGCCTATCAAACTGACGTATGACGTCAATGCCGTCAATGAAAGCACGCAGGTGTCGACGATTGCGATTCCTGCCGAGCGTCCATTAACAGTCTATGTCGATAAGCGTGAGCTGGTAACGTTGATGACTCTGGGTGCCGCGCCGGAAGCGCTCACCCTAGGCTATCTACGCAATCAGCGTTTGGTGCAAGCGATAGAAGAAATCGTTTCTATCCATGTGGATTGGAATAAGCATGCAGTGTCGGTAACGACGCGAGGTGGCATAGCGAATATTGAAGCGCGTACGGCCAAGCGCGTGGTGACTACGGGCTGCGGTCAGGGCACGATGTTCGGCGGTTTAATGGATGAAGTTGATACGATTATCCTGTCACCGGATGCGAGATTGAAACAATCGACACTATACAAAATCGTCAATAAAATCCGCACGCAGGATTCTGTCTATGCAAAAGCCGGCTCCGTGCACGGTTGCGGCCTGTTTTCATCTGAAGGCGAACTGCTGTATTTCATTGAAGACGTGGGTCGTCACAATGCGGTCGATTCTATCGCCGGCATCATGTGGCTGGAGAATATCAACGGTGGCGACAAGGTGTTTTACACTACCGGCCGATTGACATCCGAGATGGTGATCAAGGGGGCGCAGATGGGTATGCCATTCCTGATTTCACGTTCCGGGACGACACAAATGGGCCATTTTGTAGCAGAAAAAGTGAATATGACTTTGCTGGCGCGCTGCACCGGCAAACACTTTTTGCTGATAAGCGGCAAGGAACGCATGGTCTACGAACCGGAATTGCTGGACATTCCACTGAATGTGGCCTGATGCCACCCTCAATCTGCTCAGTACATAGACACTGCGCAAGGTGAAGTCTTCTGCCGACGCACATTTAGAGTGCGTTAAAATTGCGCCAGCATAATAAATCGCGATGATCTTCATCGCATTCACCCCTCATTCTTCATGCCATTAATTGACGCCACCCAGGCTGCCTTCGGTTTGCTCTTTTCGGGCGATCCGGTGCTATGGCGGATTATCTGGATATCGCTAAAGACATCGATAGTTGGTTTGCTGATTGCGGCACCGGTAGCGGTGTTGATCGGTTACGTCATTGCCACCCGCGAATTCACCGGCCGCCGTATTGTGATCTGGATTGCGCAAGCCGCCTTGTCACTTCCTACCGTCTTGATCGGTCTGCTGCTGTACTTGTTATTGTCACGGCAAGGACCTTTCGGTTCGCTGCAATGGTTGTTTACGCAATCCGGCGTCATCCTAGGACAAATCCTGATTGTGTTGCCGGTGCTTATCGCCTTCACCTTGTCGGCAGTACAGGCGGCCGATCCGAGGCTCGCAGAAACGGCGATCGTGCATGGTGCTTCCGGATGGCGGGTGATGCTGACGGTGTTGCATGAAGTACGTTTTGGCGTGATGGCAGCCGTGATTAACGGCTTCGGGCGCGTCATTTCGGAAGTTGGATGCGCGATGATGGTCGGCGGTAATATCGCTGGAGAAACGCGCACGATTACTACAGCGATTGCGCTGGAAACCAGCAAGGGCGAATTTGCTCAGGGCATTGCGTTAGGGATCGTCTTGGTTGCTTTTGCCTTGCTGATTAATGCGGGGATGATGCTATTGCAAGGTGACACACGTTCTGCGAGGAGTATGTAATGGACGCACTGCTAACTATCCATAACCTGCACAAGAAATTTCATCAGCGGCAATTGCTGAATATTGAAAATTTGTCGATTGCTGCCGCACAGGCTTATGTATTGACCGGGGCCAATGGTTCAGGGAAAAGTACATTGATGCGCATTTTGGCTGGCTTGGAAGCTGCCGATGCCGGAGAGGTCAAATTTCGTGGTGAGCCTGTCGAACTATCTCCGTATCCACACGCCATGCGAGATGCCATTGTCTATGTGCATCAGCATCCAGTCATGTTTTCCACCAGTGTTGCAGACAATATTGCCTACGGTTTGAATGTGCGCGGTGTATCAAAAAACATCATTGCTGAAAAGGTGGAAGAAGCAATAGCGTGGGCTGGCATTGCGCACTTGCGCAAGAGTATTCCCTCATTTTTATCCGGCGGTGAAAAGCAGCGTGTAGCGCTGGCGCGTGCACGTGTTTTGGCACCGAAATTGTTACTGCTTGATGAGCCAACCGCCAATCTGGATGGTGCTGCACGGGAGCAGGTTATCGCACTTATTCCTACGTTGGTAGGCGAAGGCAGCAGTGTCATCATGGCTTGCCATGATCGCGACCTGATTGCCTTGCCCGGTGTACAACGCCTGAAATTACGCGACGGTACGCTGGAAGTAAAAGAGATCAATCTGCCGCACTAATCAGGTCTGTGTGGCGGATGCCGTTTGCTTTTAAGGTAGGCGCAATGTGAACAGCGCACCGCCATCCGGCAACGATTGCAATTGTGCGCTACCGCAACGATCATTATTTTGATGCGCGTGCGCGATGGCTTCACACAAAGTCATGCCTAAGCCGGTCGACGGTTTCTCCTCTGTCGCGCCCAATCCCGGTCCATCATCCCGAATCGTGAAGACGATCTCGCCGTCCGTTTTCACACATGTAATGCTGATCGCCGATGACGCAAAGCGCAACGCATTTTGCAGCGCTGCATCCAATGCCATTTCTATCAGATGTTCATCGAAAAATGCGATCGCAGGCATGTCATTGTCGTTGATCGTGATCTGTATTTTCGCGTCACCGACATTGTTAACGAGTGGGTGATTGCGCACCAATGCCCGTAAAAAATCATCAGGGCTGACCGCTTCAATATGAGCCAGCAGGCCGTGCTCGGATGCCTTGTACAAGGTCAAGAAACCGATCAATTTTTCGCGCAAGGCAATACAAGTCGTATGTGCCTGCATGGCCTTTTCATGATCGAGCTCTGCCGTCAACACGGATAATTGTCCTTCCAGCGCACCCAGGGAATTTTTCAAGTCATGCACGATGACAGCGGCAAGTTGTGGATTCATCTGTCCGCCTCACGCGCGACTTTGACCAGTGTTTCACGCAGGAAGCGATACATCTTGGCGACCCTTTCGCTATTCGGCATCAAGCCATCCAGCTGTGCCAGATAGCCATTGACGCGCTCGACATATGAACGATCCAGACCTTTCTGGCTCATCCACAGCAAATGCAATTGGGCGGCAGCCAGCAGCACGCCGGTATTGTCGGGTGTTGCGATCAGTGCTTCTTCCAGTTTAGCTAGTGAAGCATCGAACTTGCCGTCGCGCATCAGTCTGGTTGCTTCATCGACGATCAGTGTGCCGGCGCTGATGGATTCTTCGACAATCTTTTTAATCATTGCCTCGTTGCCGGTATCTTTCAAGACCCTGCGCGCAAAGGCGACGAGACGTGCATTCTCATGATCGGCCTTGATGGCCTTGGTCATGATGCGTGCGCCTTCTTCATTCAATCCGACGCAGAACGCTGCTTTGGCCAAATCGAGAGAATCAGCATTGGCACGCACTTCACCTGCTGCTTCCATCGCAGATTCAAATGCAGCCTTGGCTGATTCCATATCGCCAAGACCGGAAAAAGCCTGCGCTGCGATAATCGCCTGTCGCGCCGAAAAACGGGAATCGTCCTGGTAGTCTCTGGCCGCAGTGATCAAGACGGTCAGCGCCATGGTTGGCTCGCGTGCATCCACATGTACTTGCGCCAGTGACAGCGCATCTGACGCCTGCGCCGTCAGCGAGCCTCGGGTGTGACTGACGGCCTTGGTGAAAGCAGTGCGGGCCTGTTCCAGATCACCAACGCGGTAGGCAGCATCGCCAACCAGGCGACTGCGGCGTGCCGATGGAATGACTTCATACGATTTATTCAATGCCTCCAGCGCTTCCTGGTCCTTGCCTTGCGATTCCGCGATTTGCGCGAGCAGGTCGTAAGCGCCGATGTATTGATTATTTTTCTCAAGAACACTCTCCACGATGATCTTTGCTTCGTCCAGTTTGCCGCCAGCTTGATGGCAGCGTGCCAAGCCCAGCCTGGCCCACACCAGATCGTTACGTAGTTCCAATGCTTGCGCGTAGACTTTGCGTGCGGCTTCAATATCACCCAGATCAAATGCTGCGGATGATTTCAATTTAAGAACATCGACTATCCATTTCGGAGCGCTTTGTGCAACTTTGTCGCACTCGGCAATCGCGCCGCTGAGATCTTTAAGGTCGAGCCTGTCGGTAATGGGTTTCAGTACCTGCTGTTTGTCCAGCAAACGCTCGATGCGATCCGCGATACGGCCGCCGGTCAACGGTTTGACCATATATGCGTCCGGCTGGAATTCAGCCGTACTGGCAACGCTGTCGTAACTGCTTTCAGCCGTGACCATGAAAAACATGGCGGTCGGCGACAGCATCTTGTTCGAACGTAAAAACTCCAGCATTTGCTGGCCGTTAGTTTCCTTGTTGAGGTTGTAGTCGCAGACGATCACATCGTAATTGGCGTTACGTATGAACTTGATCGCATCATCGGGCGTGGCGGCCTGATCGACGTGTTCAATCCCCAATTGTCCCAACTGGGTTCGAATGTTTTGCCGCATGGTCTGTAAATCATCGACCACCAGGGCACGCAACTTGGCTAGACGGCTATTGAGAATAGTAGGCATGTATATAGGAGCGTTATCGTTTTCCCATCATAACGTTCCGGTGCTCATTTAGGCGTGCAGACTTGTAAAAAATTCATTCGATTGTCAAGACGGGCGCATGCGATGTGAGCTGATTTTGCTGGCATCGCATGCACAATCAAGATGGCACATGCTCTTGAATATGCGCACACTTTGATGACGAAGACTCAATGCTGATAACGATATTCCTGGGTGTAACCGCCGTAGCCATAGGATGCCGCGCGTACATCCTGTACGTAGATATAACTCTCTTCGTGCAGATTGCCGAGAATGCGTTCGAAGCCGGCAAACGCTTCCCTTATGTACAGTGCTTTTTCGTCCTTGGTGTTGGTCTCGTCGGTAATCTTGATATCGAAGTAGAAGCTGTTTTTGTTTTGTTCGCTGAGCAGATGGCCGCCTACGATCCAGCTATCACGCCCGACGAAATCAATGGCGATCGCGGTGACCTCGCGTTTCTTTTTCAGGATACGACCGGTCAGGTCAAGTAACAGCTCGGATATCTGTTTGACCAATTCCGGAGACTTTTCAGCACTTACTTTAACGTTAAGGATGGGCATGTGAACCTCCAATTAGTTTGCTATGCAACTATATAATTAAAAAAAACTCAAGTCATGCTTGAGCGTGCCTGTTTCACCTTGGTGACAGTTTCATCAAAGTGAGCCAAACCCAGTTCCCTTTTCAAGCGCTTCGTCACTTCGCCACTGGCTGCATCAAGTTGTGCCTGCAAGGCTATGCCGGCGGCGGTAGGTTGAATCGCAGATTCGCGCCCGTCATTGCCAGTTGCCTGGCGTTGCAGCAGGCCCAAATGCTGAAGTCCGTCCAGCGTACGGGTCGTGGTGGAGCGCGAAATAACCAATTCCGTGGCCAACTCACTTTGCAGCAAGCCCGGTTTTTTCAATACTGCGCGCAGCATGAACGCCTGCGACGGCGTCAGGCCGAAGGGCTTGAATGCCTTGCTCCATTCGCGTTCAAGAACGCGGGCAAGGGCGGTAGTATTGAAATAGAGGCAGTGATCGAACATGCAGTCATTCTAGGATAATTTAGTTTGCTATGCAACTATAATTCATACGTGTCTGTATTTTTCCTTGTTGCACGTTGGAGGTGCATAATGCGTCAGCGCCCTGGTCTGGCGACGCTACGGTTTAATCAGTCAACTGTCGCGCCTATCCCTGGCTTGAAGCCTACAAGCTCGTTTTTCAGAAAAGAAGTGAACGATGCTTACAGAAATCCCCGTTGAATCAGAATACTTCAGTGAAGTTTTGCGCTCGAATATTGGCGATGATCTGGCCCAGCATGGCTGGTCGCAGCAAAACTCTTTTTTGAGCGAGGAGTTGACCGTCGCACTGGCTGCAGAATGCCATTTGCTGAACGACGCGGGTGGAATGAAGCTTGCCGGAGTCGGGCGTGGAATTACCCAGGCGGTAAGGCCGACGATTCGTGGTGACCAGATAATATGGCTGAAGCCTGGCCAATCGCTGGCATGCGACCGTTACCTGCAGATCATGGAGAACTTGCGTGTGGCACTCAATCACACGCTCTTTCTTGGCCTGGATGAATATGAAAGCCACTTTGCCTTCTACGCGCCAGGAGCGTCCTATCTCAAACATCTGGATCGCTTTCGTGATGACGACAGTCGCACCGTTTCCGTTGTGATCTATCTCAATCCGGATTGGTTGCCTGAGCAGGGCGGTGCTTTACGCTTGCATCCCGATGGCTTGGACACGCAGGATATTGGCCCTTTAGCCAGTCGGCTGGTCTTGTTTCTATCTGCGCAGATGCTACATGAAGTATTGCCTGCCACCCGCAATCGCCTGTCGATTGCCGGTTGGTTCAGGCGTCGTGCCTGAACTGCCAATTTTATCTTCGATTTACGCCCGTGGCGGCTAGGTGCCGGCGTTGGAGTGACTGACTTCCTGTCGGTGTGTCAGGTCGAGAAATCTGAGGTCCATCAGTTTTTATCGATGGAGGTTCGATCCTCTTCTCTATAAGAATCGGGGAGGCTGAGCTGAGTCCCACGACCGCTTTATTGGCCACGCATATTTGAGTAAAAAAAATTAAAGTTTTTCTGCTGTTCGATTATTATCTATTGCAGGCAAGAAATGATTTTGATTTCTTTGCTATATTGTTCGCTTAAGAATCCACTGTTTCAAATTTTCTCATCCCTTATTTCTTGCCATCTTTTGTCAGAATGCGTGACGAGGTGCTGAGTCGTGAGCCTGTACTGCAGTAAGCTCGAACAAATGTATCGAGTCGTTTACTGATATCAAATCCGACGTGGGGATGTATGCCTGGGACAGACGCTAACGATACAGCCGCAGAAAAGCGCGCTAGCCCGGACGGCATTACCGAATTTTATCGTCAGGAAAAGCTGCTCAAAACCGGCGCCTTGCAGGACGCCATTTTCAACAGCGCCAATTTTTCCAGCATTGCAACCGACGAAAAAGGCGTCATCCAGATTTTCAATGTGGGTGCCGAGCGTATGCTCGGCTATGCCGCAGCGGACGTCGTCAATCGGATTACGCCAGCCGACATCTCCGATCCGCAGGAGTTGATTGCGCGCGCAAGCACGCTGACTCTGGAACTGGAAACGCCGATCACGCCAGGCTTTGATGCGCTGGTGTTCAAGGCCTCGCGCGGCATTGAGGATATCTATGAACTGACCTACATCCGCAAGGATGGCAGCCGGTTTCCCGCGATTGTCTCGGTCACGGCCTTGCGCGACGCGCAGGAAGGAATCATCGGCTATCTGCTGATAGGCACTGACAATACAGCGCGCAAGCAGGTAGAGGAAGCGCGCACCTTGCTGGACCAGCGTTTGCGTGATCAACAATTCTATACGCGCTCGCTGATCGAATCGAATATCGATGCGCTGATGATGACCAATCCGCAAGGCATAATTTCAGACGTGAATGAACAGATGATCGCGCTCACCGGAAGGACGCGCGACGAATTGATAGGCGCACCGTGCAAGAATTTCTTCACTGATCCGGCGCAGGCGGATGCCGCAATCAAGCGCGTGCTGACGGAAAACAAGGTACGCAATTATGAGCTGACTGTGCGTGCGCTGAATGGCGAGGAAACCGTGGTTTCCTATAATGCGGCGACCTTTCATGATCGCGATCGCAAGCTGCAAGGCGTGTTCGCAGCCGCACGGGATGTGACCGAACGCAAGCGCTTCGAGCTCACCCTGCAGGAAAAAAATATCGAGCTGGAAAATGCCAGCCGCATGAAATCCGCTTTTCTGGCTGCCATGTCGCACGAATTGCGCACTCCCATGAATGGCGTGATCGGCATGGTGGATGTTCTGCAGCAAACCAAGCTCAACGACTACCAGCTCGAAATGGTGGACCTGATACGCGAATCCGCGTTCTCACTGCTCTCCATCATTGACGACGTGCTGGATTTTTCCAAGATCGAAGCTGGACGGCTGGAGATAGAACAGGCACCGTTCTCGATAGCTGACGTAGTTGAAAAAGCATGCGGTATGCTTGACCAGCTGGCGATCAAGAATGACGTCACTTTCACCCTTTTTGTCGACCCCACGATCCCTGATCTTGTGCTCGGAGATGCGTTGAGATTGCGCCAGGTTCTATTGAATCTTGTCAGCAATGCCGTCAAGTTTTCCAGCGGTCGCGATTTGCCCGGCACAGTCGAGATGTGCGTGTTGCTGACCGAAAGCAGCGCAGAGAAAGTGCGGATTGAATTTCATGTCATTGACAATGGCATAGGCATAGATGAGGTTACCAGAGGACTGTTGTTCACTGCATTCAGCCAGGCAGATGCTTCCACTACCAGGCGCTTCGGCGGTACCGGCCTGGGGCTGGTCATTTCGCGTCATCTGGTGGATTTGATGGGGGGATGGTTCAACCTGAAAAGCGTCGCAGGAAGCGGTTCCACCTTCAGCGTACAACTTGAGTTTGCTCAATTGCCGGATGGATCGCAAATAGCACCTCGCGTATCCGACATACAAGGCCTTGCATGCTTTACTGTCGGCCCTGATGGCGGCCTGACGGATACCATCGCAGCGTATCTTATGCACGGTGGAGCGCATGTGGCACGCGCAAGTAGCATGCATGCCTTGCGATTTCTGATGGAAGCTTCGCAGGCTCCACTATTAATATGCATCGTTGACGCGGCGGATATCAGCGTGTCTCAGGAAGAATTGCTCGCTTTCGCGCGCAGTATGTCGGGGCAGAACATAAGTTTTGTGTATGTAGAGCGTGGATCCCGTCGCCATCCTTATGCGCGACAGGAGAACATGATTTTGATAGACGGGAATGTGTTGACGCGTCGTCTATTGTGGCAAGCCGTTGCGCTTGCGGCTGGTCGCGCGAGTGTAGAACCCGCCAGCAAGCCGCGCGGCAGCCAGCCAGCCGCTTTTAACCCGCCTTCGCGCGCACAGGCCTTGCGTGATGGTCGCCTGATTCTGGTGGCTGAAGACAATGAGAGCAATCAGAAAGTCATCGTGCGGCAACTGGCGTTGCTGGGTTTCGCTGCAGACATTGCCGATAACGGCCGCACGGCGCTGGAACATGCTCAACGCTGCAACTATGCCTTGCTTCTGACGGACTTGCATATGCCCGAACTGGATGGCTATGAATTGACGGCAGCAATTCGTGCGTGGGAAAACGGCAAGCAGCGACTGCCGATCATGGCGCTGACAGCCAATGTACTCAGTGGTGAAAGTGATCGCTGTCTTGCCGCAGGCATGGATGATTATCTGTGCAAGCCCCTGCAACTCAAGGATTTGAAAATAGCGTTGCAAAAGTGGTTGCCCGTCACCACGGCAATTCCGTTTACGCACGAAGGCAATGATTTTTCACCTGTCTCCACGCAAGTGATCGACATCAGCGTGCTTGAAAACATGGTGGGAAATGATCCTTTGGTATTGAATGATTTTCTGCATCACTTTCAGATGAGTGCCTCCAGGATTGCCGATACGCTGCGCTTGGCTTGTGTAGCCCAGGATGCGCAACAGGCCGGCGGCCATGCTCACAAACTCAAATCGTCCGCGCTCGCTGTTGGTGCACTGGCACTCGGTGCTCGCTGCGCGGAAATGGAAGCTGCCGGCAAGGAAGGTAATAGCGAAACACTGCTTGCTTTGCTGCCCGCCTTTGAGCATGAACTGGCGGCGGTCAACGCATTTCTCGACATTGAACACGTGCCGCAGGCGGATCGTCGTCGCCGATAATAGAAAGAATTAAAACATGGATAAATCAAAGATACGGATTCTGATTCTTGACGATGAACCGTTCATGCTCAAGTTGCTGCATCACATGCTGGCAAGGCTGGGTTTTATCGAGATGACCGTTTGCGATAACGGAATTGCTGCACTGGATTGGGTGGCCGCGTCTGATAGCGAGCGTGATCTGATTTTGCTGGATCTGAACATGCCGGAGATGGATGGCATAGAGTTCGTACGCAAGCTCACCGAACATGGTTATCGAGGCAGTCTGGTTTTGGTCAGTGGAGAAAACGAACGCGTATTGCAGATGGCTGAAAAACTGATTCTGGCACACGGTATCAATGTCTTAGGACACTTGGCCAAACCAGTTTCATTGTCCGAGCTTTCTTCCCTGATGGAAACCTATGGCGAAACACCTGCAATCACCTTGAAAGAAAGCCACAGCTACGCTGCAGAAGAGCTGGGTTCAGCCATTACCGATGGTGAGCTAGTAATTTATTATCAGCCCAAGGTGGCAGTCACGACAGGCGAAGTGGTCGGCCTGGAAGCGCTGGTGCGCTGGCAGCATCCGGTCGATGGTCTGGTGTTCCCGGATCAATTCATCGACCTGGCAGAAGAGCACAGCATGATAGATGCGCTGACCCAGGTGGTGTTGCATACCGCCTTGCAGCAGATCAAGCAGTGGCAGCTGGCAGGACTCAAGCTGTGCATCGCCATCAATGTATCGATGGACAATCTGGCCGCCCTTAATTTTGTCGACCAGGTTGCGCAAGCGGCTCTAGACATCGGCATAGCGCCGCACGATATCGTGCTGGAAGTAACGGAAAGTCGACTGATGCACGATCAGCGTGTCGCGCTTGAAGTGTTGACGCGCTTGCGGCTTAAGCGCTTTCGCCTGTCGATTGATGACTTCGGCACCGGCCATTCTTCGCTGACGCAACTGCGTGATATTTCATTTGATGAGCTCAAGATAGACAAGAGTTTTGTGCATGGCGCCTGGCATGATGAAACGGTGCGGGCGATCTACGACGCCAGTCTCGGCGTCGGCAAACGGCTGGGCATGGTAGTGGTGGCGGAAGGGGTGGAAGATCAGGACGACTGGGATTTGCTCCGCAACACCAACTGCGATGTGGCGCAAGGTTATTTCATCGCGCGTCCTATGCCAGCGGCTGCAGTGAACGACTGGATGGCATCGTGGGATGAGCGCGTCCGCAACGGATTGTTGACAGGGCGGGTAGCGACACCGCAGGAACGTCCGCAAGGCTTGTAGGAAACAGCAGATTTCCAGCCCTTTTGCATCAAAGCTATCAACACCACAATCAATCCATTTCCCTGATTCCCGCGCTAGCGGGAATCCAGCGTGGGTGTAATGCATGGCACTGCACCCAACCTTTGTCGACGAGTTCTTTGTCGATATGTTGCGATGCATTTTCAGGTGTACGTATCCGTGACCGCACAGCGATCACGTCGACTATTCCATCCATCATAAACACCACTTTTATTTGCGGCTGCAGATAATGTTTGCAGGTTCTCGCCTCTTTGATTTTTGAGAAGAAAAAGCAGGCTCAGCACGCTTCTTTTTAATATCGTAGAATAGCGATATTAAATTCTATTAATTCCGATATTTGTTTCGTATTTCAGCGAAACATATCGAAAAGGAAATTTTATGGATAAAGATGTCATACACAAAGCCTTGGCCAATCCTGCGCGCAGGCAGATTCTTGCCTGGCTGAAAACGCCGGAAGTCTATTTTTCCGAGCAAGAGCATCCACTCGATTTTGGTGTTTGCTGCGGCTTGATCGACAAGCGCAGCGGCTTGTCGCAATCGACCGTCTCTGCGCATCTGGCGACGTTGCAGGCGGCTGAACTGGTGGTGTCGCGACGCGTGGGGCAGTGGGTATTTTTCAAGCGTAATGAAGCCACGATCCAGGCATTTCTGGATGCCATCCACAGCGACCTGTAATTCCTCGCATCCATCAAAATAATCCAGAAAGCCCCATGCCTTTAGCCTTACTCATCCTGGCGCTGAGCGCCTTTGCCATCGGCACGACCGAATTTGTCATCATGGGCTTGCTGCCTGATGTTGCACGCAGCCTGTCGGTCTCGATACCCAGCGCCGGCTGGTTGATCAGCGGCTATGCGCTGGGTGTGGCCATCGGTGCGCCCATCATGGCCGTCGCGACCGCATCGTTCCCGCGCAAACGTGCCTTGCTGTTATTGATGGGGATTTTCATCATCGGCAACATCCTGTGCGCGGTCGCAACTGACTACACCTTCCTGATGGTGGCACGCATCATCACGTCGCTGTGCCACGGCGCTTTCTTTGGTATCGGCTCTGTCGTGGCGGCAAGTCTGGTGCCTGCAAATCGCAAGGCATCGGCAGTGGCCTTGATGTTTACCGGTCTGACACTGGCGAATGTATTGGGCGTGCCAATCGGTACGGCGCTCGGTCAAATCGCCGGTTGGCAAATGCCATTCTGGGCAGTTGCGGTGCTCGGGGTCTTGTCGCTGATTGGTTTGTGGCGCGTGATGCCGGTGCGGCAAGACGAAGAAAAAACCGATATCCGTGCGGAGATAGGGCAGTTGCGTAATGCCGGTTTGTGGGCCGCGCTGGCAACGACCATGCTGTTCTCGGCTGCCGTATTTGCGCTGTTTACCTATGTTGCTCCCTTGCTGGAAGATGTCACGCAGGTATCGCCTCGCACCGTCACATGGAGCTTGTTCCTGATCGGCCTAGGCTTGACGGTCGGCAATTACATTGGCGGTCGCCTGGCGGATTGGCGTCTCGGTGCAGCCTTGACCGGCATCTTTCTGGTGTTGGCGCTGGTCAGTGCGATCGTGCGCTGGACGAGTCCGCATCTGATCCCGCTTGAAATCAATTTATTCCTGTGGGCACTGGTGTCGTTTGCGGCGGTACCTGGCTTGCAAGTCGACGTGATGATCTTTGGCAAGGCGGCACCGAATCTGGTGGCGACGCTGAACATTGGCGCGTTCAACGTCGGCAATGCACTCGGTGCATGGGTTGGCGGTTCAGTGATCGGTGCAGGGTTCGGCCTGCAGGCAGTTCCTTTGGCGGCGGCAGTGCTTGCACTGGGTGCCGTGGTGGCAATGCGTATCTCGCTGCATTTTGTACAACGCGCAGCGGGCGTTACGAATGAGCCTGTTGTTGCAGCAGCTAGTGCTTAAACTTAAGCAGTACTTTTCCTAATTCTCAAGAAAGCATGACATGACTACACTTTTTACTCCTATCAAAATCGGTGATCTTGAATTGCCTAATCGCGTCATCATGGCGCCTCTTACACGTTCGCGCGCAGTCGGCGGTGGTCGCGTGCCGAACGCGCTGATGGCTGAATACTATGTGCAGCGCGCTTCGGCTGGTCTGATCCTGAGCGAAGCCACTGCAGTGACACCGCAAGGCGTCGGCTATGCCGATACGCCAGGCATCTGGTCGGACGAACAGGTTGCAGGCTGGAAGTTGGTGACCGATGCAGTACACAAGGCAGGTGGTTTGATCTTCCTCCAGTTGTGGCACGTAGGTCGTATTTCGCATCCCACGTTCTTGAATGGCGAATTGCCGGTTGCACCCAGCGCCATCCAGCCGAAGGGACATGTCAGCATCGTGCGTCCGCAGGTTGAGTACGTCACACCGCGCGCGCTTGAGCTGGCAGAGATCCCCGGCATCGTTGCAGCCTATCGCAAAGGGGCAGAGAATGCCAAGCTCGCAGGTTTCGATGGTGTAGAGGTGCATGGCGCCAACGGTTATTTGCTGGATCAGTTCCTGCAAAGCAGCACCAATCTGCGCACCGATATTTACGGTGGTTCGATAGAAAATCGGGCGCGCCTGATGCTGGAAGTGACCGATGCGTGTATCGATGTGTGGGGCGCATCGCGCGTCGGCGTGCATCTGGCACCGCGTGGCGATTCGCACGATTTGAGCGATGCCGATCCGGTCGCAACCTTCGGTTATGTCGCGACTGAATTGGGCAAACGCGGTATCGCATTCATTTGCTCGCGCGAATCGATCGGAGACAATCGCATCGGCCCCTTGCTGAAAAAAGCATTCGGCGGCGTCTATATTGCGAATGAACAAATGACGAAGGAAACGGCGGAACAGGTGATTGCCAGCGGCGAAGCGGATGCGGTTGCATTCGGTAAATGGTTTATCGCCAATCCCGATCTGCCACGCCGCCTGAAAGACAATGCACCGCTTAACGCTGCACGTCCGGAAACCTTCTACAGTCCGACGGCTGAGGGTTACACCGACTATCCTGCGCTGGCTTGATCGATAAGCACTAAAGACTGCACATGATCGTCGATCATGTGCAGTCGTATTGACGGGACATGCTTGAAGTTATTTCCGTGCCGATAGTAAAAACGCGCCGACTTTCCGGCGTAAGCAAGACATGGTGCTGCGCATTCTTGCGCAGGTAATGCACAATGAATCCGCAAATCGGCACCACGCTTTTCCTGATTTCGGCTATATGATCCAGCGCTTTTCCGGCCAGGCGCGAACCCAGTCCTCGGCCTGCAAGCGTCGGCAAGACTTCTGTGTGCATGATCATGCACACGTCATCAAAAACGTAGTAATTCACAAAGCCAATGACCTTGCTGTTGTCTATCCATTCATAACGCTGGAGGATGGTGTCTTCTTGTGGTGTCGCGAGCTTCATGTCTTGATCAAGGGAACGGTCTTTCGATAGGTTGGAGATATACGCATCGTCATGAGATGATACCTCTACCTGACAGATCTAACTGGAGAGCGAAGATGGCGAACTTTCACGCGAATTTAAATGAGAATTTAAATGTGAATTTAGAGATGGCAATCAGCAAGGTGACACGCGCCCCTGAGGATTGCAGCCGCGTGCTGGTTGCTGCGCTGGAGTCGGGCGATATTGAAACCTCGGTCGCACTGTATGAACCGAGCGCGGTTCTGTTCAAAAAATCAGGTGAAGTGATGACTGGGCTGGCAGCAATCCGCGAGAATAATGCTGGTGTCATTGCCTTGAAACCGAAGTTCACGATTGCCTTTATCAAGGCGACCTTGAGCGGTGATGGCACCTTGGCGACAAATCGGATGAAGGCTGAACTGGCGTTCACCAAGCCCGACGGGCAATTGGTGCAAACCAGTGTGGATACGCTGGAAGTATTGCGCAAGCAGGAAGATGGATCGTGGCGTTACATCATCGACGATCCGTACGGCAGCATGCGTGCAGGCATGAAGGAGCGCTGATCGGCGCTGGCGGACTCCTCGCGCCTGCATCGTTGTGATTACGCTTTTTTGCGGTTTACAAATTTACCCAGTTCCTGTGCGCGCGTTTCTGTATGCAAGCGCATGCAGCTATAGTATTCAACATCTTTCAAGACGCTGCCGGTGTTGTAGACGCTGACGGTTTTGCAATCCTGTTCAACAAATCCGCTCCACGCCTGTTGCGCAATATTCAATTGTTTTTTGACTGCAGCATACGGAATGCCGTCGATATCTTTTTTAGGCATCTGCGCTACCAAAGCCTTGTAAGTATTGTCGAGTTTGTCGCTGGCTTTTTGGTATTCAGCTTTTGCACATACGCTCATTTCTTGCGCGGAGCCTTTGCCTATGCAAGGATCGATTTGCTGTGCAAATGCGGAGAATGGAAGCAGGGCAAAAAAGAGCAAGGTAATTTTTTTCATTTTATTTTTTCGTGAAGAATGAACAGGAAGGGTGTCAGAAGCGTGCTTAGAAGCGTGTTGCCGGCTCAAAGAAGCTGACTTGCACAGATAGCTTGCTTGATATTGTCAGTCACGTCAACAAAGGCGGGTTCCATTTGTCTGGGTTCTTTAGCTCTTAAACCTTGAGGCGATAGCCGGTCTTGAAAATATACCAGACGGCAGTCAGGCACAGCGTCAAGAATACCAGTGTCATTGCGATGCTGACAGTCACGCTGACGTCGGACACGCCGTAAAAACTCCAGCGAAAGCCGCTGATCAGATAGACGACCGGATTCACCAGCGCGATTTTTTGCCATACCGGCGGCAACATGCTGATCGAGTAGAAGCTGCCGCCGAGGAAGGCGAGCGGCGTCACGATCAGCATGGGAATGATCTGCAATTTCTCAAAGCCGGTGGCCCAGATGCCGATGATGAAGCCGAACAGGCTGAATGTCACTGCTGTCAGAATCAGGAAGGTCAGCATCCAGAATGGATGTGCAATGTCGAATGCGACAAACAATCGCGCCGTGGCCAGAATCAGTACGCCGAGGATGATGGATTTGGTCGCGGCTGCACCTACATAACCGATCACGATTTCTACATATGAAATCGGTGCCGACAGAATTTCATAAATCGTTCCTGCGTACTTGGGCATGAAAATGCCGAACGATGCGTTGGAAATACTCTCCGTCATCAGCGCCATCATGATCAGGCCGGGTACGATGAACGCGCCGTAACTGACGCCATTGACTTCGACCATGCGCGAACCGATGGCCGCGCCGAACACGACGAAATACAGGGAGGTGGAAATAACCGGCGATGCAATGCTTTGCATCAGCGTGCGCCAGGTGCGTGCCAACTCGAATTGGTAGATGGCGCGGATTGCGTAAATGTTCATGGTTGTCTTCTTAATCTTTGCTGTGCACCAAGCTAACGAAAATTTCTTCCAGTGAGCTTTGGCTGGATTGCAGGTCCTTGAAATCGATCCCGTGTTCGCCGAGTTTCTTCAGCAGCTCGCCGATGCCGGTCTGTTCGCTTTGCGCATCGAACGTATAAATCAGTTCGTTGCCATCAGGCGTGAGTTCCAGTTGTGAACTTGCAAGTTCTGCAGGGATAGTTGCCAGCGGGCGTTGCAGATGCAGGCGCAACTGCTTCTTGCCAAGCTTGGCCATCAGCACCGCTTTCTCCTCGACCAGAATGATTTCACCCTTGCGAATCACACCGATGCGATCCGCCATTTCTTCCGCTTCTTCAATATAGTGCGTGGTGAGAATGATGGTCACACCGCTTTCACGCAGGCCGCGTACCATTTCCCACATGTCGCGCCGCAATTCGACATCAACGCCTGCCGTCGGCTCATCGAGAAACAAAATTTTCGGTTCATGCGACAAGGCCTTGGCGATCATCACGCGTCGCTTCATCCCGCCAGACAAGGCAAAAATCTTGGAGTCTCTCTTGCCCCACAGCGAAAGCGAGCGCAAGACTTTTTCGACATGTGCATGATCGCGCGGCTTGCCGAAAATGCCGCGACTGAAGTTGACGGTGGCCCAGACAGTTTCAAACGCATCAGTGGAAAGCTCCTGCGGTACCAGGCCGATCTTGGCGCGTGCCGCACGATAGTCGTTAATGATGTCGTGGCCGTCAGCCAGCACAGTGCCTGCGCTGGGGTTGACGATGCCGCAGATGATATTGATCAGCGTGGTCTTGCCGGCACCGTTAGGGCCGAGCAGGGCGAAGATTTCGCCGCGACGGATGTCGAGATCGATGCCCTTCAGCGCCTGGAAGCCGGATGCATATTGTTTGGTCAGGTTCTTGACCGAAATGATGGATTGCAAATTAGCCCCGCATAAAATCCGATGGGATAGATTGTAGTGCGTATGGTGTTCTCGTGCTTTTGATCACATCATTCGCGCTCGCGTCGATTGATCGGCGCGCTGAACGTGCCGCTGATCTCGGTGCTCATCTTCTCAGACGGATATATTGACGGTGCGAGGCGCCATGTACATGTCGCGTGTCATCAAATCGTCGTTATACAGTTCAATTGCCATGCATGTTCCTGCGCGAATAGATTGTTTGAATGATTGCGTCGATGTTGTGACCGGTCTGTTGGAATAAGCGGAGGCAAGGGCGGGTTCTTTTTCTGCCATGGGCCTTGCCTGTTAAACGATTGCAGACGGTAGCGGAGTATGCGTGGCGTGACGAAGTTTGCTTTTGATGTAAGTCAAAGCGTGCGCAACGGCTTTCAATTGATGTGCCATGAGGCTGCTCGTCTTCATGTCAGGACGTCGTCAGCGATATCAAGTATCCTTCGGTGCTGAATGTCGCCGCGACTGTCTTCGTGCGCGATCCATCGCATATTTGTTATCGCCTTTTGTACATGAATCAAAAAATAACACCGTCGACCGCACTGTTGCTCACGATCGCCCCATTGATGTGGGCGGGTAACGCGATCGTTGGCAGGTCGGTCAATGGATTGGTGCCGCCGGTTACGCTGAATTTTTTCCGCTGGTCGATTGCCGCATTGATTTTGCTGCCGTTTGCGACCTGGATATTCCGTCGCAATAGCGCGATGTGGACGCATTGGCGGCGCTTTGCCTTGCTCGGCTTGCTCGGTGTCGGGCTGTATAACTCCTTGCAGTATCTGGCGTTGAAAACTTCATCGCCTATCAACGTCACCTTGGTCGCAGCCAGCATGCCGGTCTGGATGCTGATGATCGGCTCTCTATTTTTCGGGGTACGCGTATCGCTCAAGCAGGCTGTCGGTGCGGCCATGTCGATTGCCGGCGTGTTGCTGGTGCTGAGCCGTGGCGAATTGCGCCAGTTGCTGGCCTTGCGTCTGGTGGCTGGCGATATCCTGATGATACTGGCGGCGATCGTCTGGTCTTTTTACAGCTGGTTGCTGACCTTGCCGAAAGATCCGGTCGAGATACGTGCTAACTGGATTGCTTTCTTGCTGGCGCAAGTCGCTTTCGGCGCGGTGTGGTCTGGCGCATTTGCTGCGGGGGAATGGGTGATCGGTGCGCCGCAGATAGACTGGGGCTGGCCGTTGATCGCGGCGCTGCTATTCGTTGCGATCGGTCCTGCAATCATTGCCTTGCGCTGCTGGGGGTTGGGCGTGCAACGCGTGGGTCCGACTGTCGCAGGTTTCTTCAGTAATTTGACGCCGCTGTTCGCGGCGATCATGTCGTCAGCCTTCTTGGGCGAAGTGCCGCATCTTTATCATGCGTTTGCTTTTGTGCTGATCGTCGGCGGGATTGTGGTTTCTTCACGCCGTTGAAGCGGGCGGCGCTCGTCTGCCACTGCAAGAGCATCAGCATCATGCGCATCGATTTGTTCGGCTTTTTGATGGCATGGATTGCGCTTGTCTGTCGAGAAAATCCACGCTGCGCAACCCGATGGATACGCTCACCGGGCAGGGCGCTGGCCGGATGCGGCATAAGCGTTTATGCGATACGGTTAATGGCGACTCAGTCGCGTAAGCTGCGCCTGCAATGTATCGATACGTTCCAGCAGATCCAGCGCCAACGCGACGCCAGGGGTATTGATCTCCATTTCCTCTGTCAACTGTTGTGCCAGTTTTGCGCGGCGTAATGAAGGGCCAGTGAATTGCCATTCCTGCGGCTGCTGCCCCACCGGCTCAAGCACGCCTTCCTGCACCAGTGACGTAATCGTTTCTTCCGACGCATGCGTTGCCTGGCAGAGCTCAAGCAAAGTCAGACGGATATCATCTTCGACAACCTGACATTCGAGATAGTTGACCACAGTTTTACTCATGATGAACGTCCTTACAAAGCGGTGCGAGGATTGAAAGGAAGCGCTTCCCGCAGCTTGCGATAAGCTTCCTTCGCTTGTTCAGTATCGGCTGGTGGCAAGACGATGGTCAGCAGGACATACAAGTCACCGTTTTCCTTGCCGGGTATCCCTTTGCCCTTCAGGCGCAACTTGCGTCCTGCCGTCGAATTCGGGGGAATAGTCAGTTCTACCGAGCCTTCGGGTATGGGTACCGTCACGCTGCCACCGAGTGCAGCCTCCCACGGGGCGAGCGGCAGATCGACGTAGACGTCGCGACCATCGACACGATAGCGCGGATGCGGACGAAAAACGATTTCCAGATACAGGTCACCGGCCTTGCCTTGGCCGACGCCCGGACCGCCCTGACCGGACAGCCGCAAGGTTTGTCCGGCGCGTATACCTTTTGGAATATTGACACTGAGCGTACGATCCTTGGTGACGACATGGCCGCTGTCATCAATGACCGGCATGCGCAACGAGATGCTGCGTTCGGCGCCGCGATAGGCGTCTTCCAGATCGATCTGTACCTTCGCATGATGGTCTTCCCCTTGCGCATGCATGGTGCGTCGTTGGCCCTGGCCGAAACCCGCTTGGCGGCCAAACATCTGTTCAAAATATTCGCCGAAATCCGACATGTCGCCAAAATCGCTGTGACTGCCGCGGCCACCAAATTCAAAACCTGCGTCGGCATTCGGGGGCGGCTGAAAGTCCTGTCCATTCCGCCAATTGGCACCAAGTTGATCGTAGGATGCGCGCGTCTCTGGATCCTTCAATACCTTGTAGGCTTCCCCCATCTCCTTGAAGCGAGCTTCGGCATTCGCTTCTTTCGAAACATCAGGATGCAGTTTGCGGGCGAGTTTGCGGTAGGCACTCTTGATCTGATCTTGCGTCGCATCCCGTTTGACGCCCAGTATTTCGTAGTAATCCTTGAATTTCATGGAGGCAGCCTTGTGTGTCTGATTTTAAAAAAATCAATATCAGGATGGATATTCAGTTGTGTGTTTTGACGGACGCATTTTCGTTAAATGATGGTGCCGAAAATCCGGCCTATGCCGGCAGTAATCGCCATCGCAAGTGCTCCCCAAAAACCGACGCGTAACGCCGAGCGCAGCATCGGAGCGCCGCCAGCCATGGCTGCCAGCATACCCAGACTGATGAGAAAAAACAGCGAAGTGCCTGCGAGCAGACCCGGTAACAAGTGGGGTGGGGCGATCACGGCTGTGAGCAAAGGCAATGCTGCACCGACCGAGAATGTAAGCGCCGAGGTCACGGCAGCCTGAATCGGACGCGCAGCCGTAATGTCGTGTATGCCTAACTCGTCTCTAGCATGTGCGCTCAGTGCATCATGTGACATTAGCTGCTGCGCCACCTGTGTTGCCAGCTCCGGCGTGAGACCGCGCCCCACATAAATCGATGCCAACTCATTGTGTTCGGCAACCGGTTGGTCGCGTAGTTCCCCGCGTTCGCGTTCCAGATCGGCATTTTCGGTATCTGACTGCGAACTGACGGATACGTATTCACCTGCGGCCATCGACATGGCGCCAGCGACCAGTGCGGCAACGCCTGCCACCAGCAATTCGCTGCGCCCGGCATTCGAAGCGGCGACACCCAACATCAGGCAGGCGGTTGAAATGATGCCGTCATTGGCGCCAAGTACGGCTGCGCGCAGCCAGCCGATACGATCATTGCGATGATTTTCTGAGTGATGGTGGCGATGCATACGAAGCCTTGTTGAGCGTTTGATTGTTATTGCACTTTATCATTTTGGCAGGGCAATTTGCTTGGTGCAGTGCATCTTGCCTGCCCAGCATCTCATCTTAGTTCTGATCATTTTTGATCCATGTCAATTTTTTCTCAGCCCTGTTTGCTACATTCGTCGTATCCAAATAGCAAGCGAAGGAACATGGTGTTGAATACTGCATTCCCGAAATTGAAGCTGAAAAATAAATTGCTGCTGCCTATTGTGCAAGGAGGCATGGGCGTGGGCATTTCTGCACATCGCCTTGCAGGTAACGTCGCAAAGCTGGGTGCAGTGGGCACGATTTCCAGTGTCGATTTGCGTCGCCATCATGCGGATCTGATGGAGCAAACCGAGAAGTCTCGCGACAAGACCTTGATTGACGCCGTCAATCTGATTGCGCTCGATCGTGAAATCAAAGCCGCTAAAGAAATTGCCGGCGGTAACGGTATGATCGCAGTCAACGTAATGCGCGCAGTCGCCGAATATTCGGCCTATGTGAAACAATCTTGCGAGAGTGGTGCCGACGCCATCGTGGTGGGTGCCGGCTTGCCCATGGATTTACCCGAGTTGACGGCTGACTATCCTGATGTCGCTTTGCTACCGATTTTGTCTGACGTACGCGGTATTGCGTTGATACTCAAAAAATGGATGCGGCGCAATCGCTTGCCCGATGCCATAGTGATCGAAAATCCGCAATATGCTGCCGGTCATTTAGGCGCTGCCGGTCTGGATAGCGTGAACGATCCGCACTTTGCATTTTCCGTCGTGCTGGCGGGTACGCTGAAATTGTTTCAGGAGCTGGGCATAGCGTCTGAAAAAATCCCACTCATCGTTGCTGGAGGCATCCATAATCCGCAGCAGGTCAATGAATTATTCGGCATGGGGGCCAGTGCGGTGCAGCTAGGAACGGCATTCGCCGTGTCGGAAGAGGGCGATGCACATGTCAACTTCAAGCAGGTACTCACGCGCGCACAACCGGAAGATATCGTGACCTTCATGAGTTGTGCAGGCTTGCCGGCGCGCGCGGTCAAGACGCAATGGTTGAGCAATTATCTCGACAAGGAAGCCAAGCTGCAGGGCAAGGCCGGACCCAAGGATTGCACGGTAGGCTTCGATTGCCTGCATCAATGTGGTTTGCGTGATGGAATCGCCAAGGCCGGGCAGTTCTGCATCGATACGCAACTCGGCTTTGCACTGAAAGGTGATGTCGAGCGCGGCTTGTTCTTCCGGGGCTCAGAACCCCTGCCATTCGGCAATGCGATTCGTCCTGTGCGTGAACTGATCGACTATTTGCTTAATAGCGTCAATCCGACACTGCTTGCTGCAAGATAAGGCCGCTTGGCTAACGGTATTATCCAAGTGGTTACAGTCTGTTTGTCCTACGTTCTTTCTCGTCAAGTCTGGCGTGACGACGCGTCCTAACTGTTATATCCTCGACCACTATCAATCGCTGCCATTGCCTCATGTTTGCACGCTAGACATGCAGGGCTTGTGCCGGCGATTAAAGCGTTGATTCGCTTAGCAATATGGTTTTCACGGGGACAGCGGTATGCGCAAATGGCGTAAAGCATTATGGTGGGCCGTATCCGGTTTGGTGCTGACATGCGTGATCGGCATCATCACCTTGTCCGCACTCACTGATGGCAAGCATCTGAAAGAGCTGGCGCGTGACAAGGCGCGTCAAGAATGGTCGCGCGATCTGATGATAGGTGACCTTGCACTGCAGTTATTCCCTTATCCGCAACTGCATGCCAAGAATGTCATGCTCTCGAATCCAGACTGGGCGAGAGATAAATACCTGTTCGATGCTGAGGATATGCGGGTGGAGTTCGCTTTCCTTCCTTTGTTGACGGGAAAATTCGTGGTCAGCGGGCTTTACTTCGACGGTCTGAAAGCGAATTTTAACGTTGCGAATGATGGCAGGCGCAGCTGGGAATTTCCAGGCGAGAAAGCGTTGTCATCATTTTCCATGGCGCTGACGACAGTGAGTGCAAAGAATAGCCGCGTTCGCTTTCGTCGCGGTAACGATGAGGCGAGTACCTGGCAGATACAAAGCCTGGTTGCTGGTGGACGTCAAGATTTGCGCGATGTTGAATTTGATATGCAGCTGGAGCGCGATAGCCATCTGCTGCAGCTTGACGGCAAGATAGAAGATATTTCTTCTCTGGGACAGGATGGCGCGGTCAGCAATGGCGTGATCAATGCGAAGTCGGGTCAGGCATCGGCGATTATCAGCGGACGAATTCCACTGGATCTTGCCATGAACAACTTTGATCTGGTACTTGCCATCGATGCACCTTCGACTCAGGAATTTTTTGGTTTTCTCGGGAAGAAGCAGGGAACGCCCGCGCCATTAAAGGCCAGTGTCACGCTGCATACGGTCAACAAAAAAACCGATTTCAAGGATCTCAAGCTGCAATTGGGGAAGATGAATTTGTCGGGCGAAGGGCAGCTCAATCTCCGTGGCAAAAGACCAGTGTTCAGTGCGCAGTTGCGGGCTGATCGTGTCGATATGATCCAGACCTTTCTGGATGCGGGGCAACCACCACTGCAGCCCAAAAAGGCAGATCAACTATTCCGCGACAACCCGCTAGCATGGCATTTGCTGGTGGCGCTGGATGGTTCACAAGGGAAAATTGATGCCAGCATCGCGGCATTGAAACTGCGCTCGGGTATAGAGGTTACGGATGCCAGCGCGAAGATAAGCGTCACCGACGATCGCATGACGGTGAATAAATTCTCCGGAAAATTGTTGGGAGGTACCGCCGCCGGCGATGCGTCTTTCGATGGCAGTCGAAAGGCCGTGCAACTGAACTTGCAAATGCAGGATGTCACGCTCGAGCAGTGGTTTCAGCAAACCGGCAAGAATATAAATATTTCCGGCGGCAAGATGAAGGTCGATGCACAGATCGCCGCGCTGGGAAGCACGATGAATGAACTTGCTGCAACAATAACTGGTCCTGTTGATATACAGATTGGGTCGGCAAAAATTCTTTCTCCTAAAGCCGGGCAGGCTGAATTCTGGCTAACCGGGTTATTCTCGGCGAAGGATTCGGATCGTGTCGATCTTTCCTGTGCCAGTGCGCGCTTGCCGTTCCACTCCGGTTTGGCCGATGGCGAGAGCATTGTCGGTGCGCGCAGCGATGCCAGTCAGTTACTCACTAGTGGCAATATTGATTTGCGCGATCAGACGCTGGATTTACATGGTCGGGTGCGTGCGCGCTCAGGTGTCAGTTTGGGTATCTCGACCTTTGCCAATAGCGTGAAAATCACCGGTCAGCTCGTCAAGCCAGAAATGAGCCTGGATGAGTCCGGTGCAGTCGGCGCCATCGCCAGAGTGGGCGCGGCCATTTTTACCAGCGGCCTGAGTGTTGTTGCAACGTCCCTGTGGGATGGTGCCAATCCCGAATCCGATCCCTGCCACCAGGTGTTTTCACAGAAGGCAAAAGCCGCCAACAGCAAGGCCAAACCCCAAGCGCGTGACTGAAAGCACGCATTTGATGGAATAGAAGTGAAACAAAAGCTATGATGTCGGCAGTTTTTGTTTCGGAATAAGGATGGCTCATGGCTCTCATAGAAGATATTGTCAAGAAGCAAAAAGACGGCGCGCAGTTTGTGATCTCGGCGCAGATGCTGCGCCTGGACCCCGAAGAGTTCGAGACCCTCGTCAAAATGTGGATGGAAGATGAAAATCGCGGCTTTGAACTGGCCAAGGTGCCGCATCGCGCATGTGTAGACGGCGAGTTTTTTATCGACCGCATTACCGTCACCCGCGTGGTCTCTCCAGCATAATCACCAAATAACGCCGCAATTACGCCACCATCAAGCCCTCTTTTATCACCTAGCCCAACTCACTGTGTCCAATCGCCTGCCTGTACTTCCGCAATACCTGCTGCCTAAAAAGGCCTTGACCATCTTTGCCGGCAAAATTGCCGGAGCAAAGGCGGGGCGCGTGACGACGGGTCTGATTCGCTGGTTTATCGGCAAGTACAACGTCAACATGAGCGAAGCGGCGAACCCGGATATTCACAGCTACGCCAGTTTTAACGAATTTTTTACACGTGCGTTGCGCAACGGCGCACGACCGATAGCGGATTCTGCCTATATTTGCCCGGTCGACGGCGCGATCAGTCAATTCGGTGCGATCGATACCGATCAGATTTTCCAAGCCAAAGGCCACCGCTACACGACCACCGAACTGGTGGGTGGCGATCGTGAATTGGGCGCGCGATTCGAGAACGGCAGCTTTGCCACCCTGTATTTAAGTCCGCGCGACTATCACCGTATTCACATGCCATGCGATGGCAGACTGATGCGCATGATTTACGTGCCTGGCGATTTGTTCTCGGTCAATCCGACAACCGCACGTGGTGTCCCCAGGTTGTTTGCGCGCAATGAGCGCGTCGTTTGCGTATTCGAAGGTGAGGCAGGCCCGTTTGTATTGGTACTGGTGGGCGCAACGATAGTCGGCAGCATGGAAACGGTGTGGCATGGCGTCGTCAATGCGGCGCGTTTAGGTATCGTGCGCGAATGGCACTACGACAAGCAATTCATCAGCTTGAAAAAGGGTGAGGAGATGGGCCGTTTTCTGCTCGGTTCCACCGTGGTCATGCTGTTTCCGGTCGAGACGCTGGCTTTCAATGCGGCATGGTCGGCGGATGGCGTAGTCCGCCTGGGCGAAACAATGGGCAGTGCGATCACGCAAGAGCAGGCTGCAATTCGATAGCCAATCTGCCTGGCAGTTATCGCTTTGCGTCAATTCCCCTTGGACGGGAAGGGATGATCTTCATCCACCAGTCCATGCAGTTTTTCATCTTCCTTGATGTCGTCAGGCTTGCGTGGCTGGACTTGCCTGAGCAGACGCTCGGTTTTTTTGTCCGCAGCTTGCGTTTTCTCAGGCTCGGCACCACTTTCACTCCGCCAGTTTTTTCCTGCTTTGGTCATGTCGTTCTCCTTGCTTGATCCAGTCTGTTTTTGGACCAGACTTTCTGAAAATGATTCATGCAGAACCGTGCGTATATCTTTACTCATCAACCCTTTCGTTTCATCGCTATTTGAAATCGGCGAACGTACCCCACATCTGCCTGCTATGCTTTCACTGTCCCGTTAATCGGGCAACAAGCTGATTTGACTGCTGACTGAATACTATGAGCTTTCTACTGGAACTGATCGAGCAATACGGTTTGCTGTTTGTTTTTGGCAATGTATTGATAGAGCAATTGGGCGCGCCGATTCCCGCCTATCCGACGCTGGTGATCACTGGCGCCTTGCTGGGACGTGGCGAGTATTCCGGACCCATGCTGCTGTTGGTCGCCGTTGTCGCCGCCTTGATCGCAGACTTTGCCTGGTATCAGGCTGGTCGCCGCTATGGTGCCAGCGTGATGGCACGCTTGTGCCGCATTTCGCTATCACCGGATTCTTGCGTGCGGCAAACTGAATCGATTTACTTGCGTTACGGCCCGGCCTCATTGCTGGTTGCCAAGTTCATACCTGGCTTCGCATCGGTTGCAAGTGCGCTCGCCGGTGCGATTGGCTCGCGTCCCGCAAAATTCATTTTTTTCGATGCGCTGGGCGCTGCATTGTGGGCGGGTTCGGCAATTTTTCTGGGATCGCTGTTCAGCTCGGCCGTGGCTGATTTGCTGGATATTCTGGCGAGCCTGGGCAAGTGGGGAATTGTCTTGGTGGCGCTGGCCCTGGCTGTCTATATCGCGAAGAAGTGGTGGCAGCGGTATGTGTTCATCAAAGAGTTGCGCATGGCGCGTATTACGGTTGAAGAGCTGGATCAATTATTGAAAACCGAACATCCGCCGATGGTCATTGATGTACGTTCCGAACTATCGCAGCAAAGTGGCCGCATTCCGGGTGCGCACGTATTGACCGATGACGATATCAGTGCACTGGTGGTGAATACGACGACTGATTCCGAAGTGATTATTTATTGCTCCTGTCCGAATGAAGCATCGGCCGCACGCCTGGCCAAGAAGCTGATGCAGCGAGGTTACACACGGGTGCGTCCATTGACCGGCGGTATAGACGCGTGGGTTGCTGCGGGTCTTTCGGTCGATACCAATTAGAAAAATTTATAGACGATGCTGTCAGTCGCCGCTCATCCACGATGGAAGTACCAGCATGTTGATACTGTTTTTAAAGGCTGCCATCCTGATTCCGGTTACGTTGTTGCCAATTCTGAATCCTTTCGGTAATGCACCGGTTTTTGCCAGCCTGCATGGCAATATCGGCCCCATTGCGCAAAAGCGCTTGGCGCGGCAAGTGGCCCTCAACTGCTTTCTCATGTTGGTCGGCGCGATGTTCATTGGTTCGCATGTGCTTAATTTCTTTGGGATATCGCTGCCCATCGTGCGCATAGGCGGCGGCATCCTGGTGATGGTGACCGGCTGGCGTCTGTTGAACGACAATTCGCATGATGCAATTCGGGCGCAGGTCGCGACCAAGCAGGTAGAAGTATGGTCGGATGAGGACTTCAAGGTTCGCAGCTTTTATCCGATCAGTTTTCCGCTGACGGTGGGGCCGGGTGCAATTGCCGCATCGATTACGCTGGGTGCCAATACCCCGACGCGCGTGCTCGACTGGGTGGTCTCCGTCGGCAGTGCGGCACTCGGCGCGGCACTCACCTCTGTGGTGATTTATCTCTGTTACAACTATGCCAACAAGCTGCTGAACCTGCTTGGTCCGCTCGGCACGATGGTCTTGCTGCGTTTGTCTGCCTTCATCCTGTTGTGCATAGGCATAGAGATCTTCTGGCACGGTGTTCTTGGCTTGATGAACGAAGCTGGAATATCCGTGGGTTGAATCCCTGTCGGCAGGGAACAGGTGGATGCGCTTTTTCCCCTTTACACGGTCATGTCGCTACCAACCGTGCGCGCCATCCTCTGATATCGCGGACAGCGGCGAGCAGGACATCGCGTTTTTGCGTATTGAATTCAGGCATGCGGTCCGAGACATCAATCAAAAACTGAATATCGAGTTCTTGCCTGAATATTTTTCCATTCCTGAAAAACGCATATCGCCAAGCCTGCACAAGGAAAGATGTCTTATTTCAAAGCGATTGTCGCCGCTATGCATGCTGTCCAGATGGCGATGATCGCGTACAGGCATTTGCGTATGCGTCGTCGTCTTTCGAGCAGATAGAGTGCAGTTGCACGTTTCATGGCGATTCCACCTCGCTGGTCATGTCTGCATTGGCTACCTCCAGCAACTTGATTGTTTCCGTCCGCTTGGATGGCAAGGCAACATCAATGATCTGCAGGGCTTTTCTCCCTATTAATGCCAGGCCGATTGGTGACAGGACCGATACACGTGCCAGTTGCGGATTGGCTTCATGCGGGCAAACTATCGTGACGCTGCGTCTGTCGTCGATATTTGCCGGCGAATAGGTGACGGTTGAATACAGCGCAGCGCAATCCCTACGCTCGGTACCGGCTGGGAGTATCTTTGCAGTCGAAATCATGTCGAGCAGTTCTTCGCCCGCATTGAATTCAACTTCGCCAAGACGGAGTAACTGTTCGGCCAGCCGGCTCAGGATGGCGGCATCGCTTTGCTTCAGAATACGTTGATTTTTCATGACAATAGTTCTCCATGGCCGACCGTTAAAGGCAGGCCAGAAATGGCAATGCAATGTTGATGCGCGTGACTACGCATGCATCAAAAAAAGGAAGGTTCAGAGTGGTGGCTCGGGAGTGACAGGAGGGAACGAAACTTCGTTCCTGCTGATACTCGCCGAGCCTAAGAGAGGCAGGCGAGGTCTCTTGTGAAAGACGATGGGGTGTAAATTTCGGCCACGCCATGTGCAATGGCCGAGGCGCTCATCGCATGCAAAAAATGCGCGCGCAAGGATTCCGTGTTCGGCGCAGAACGTATGCGTTTCGACAGGAAAGTGGGCGCGATGGTCATTGCAATAATGAAAGAAATAATAAGGCGTGAGCGATTGCGCGCAATGCATGCGCGACGAGCTCGAGTATAGCCGTTTGCAGATTTACGTCAACCGCAAGCGTGCATGCTGTCGACGTGGCAATGTCCTGCGGTGTTTTACAAGTTTGAAAAATGGCATTAACGCAACGCAGCCCACAGCAACGACAAGCCAGAAAAGAATAGCAAGGCATCCAGCAAGTAGCGGTGGGCCTGGTCGCTTAATTTGAGCATCACAATTTTTCCGGCGAAGGTGCCTGCCATCAGCGATGCCCCTACCAGCAAACCCTTGATGAAGATATCCGGCGGCATGGCGCCGAACTCGCCGAAGGTAAGGATCTTGCTGACGTACAGAAAGAGCGAGCTGGCTGCTTCGGTTGCGATGAATGCACCTTTGATCAACCCGTATGATGTAAACGCGGGTACGCTCAGTGGCCCTGTCGACAGTACCACGCCGGTCAGGAAGCCGATGACGGCGCCTGCTATCGAGAGCTGCCATAGTTGCAGGCGGAAGTTGCGCAGCATCAGCCAGTGGCGCACCGGAATCATCGCAATAAAAAAGATGCCCAGAAAAATATTGATCAGATTGGATGGCAGCGCGAGCAGGGTGCGCGCACCGACGGCCGCCGCCGGAATGCCGGTGATCGAATACGCAGCGAATGCGCGCCAGTCGATCAATTTCCACCATGCCATTACGCGCGCCAGGTTCGCCATGACTGCGGCGACTGCCATGATGGGTACGGCTTGTTTGGGCCCGAATGTATAGACCAGGATAGGTAGCAGAATGATGGAGGAACCGGTACCTATGATGCCGCTGATACCGCCGGCACACAAACCTGCAACCAGGACAAAGAAGTAAGCGATCATGCGCGCGGACAACGAGGACGATGGCGGCCAGTGCAGATTATGCTGCGGACCGTTACACTGCCGGTATTAATAGAGAGTGCCATGACGATAGTAGACAACAGAAAAGCGTTTCACGATTACTTCATTGAAGACCGCTACGAAGCAGGCATTGTATTGCAAGGATGGGAAGTCAAGGCGATCCGTGCCGGCCGTGTGCAGTTGAAAGAAGCCTATGTGATTGCGCGGGACAACGAGATTTACCTGTTCGGTGCGCATGTCAGCGCATTGAACAGCACCTCGTCTTTCGATCATCCTGAAGCGATACGTACGCGCAAGCTCTTGTTGCATGCAGCAGAAATCAAACGACTGGTCAGCAAGGTCGATCAATCCGGCTTTACGATGGTGCCGGTCAACCTGCATTGGGTACAAGGGCGGGTGAAGTGCGAGATTGCGCTGGCCAAGGGCAAGAAGGAATACGACAAACGCAATACTGAAAAAGAACGCGACTGGCAGCGCGAGCATCAAAAAATCATGAAGATACATCGCCGCTAATCTTACTGTTCAAGGCGCAACAATTCCCGATGCAACATTCAGATAAAAAACTAGATATGCAAGTGCTGGGGCAGATCACCGCAGTCACGCTGGATCATTACAATCAGCGCGCCACCGCGTTCTGGGAGGGCACGCGTTCGCACGATGTCAGCCAGAATATCCAGTCGCTATTGAAATATATCGAGGCCGCAGCACCTTTCAGTATTCTGGATCTAGGTTGCGGGCCTGGCCGTGATCTGAAAACGTTGATCGAATTGGGCCATCAGCCGGTAGGTCTGGATGGCTCCGCTGAATTTGCGCAGATGGCGCGCGATTATGCGCAGTGCGAAGTGTGGCAGCAGGATTTTCTGAAGCTGGATCTACCGGCACAGCGCTTTGATGGCGTGTTCGCCAATGCCTCCCTGTTCCATGTGCCTAGTCAGGAATTGCCCCGAGTGCTGAAGGAATTGCACGCGACCTTGAAACCGGGCGGCGTCTTGTTTACATCCAATCCGCGCGGTGAGAATCAGGAAGGGTGGCATGGCGATCGTTATGGTGCTCATCACGAGTTGCCCACCTGGCGACAATTCATGACGGATGCCGGTTTCACTGAGCTCGAACATTACTATCGACCGCCGGGATTGCCGCGTGAGCAGCAGCCATGGCTAGCGTCGGTGTGGCGCACATCCTGATTTCACCTGCCTTGTTTTCTTATTGCTCAAAGGAGTCACAGGTCTGCCAATCTGCCCAGGCCCATCGCCGATTATTTTGCCGCCGCCAATGCATGTGATACGCGTAATCTGCATGATTGTTTTGCCGAAGATGCAGTGGTGCAGGATGAAAGAGAAGAACGGCGCGGGTTGGCTGCCATCCGAAGTTGGATGAAAGACACGGGAGAAAAATACGCCGCCGTCGCAGAGGTAATGACCGTAGTGCCGCAAGCCGGAGATATTGTCGTAGCAGCCAAAGTCACGGGGAATTTCCCAGGTAGCCCGGCCACTCTGCACTATACATTCAGGCTGCGCAATGATCGTATCGTGCATCTGGAAATTCACTAAACACAACCGATGTTGTTCTATTGTCCGCAGCTATTCGGGCACCGGCTGTATTTGCTGTACTACGCTATTTTTACAGGTTTTCTAATCATGAAAATAATCACCGCTGCAAAAAGGCACGCCGCGCCGGCCGTGTACAAGGCGGGGGTATACGTCAGCAGCATCGTGCGTGACAAGCCCGCTCCGTAAGCGGCAATCGCACTGCCGATCTGATGCGCGGCAAAGATCCAGCCAAACACCATGCCTGCACGCTCCTTGCCGAATGCCGCACCGGCCAGCTTGACAGTCGGTGGCACGGTCGCAATCCAGTCCAGTCCATAGAACATCGCGAAGATGGATAAACCGTACAAGGTAAAGTCGGAATGCGGCAACCACAGCAGCGACAAGCCGCGCAAACCGTAGTACCAGAACAGCAATTTGCGATTGTCGTAGCGATCGGATAGCCATCCCGACAGGATGGTGCCGACAAAATCGAAGGCACCCATCATCGCCAGCATGCTGGCCGCAGGAATAGCAGCCATCCCGTAATCACCACACAGCGAGATGAAGTGGGTCTGGATCAAGCCGCTGGTACTCAAGCCGCAGATAAAGAAGGTGCCGGCCAGAACCAGAAATGTACGATTGCGCGACACACTGGCGAGTACTTTCAACGGTTCCAGCAAAGTCATGTGTGCTGCCACTGCCGGCATAACCGGCGCGATGCTCGGGTCAGCACCATAAGCAGCGATACCCATATCGTGAGGGCGGTTGCGGATCAAGACAAAGGCCAGCACGGCGACCAAGGCGCAACAACAAAATACCGGCAGTACTGCCATGCGCCAGCCGTGATGTTCGATCAGCCATGCGGCGACCGGCAAGAAAATCAATTGTCCCGTAGCCGAGCTTGCTGTCAGCAGACCGATCACCAGTCCTCTCCGTTTTTCAAACCAGCGGTTCGCGACCACTGCACCGAGTACCAGCGCCGTCATGCCGGTCGCAATCCCGAGTATCAATCCCCATAGCAAAAACATGTGCCACAGTTGCGTCATTTGCGTCGACAGGGCGAGACACAGGGCGACCAGTGTCAGTGCCGTCGAGATCACGTTACGCAAGCCGAAACGTTCCATGAAGATCGCTGCGAAGGGGCCGATCAGTCCGAACAAAATAAAGCGCAGCGCAATGGCCGAGGAAATTTCGTCGGTGGTCCAGCCGAATTCCCTGCTGAGCGGTTGCAGCAGCACGCCTGGCAATCCGAGTGCAGCGGCAGACGTCAGCATCGTCAGGAAGGTGATCGCAACGATCACCCAGGAAAAATGGATGCCTTTGCGATCCAGCCATCTAGACAGGGAGTGAGCGAACATGAATTTCCTTTCGGTAGTCCGGCAAGCAGCGGTGAGTGTGCAAGTGGGTAAATAAATGGGTCAGTAAGCGGGCCGGCGAATGAGTGCGGTTTGATGCATCAGGTCTCTGCAGCGGCGAGCAATTGCGCGCGTGCGGCCGACAGGATTTCTTCCGCGATTGCATCATCATGGGTGGCGCGCGCCAGCATCATCGCGCCTACCATCGTGCTCCATTGTGCGAGCGCGATTTTCCTGCGGATGGCGGGATCGTCCGAGGCAACCAGCGATGCAAGTATTTCAAGCAGTTCCGATGTGCCGGCCAGATAGGCGGCGCGCACCGGTTTGTCATAAGGCTCACGTGCCACATCGACGGCGAGGGCCGGGCCGGGACAGCTGTTGCCAATATCGACAACATTTTTCGACGATAGATAATTGTCGACGATGGTTTTGAAAGCAGTCTTTTCGTCCTTGGCGCTCTCTACACGCTTTTTCCAGCGCTCGACTGCATGGTCGAACGCATTGGCGCAGGCGACCGCTGCCAACTCATCCTTGGATGAAAAATGGCCGTAGAAGCCGCCGTGCGTCAAGCCGGCCGCAGCCATCAAGTCATTGACGCTGACGCCGTTGATGCCTCTTTCACGAAACAGTTTTGCGGAAACGCTTTCGATCGCAGCACGATTCAGATCGGTTTGTTCTTTGGATACGCGTGGCATGGCAGGCTCTGGAATGTGGGTGGCAAGCACCGATAAGGTCGAATTATAGATGTTGACCATCATAAATACAATAGATGTCATATGTCATCTATATTGGCGCAATAAGAATCGGCCAGTGACCAGGTTTTATTGATGTTTGAAGAGCGGAGCAAGACTGCGCTGCGGGACGCAATAGAGGGACAAGCGGCCTGCTGCCTTATGTTTATGCTGCGCGTTGCGCCGCACGCCCTTGGTACTATAAATAGCGGGCAACATCAGGACAAGGCAACGCAGCCCGCTTGTATCGATGCTGCGGGAGCGTCACCATGGCAAAATTGAATGAAAGCCTGCTGAGGAATCACACCATTTTGCCGCGGATCAATAGTCTCCCGACAAGAGGGCGCCTGCCTGCGGGGCGATGGTTTTCAAGCCCAGTTTTTCCAGCATTTGATAGGTGGTGCAGGCTGCTGCCGACAGTACCGGCAAGCCGATGCGGTCCTGCACCGGTTGTATCGAGGCGAGCGACGGCATTTGCACGCAGGCAGAAAGGACGACTGCATCGCAGTTGGCAAGATGCAGGCGTCGAGAAATCTCGATCAGCGCATTTGGATCGCGTGCACCGACTTGCAGATTGTCGGCAATTTCCAGCGAAATGCTGTCCAGAACTTCAAAACCTTCGTGTTCAATGTAGTCAATCACCAATTCGGTCAGTGGCTTCATATACGGCGTAATGATGGCGATCTTCTTGGCGCCGATTTTGCCCAGCCCATGCACCAGCGCGCCAGCGCTGGTGACTACCGGTGCTGGCGCATGGTTTTCTACCGTGCGACCGTGCAGGCGCTCTTCGGAAACGCGATGATAGCCGCGGCCCATGCTCATGATGGCAACCAGGCAGGCGTAGCCCAGTACGTCGACACGGGCGTCCGACAATTCCAATGCGCAGCGATCGGAGTCGGCATCCATGGCAGCGAGTTCTTCCTTGGTCACGCGCTTCATGCGCATGCGGCTGGAATGAAAGGTGAAGCGTTCGGGGGCGATGGCTTCGCGGGCGCGCAATATGGCGGGGATTTCCGTCTCCATCGTGGTGTTGCTGCTGGGGACGATTTGTCCGATGCGGTAATTCTTCATGTTGTAGCCTTTCACACATGGTTGTAATCAGGAGTGCGCAACTCGATGCGCAGACGTGGTGGATCGTTTTATGCCTTGAACTGTAACGCCAGCGATCCCGCAAGTCATTTCGTCATGCGTGAGGAGGAGTCTTCGCAAACCACGAAGGCTGCGCTAGTATGCAAACACAGCGAGATTGCTCGCGACCCAACGAAGGGGAATGCCTTGAATGTTGCGCGTTTTGATCTGGTTACGCTTAATCTGTTTGTCGCGATTGCCCGCACAGGCAGCATCACGCGCGGGGCGCATCAAGCCAATCTGGCGCTGGCTGCTGCCAGCAAACGCATATCGGATCTCGAAGCGCATTTCGGAACAGCCTTGTTTTTTCGACACGCGAGCGGCGTTACCTTGACCGATGCCGGGAATGCGTGTTTTCAGCACGTGCTGGGCATCTTGCAAGATCTGGAACGCATGTCCGGCGTCATGTCGGATTACGCTTCCGGTCTGCGAGGACAGGTTCGCATCTGGGCCAATACATCGGCAATTACGCAATTTCTGCCGCTGGATTTGCATGAGTTTTTGCGCACTCATACCGGCATACGCATAGATCTGGAAGAGCGCAATAGCGGCGATACGGTTGCCGGCGTGCGCGAAAATCGTACCGATATCGGGATATTTGCCGCGCCGACACCCGTGGATGGCGTGGCCGTATTCAGCTACCGCAAGCAGAAGCTGGGATTGATTGTGCCGCTGGATCATCCGCTGACTGCCCGCAAGACGGTGACGCTTGCGGATGTACTTGATTACGACTTCGTCAGTCTCGCTGAAGCGACCTCATTGACAGAGAGATTGCACGCAGAATGCAGTCGTCTGCAGAAAACCTTGAAACTGCGGACCCAGGTGCGCAGCTTTGATGCCGTATCCAGGATGGTGCATGCCGGGATGGGTATCGGCGTCGTGCCGACTTTGACGGCAGATCAGGCCCGTGCGCTGGGCGTACATTTTTTACGGGTAGAGGACGCCTGGGCAGAACGATCGTTACTGCTGGCCGTCCGCGATGTAAGGGCACTGGCGCAACCGGTGCGTCTGCTCGCGTCCAGTCTCAGCAGTGCTGCTGCACTCGCTTTGATTGCATGATGTAATCAGGAGGCGAGGTTGGCGAGGTTGGACATTGACGTAATCAGGTCGGTAAAGCGTTGCCCCTGAATCATGATGTGATCGCGCAATAATGCGCTCGCCTTGTCGCCATTGCCTTCAATGATGGCATTGACCACTGCATCATGTTCGGAGAACGACGTATTGATGCGACCCCGCACGCGCAGCTGCAGGCGGCGGTATGGGCGCAAGCGGCGATGCAGGGTGCGGGCCTGTTCAATCAGGAAGGCATTGTGAGTGCCGACATAAATCCAGTCGTGAAATTCTTCGCCACGATAAAAATATTCATCGGGATCCGGATCATTACGTGCTTCTTCGCAAGCATGATGGCGCGCCAGCAATTCAGCGTGATCGGCGGGCGACATTCTGCGCGCGGAGAGGCGGGCGCACATGGCCTCGATCTCGGACATCACTTCAAACATTTCCACCAACTTTTGCGGGCTGATCTCGGCCACGATGGCACCACGCCGGGGACGCATCATGATAATCCCCATGGAAGCCAGTTGTATCAAGGCTTCGCGTATCGGTGTGCGCGACACACCAAATTCTGCGGCGAGTTCGGTCTCATCCAGATGGTGCCCAGGCACCAGTTTGCCGACAGCGATCATTTCTTCGATTGCTTCGCGCAAGACTTCAGAGCGTTTTTTCATGAGCAAAATATTTCTATAAGTAGCTTAACAAATGCATAATAAATATATGAAAGCGATTATAAAATGGATTTAATTCTTGACTGTGTATTCTTTAAATGTATTCTTGTATACATAAAAAGAAAAGCCATCGCTGAGTTTTGTTTGCCAATCGCACAATGATTGCACATGCAAATTTCAGCTTGGTATGTGGTTGATTGCCAGTTTGCCAGCGCGGACAGATACACATGTGCAACATGTAAAGCGCTTGCTGCCAGCAGTTTGGAGCAGTTGAATTTTAAAAAAGAAGTTCATACAGGAGACAAAAATGATCAGTAACAAGTTTCTGAAGTCCACACTATCGTCTGTCCTGATAGGCGCGTTTGCACTGGGATTTGCGGCACCATCCATGGCGGCCACCAAGGTCATCAAGATTTCCCATCAATTTCCTGGCGGTGACGGCGCTGATGTCGATTTCCGTCATCGTCTGGCGGTCAAATTTGCTCAGGACGTGGAAAAGCGCACCAATGGTGAATTGAAGTTTGAAATATTTCCGTCCGCGTCCTTAGTGAAGCCAACCGGCCAGTTTTCAGCAATGCAGACCGGCGCATTGGATATGACTGTACTGCCGCTGGCATATGAAGGAGGCAAGATTCCCGAGACAAATCTCGGCTTGATGCCGGCACTTGTAACCAGCTATGAACAAGGACTGCGGTGGAAAACTGCGCCTATCGGCAAGGCCTTGAACGATGTTGTCGAAAGCAAGGGCGTCAAGATCATTACTTGGGTGTGGCAGGCCGGCGGTGTGGCATCGAAAACCAAATCGATCGTGCAGCCTGCAGATGCCAAGGATGTGAAAATCCGCGGTGGCAGCAAGGAAATGGACATGATGCTCAAAGGCGCTGGTGGTTCGATCACCAATGTGCCATCTTCAGAAATTTATAACGCGATGCAAACCGGCGTACTGGATGCAGCAGTAACGTCAAGCACATCCTTGTTAAGTTTCCGTCTGTATGAAGTGGCGAAACAAGTCACGACTGCGCGTAAAAATACTTTCTGGTTCATGTTCGAGCCTCTGCTGATGGCAAAAAGTACCTATGACAGCCTGACGCCGGCACAACAAAAAATCGTGATGGAAGTCGGCGCCAGCCTCGAAAAATTTGCAATGGAAGAGTCCAAGAAGGATGACGTTCGTCTGGGTGAAGTCTATGCGAAAAACGGCGCAACTGCAGTTGATATGGATGATGCCGCTTTTGCCAAATGGCGTGAACTGGCTAAGCAGACAGCATGGAAAACCTTCGCTGAAAATGTGAAGAATGGCCAGCAATTGCTCGACATGGCACAGGCCGTCAAGTAACCATCGTTGAAATAAAAATGCCTGCAAATTCATTTGCAGGCATTTTTTTCAGGAATTTCCTATGACTAATTTTATTCAACAGATGAGTAAGGGCCTTCGCGCCTTTAACCGCTGGATGGCGATACTTTCCGCTTTGCTCATTTTGACGGCGACGCTGGCCTTGGTTTATGAGGTCGTGACGCGCTATTACCTGCGTATAGCGAATGACTGGATGATTGAATTTTGTGTTTATCTTTTGATTGCGGCCACTTTTCTCGCTGCTGCCTATACCCAGGCCGAACGTGGGCACGTAGGCATAGAAGTGCTGGATGAGGTGATGTCGCCGAAATGGAATCGCTATCGGCTTTTAACGGGCGACTTCCTCTCGCTCATCGTGGTGTTCTTTGTCGCGCGCAATGCGTGGGAATACGCGTTGAACGCGTATCAGCAGGGTTGGACCACCAGTTCGACCTGGGCACCGGCTTTATGGATACCGTATTTTTTCATGGCGTTTGGTTTAAGTACCATGGGTCTGCAAATGGTTATGCAGATAATTGAAACGGCGCGTACTCCCGCGCCGCAAAAAAAGCATGAAGAACAAAATTTGATGGGAGCATGAAATGAGTACGCTAGAAATTGGTTTTCTTTATCTCAGCGTGACTCTGGTACTTTTGTTTTCCGGTATGCCGATTGCGTTCGCTCTCGGCGCCAGTGCGCTTGGCTTCATGTACTTTTTCATGCCACGCATGAATTTGGAATTGCTGGCAGAAACGCTTTACGGTGAGCTGGATAATTTCACACTGTTAACTATTCCCTTATTTATCATCATGGGAGCTGCCATAGGCAAGACCCGGGCGGCAGTCGATCTATATGAATCGGCCTATCGCTGGATGCATAAAATGCCAGGTTCATTGGGCGTTGCCAATGTCATCGGCTGTACGGTTTTTGCGGCATTGTGCGGATCAAGTCCTGCGACGTGCGCGGCAATTGGCGGCATGGGTATTCCAGAGATGCGCAAGCGTGGTTACTCGGATGCTTTGGCAACCGGCTTGATTGCTGCGGGCGGCACACTGGGGATCTTGATCCCACCGTCGATCACCTTGATTATTTATGGTTTGATCACCGAGCAATCTATCGGCAAGCTATTTTTAGCCGGCATTATTCCAGGATTGTTACTGGCATTTTTCTTTGCTGCCTATGTCGTGTATCGCGCATCCAAGGATATTCGTCTGGCGAATGCGGCATTGGCAGCAGGCGATCTTGGTGAGCATATCGCTCCGGTTGTCGAACATTACAGCTGGCGCGAACGGTTTGAAGTATTGCCGCGGCTGTTGCCGTTTGTACTCCTGATCGGCGTCATTATGTACGCGATGTATGGTGGCATCGGTACACCGTCCGAGATCGCTGGCGTCGGTGCATTCGGCGCGATGCTACTGGTCGTACTTGTTTACAAATGTTACCGCTGGATGGATGTGCGCGCGATTTTCCTGGGTACGGCGAAAGAGTCGTGCATGATCATGATGATCATTGCGATGGCCTTTTTGTTCACCTATGTGATGAGTTATCTGCGGATCACGCAGAGTTCGGCCGAGTGGCTGGCATCACTTGAAATGTCCAAATGGGCGTATCTGTTTTGGGTGAACGTCTTGTTGTTGGTGCTCGGTTGTTTCTTGCCGCCGGTTGCCATCATTCTGATGGTGACACCGGTTATCTTGCCGGGGATTATCGCTAACGGCTTTGATCCCATCTGGTTCGGTATTGTGCTCACCATCAACATGGAGCTAGGACTCATTACGCCGCCAGTTGGACTGAATCTGTTCGTCATCAAAGGCATTCAGCCGGACATCAAGAATCGCGAGATTCTCAGAGGCGTGATTCCATTCATTTTCATCATGATGGCCTTCATAGCCTTGCTGGCCGTATTCCCGGAAATCGTTACTTACTTGCCTAATAAAGTGGGATCGTAATGAAACAGTGGAATCTGCTATCCGAGAATAGACGGAAGAGAATAGAGCGGGGTCTGGCGATTACAGGACGTATCGCCGACCCGGGCAAGATCGTTGCGCTGCTGGAAGCGCTGATTGAGCCAGGTGATCGTGTTTGCCTCGAAGGTAATAACCAGAAGCAGGCTGACTTTCTGGCAGGCGCTTTGTGTGCACTCGATCCGGCACATGTGCATGATTTGCACATGCTGTTGTCGGTGCTGGCCTTGCCCGAGCATCTGGATATCTTCGACAAGGGTATTGCATCCAAACTGGATTTTTCTTTCTCCGGGCCGCAGGCGGTACGTCTTGCGCGTCTGGTGGCGGACGGCAAGCTCAATATCGGAGCGATTCATACCTATCTGGAATTGTTCGGCCGTTACTTCATCGACCTGACACCGCGCGTGGCGCTGATCGCGGCGCAGGCGGCTGATCGGCACGGCAATCTGTACACCGGACCCAACACGGAAGACACGCCGGCCATCGTCGAGGCGACTGCTTTCAAAAGCGGCATCGTTATCGCCCAGGTGAATGAAATCGTCGACGTTTTGCCGCGCGTCGATATACCGGCCGACTGGGTGGATTTTGTCGTGCAGGCACCGACGCCGCATTACATAGAGCCCTTGTTCACGCGCGATCCTGCATTGATTTCCGAAGTGCAGGTATTAATGGCGATGATGGCGATCAAGGGCATCTATGCCGAATACGGCGTGGAGCGTATCAATCACGGTATCGGGTTCGATACCGCCGCAATTGAATTGATCCTGCCGACGTATGCAGAGTCGCTGGGACTCAAGGGAAAAATCGGACGCCACTGGGCATTGAATCCGCATCCTGCACTGATTCCCGCCATCGAAGCCGGCTTTGTCGAGTCGGTGCATTCCTTTGGCTCAGAACTCGGTATGGAACGGTATATCGAAGCGCGTCCGGATGTTTTTTTTGTCGGACGCGACGGCTCGATGCGCAGCAATCGTGCGATGTCGCAAACCGCCGGGCTGTATGCCTGCGATATGTTCATCGGCTCAACACTGCAAATCGATTTGCAGGGCAACTCTTCGACCGCCACGCTAGGTCGCATCTCGGGTTTTGGCGGCGCACCGAATATGGGTTCGGATGCGCGTGGCAGAAGACATGCCAGTCCTGCGTGGTTGAAAGCAGGCGAGCAGGCGCGTCAAGGCAGGGATGTGATGCCGCGTGGTCAAAAACTGGTGGTGCAAATCGTGGAAACCTTCCGCGAACACATGCAGCCGGCTTTTGTGGAAAGACTGGATGCATGGCAACTTGCCGAACAGGCCAAGCTCGCGATTCCGCCGGTGATGATCTATGGCGACGACGTTACGCATATCCTGACCGAAGAAGGGATTGCCAATCTGCTCTTGTGCCGTACGCCGGAAGAACGCGAGCAGGCGATACGTGGCGTGGCCGGTTACACGCCGGTGGGCATGGCCCGTGATAAAAAAATGGTGGAGAACCTGCGTGACCGCGGCATCATCATGCGTGCTGAAGATTTGGGTATAGACAAGCGTATGGCGACCAGGGATTTGCTGGCTGCCAAAAACATGAAGGATCTGGTGCGCGCATCGGGTGGTTTGTATGCGCCACCGAAACGTTTCAGAAACTGGTAAAGCGACTATGGAAACCTTGAATTTTCGTTTTGAACATGGACAAAAGCATGTTGCTCCACAGACCAATATGGTCGGTGTGGTCAGCTCCGGAAATCTCGAAGTCTTGATCGAGACGGCCGCACTGAACGGTGCCTGCGAAGTGGAGATAAAAACGGCGGCAGTCGGATTTGCGACGATATGGAAGGCCGTGATTACCGATTTTCAGGCGCGCTGGTCGCTGGCCGATGTACGCATTTCGATCAACGATGTGGGCGCGACGCCAGCCGTCGTCAGCCTGCGTCTGGATCAGGCGGTGGAATCCATCACCGGAGAAACCGCATGAGCAGTTATCTGGAAGCCAATGCGCGACAACGCATACATCATTTGCTGGACGCTGGCTCGTTCGAGGAATTCCTGCCGCCATCGGCCCGCATCGTCAGCCCGCATCTGGCGCAACTGGATACGCCGGCATCGTTCGATGACGGTGTCGTGATCGGTAGCGGCAGATTAAACGGCAAGTCGGTGCTGGCCGCATCGCAAGAGGGCGGCTTCATGGGTGGTGCTGTGGGTGAAGTTCATGGCGCCAAACTGGTAGGACTGCTCAAGCGCGCCGTTATCGATCAGGTCGACGCTGTGATCCTGCTGCTGGAAACCGGCGGCGTGCGTCTGCATGAGGCCAACGCAGGTCTGATTGCGGTATCTGAGGTGATGCGCGCGGTCCTTGATACGCGTGCGGCCAATATTCCCGTGATTGTTTTAGTCGGCGGTGCCAACGGCTGTTTCGGCGGCATGGGAATTGTGGCCTGCTGCGCCAATGCCATACTGATGTCGGAAGAAGCGCGCCTGGCCATGTCCGGACCGGAGGTTATAGAAACCACGCACGGCGTAGAGGAATTCGATTCACGTGACCGCGCGCTGGTATGGCGGACCACCGGCGGCAAGCATCGTTACTTGCTCGGTGATTGCAATGCGGTGCTACCGGACGACATCGATGCCTTTCGCAAAGCGGCGACCGATACCATGGCACGCTACCAGGTGCATTCTGCAGTGCTGACATTCGACGAGCTGCAAGCCGAACATCAGATGCTGAGCAAGCGCTTGAACGATTTTGGCGGACTTGATGAGCCTATGGAGATATGGGAGCGTCTCGGGATTGTCGATCCTGCCTCCTTGCCTATGCTTGAGGCCGAAGCGTTCATGCAGCAGACTGCTGGTTTTCGTGCGGGAGAACGATGATGAAATGGCAGACACTTGCTAGCGCCTTGTTTCCTGAAGGCCATGACATAGTCGAGAAAGATAATTTCCTGCGTGGTACGGCACAGGTAGGCGCACAAACCATAGCCGTCATCGGCACGACGGGACACACTTCCATCGGTGTCGAAATCGCGCTGGCACAAGCCGAGGCGATACTCGATACGATGCGGGATTTTCCTGCGCGTCCGTTGGTCATTCTGGTCGACACGCAAGGCCAGCGCTTGCGCCATCGCGACGAAATGCTTGGGATTAATCACTATATGGCGCATCTGGGCAAGTGCATAGATCTCGCACGGCGCCATGGTCACCGCGTCATCGGCCTGGTCTACGATCAGGCCTTGTCCGGCGGCTTCATTACCAGCGGTTTGATGGCGGACGCGTGCTATGCGCTGCCGGATGCGGAAATCCGTGTCATGGGATTGCCTGCGATGGCACGCATCACCAAGGTCCCTGAAGAGAGATTGATCGAACTTGCCAAGTCGAATCCTGTCTTTGCGCCTGGCGCCGAGAATTATCTGAACATGGGTGGGCTGGAAGCGATCTGGCATGAGGACCTCGCGTCATGTCTGGCGCTTGCCTTGCAAACATCAGTATCGGTGGATCTTCGCAGTCAGCGAGGAATGGAAAGAGGCGGTCGCAAGATGGCCTATCCGGTTGCGCAAGCAGTACTGGGAGTCAACCATGTTTCAAAGACATAACAGAGTATGGCTGACCACGGCAGGATGGAAATTGGCATGCGCAACCGCGCTGGCCGCACATGCGAAGGAATTGACACGCTGGGCTGAAAACGATTGGCCGGCGATCATACGCAGAAGCGAATCGGCGCTTTCACCCAATATTCTGTGTCTGGGGCTGGCGGCGCCGCCAGATCCGCACACCGGCATGAAGACGCGCATTCCGTTCCTGGTGTCGACCGAACACATCGTGCGACATGATGTACCGCTGGCGATCATCAGTGCAGAAAAAGCCTTGCCTGCCGCATGGCAAAAAGATTTTGCCGAGCTGGCAGAGAAGGTCACCAATAGCGGCCTTGAATTTCGCGTGTATGGTTCTGCCGCGATGCAGGCCATTACCGGGCTGTCGTATCTGACTCCTGCTTCCGATATTGATTTGCTGTTCTATCCGCAGACCAAAGGCCAGCTTTTGGTTGGCGTCGCGCTGCTGACAAGCTACGCGACAAAACTGCCGCTGGATGGTGAAATCGTTTTTCCGTCCGGGCGCGCGGTGGCATGGAAGGAATGGGTGCAGGCAGCGAACAATCCCGCGCAACCGCGCGTGCTGGCAAAAGGCACGTTCACTCTAGCGTTAGCGTCTGTCGCAGATTTGTGCGCGGAACTGGAAAGTCCATCGTGAAGCAACTGACACCCGTTTCCAGCGTCGCTGCTGCACATGCCGCGCCCGCTACGCAGGCACATGGCAGAACATCAGAGCACACCTTGCGTGCGGCATGTCTGCACACCGCCATCGTCGCCATCAGAAGCCTGCATGCAGAGATTATGCTGTTTCCCAAGCCTGGTCTGGTGTCGCCTGTTGATAACGGCAGCCATACAGATATGGATATGGCGCTGTTCATGCGCAGCCTGTTTTCGCTGCGGCACTACTTCGTCCGCATGGCGCAGGCCGGTGCCCGCGATACGGCATTCGCTCAACTGAAAGTACTCGGCATGCAAGCGGAACAGCGGATGCTGGTGGCGACACAGGGTGTCAATACGCATCGCGGTGCGATCTTTGCGTTGGGTATGTTGTGCGCCGCCGCCGGCTACTGTCATGCGCATGCCAGGCCCTTGTCTGCCGACAACATACGCCAGACAGTGATGGCGCAATGGGGCGATGCGCTGATCATGCATTCCATGCCGTCTGCGGCATCATTGCCATCGCATGGCACACGCGTGGCTAGCCTGTATGCAGTGGGTGGTGCACGCGAGGAAGGGGCCAAAGGATTTCCTGCTGTATTCGAGATCGGCTTGCCGCAGATATTGAAATCCCTGCGGCGGGATGCCACGCCCGCGATGGCTCAGATCGATGCGCTATTCGCGTTGATGGCGTATATGACAGACACGAATATCTATCATCGTGCCGGCGCAGCCGGTGCCCATCTGGTCAAACTGTCTGCACAGTCTTTCATCGCACAAGGCGGCACTGCTGCACCGGCATGGAAAGCGGCCGCATGCGCTTGCCATCGATTATTCATCAGCAAACGTCTATCGCCAGGCGGCGCGGCTGATATGCTGGCTGCGAGCTGGTTTGTGTTTCAGATCAGCGCATCCTGCGCCAGATTGACTGAACAAGATTGAGTGAGTAATTTGATTGAATAAATCAACAGGAACGGAATGACGAATCGGATTGCCATTTTGTGTTCAGGACAGGCCGGCCAGCACGCTGGCATGTTCAATCTGATACGCGAAGATGATCATGCGAACCGCTTGTTGCAGACATGGCCGCTGGAGGAGCTGTGCGGCTATCCAATGCATGAAATTTTATCCAGCGAGCGCCTGATGTTCGCCAATCCGATTGCGCAACCGCTGGTAGTCGCGGCGCAATTGGCAACATGGGAAATCATTCGCGGGCTGATCAGCCGGCCGGTGATCACCGCCGGCTACAGCATAGGTGAACTGGCGTCGTGGTCGGTGGCGGGTGCGATCGCGCCAGACAAGGCGATCCGGCTCGCTGCCGTGCGTGCCCAACTGCTACAGGCATGTATAGAACCGGGACAGCCGCAACTGATGCTGGCGATTTCCCTTTCGCATGCGGTGACGAAGATGGCCGACATCGAGTCTCTGTTGCATGCGCATGGCTTTTACATTGCGATTGAAGTTGCTGAAGATGCGGTAATCAGCGGCGGTTTGCTCGTCCATGCCGACGCGCTGGAGAATGCGGTGACTGCGGCTGGCGGCAAGGTAACCCGTCTGCCTATCGAGATTGCATCGCATACGCCCTGGATGAAGGCTGCCGTACCTGCCTTTGAAAAGGCAGTGCAAGAGAGTGACATGAGCACACCGCGTTTCCCGGTACTGGCGGGTATTTCGGGCGCACGCCTGCATGACAAAAATGCCGTCGCAACCGCACTGTCGCGCCAACTGGCAGAGCCGATACGCTGGCATGCCGTGATGGATAGCGTGCATGAGGCGGGTGTGACGATGGCGATTGAACTAGGGCCGGGCGCCGCACTTTCCAGGATGTTGAAAACCCGCTATCCGCATATCCAATGTCGCTCTGTGTCCGAATTCAAATCGCTGTCAGGCTTGAAAAGATGGCTGCAGCAGGCCGAGGAGTAATGCATTTGCGGGCTGCCTGATTTCCGGCTTGTTACTACGCGCCTGCTACTACAGTTTGTCGCTGCAGCTTGATACTTCAGATTGTTACTAAAGCACAGTTAATGCATACCTCGCATGCACATTATTCTTCGCTGGCGAGATCAATCGATGCGCATAATCCGGTTGGTCGCAGGCGCCTGGATCGGCGAATGCTTGCGTAGATAGTTTTCCAGCGCATCGATATCGAGTTCGCCGCCGGAGATATGCCCGCCCTGGTTGAAAAGGCTGAATTGATCGCCGCCATAGGCGAGGTAGCTGTTAATGGCTACGCGATAAATTTCCCCGGCGATTATCGGTCGGCCGTGCAGACGCATGGCGCTGATACGCGAACCGGCAGGCTTTTGCAGATTGTAGCTATAGCTGAATCCTGCCGATGGAAACAAGATGCGCGGATGGTCGTTCGCAGTCGCGCGCCGCTTGAACTGTTGTTCCAGCAAGCCGCGTAGTTGCGCCCCGCTAAAACTTTTCACCACCAGATTGTTGCCGAAAGGCTGAACGCTGAATATCTGGCCATAGCTAAGGTCGCCGCCGCCATGCGGCACATACAAATCGGCGCGAACGCCACCCGGATTCATCAACGCGATCTGCGCGCCGCCATGTTCCGCTGATTGGGTCGCCGCCAGTTGCGCATCGGCGATCAGATTGCCAAGCTCACTTTCACCCGAGGCCAGCTGTCTGCGGGTGAGCGGGGTTGTCAGTCTGCCGACGATTCGCTGGCTCAGTGATGCTGCCGCATCGGCATAACGGCTGACAATCGCATCGACCTCGGGGTCTTTCGCAAAGCGCGGATAGTCATCCGATGGCTGAATCATGAGGCCGGCGTGGTTGACGAAAGCGTCTCCCTGAACGATGACATTATTCGCGGATTTGGAAACAAGCTGGTGGGTGCGCGGATCAATCATCAGCTTGATGTCGGTGACCAAGGTGCCGTATTGCCCGGCGCTGGTCAGCAAGAAAGGTTTGCCCGGATTGCGTTTGCCATAATCGCAGATGTAGGCGCGATGGGTATGGCCGGAAACGACAACGTCGATCCCTGGATCGAGTCGCTCCAGTATCGGCACGATAGCGCCGCTCAGGCTGGGGCAGGAATCATCGGGAGTACCGTCGGTCGTCCCGCCTTCATGGATGACAAGTACGATGGCAGCAACACCTTGCGCTTTCAGTTGCGGGATCAATGCGTTTGCCGTGCGTGCTTCATCGGTGAAGGTCAGGCCTGCGACACCAGCAGGCGTGACAATGTGCGGCGTGTTCTTCAGCGTCAAGCCGATGAAGCCTATTTTCACCTGCTGTGTGCCGCTACCGAACGATTTGATGCCGGTCGCGGGGAACAGCGTCTTGCCATCCGCCTGATAGGTGTTGGCCGCCAGAAAGCCGAAATTGGCACCGGTGAACGGCTTGCTCAAGGCACATGGTTCGCGCAGAGTAAATTTGGCACAACCGCCATTCTGCATGCGCAATAATTCGGCATAACCTTTGTCGAACTCGTGATTGCCAACGGCATTGAAGTCGATGCCGAATGCATTGACTGCTTCGATCGTTGGTTCATCGAGGAATAGGGCGGAGACCAGTGGCGATGCACCGATCATGTCGCCGGCGGATACAACGGCATGATAAGGATTTGCCTGTTTCAGCGATTTGATGGCGCTGCCCAGATAAGCCGCGCCACCGGCCGGCACATATTGGCCAGTTTTATCGGTAGCGGGTAGCAACAGGGATAAACGTGGTGCTTCCAGATGGCCGTGCAAATCGTTGAAGGCAATGATCTTTACTTCTACAGCGCCCGCGCTATTTGCTGCGGCAATCGTCTTGCCATCTCTTTCCGCAAAGGAGCTGCCTGCCAGCAGGCAGGCAGACAAGGCCAGCAGAATTCTGCCAGTCCGCAGCATCGATCAGACGGCGATGTTCATGACCGTAGCAATCAAGGATTGCCCATGTAATCACGCTTGCCGATTTCAATCCCGTTGTGACGCAGGATGGCGTAAGTCGTCGTGACATGGAAGAAGAACTGCGGCAGCCCAAAGTGCAGCAGATAATCCTGGCCGTTGAATTTTCTCTCCTTCGGTGTGCCAGGACGCAAAACGATGTCGCGGGCTTCCTGGCCGTTGATTTTGTCCGCCGGAATACCGTCGATAAACGCAATCGTCTCTGCCAGCATCGTGCGCAGATCGGCAAATGTGGTGGCCAGGCTGTCATCGACTTTTGGCACATCCAGGCCAGCCAGACGGGCTGATACACCACGTGCGAAATCACCGGCGATTTGTACCTGGCGAATCAAAGGGAACATGTCCGGAAACAGGCGGTATTGCAGATAGGCATTCGGGTCTATGCTTTTTGCTGTCGCATGTTCTTCGGCTTTGCTCAGCACAGCGCTGAGGCTGTTGAGCATTTGCTTGAAAACGGGGACGGATGCGGCGTGCAGAGAAATGGTCATGAAATATCCTTGATGAAGAGTGTGACGAAGAGTTTGACGAAGTAAGCAGGCGAATGGCCGGTAGAGCGTGCTGCGATTATAGGCAGGAAATCGAAGACGCGTTGCGCGCACGCTTAAAATGTACAGACATCCACTTGGATGCGGTTATTTCCTTGCGCGCCGCGCAACAGCGGTCAGCTACAGGCCGCCTCCCACTGTATATTTATTGATGATGCTTTGTTTGCGGACCATAGGCGCCGATCTGCTCAACAAAACCATCGAAGGCCGTCAACAGAGGCAAGTATTTTCCGGTTTCATTTTCCAATCGCATCAGCGCATAGCAGGTCGCTTCATAGCTTGAGAGCTGGTCGGGCTTGCGCGCCTTGCGTATCCGGTAATGCGCAGCAGGCGGATCACTCAAGGGAAGACGTGGCAGCTGCTGTAGCAAGGGATTGGAGTAAAGCATTTTTCGGCTCTTGCGCCAGGTGCCGTCGAGCACAATCAAACGATACTGAGTGGCTGCGCTACTTGCAGGCTGGATAAACGTTTGTGATTTTTCGATGCGCCCATCCTCAGATGTATCTGGATACAGGAGCAACGGCTGGATGTTCTCCCCTCGAATGCTGTTATCGAAGGGCGCATACAGCAATGCCTGCAGCGCTTCTTCAGAAAACGCCTCACCTGTGACGATTCGGCTGCGGGGCAAACTCAAATGCAGCAGGCGCGCGCTGCCTTTTGGATTGGTGATCTCCAGCGGATGCTGCAGAAAGAGCACCTCAACCGCATGTTCTGTTGGCGTGATCCAGTGACAGATGCACGTGTTCTGCGGTCGCAGGCATTGGGTACAGATGGCTCGTTTGTTAGACGTCATAGGGCTTGTATTCAGAATGCGGAGAATCGCTTCGCGAGTTTCTCTTTGCGGAAATGTTCGACGATGAAATCGACAAAGACGCGCGTTTTTGCAGGCAATAGTTTTTGTGCGGTGAAGTAGAGCGATAGCGTGCCTATATCGACGTACCAATCCGGCATGACGCGTATCAACTTCTTATTTTCCAGATAGTGCAAGGCATTCGGCATTGAAATCAGCGCGATGCCCAATCCGAGTTGCGCTGCTTCGCACGCCGCATCCGGATCGCTCATCGTCATGCGTGTACGCAGCGTAATCGGCATCTGTTCATTTGCATGATTGCGCAAAGGCCACGGACGGATACGCCCGGTTTGTGGCGAGCGGATCAGAATCCCATCGTGCTGCGACAACTCCTCCGGCACTCGCGGCATAGGTTTGTCTGCAAAATAATTGGGGGCAGCGACAAGTACACCATGCGCGGGTGCCAGTGCACGCGCGACCACGCCAGGCGGCAAATCGAAGCCGCCACCGATTGCCGCATCGAATCCTTCTGCCACCATATCGACGCGCCGATTATCGAAATGCCAATCCGGCACGATAGCCGGATAGCGTTGCAGGAAATCACTCAGCAAGGGAACGATGTAGGTACGGCCGAACCCTGTACCCATGCTGATCTTCAAGGTGCCCGCTGGCTGGCCGTCGGCGCTGGCCATATTGGCGACCGCTGATTGGATAGTCGCCAGACCACCACTGACTTCCGCCAGAAAGCGTTCACCGGCTTCGGTCAATTTCAGGCTGCGCGTGCTGCGCTGGAACAGGCGCACGCCCAGGTTGGATTCCAGTTTCGCCACGTTTTTACCCACTGCAGCGGATGTCAGGCTGAGGCGCCGCGCTGCTTCCGAGAAACTGCCTGCCTCGGCGCTACGGACAAAGCATTCGATACTGCTCATCGACTCCATGATGATTCCCTCATGCCAATTTGAACTGCCATTTGAAACTTTTAGTTTCAATAGAATATAAGAATTGCTATCTAGTCACAACATAATTGCTGTTCGATACTGACTCCATCGTCACGCAATTCAACGCAGTCCAGCTTGGCGAAATTTGTTAAGACGTTCAGCTTGCGCAGTACAGCTAAATTAACCATACGGAGAATAATCATGTCGAACACCACACAGCAAACATTGGCAGGCAAAGTCGCTTTCGTTCAAGGCGGTTCACGCGGTATCGGCGCAGCCATCGTCAAACGCCTGGCACGCGATGGCGCAACAGTTGTATTCACTTATGTCAGCTCGCCCGACAAGGCAAATGAAGTTGTCCATGCTGTTCAGCAAAGCGGCGGACGCGCGTTTGCTATCAAGGCGGACAGTAGCGATGCCGCCGCAGTAAAACAGGCAATTGACCAGGCTGCAGCAAGCTTCGGTCGCATCGATATTCTGGTGAACAACGCCGGCGTATTGGCTTTAGGCCCGATTGAAGATTTCAAACTGGAAGATTTTGATCGCACCGTCGCAGTGAATGTGCGCAGCGTATTTGTTGCGACACAAGAAGCGCAACGTCATATGGGTAGCGGCGGTCGCATCATCACGATCGGTAGCACGAACGCTGATCGTATGCCATTCCAGGGCGGCGCCACATATGCGATGAGCAAAGCGGCAATCGTCGGTTTGACCAAGGGACTGGCGCGCGATTTGGGCCCACGCGGCATCACAGTAAATAACGTACAGCCAGGGCCTGTCGATACCGATATGAATCCAGCTGACAGCGATTTTGCAGATAGCCTGAAAGGGTTGATGGCAGTCGGACGCTATGGCAAAGCAGAAGAAATTGCCGCTTTCGTTGCGCATCTTGCGGGCCCTGAAGCCGGCTATATCACTGGTGCAAGCTTGACGATTGATGGCGGGTTTTCAGCTTGAAAGCCGGACACCATTGAAGCAAAACGGGCCTGCGTTACTGCAGACCCGTTGCGTTGGCATTCAATTGCGAATCAATGTTGCAAGTGATTCGCAGTGCTTGGATATGTATTAAAAGAAAAATGTCGCATTCAGCAAGACCTGACGCGGATCACCCAAGGCAACGACATTATTGTTCAGTGCGCCGGGATAATATTTTTTGTCGAACAGGTTTTTGACATTCAGCGCCAGTTTGTATCCGTTGCCTACGTAGGTAAGTGCAGCGTCCGCCAGCGTGTAGCCAGGAATGGTGTAGTTGTAGGAATAGCCGCGCATTGCGCCGGAATAGCGTACTCCGGCGCCTACGCTGACGCCATGCAGTGCAGCCTGGCGGAATGTGTAGGTTCCCCACAGCGTAGCTGCATGACGCGGCACATTATTCAGCGGCTTGCCTACATTGGCGGCGACGTTATCCTTGGTGACCTCGCTGTCTGTATAAGTGTAGCCGCCGATCAAGTTCCAGCCGTTACGCAGATCCATCGCCACGTCTGCTTCCACACCCTTGCTGCGCTGTTCGCCAATTTGGAGATAGTAGCCAGTGTTGGCAGAATCGGATGCCGATACGTTTTGACGTTTCAAATCGTAGAGCGCGAGACCGGACGTGATCCGCCCATCATCCGATGCAAACTTCAAGCCGATTTCACTCTGCTTGCCGCTCTCAGGTTTGAGTTGTTCTCCACTGATTTTCAGGCCGCTGAGCGGTAAAAATGAATCTGCGTGGCTGATGTATGACGTCACATTCGATGAAATTTTAAACATCAGGGCACTGCTGGAGGTAGTGGCCAGCGTGTTTTGCGTTTGTGTCGTACTGGTGTTGTTGTTAATTGTTTCCAGCTTGCCGTCTTCGCGTCTGACTCCGAGCAAGACACTCAGTCGATCATTGAATTCAATGCGGTCACGCAGATAGATCGCCGTCGACGAAAAAGTCGTGGTGTTGTCATTCACCCAGTTTGCAGGGCAGGTGATGGGCGTGCCATAGACGGGCTGATAGAGATTGAGTGCTGCAAGCGTGCATGTGCTCGACTTGAAGCGATCCCTGTCCTGGGCCAGATCGAGGCCGCCCATGACGCTGTGTTTCATTCCAAGGAGATCGAGTTTCTTTTCGATATTCGTATCGAGTCCGATCACGCGGCTTTTCGAATCTTGCATTGTGGCCGAGCGATTCTGCAGAAGCTGATTGGCTTGCAGAGTTCCGTTAAATACTGCGCGGCCTTGCATCGATTGTTCCTGCCAGCGGAAATTCTGCCGCAGTTTCAAGTCAGGCGTGAAGCGGTGTTCCAACGCATAACCGACGCGATATTGTTCCGATGTATAAGGACCAAATGCGCGTTCACCGATAAAACGATTCCACGGGATGTCGCCATTGACGTTGGGCAGGATGGTGCCGTAAGGCGACAGGCCTTGCTGACGTATGTACTCATTGTAGTTATAGCTGGTCAATAGCGTGAAGTCGGTATCCGCGCCTACATCGAGCGTCAGCGACGGCGCGATCCAGCGATGTTTTTGATAGACGAATTCAGTCGGATCGTCGCGATCGAGTACCAGGCCATTAATACGGAACGCGCTCTTGCCGTTCTCCGAAATCGGCCGCCCCAGATCGAAAGTCGCTTGCTTGAAGCTATCGCTACCTAATGTGACGCCAACTTCATTAAAGGCATCGCTACGCGGTTTCTTGCTGACCATATTGACCATGCCGCCAGGCTGCACCTTGCCAAACAAAATGGAGGCCGGGCCTTTCAATACTTCTAGCCGCTCCATGCCGAACGGTTCTTGCGCAACCCATGCATTTTGCGAAACCGACAAGCCGTCCAGAAAAACCGATTCTGTCGCTCGCTGTCCGCGGATGATGAAGTCATCCCAGCCGCGCCGGCCGAAATTGCCGCTGACCACGCCGGTAACATTACGCAGCGCATCCGTCAGTGTGACCGCCTGCTGCGAGTCGAGCAGTTCGCGCGTCAGTACGGAAATCGATTGCGGGGTATCCAGCAAGCTGGCATCAGATTTTGTGCTGCCAGCGGCTTTTTTTGCAGTAAAGCCTGTGTCACTGCCTTGGGCTGCTTCGACGATTATCTCGGGCAGGACGACAGGGTCTTGGTCGGCGTTATTTTGTGCGTGTGCCAGCGATACTGAAAATGGCAAAAACAAGGCTGCCACGGCGGCAGCGACGGTTTTTTGATTCAAGATGACCTCGATGAAAAGCGCGGCAAGCCGCAACAATGACGGTTGGCTGGCTATCGAGATAATCGATTGGATTGGCTGGCTGAATTAGGGATCTCTGCGAATGAGCAACATTTCAAATGAGTGGCCGCATCGAAACGATGTATTCGCAAAAGAGTACAGGACGCCAATGATAATAGTTCTTATTTAAAATTGAAAGAATTCTTTGTAATTTATTGTCTAAATAACACATTGAAAGTCAAAACATACTGCCTATACTAAATCGCGTGGAGACCATCAAAGGAGTTGTCATGAGACACAGACTGTATTATTTCCTGCCAGATATTGACAGTGCACGGCGCAGCTTTGACGACATGTTGCTCAGTCGTATAGAGCAGCGATATATACGCTTTATTTCTGGCAAGCCATTGCCTCCTGATATGCCCGAGGCGGGTTTCTTTCTGAAAACAGATGTTTTGCATGGCGCTGCTGCCGGCATTATTGTTGGCGCAATTCTTGGCATGGTGTTTGGCGCATTGCTGATTGTCTATTACGAATTGGGGCAGGCGACCGTACTTGTGACGACGCTGATGGGCGTTTTGTTCGGTGGCTGGGCATCGAGCATGGTGGCTGCCGCAATGCCTAATTCACAGTTGAAAGAATTTTATCCGGATCTGGAAAAAGGCCAAATATTAATGATCGTGGATGTCCCCGCAAGACGCGTACAAGAAATCGAAAAAATGGTGGCTTCGCGTCATCCAGAAATAAAATTTGGTGGTGAAGAACCACACATGCCGGTTTTCCCTTGAAACGGGAACTAATGTGGGAAGTAAGTGGGTAATCCTATGTTCGTTGTGCAGCGATGACGGAGCGTCTTGCGTCATATGCAAGAAGTCGGCATTGCTTCTTTATGGAGGTTGTTATGGAACTTCACATGCATTCACATCGATGGGAACAACGCAGTCCTGACTGGACGGTGGCCGCTGTTTCCGGCTTTGCCGCAGGTGCAGTTTTAATGGTGCTGGAATTACTTTGGTCAACCATCATCATGAATGCCAGTCCGTGGGAAACATCGCATATGGTGGCTGCAATTGTCATGGGCCAAGATGCCTTGCAGTCCACCGATTTCAACCTGATGATCGTCGCGGTGGCCTTGATCACGCACTACGTGCTGGGGATAGTGCTGGCGTTGATTCTTTCTACAGTTATTGTGTCATTCCATTTTGATTCGAGCGTAGGCATGGCATTGTTGGTAGGTGCGATATTCGGCTTGCTGGTCTATCTGTTCAACTTCTACGGCATGGTGCGATTTTTCTCGTGGTTCAGTGAAATGCGCGGTTGGGCGGCTATCGCCGGTCACGCAATATTCGGCATGGTCGTCGCCTCCATGTACTGGAAACTTGGGCGAACGGAAAAGTAAGGAAAATGCGTCACACGATCGCTTGATCAGGCGATGTTAAAAATGCGGCAACTACCTGAAAGGCAGTTGCCGTTTTTCATTTTGGATGCTGGTCGGCTGGCGTTCCTACTGATACTTCGTGTTTGGAAGCGCCGATCCAGTCATTTTTCCCTAAGCAAGTAGCGAGATACACAGCCTATGGATTGGCTTCTCCTTTGTATTCAGGGGAATGCCGGGCGCCACGAATAAGCTGCCGCCCCAATGTATGACCAACAAACTATTTACGTCAGTTTTTGGCGCGGCTGACTGCACTCTGGCGCTAATGCCGGAAAATATGCTGCTGCATAAATGTATCCAGGCTAGTCATGGTTTGTTCCAACGCGCTTGCATCACGAATACAGCAAGCCATGAAAATGCCGGGGATATGCTGGACTAGGTGAGAGAGGGCAGTTGTGCATCATTTCAAGCGTCCCGTGCGGACAAGGGCTTCTGGTTAAACGTTTTATGCGGTGCGCTGCATAGTGTAAGTTTTTCTAGAGAAAGTCGATCCAGGGTAAAAATAAAACGATTGTTTCCCTCATGAAAACAAGCGCTTTATTCTTTGCTGCGAAGCAGCATTATTTTCAAGCGGGCGTGAATTTTTTGCATGTGTATCGGTAAATGTCGGGTGCTATGATCGGCGGGACCGGCAAAACCGGTGTTTAAGCATGCCCGGTTTTATCCCGAATCGGCGCCCAGCAAATATCTTCCTATCCAGTATTTGCAACATTACTTTAGCCTGACCGTGCTAGCGGCAAGGCATCATCCGGCCGGCCGGAGGCAGGACTCGCGTCTTTCTCCGGTCCTCGGCCTGACAATCTGAATAAGACATCACCTATCTATGAGCGCCATTTATCCCAGTGCCACACTCAGCGCACGCGAAACGCTGGAAAACAGCATCTACGCCAAAGTAACTCTGCGTTTGTTACCTTTTCTTTTTATCTGCTACGTCGCGGCTTATCTCGATCGCGTCAACGTAGGCTTTGCCAAATTGAACATGCTGAACGATCTGCAGTTCAGTGAAACCGTTTATGGCTTGGGTGCAGGTATTTTCTTCATCGGCTACTTCCTGTTTGAAGTACCAAGCAACATCATCATGCACAAGGTAGGTGCGCGGGTCTGGATCGCACGCATCATGGTGACATGGTCGGTACTTTCCGCCGCCACCATGTTCGTCACGTCGCCAACCATGTTCTACGTGATTCGCTTCCTGCTTGGCGTGGCTGAAGCCGGCTTTTTCCCCGGCATCGTGCTGTACCTGACCTACTGGTTCCCGGCCTCGCGTCGCGGTCGCATGAATGCATTGTTCATGATCGGCATTCCAATTGCGGGTGTAGTCGGCGGGCCATTGTCCGGCTGGATCATGAATCATTTTGCCGGCGTTAACGGCTGGTACGGTTGGCAATGGCTGTTCCTGCTGGAAGCCATTCCTTCGCTGATCCTGGGTGTCGTCACGTTCTTCTATTTGCCAAACAGCATACGTGCATCAACTTGGCTGGGTGAAGACGAGAAAAAACTCTTGGAAGAAAACATTGCCAAGGACGGCAGCGCAACGAAGTCGCACTCTGTGGCTGGCGTATTCACCAATCCCAAAGTCTGGCTGATGGCCGCAATTTACTTCTGCTGCATGATGGGTTTGTATGGCATTAGCTTCTATTTACCTACGCTGGTCAAGGCATCAGGCGTCAAGGATGCACTGGACGTCGGTCTGCTGACGGCAATTCCTTACACGTGCGGCGTGATTGCTACTTTGCTGGTGGCACGTAGTGCGGACCGTATGCGCGAACGTCGCTGGCACTTTGCGATTGCCAGTGCACTCGGCGGTTTGGGCCTGTTCCTCAGCACCGTGTATGGCGATAATGTCGTGCTCGCCTTGATGGCCTTGTCTCTGGGTACGGCTGGCATGCTGTCAACGATGCCTGTGTTCTGGACTTATCCAAGCGCCATTCTCAGCGGCGCAGCCGCAGCAGCGGGTATCGGTTTGATCAACTCGGTTGGTAATCTGGCGGGTTTTGTCAGCCCATCGATCGTTGGCTGGTTGAAAGACGTCACAGGCAGCACTAACGCTGGTATGTACTTTGTTGCTGGCGCTTTGATTATTGGTGCTGTGCTGGCATTGTTGCAACCGAAGTCACTGGTGAACAAGTAATAATAAGCAAACTGCTGGTTTGGCATTCATTTAAATTAAGAATGTCGATCTGACAGGCCAAATAAAAATCCCGCTTTTTAGCGGGATTTTTATATTGAACATCGTTGCGGCACCATACGTCCGCTTTCGAGCTTCGATTCAACCGGTGGATGCAACAGATTTACGGAATAGTGCCTCGAATTAGCGACACTTGGCTTCCTTCATTCGACCCTAAGATGCTGTCTTGTAACTCGTTGAACAAATGATCTCTCCGACCTCGTCACCATTCTGGTAGGCGACATAAGCACCATTCAGAATCTTGTGAATATTCGCATTAATGTAGGCGCCGATTCGCAAAGCAAAGTTGCCGCCTAGCTGCATTCCAAAGTTGCCACCTGAGGGTAGGGCTTTATGTCCAATGTTTATCGCGATTTGCTTAACCTAGAATAAACAGACTTCGATTGAGATGTCACGCCGCGTTTTGAGGTACTGCTCCTCACGATAGATAGTGTCAAGTAATAGCCAGGAAATACTCAAAATGATGGAATGGGTCCCTATAGTCTTCGTTACGTTCAAGGCTCTCGTGCTCGGCACGGGTATGTTCTTCGCCATCAAGTGGCATTACGATCAAGAGAAGCAGGAAAAGAAGCGCGCGGTGCTACGCGCGGGCGGCAAGGTGGCCGCCGTCTTCGCGCTATTGCTGCTGGGCTTGGGGCTCGTCACCTTCGTCCTTGCCAGGAAGCTCGGTTTGGACTTGACCTTCCCATGATGGCAAGAATAGTCGGCCGATATCCAGTGATGCGGCCAATTCCCCGATGCGGCTATTGGCAAACGGTACGGAAAGTCGTTCGGATTATCTGAATCGCACCGCATCGATTCAGGTGAAGTGGGCATTCTGATTAAATCGACGTGAAATGAAAAAGGCGACCTCATGGTCGCTTTTTTTTTACACTTCCGAGAGGCTGTTTCTGGCCGATTGCAGACGTTAAGACGCTGGCCATAAATTTTAAGCAAATGCATCTGTCAAAAACGTCTCAAGCTCTTGTTCTTCCAGCAGCTCAATCGAGAAGTTTCCAAAACGTTTTGGCAGCCAGAGAATACGCGCACCGCTAGGCGAATTAAGATTGTCGCGCGCCAGCGGTTTCCCATTCTCATTTTCGGGCTGAACTCCCATTGCGACCAACTCGTCGTAAGCAGCCTCGATATCTGGGGTGGAGTAACAATGACGGTATATAGTGCCCTCGCCGTTGCTATCCATAAGTACCTTGAGATTTCCAGTTAAGGGCTGAACAAGCATGAAACGTTCTGCATCCCATCTTACGACCGCATAGCGGACATGCAGAGCATCACGCTGCCAAACTAAAGTCTTAGAAACTTGGGCATTAAAAAGTCGAGAGTAATAATCACATGCCTCCTCCAGGTTCGCGACCAAGATATCTACATGACTAAACTTCATTTTCATTTAATTACTCGGCTATAAGCGTTGTCATTTTTGCCGGAATACGTGGCAACTCTCGAGTTCAATTTTAATGGCCGTTCGAGGTGATTTAGTTCTGATATAGAGCTATTTGTTGGCGTCTGCTTTCGACCCAAGGCAGACGCTCACCAACGTTAGACTTAGCTTGATAGAATTTCGTTGAGTCGTTCCAACGACGCTGGCTTGGTCAAATGATAGTCAAAGCCGACGGCGATCGCTTGCGCTTTATCTGTTTCGGTACCGCGTCCTGTTAGGGCAACAAAGCGAGCGTGTTTTAAGCTCGCAATTTTCCGCATTTCGACCGCGACTTCGTACCCCGACATATCGGGCAGGCCGATGTCCAGAAAAATGATGTCCGGCGAAATATCTGCAGCGAGTGTCAGTGCGTCCTTTCCCGTCGTCGCCACGTATGTCGTATGACCGCAATACTCCATCAACATCGATAGCGTTTCGGCGCCGTCGCGATTGTCATCGACAATCAAAATGCGTAGAGCCGGCGCGCTCTCGGTCTGTGTGCCGATCTGTGCACTTTGCGAGGTCTCCTCCGTAACTAGGCGCGGTAGCCGAATGGTGAATGTGCTGCCTTGGCCTTTACCTGGGCTGGTGACAGCAACGGAACCCTCGTGCAAATCGACCAGTCGTTTGACCAGATGCAGGCCGATACCTAAACCGCCTTGCGCTCGATCGACTTCGGCTTGAATTTGTGAAAACAGTTCGAACACGGTAGACAGCGCTTCGGGTGACAAGCCGATACCACTGTCCTTGACCGTCAAGACCGCAACGTCGCCTTCTGCAAAAGCAGTCACCACAATCTTGCCACCATTCGGGGTGTATTTGGCGGCGTTGTTTAATACGTTACTAATCACTTGGGTGATGCGGTTTGGATCGGCATCGATCGTCAAATCCTGCTCGCCTATGTCGACCATCAGTTCGTGCTGATTGGCTTCGATCAGCGGCATGCTGATTTCCACTGCGTTGGTCAGCACGGTTCTGAGAGTGACGCGTTCTTTTTTTAGATTGATCTTTCCCTTTGTGATCCGCGCGATATCGAGCAGATCGTCGACCAAGTGGGTCAGGTGATTCACCTGTCGATCCATCATTTGATGGATGTTGTTGACGCGCTGATTGGCCGATGCCGACAGGCGCATGATCTCAAGGCCGTTGCGGATAGGGGCCAGCGGATTACGCAATTCGTGTGCCAACGTGACAAGAAATTCATTTTGCCGCTGATTAATTTCGCTCAGATCGTTCGCGAGCACTTCCATTGCATCCTTAGCCGCGCGCTCATCGTGTACATCGATCACAGTTCCGACATAGCCAGTGATGATGTCGTTGTCGAGCAAAGGTGCGCCCGAGTCGACCGCCCAGCGATAGTCGCCATTGGCATGCCGTAGCCGGTAAGTAACGTTAAACGGGCCGAGAGATTGTTTCGCCAGCGAGAGCGTCCCGCGAGTGTGCTGGCGATCGTCCGGATGCACGTTATCGATCCAGCCGAAACCTAAATCCAATGTTGTATCGCGACCAGTCACTTCGCCCCAGCGCTTGCTCAAGTAGGTGCAGGAACCGGTTGCGTCGGATGTCCAGATGATTGCCGTCGAGGCATCGACCAGCGAGCGGAAATATTTCTCACTCAACGCCAACTCGGACTGTGCTGCCTGGCGGCGACGCTCAGCATCGACTTGATATTTAACGCGACTCAGTAATTCATTGGCAGAGAACGGCTTGACCAGATAGTCGTCGGCACCGGCCGCCAAGCCTTCGATCTTGGCTTCTTCGCCCGCACGCGCCGATAGCAGGATGATCGGGACATCCTTGATTGCTTCGTTGTTTCTGACTTTTTCGATCAGACCGAAACCATCCAGCACCGGCATCATCACGTCGCTCACGACCACATCCGGCCGTTCACGACAGATCGCCTGATACGCGGCCTCGCCGTCGCCGCAGGTTTCAACCAATGCGTAATTTTCCATCAGACGCTTCAGGTAACCTCGCATGTCGCTGTTGTCGTCTGCCAGCAGGATACGAATGGGGGTCGCGTCGCCGTTGATGATTGTTTTTGCCGCCGCTTGCGCGACGTAATGCGATGACAATCCTTCTGCCGCCTGTTGTGCCTGCGGCAGCCAGCCCAGCGCTTCCTGGATATATGAGGTGCCCAACGTATCTGCCGGTGCAGTGACAACGGGGGTGCCTTGCGTCGCGTCGCCGGAGAGATCGGCCGACGGAACATGCTCGGTGCCGAAAGGAATCTCGACATAAAACGTCGACCCTGTACCAGGCTCACTGGTGACGCCGATTTTTCCTTGGTGCAGCTTGACCAGTTCCTGAATCATCGCCAAGCCGATGCCGGTACCTTCGTACGTACGACCTTTTGAATTTTCAATCCGATGGAACCGCTCAAATACGCGTGGCAACTCTTCAGCTGCCATACCCGAACCGGTGTCCTTGATTTCCAGCCGGGCAAATCCGTCTGTCCGCTTCAACGTGACGCCAATGCTGCCGTTGAAGGTAAATTTGAATGCATTGGACAGCAGGTTGAAAACGATTTTTTCCCACATGTCACGGTCCAGATAGACCGGCTCGCCAAGATCGGCGACGGTGACGTCATAACGCAGCCCGGCCTTTTCGATCGCCGAGCGAAACACGCCGCTCAAATCTTCAGTTAATTGCGCCAGATTGGTCGCGGCGAAACTCGCCTTGGCGCGCCCGGCCTCGATCCGGGAAAAATCCAGCAGTGCATTGACCAGCTTCAGCAGGCGCAGCGAATTGCGATGGGTGACTTCAAGTCGTTCGCGCTGTGCATCGCCGAGCGGTTCATCGCTATCGGACAGCGCGTCTTCTAGTGGGCCGACCATCAGCGTCAATGGCGTGCGGAATTCGTGCGAAACGTTGGAAAAGAATGCCGTCTTGGCACGATCGATTTCAGCGCGTTCCTCGGCCTTGCGCTGCTCGTGCTGATAAGCGACGACGTTGGCAACGGCGGTGCTGACGGCATTCGACAGCAATGCATAAAAATCTGAATACTCGGTATCGAGCGCACGGCGCGCGCTGACCCCGGCAACCAGAAAACCGAATGGTCGCTCGGAGCCGACCACGGTGATCGGCAGCAACAGCGCGCTGGTTGGAATTTCCGGGTATGGGCCGCATGGCTCCGCGCCGAAGCGTGCCTGCAGATCGGATACCTCTGTGATGGCCAGCGATCGCATCGCTGTATCGAAAGGCCAACCGCCGGTACTGCCGAGTTCAACCGAGGCCGGTGCCATTGCACTGTGCTCATCGAGCCCTGCAATCCCCATCCGTTGCAGCGTACTGCCGTCCAATTGATAAAACAGGACAAACGGCAAATCCAGCGCGAGCGACTCGTAGCGTTGGGGCAGCGCATCACATAACTCTTCGATCGACTGGCTTTTTGCAATACCCGCAGACACGTCCCGCAAAACTGCCGTTCGACGCGCGCCAAGAACCTTGTCCGTCGATTCCGAAATCGGGTGGAAGACGCCGCCGACTTCGCCCGATTCGACTCCGATTGGCGAAAACGAGAACGTCATGAACGCTTCTTCCAGATAGCCGAAGCGATCGAGAAACATTCGCTGGTCGCGAATATATGTACCTTCGCCCTGATGCGCGCGGTCGAACGCGTCGCCGACGACCGGCAGTGCTGTGGCCCAGCAGATTTTGAAATTCTGACCGATTGCCTCCGGATGTTTGGGGCCGCAGATCGGACGATAGGCATCGTTGTAAATCTGGATATCCTCCGGCCCCCATGCAATAAGAATTGGGAAAGTCGAGGACAGACACAGGCTGACGGCAGTGCGCAGACTTTGCGGCCATTCCTCGATTGGCCCTAGCGGCGTTGCTGACCAGTCTTTCTCGCGAATCAATTCGCCTACTTCGCCGCCGCCGGTCAACCAATTTGTCTTCATTTGATGCTCGTTCACATTGCGCCCCGTAAAGCTCGGCGGCTTAGCTCTCAGGAATGGAATGTGCATCACCGAATGAGGCAAATTATATCTGCCTGCGATGCACGGAAGATCATAAGCTTGCGGACACCACCGATGCTATTTAGTCGTCGCTAAGAAGACGGCTGCCCATTTTGTCTAAATTAATGTATGCCGCAACACGTGCGTGGTTGAAAAGGCGGATGGTATAAATCTGCCATGGAAAAATTCTGAACACGGCTGTGAATACAACGTTTGCCACTTATCCCCAGAGTAATTTTTGTATATGGCATCCCCACTGCAATGACCGTTTCTGGCCCGTAGCGGACGTGGTATTAAATAGCCAAGGGAATGAAAAAGGGCAGACATCTGTGAAAATGTCCGCCCTTATTAATATGTGAAGTTAATCGCTAACCCTGAAAACTAATTGCGTATCTGCAGTGAGCGGTTGAGGCTCAATGCAGCCAGCGAGCCGACAGCACCTGACAGCAGATAAAGGCTCACATAGCCGAGGCCAAAATGTGCTGAGAGACCAAGCGCCACCAGCGGTGCAAAACCCGCACCAACCAGCCATGCCAGATCAGATGTCAGCGCCGCGCCGGTGTAACGGTATTTGGCAGGGAAGTTTGCCGACACTGCACCAGCAGCTTGACCATACGACAAGCCCAGCAAGCCAAAGCCTAGTATGACGAACAGATCCTGGCCGTCAGGCCCACCATCCATCAACATGGGAACAAAGGCACTGAAGATCGCGATCAACACCGCAAGCGTGCCCAGTGTGGTACGACGACCAAATCGATCGGCAATCAGGCCGGAAGCGACTACACCGACGGCGGCCAATACGGCACCCCACATCTGGATGTGAAGGAAGGTACTGATCGAACGTGCCGAGTAAAGGTTAATCCAGGACAGCGGGAATACCGTTACAAGATGGAACAATGCATAGCTGGCCAACGCTGCCAGTGCGCCGATAACCAGATTGCGGCCTTGCGAAGTGGTGATTTCCAATACGCCGGTTGGTTCCAGTTCCTGTTCATCCAGCAAGCGGCTGTATTCCGGCGTCGATACCAGACGCAGCCGGGCGAACAGCGCTACGACATTGATGGCAAACGCGACATAGAAAGGATAGCGCCAGCCCCAATCCAGAAAGTCCGCTCTGGAAATGGTCGAGATCAGATACGCAAACAGGCCTGCGGCTATGAAGAAACCGACCGGTGCACCGAGCTGTCCTAACATCGCATACCAGCCGCGTTTGTTTTGCGGCGCGTTAAGCGCAAGCAGTGAAGGCAGGCCATCCCATGAGCCACCCAAAGCAACGCCTTGTCCTATGCGCAAGAGCGACAAAGCGATAATTGCGGTGGCCCCCATGTGCGCGTAGGTTGGCAGGAATGCGATCCCGGCAGTGGAAAAACCAAGCAGAAATAGCGCTAGCGTCAGTTTCGCTTCTCGACTGAATCGCCGCTGAATTGCCATAAAGGCAATGGTGCCGAACGGCCGGGCGATAAATGCGAACGAAAAGATGGCAAACGCGTAAAGTGTGCCCTCTAGCGGCTGGGCGAACGGAAAGAACACCGCCGGAAAAACCAGCACCGACGCAATTGCGTATACAAAGAAGTCGAAGTATTCTGACGCGCGCCCGATGACGACGCCGATGGCAATTTCACCGGGGGCTATATGGGAATGCCTGGTATTGAGTAGGCGAGGGCCATTGCCCGGTGAGGCAAGCCGCGAGTCGGGTGGAAGTTCAGTGTTATAAGTGGTATCCATAAGCTTGGCCTCCATATCGATCTTGTTTTAACAACGCGCTGACGGCTGCCCCACATCCACAAGTCCCTGACCATCAGGGTGGGACAAAACGTCCTATCGGCAACGCACGCTGTTTGTATTACATTATCACGATCTTCTAACCTCCGTAATGAATTGAATGACTTCTTTGATAACTCGTCGCGGATTATTGTTGTTACCTCTCATGTTGCTTGCAGGTTGCGACTTGGTGGTACTCAATCCTTCCGGTGACATAGCTGCCCAGCAGGGACAACTCATCGTTGTATCCACGCTGTTGATGCTCTTGATCATCGTTCCGGTGATTTTCCTGACTTTTTTCTTTGCATGGCGTTATCGGCAAGGTAATACGACAGCCAAATATGATCCTGACTGGGATCATTCAACTCAGCTGGAGCTTGTGATCTGGGGCGCGCCGCTCCTGATTATTATTGTTCTGGGTGCGATTACATGGATCAGCACGCATACGCTGGATCCATATCGTCCGCTCGACAGGCTGGATGCTGATCGTCCGATTTCATCCGCTGCGCAACCGATGATCGTTGAAGTTGTCGCGCTCGATTGGAAGTGGTTGTTTATCTATCCTGAGCAAGGCATTGCCACTGTCAATGAACTGGTTACGCCAATTGACGTCCCGGTGCGCTTCAAAATTACCGCATCGACGGTGATGAATTCGTTCTACATCCCTGCGCTGGCTGGCCAGATCTACGCGATGCCGGGCATGCAAACACAATTGAATGCGGTGATTAATAAAGAAGGCGTCTACGATGGTTTCTCCGCGAATTTCAGCGGCGATGGCTTTTCGCACATGCGTTTCAAGTATCACGGCATGGGAGAGGCGGACTTCGAGAAGTGGGTGAAAAAAGTCAAAGCCGAAAGCGGTTCACTGGATCGTGCAAGCTACACCCAACTGGAAGCACCTAGCGAACGTGAGCCAGTACGTTATTACGGCAAAGTCGCCTCCGATCTGTACGGCGCCATCCTGAATCGTTGTGTCGCGGAAGGCACCGTCTGCATGGACAAGATGATGCACGATGATGCGCATCGCCTGAAAGTTGACGCTGCGGCCAGGAATTTCCTCCAGGGCGGAAACGTTTCCCGTGTCGCTGAAATAGATGCAGCGGTTTGCACTTCGTCCACCAATTTAGTAAAGAGTAATGATGCTAGACCATATTGATCTGACGAAGCTTATCTTCGGTCGCTTGAGCTGGGATGCGATCCCGTTCCATGAGCCTATCTTGTTGGCGACGTTCGCGATGGTTGTTCTCGGTGGCGCTGCGATGCTCGGTGCACTGACTTATTTCCGTTTGTGGGGCACTTTGTGGCGTGACTGGATCACGAGTATCGATCACAAGAAAATCGGCATCATGTACATGATTCTCGGTTTGGTGATGTTGATGCGCGGTTTTGCCGATGCATTGATGATGCGTGCACAGCAGGCTATGGCTTTCGGCGATAACCCTGGTTTCCTGCCGCCGCATCACTACGACCAAGTCTTTACCGCGCACGGCGTGATCATGATTTTCTTCGTGGCGATGCCGCTGGTAACCGGTTTGATGAACTATGTCGTGCCTTTGCAAATCGGTGCGCGTGACGTTGCTTTCCCGTTCCTGAATAACTTCAGCTTCTGGATGACAACCTTCGGCGCCGGATTGACGATGGCTTCACTGTTCGTCGGTGAGTTCGCTCGTACCGGCTGGTTGGCATATCCACCACTGTCAGGCATTTTGGCTAGTCCGGGGGTAGGGGTCGACTATTACATCTGGTCACTGCAGGTAGCCGGGGTAGGCACCTTGCTGTCTGGTGTCAACCTGATCGCAACCATCGTCAAGATGCGCGCGCCGGGTATGGATTTGATGAAAATGCCGGTATTTACGTGGACTGCCTTGTGCACCAACGTGTTGATCGTCGCCGCATTCCCTATCCTGACGGCTGTGCTGGCAATGTTGTCGCTGGACCGTGTATTTGATACCAATTTCTTCACGAACGACTTGGGCGGCAACGCCATGATGTACGTGAATTTGATCTGGATCTGGGGTCACCCGGAAGTTTATATCTTGATTCTGCCGCTGTTCGGCGTGTTCTCGGAAGTGGTATCGACATTCTCTGCCAAGCGCATATTCGGTTACACCTCGATGGTGTATGCGACGGTCGTCATTACCATCCTGTCTTACCTGGTCTGGCTGCATCACTTCTTCACGATGGGCTCAGGCGCGAGTGTCAACTCGTTCTTTGGTATCACGACGATGATTATTTCGATCCCGACCGGTGCGAAGATTTTCAACTGGTTGTTCACGATGTATCGCGGTCGCATTCGCTTTGAATTGCCGATGATGTGGACCATGGGCTTCATGATCACATTCGTGATCGGTGGCATGACAGGTGTGTTGCTGGCGGTTCCACCAGCCGACTTTGTGTTGCATAACAGCCTGTTCCTGATCGCTCACTTCCACAACGTGATTATCGGTGGTGTGGTGTTCGGTGTGTTCGCTGCAATCAACTACTGGTTCCCGAAGGCATTCGGCTTCAAGCTGGATGTATTCTGGGGTAAGTGCTCGTTCTGGTTCTGGCTCGTTGGTTTCTGGATGGCGTTCATGCCGTTGTACGTATTGGGTCTGATGGGCGTGACACGTCGCATGAGTCAGTTCCAGGATCCATCGCTGCAAATCTGGTTCCAGATCGCAGCTGTCGGTGCTGTACTGATTGCGTTGGGTGTCGGCTCGATGCTGATGCAGTTCTATGTCAGCTTCAAACGTCGCGAAGAATTGCGCGATGTGACTGGCGATCCATGGAATGGCCGTACGCTGGAATGGTCGACTTCGTCGCCACCGCCAGACTACAACTTCGCATTCACACCACGTGTACATGACAACGACACATGGGCTGACATGAAGAAGAATGGCTACGAGCGTCCGTTGAAGGGCTATACAGCAATCCACATGCCGAAAAACACGGCTGCCGGTTTCATTATTTCTGCATTGAGCGCAGCGATCGGCTTCTGCCTGATCTGGCACATGTGGTTGGGCGCTGGCGCTATGTTTGTCGTGATGATGGCTGCCATCATTATTCATACCTTTAATTACAAACGCGATTTCTACATCTCGGCGGAAGAAGTAACCCGTACCGAAGAAAATCGCACACGTTTGCTGGAAAGCCATGTCTGAAATTACTGCAAATTATCCTGGCGCATTAAGCGCTGATGCTGGCGCTGATCCGAGCGCGCGTTATTACGTAGATGAGCATCATCCGGAAAGCAGCACCTTGCTGGGTTTCTGGTTGTACCTGATGAGCGATTGCCTGATCTTCGCTTGTCTGTTCGCCACTTACGCTGTTTTGGGTCGTAATTATGCTGGCGGCCCAACTGGTGCCGACTTGTTTGACTTGCCATTGGTGGCGATGAATACGGCTTTCCTGCTGTTGTCGTCGATTACCTACGGCTTTGCCATGTTGGAATCGCAGAAGAAAAACCTGCGTGCCACCATGATCTGGCTGGCAGTGACCGGTTTGCTGGGCGCAGCCTTCCTTGCACTGGAACTGTACGAGTTCAGCCACTTGATCCACGTAGGCGCAGGCCCTCATCGTAGTGGCTTCCTGACGGCGTTCTTTGCACTGGTTGCTACTCACGGTTTGCACGTGACTTTTGGTATCGTGTGGTTGGTTACCTTGATGTTCCAACTTAAGCGTCACGGATTGATTCCTGAAAACGGTCGTCGCCTGATGTGCCTGTCCATGTTCTGGCATTTCCTGGACGTGATCTGGATCGGCGTCTTTACCTTTGTTTATCTGATGGGAGTCCTGCCATGAGCGATCATCACGCACATGCCGATCACGGCCACGAAGACCATGTTGATCATGGCAGCCTGAAAACTTATACGATTGGTTTTATCCTGTCGGTGATTTTGACAGCGATTCCGTTCTGGCTGGTAATGGGCAAGGTTATTACCAGCTCCAGCACAACAGCGTTCGTTATTCTTGGTTTTGCAGCAGTGCAGATTGTGGTTCACATGATTTATTTCCTGCATATGAACACCAAATCCGAAGGTGGCTGGAGCATGCTGGCACTGGTGTTTACCGTCATGGTGGTGGTCATCATGCTGGTAGGTTCGATCTGGGTCATGTATCACCTGAATACCAATATGATGCCTCACATGTCGGATCCGACTGGCGAAATGCATATGCCATCGGCGACGATGGATCCGATGCCACAAATGCCCAAGAAATAATGGTGCAAGAGTTGCAAAACAAGAACGGCTCGGTTTCGCAGGAAACCGAGCCGTCTTTACGTTCCAGTACAACGCGTATCGCTTTGGCGATATGTGCCTTGCTGCTATTCGCCGGTTTTTTCGCGCTCGGGACCTGGCAGGTTTATCGCCTGCAATGGAAGCTCGCGCTTATCGAGCGCGTAGATCAGCGTGTGCATGCTGCGCCAATTGCTGCTCCCGGGCCTGATTCCTGGCCGCACGTCAGTGCCGCCAACGATGAGTATCTGCATGTCAGCGCCAGCGGTGTGTTTCTGCATGCACTTTCCAGCAGAGTACAAGCGGTCACTGAACTCGGCAGCGGCTACTGGTTGTTGACGCCTTTGCGTCAAACCGATGGGACTATCGTATTCATTAATCGCGGTTTCATCACGGAAGCGCAGAGCAAGGCGATATTTGCCGATCAGGAAAAGGTAAATATATCTGTGCTTGGCAATGCCGACGGGGTACGGGTAAGCGGTTTATTGCGCATCAGCGAACCGGTGGGCGGCTTCCTGCGTAAAAACGATCCCGCCGACAATCGCTGGTATTCGCGCGACGTGCAAGCGCTTGGGGCGGCGCACGGCCTGTCACGTGTTGCACCTTACTTTATCGATGCTGAAGTCGATAAGGACATAAGTTCCAGCAATGCCGATGCATCGGTAATTCGTCCAGTCGCCGGTTTGACGGTGATCGCATTTCACAATAGCCATATGGTCTATGCACTTACTTGGTATGCTCTTGCCTTGATGGTGACAGGTGCAGCCTTTTGGGTGACACGTGAAGAGCGCAAGGCTAGACGAGCGGGCTGATTCTCTTGGCGCTGCCAGCCGCGCCGATTGTATAGACAGAGAAACTGAAGATGCTGGGAAAAACTGAAACTCTTTCGGTTAAAGAAGACCTGAAAATTCGAAGCACCGCAGCGCGTGCAGAAAATTCCACCGGCCATAAAAATATGCAGCAACTGATCCAGCTGCGCTGGATCGCTGTTGTCGGCCAAATCACGACGATTGCAGTCGTCACGCTGATCTTCGGGATCGACCTCCCGGTGCGTCACATGCTGGAAGTGCTCGTGTGCCTGGTTGCCTTCAACATTGCCAGTCATTTGCGTTGGCACGAGCGGCCTTTCGTTTCGAACAATGAGTTGTTCCTTGCGATGCTGGTCGATGTTGGTATTCTGACCGCACAGCTTTACCTGAGCGGTGGCACCACCAATCCGTTCATCTTCCTGTATCTGCTGCAGGTCATCTTGAGCGCGATGTTGCTGGAAGCATGGTCTACCTGGAGCATTGTTGCCATCACCAGCGCCTGCCTGGTCGGTCTTACACTTTTTTCAAGTCCACTCGCATTGCCTTACGATCATCAACTGCGTTTTTTCAGCTTGTATGTGCAGGGCCTGTTGATCTGCTTTACCTTGAATGGCATCTTGCTGGCTTTTTTCATGACACGTATCAGCCAGAATCTTCGTGCCGGCGATGCACAACTGGCAGAGTTCCGCAAACGCGCGCTGGAAGAAGAACATATCGTGCGCATGGGTCTGCTGGCGTCCGGTGCGGCGCATGAGCTAGGGACTCCGCTGGCCACGCTGTCGGTGATTCTGGGTGATTGGAAACACATGCCGGAATTCACCCATAACAAGGTCTTGCTGGAAGAAATTACCGAGATGGAAACGCAGTTGCAGCGCTGTAAAAGTATCGTCAGCAGCATTTTGCTGTCAGCTGGTGAAGCACGTGGTGAATCCTCGGTCAAGACGACGCTCAGCACGTTCCTCGATGATCTTGCAACCGAGTGGCGTAAAAGCAGGCCGGTCGCTTCATTCGAATACATCAACCGGATTGCGCATGACGTGCCTGTGGTGTTCGATTCTGTATTGAAGCAAATGATTTGCAATGTCCTCGATAATGCATTTGACGCCTCGCCGCAATGGGTAAGCCTGGAAGCGTCGCGCCAAGGCGATACGCTGACCTTACGCGTCACGGATAAAGGCCCCGGCTTTGCGCCTGCCATGCTGACGCAGATAGGCAAGCCTTATCAATCGACCAAAGGACGCCCGGGCAGCGGTCTTGGCTTGTTTTTGGTCGTGAATGTGGCGCGCAAGCTGGGTGGAAGTGTCAGCGCGCGTAATCGAGAGCAGGGCGGTGCGCTGGTTGAATTGACTTTGCCGCTCGCTGCCATCAGTCTGGATGAGGAAGAATAAATGTCGACTGATCGCTTGTTGTTGCTGATTGAAGATGACGCCGCATTTGCGCGCACATTGGGGCGCTCGTTCGAGCGTCGCGGATATACCGTTTTGCTGGCGCCGAATCAGGACGCTGCCAGTGCCTTGCTGCGCGAGCATTCACCCGGTTATGCGGTCGTCGATCTCAAGCTGGAAGGAAATACATCCGGCCTCGCTTGCGTACAGATGCTGCACAAGCATGATCCGGCGATGCTGATTGTCGTGTTGACCGGATTTGCCAGCCTGAACACGGCGGTAGAGGCGATTAAGCTGGGTGCCTGCCAGTATCTGGCGAAGCCGTCGAATACTGATGACATCGAAGCGGCATTTGGTCATGTCGCCGGCGTAAACGAGATAGAGCTGACCAGCCGTTCGACATCGATCAAGACGCTCGAGTGGGAGCGCATACATGAAGTATTGGTGGAAACGGATTTCAATATTTCTGAAGCAGCCCGCAGGCTGGGTATGCACAGACGCACGCTGGCGCGCAAGCTCGAAAAGCAGCGCGTCAAATAAGCTGCGCCTGTTTGCCTGGCATTCATGATGCGCAGGGCAGGGTTCGACTGTGCGGCCGCTTCGGCAGTCTTTTCAGTGAGTGACTTGAGGAGAATGACATGACCTTGAGCTTGTTCGATGATCAAGAAAGCAGGCGCACCTGGCAAGAGCCCTTGTGCGCAGGTGCAGTTGTGTTGCGCGGTTTCGCTCTTGATCAAGAAGCGAACATTCTTGCAGCGCTGAAAAACATTCTTGCCGCATCCCCGTTACGCCACATGGTCACACCCGGCGGTTTTCGGATGTCGGTCGCGATGAGCAATTGCGGGACTTACGGCTGGGTGACGGATCGCAGCGGCTATCGTTACGAGCACACAGATCCTGAAACCGGACATGCCTGGCCGGAGATGCCGGATTTCATGGCGCGGCTCGCGCAAGCAGCGGCAACGCAAGCCGGCTTCAACGATTTCACACCGGATGCCTGCCTGATCAATCGCTACGAGGTCGGTGCACGCATGTCCTTGCACCAGGATAAAAACGAACGCGATTTCAAGCAACCCATCGTTTCGGTTTCGCTCGGCGTCCCCGCCATGTTTTTATTTGGCGGCATGCGGCGCGAAGAAAAAGCCATGCGCATACCGCTGGCGCATGGCGATGTCGTGGTGTGGGGCGGCGCCGCAAGGTTGCGCTATCACGGCGTGCTGCCACTCAAGCAGGCAAGTCACCCGCTGCTAGGCCAGCATCGTATCAATCTGACTTTTCGCAAAGTCAGTTGAATACCTTGCGCGTCAGCGCAACAGTGGGCGCTGATGAATTCATGATGTGGCGGTAACCATTTTTTCGAGCGCCTGTTTCATTTCTTCGGGGCTGACATCACGAATGTGTGTCGCGATCGACCAATTGTGGCCAAATGGGTCTTCCACCACACCGTAGCGATCACCCCAGAACATATCGTCCATGGCGAGCTTGACGGTGGCACCGGCTGCCACGGCGCGATTGAATACCGCATTGGCATCTTCGACATACAGATGCAGCGTAACCGGCGAGCCTTTCAACGCCTTCGGCCCCAGCGCGCCACAGTCGCGCATTTGGTCTACCAGCATGACGCAGGAATCGCCGATACGGATTTGCGCATGCATTATTCTTCCATCCGGGCCGGGCAGACGCGCCAACTCCACTGCATTGAATGCCTTGATATAAAACGCAATGGCAGCGGCTGCACCGTCACACACCAGATGCGGTGTGACGCTGTGCATCCCGTTCGGTATTGCTTGTACTTTGGTCTGGCTCATGATGGTTCTCCTTGGGTATGTATGTCCGGCCTATGCTCACTGCCGGAACAATGGTTCAGTCTGTACTCCCTGACGATGCTGCATGCTTGCGCGTTGATCGCGTCTTTTATCTGGTATCAATCGATTCGATGCATACGGTGAAGCCGTATCTTTCTTGCTCGCCTGGTCGTGCGCAGCGACCATCGATGGCTTATGACTTAAGGCTGCAGATCAAACAGCGCCTTGCCGCTTTCGGGATCAAAAGGGGCAGAAAAGTGTTCATGCACGATGCGCCATTGGCCCTTTATTTTTCGATATGCGCTGGATACGCGCATCCACGAAGAATGCTGATGGCCATCCTTGTCAGTGCCACCGCAATGATTCAGGCAATGGCTGTAAGCGATTTCTTCGCCGACGCCTATATGCAAGTCATGCATCTTGAAGGTCATCGGGCCGCTACACATTTCAAGACACATTTTCCAATGCTTTTTGTAGGCTTCCGCGCCCTTGAATTGCAGCGCCGCGATGGCGTCATAGGCAATCACTTCGGGTGCGTAGTGCGACATGATGGCGTCCAGATTGCCTGCACTGGCGGCCTTTTCCCAACTCTCGATCAGGTTACGGATATCGGTTTCGGCTTTGATGTTTACAACGGCTTGATCCATGATATTTCTCCTTTGAAATGAGGTGTTGTGGGCGGTCCGCATAAATAATAGGATAGATAGTGGACAGCGTACACAATTATAGAAAATGACAAATAAAATGGAGTCGCCTAAACGAAAAACCTATCGGCACGGCGATTTGCAGCGCGCATTGCTGGATGCCGGTACGCAACTGGCGCGACTGGGTGGTCCGGGTGCTGTGGTGTTGCGCGAGGCGACGCGTCAGGCCGGTGTTGCCCCCAATGCTGCTTATCGCCACTTTGCCGATCGCAACGCGCTATTGCAGGCAGTGTGTGCGGCGGCGCAAGCCCAACTGGCACTGGCTATCGAAGCGGAGTGGGGTAAGGTGAAGGAAGAAGGTCACGCCGCTGATGTCGCCCGTGCACATTTGCGTGCGGTGGGCACCGGATATATGCGCTTTGCCCGCGCCGAACCCGGGTTGTTTCGCACCGCATTTTCGGTTCACGAAGATTTGCAGAAAGCTGGCGTGGCGGAAATGGCTGGCAAAAGTGGTTTGACGCCTTTTCAGTTATTGGGTCGTGCGCTGGATGAAATGCTGGCGGCAGGAGTGCTGCCTGCCGAGCGGCGAGCGGGAGCGGAATTTCTGGCGTGGTCTGCCGTGCATGGCTTGTCGATGTTGCTGATCGACGGTCCTTTGCGCGCCCTTGATGCAGATCAGGCGGAGGCGATCGGGCAGCGCCTGATCGACATGGTGGAGTGTGGTTTGCCGCAGGCCGGTCCGGTGCGCTAACGTGCTGCGTCAGCGCGCACGCAGTGGATCCAGCAAGTGACGCAAGGCATTGTGATCGAGCTCGTACATCAAGGCAATCAGGCTGCCGAGTTCGCCTTTTGGAAAGCCTTCGCGCGCGAACCAGCCCAGATAATGCCCGGGCAGATCGGCCAGCAGGCGGCCTTTGTATTTTCCATATGGCATGGTTTGACTGACCAGTAGCGAGAGGTGTTCGGGCTTCATGCCTTGCAGGGGAAATGATCGACGATGGCGCACATGATAAACCTGGAAACCGTTTGCCCGGCGCTGCCAGAACAAATACTTGAATGACGCGGGCGCTGCGGTGCGGGGCTAACAAGGGTATGCTTCAACACTGCATGCAATAAAGCTGCCTTGATAAAGCGGGTTTCGTTTATCGGGTAGCAATGCCCATTCATTTCAAGTTTCGAACAAGGAGAACAGCATGAGCCAATATCAAATTGCAGTTGTCGTCGGCAGCCTGCGCAAGGATTCCTTCAATCAGAAAATGGCCAGCGCGCTCGCCAAGCTCGCGCCTGCAGAGTTCGTGTTCAAGCAGCTGCAGATCGGCGATTTGCCTCTCTATAATCAGGACGATGACGGCAATCCTTCCGCCGAAGTGAAGCGCTTGAAAGCAGACATTTCGGCGTCGCAAGGTTTGTTGTTCCTGACGCCAGAATACAATCGCTCGATTCCCGGCGTGCTCAAGAATGCGATCGATCATGCGTCGCGTCCTTACGGTCAAAACGCGTGGGCAGGCAAACCCGCCGGTGTACTCGGTGTCTCCGTCGGCGCAATCGGCACGGCGCTGGCGCAACAGCATTTGCGTAATATTCTGGCCTATCTTGATGTACCCACCCTAGGCCAGCCGGAAGCCTTTATTCATGCCAAGGATGGTTTGTTTGACGCAGATGGAAATATCGGCGAAGGCAGCAAGAAATTCCTGCAAGGCTGGATGGATGCCTATGTAGCCTGGGTCAAGAAACACGCAGGCTGACAGCTGCGTACTGCGTCGGACCGGATCATGTCGACCTTCGGGCGGCATGATCATTTAGCGGCCTCAAGGTCTTTCACTTTTTCATCCAGTAATTTTCATCCAGTAATTTCCTCGCCCATCAAACGCAGATTTCCATTCCCAGATGTTGATAGAAACGGCAACTCCTGCTGACATTCCGGCGCTAAGTGCATTACTGGCGGAACTGTTTTCGCAAGAACAAGAGTTCACGCCGGACAGCGAGACGCAGTGCAGGGGCTTGCTGACGATTATGAATCATCCGGATACTGGCGTCATCTTGCTCGCGCGGCGCAATGGGAACGGGGGCGAAGTGGTCGGCATGCTGAACATGCTGTTTACGGTTTCTACCGCGCTTGGCGCGCCGGTAGCGTTGCTGGAAGACATGATCGTCAGCTCTGCCTGCCGCAGGGAACAGGTCGGCACCCGGCTTTTGACGGACGCTATTTCGCTAGCGCGTGATCGTGGTTGCAGGCGCATCACCCTACTCACCGACAGTGCCAACAAGGCTGCACAAAACTTCTATTCCAGGCATGGCTTCGTCACGTCCAGCATGTTGCCGATGCGCCTGGCTTTCGATTGAAAAAACAATGCAGTGCTCGGACGATGGAGCATGCGTAGGGATATAACTTGTAAGTCGAATTAGATTATAATGAGAATCATTGTTATTTAATTTTGGCTTTGTGTGAATCTTTCCGAACTTCCTCCTTTCACTTCCGCAGTTGTCGATCAGGTAACGAACATCGAGAGCGATGATCCGATTGCCAAGCGTTTGCGTGAACTCGGTTTCGTTTCAGGTGAACCGGTGCGCATCGTTGCGCGCGGTCCGATCGGTGCCGATCCTTTGCTGGTGCAAATTGGATTTACGCGTTTTGCCCTGCGTCGCTCGGAAGCGCAGCGCGTCAGTATTCATCTTGAACAGTAATTTTTAGACATATGGCTATTTCAGGTATTTCGCGCATTGCACTGGTCGGCAATCCCAACTGCGGCAAGACCGCCTTGTTTAATCAGCTGACGGGTAGCCGGCAGAAGGTAGCCAATTACGCCGGTGTAACGGTGGAACGCAAGGAAGGGCGCTTTACTGCGCCGTCCGGCCGCGTTTTCAAATTGCTGGATTTGCCTGGCGCTTATAGTCTTGCCGCAACCAGTCCGGATGAAGTCGTCACGCGCGATATTTGCCTGGGGCATTTTCCAGGTGAGGAGTTACCGGATTTGATCGTCTGCGTGGCCGACGCGACCAATCTGCGTTTGCACCTGCGGTTTGTGCTGGAAGTCAAACGCCTCGGACGTCCGATGGTGCTGGCGTTGAACATGATGGATGCGGCGCGCAAGCGTGGCATCACGATAGACCGTGAAGAGTTGCAGCGACAACTAGGTATGGACGTCATCGAGACCGTCGCGATTCAGCATGGTGGCACCAAAAATCTGGTGGCGCACATTGATCAAATGCAAGTGAGTGCGCCGGAGCCAGTCGCGTTCGAGAGTGACGCCGATCTGCATACCCATGTACGCCAGATTCTGGCCGCCGCGGTGACCATGCCGCGTGCCACCGCAGTGGTGGATGACGCGATTGATCGTTGGGCTTTGCATCCGGTATTCGGCCTGATGATTCTGGCGGCAGTGATGTTCTTTATATTCCAGGCGGTGTTCTCGTGGGCCGAGCCTTTGATGGACGGTATCACGCAAGGTGTGACTTTCACTGGTGAATGGTTCGCTTCCACCTTGCCGGATGGTTTGTTGCGCAGCTTGATCGTCGATGGTCTGTTTGCCGGTTTGGGAGCAGTACTGGTTTTCCTGCCGCAAATTCTCATTCTTTTTCTGTTTATTCTGGTGCTGGAAGAATCCGGTTATTTGCCGCGTGCCGCCTTCCTGCTGGACCGCATGATGTTCAAGGCCGGACTGACAGGGCGGTCCTTCATTCCATTGCTTTCCAGTTTTGCCTGTGCGATTCCCGGCGTGATGGCGACCCGCAGTATTCAAGACCCGCGCGATCGCCTGACCACAATACTGGTGGCACCGCTGATGACCTGTTCAGCACGCCTGCCGGTTTATACATTGCTGATCGCCGCCTTCATACCAAACACGACGGTATGGAATTTCTTTAATCTGCAAGGCATCGTCTTGTTTGTTTTGTATCTGTCGGGCGTGACCAGCGCGCTGGCGGTTGCATGGTTTATCAAGCGCATGCGCAAGGATAAAAGCGAGCATGCATTATTGATGGAATTGCCATCCTATCGCTTGCCAAGCCCGCGCAATATTGCGATCGGCTTGTGGGAGCGTGCCTATATCTTCTTGCGTCGCGTCACCACCATCATCCTGTCACTGACTGTACTGCTGTGGTTCTTGTCGACTTTTCCATCACCGCCTGACGGCGCAACGATGCCGGCGATTGATTACAGTCTGGCCGGCATGATAGGAAAGTTTATCGAACCGGTATTCGCGCCGATTGGCTTCAACTGGCAAATCTGTATTGCCTTGATACCGGGCCTGGCTGCGCGCGAAGTTGCCGTTGCCGCGCTGGGAACTGTGTATGCCATGTCTGGCAGTGAAGATGCAGTGGCCGCCCAGCTCGGTCCGGTGATTGCCGCACAATGGTCGCTGGCGACTGCGCTGGCTTTGCTGGCCTGGTATGTATTTGCACCGCAATGCCTGTCGACGCTGGCCGTGATACGGCGCGAAACGAATTCCTGGCGCGTGGTTGCGGTGTCCGCCGGCTATCTGTTTGGCCTGGCTTATCTGGCCGCGTTTTTGACCTATCAAATTGCGAAGGCACTCACATGAGCATGTATGGATTTGTACAGAATGCGGTCATCGGCATCGTTGTACTGATGAGTGCTTTGTACGTATTGCGCAAGGTGATGCCGAAGTGGGTGCGCGGCAGACAGCTGGCTTTGGCGCGCATGCTGAACCAGCCTTCGCAATCACTGCCGGTCCGCAAGCTGGGAAGCTTCATGACGCCTGATGAGTCGTCGGGTGGAGGTTGCGGTAGCGGTTGCAGCAGCTGTTCCAGCTGCGCGTCGAATCCGGCAAGCGACTCGCAAGATATGTCCGGAAACAAGCTAGAGGCCCCAGTCGAAACCAGACCGGTGGAGTTTCAGCGCCACATTTGAGTCATTCGACTTAAAGGCAGGTTTTTCGTCAAGCAGCGATCACTATCCTGAACCGGATAGGGTGTCGCGTCACATACAGCTCAACGTTTTATTTGATGTTCAAGCCAGCCATGACTGGCTGTTGGCGTTCCGTCATCAGGAAGCGATGCAGGCTGATGGCATCGGCTGTGCGATTTGCACTGGCACGCGCATTCAGCAGCACCATGATTGCATCGCGACCGGCGGTACGCACGCGCATGATGATGCAGCGTCCGGCTTCTTGCGTATAACCGGTTTTGGAAAGCGAGATCGTCCAGTTCTTGTCGCCGACCAGCTTGTTGGTGTTGTGATAGTGACGCGCCGAACCGCCAACCTCAATCATGTCGCCTGATACGGTCGTGATTCTTTCGATTTCCGGATAGCGGGACGCTGCCATCGCCAGTTTGGCCAGATCGCTTGCAGTCGAGGTATTGAATGGCGACAGGCCGGTAGGCTCTTCGATATTGGTGCGTCGCAGCGACAGTGCATGCGCCTTGTTGCGCGCCGCTACCTTGAAATATTCAATGCCGCCCGGATAGGTGCGCGCCAAAGCATGGGCAGCGCGATTGTCCGACGACATCAATGCAAGTTCGAGCAGGTTGAGGCGCGTCAGAATGGCACCGACCGGCACCCGCGATGAGCTGAATTTGAGTACGTCGACATCTTCCTCTGTGATCACGATATGTTCATGCATATCGAGGCGGGCATCAAGCACAACCATGGCTGTCATCAGCTTGGTGAGCGAGGCGATCGGCACGATATCGCTGGCGTTTTTCTCGAAGAGTACCTTGCCGGTAGCTTCATCAATCACGATGGCATGCTTGGAACCCAGGGACATGGCCGAGGCTGATGCAGTAAGGGTGAAGAGTGCTGCAAAGAGAAAAGACCTGATCATATATGCTCGAAGAATGATTGCATCCGGCTGCGATCATAGCGTCGTTTGCAGAAGATGTATGTGGTTATCGCACCGCCGAGTCGATATTTTTTGTAACTGATACCAATTGATCAAGCCGTCTGCACTGACAAAATATACACAGCGTCAGGCAAGAGGCAGACATGGTCCGGATAGCAGCGCGGTGAAATCCTGATTTAAATCTTGATTTAAAAGTTGATTGAAATCTTGATGCGTGCCGCGGAAGTGCTATCTACGAGATGTAAAAGCTGGCTGGTTTCGAGGTGGGATTATGTGGACGACGCACATGATTCTGCGTCGTCCACCTACGCTCAGGAAGCGTCAGGATTGACCGGCAGGTTAGGGTCGAGTGTGCGCGCAACTGCAGCGAACATTTCAGATGCGGCAGTGAATTTATTGCGTTCGAGGTATTCGGATTCGCGCATCAGATGGACGGCGAGGGCGGTATCGTTCGTCGTGATGCCCTTCAGGCTGCGGCCAAGGTGACGGCAGAATGAAGCAACTTCACTTTTTGTAACGGTTTCTACGGGTGCTGCGCTGGTGTTCGTGTCGCTCATTGAAGCTTCCTTTTTTCATTCAGTGGCTGAAGCTGAAATGATAACGAACATGGCATAAATTGTCTTCTAAGTGAGCAGTTTAAATTTCTTGCCTGGCTGAAATCATCATGGAGATCCCTTGCTATTTCTCCTTATTCAATAATAATAAAACGCTTTAAATAATTATTCCAAGCTTATGATTCATTGACATTAAATATAAATTATTAAAGTGATTTATAAAGATATTTTGTGGGGCAGCATGGTGATGGAAAATGATGTTTTCATGTTTGTTGCGCAGATTTGATGCATAAACCATGGCACGAATATTGAACGTTATCCGTTTGCCTGTGCCAAATCGAGTTGTGATTCATTGCCAACATTCAACAAATCAATAAAGGAGTCTGATGCAACGTCGTGACCTACTCAAAGCTTCCGCCGCGCTCGCGCTGGCTGGTTTTTCCGCGCCGTCCTTGTACGCTGCCGGCAATGCTCCCGCCAAACTCAAAACCTTAGGGAAGTCGGAACTCTTCGATTACGCCTTCCTGAAAGGGCGTGCACGCGACATTGCTGGCAAGCCCTATCAGCAGACCGTCGACAAGGTGCCTGCCAAGGTCAAGGCGCTTGATTGGGATCAGTATCAGTCGATAGGCTATCGCGATGATCACGCCTTGTGGGGCAAGGACAAGCTGCGTTTTCAAACCAAGTTTTTCCATCTCGGCATGTACGCGACGCAGTCCGTGAAGATCCATGAGCTGGAAGATGGCAAGGCGCGTGAGCTGGCCTACGATCCGGAGATGTTCAATTACGGCAAAAGCGGCTTGAAGGGCGCTGACTTGCCGAAGGATCTGGGCTTTGCCGGTTTTCGCGTTAATTTCCATACGGATCTGGTGCGGGATATTGCCGCGTTTCTGGGTGCCAGTTATTTCCGCGCAGTCGGCGGCGATTGGCAATACGGCTTGTCGGCGCGCGGTCTGGCCATCGATTGCGGCATGGCACGGCCGGAAGAATTTCCGCGCTTCACTGAATTCTGGCTGGAACGTCCAGCCAAGCAGTCCAGCAAGCTGGTGGTCTATGCCTTGCTGGATTCGCCTAGCGTGGCAGGCGCCTATCGCTTCGAAATCTTGCCGGGCGCGACCCTGTTGATGGATATCGACGTAGCGCTTTATCCGCGCAAGGCGATCGAACGCATGGGTATCGCGCCGTTGACCAGCATGTTCCTGACGGCGGAAAACGACAGGCGCATCAGCAATGATTGGCGCACCGAGATACATGACTCCGATGGTTTGTCGATGTGGTCGGGTAACGGCGAATGGATATGGCGACCTTTGGTCAATCCTGAAAACCTGCGTTTCAACGCCTACGCTGATCAAAGCCCGCGCGGCTTTGGCTTGATGCAGCGCGATCGCAACTTCGATCACTATCAGGATGATGGCGTGTTTTATGATCGCCGACCCAGCCTGTGGGTAGAGCCCAAATCGGGTTGGGGTAAAGGCTCGGTTCAGTTGGTCGAGATTCCTACCGTCGATGAAACCTTCGACAACATCGTCGCCTTCTGGAATCCGGAAGCGATACCGCAACCCGGGCAGGAATTATTGTTCGGCTACAAGCTGCACTGGGGCGCCAAGATGCCGGTCAGCCCGCAGGCGGCCACCGTGGTGGCGACACGCACCGGCATAGGCGGTGTGGTGGGCAAGCAGCGTACCTATTTTTCATGGCGCTTTGCGGTCGACTTCAGCGGTGGCGATCTGGCATTGCTGGGACGCGATACCAAGGTCGAAGCGATGGTGACAGCCAGCAAAGGATCGGTGGAAGTCGTGTCGGCGCGGCCGCTGGACGATATCAAAGGCTATCGCGGCATGTTCGATTTGAAGATCAGTGACGACATCCAGGGGCCCATCGATTTGCGCCTGTATCTGACCGCAGATGGACAAACCTTGTCGGAAACCTGGTTGTATCAGTGGACACCGCCGGTCAAACGGAGCTTTTAGTAAAACGGCGATGCACCTGCCTCGCCCTGTGTTGCTGAACGGGGCAGGTGCCGCAATATTTATTTGAATGGCTATTTGAATATTCCAGGCTGCATGTGATTGGATGCATGCACATGGCAAGCCATATTCTGGCGCCGGATGTTCCGGCCCGCAGCCAAAACCTGGCCGAAATCTGGCTGTAGCGCGTCCCCGGCCGTTTTCAATTTCGGATGAAAAAGGTAAGATGGCGGCATGATCGATCCTTCTCTGATGGGCCGGCTTTCCTTTACGCCGACAGCTCCTACCAAACCACCGTTGCAGCCTGGTCGCCATTCTCTCGGCATAGCCGAAGAACGCGACGCCATTCTGTATGTTCCCACCGGGCTTGAAGAAGAAGTTGCCGTGCCTTTGCTGGTCTTGTTCCACGGCGGCGGCGGCAGTGCAGAAAAAATAATGCCCTTCCTCGAGCAGCATGCCGAGCGCAATCAGTTCCTGTTGCTGGTGCCGCAATCGATTTATCCGACCTGGGATATCGTTATAGGCGGCAACGGTCCTGATCTGCAGCGCCTGAATCAGGCCTTGACTGAAGTGTCGGCACATTACTTTATCGATCCCGATCATTTCGGCTTTGCGGGATTTTCGGATGGCGGCAGTTATTCGCTGTCGAACGGCATCACGAATGGCGATCTGATTACCCACGTCATCGTGTTTTCCGGCGGCTTCATGTCGGTCTTCATGCAGGAAGGCGCTCCCAGGATATTCATCGCGCATGGCTTGTCGGATGAGCAATTGCCGATTGAAACCAGCGGACGCCCGCATGCCGAGAAGTTGAAGGCGGCTGGTTACGACGTGACGTATCTGGAGTTCGAAGGCAATCACTCGATACAGCCGCCTATCGTTGAATTGGCAGTACAGTTTTTCCTGAAGTAATATAGAAGCTCGCCGCGGCAGCTGATCGCTGCGGTTGACCCAACCAAACCAGACGGCATATGCGCCGTGCTACACTTTGACGATGAACCGACTTTTCAAGACTCCGATGTTGTGGCTGCTTGCGCTGGCTTTGCCACTGCAGGGTTTTGCTGCTGTCACGCAATTGTCTTGTGTACCGCAGATACAGCATGTGATTGCGGCGACAGAGGCGGTAGAAAATTCGGCTCATTCACATCATCAAATGAGTGTTGATAGCGTCGAACATGCACATCATCAAGTGAACGTGCAGGTTGACGAGGCTGTGACACCGGCGCATGAACAGAATGATCAGACCCATGCGCACGCCAACGCAAAGTGTAGTGCGTGTGCAGTATGCTGCATCGGTGTCGCGATGTTGCCGGGGCTACCGGATCTGCTGGTTTTTCCGCTTGTTTCAACACCCGTTGTTTCTTCACCATCCTCTCCGTTCTTCGGTTTTATCCCTGACGGGATAAAACGCCCGCCCAAGCCTTCTCTCGTTTAAATCACGGTAATCAATCTGCTTGAACGGCGTCACTGTTCAAGCTGCGGTTCAAGCTGAGATTGATGCGCGCACGCATGCCGTGCGCTGATTCCCATCATTTATTAAACGAGAATTTCATGAAAATTCTATTGCATTCGCCATTTCGGTCGCCGATTTGTTCATCAATTGCAGCGTTGGCCACGCTTGCCATGCTGTCTGGTTGCGCCAGCTTTTCCACAGATGGCGGCATGGCCGACGTTGCCGCACTGACCCGCGAGCGCACCGGCCAGATTCCACAACGCGTAAGCAGCGATAGCGAGCGCAGCCGCCTGGACAAAACGGTACGCGATCTGCTGGCGCAACCACTCACCGCAGACAGCGCGGTACAGATTGCCTTGATCAACAACCTTGGTCTGCAAGCAAAGCTGGCCCAGCTGGGGATTGCCGAAGCCGATCTGGTACAGGCCGGTCGCATGCGCAATCCCGGGTTTTCATTCAGTCGCCTGAGCGGCGGCGGAACTGTCGAGATTGACCGCAGCGTGATGTTCGACCTGGTCGGTTTGTTGACTATCCCGATGCGCAGCAAGATAGAGAGCGGTCGTTTTGAACAGGCAAAACTGCAGGCCGCAAGCGATGCCGTTACCTTGGCTGGCGAAACGCGCCGCGCATATTTCAATGCTGTTGCCGCACATCAGACCCTGCTCTTCATGGCGCAGGCAAAAGAAGCGGCTGAAGCCGGGGCCGAACTTGCACAAGGCATGCTGAAAGTCGGTAACTGGAACAAGCTGGATGCGGCGCGTGAGCAAATGGCTTATGCGGATACGCTCGCGCAGCATGCACGCAGTCGGCAATATGCGCTCGCTACGCGTGAGCAATTGACACGCATGCTGGGCTTGCTGCGAACGGATCAAGCGATCGTCTTGCCCGCGACCTTGCCGGACTTGCCCACTGTGCCCAGGGAACTGGGCAAGCTGGAAGCGCAGGCCATGCAACAAAGACTGGATGTACAAATGGCCAAACGTGATGCCGAAGCCACCGCCAGTGCGCTAGGCCTGACCAGGGCTACGCGTTTCATCAACGTGCTCGATGCCGGTTACATCAATAAAAGCGAAAACGGCAGTCCGCGTAGCAATGGCTATGAGATCAGTCTGGAACTACCGATCTTTGACTGGGGCGGGGCTAAAACGGGCAGGGCAGAAGCACTCTATATGCAGGCGCTGCATCGCACTGCCGACACCGCCGTGCGTGCGCAATCTGAGGTGCGCGAACGCTACGCCGCTTATCGCACCGCCTATGATCTTTCCCTGCACTACCGCGATGAAGTTGTCCCGCTGCGCAAGCAGATTTCGGAAGAAATGCTGCTGCGCTACAACGGCATGCTGTCCAGCGTATTCGACCTGCTGGCTGATGCACGCGTACAGATCAACGCAGTCAATGCCGCGATTGCTGCGCAACGCGATTACTGGCTGGCAGAGACCGATTTGCAGTTGGCTATCAATGGCAGTGGCGCAGCGCAAGCATCTGCCGCGCTCACCGATACCGTATCCACGTCATCGACAGCAAAAGAACACTGATAAGGAATACAAAAATGAGCATCGACATGATTTCTCGCAGAAGTTTTCTCGCAACTGCAACAACGCTTGTGGGAGCAGGCTTGGTCAGCAAGGCAGGGGCTGCTTCGATTCCGGAAGCGCAGATCGTTCAGCATGCGCGCACCTTGCCGCCGACCGCGCCCTCAAGTGGCCGCCCCTACAATCCGGTGGTAACAATCAACGGCTGGAGCGCACCATGGCGCATGAAGAATGGCTGGAAGGAATTCCATCTGATCGCCGAACCCGTGATTCGTGAACTCGCCCCAGGCATGAAAGCGACTTTGTGGGGCTACAACGGTTCCAGCCCGGGGCCGACGATAGAGGTGGTCGAAGGTGACAAGGTACGGATATTCGTGACCAACAAGCTGCCTGAACACACGACGATACATTGGCATGGGCAGCGCCTGCCAAATGGCATGGATGGTGTGGGCGGTGTGACGCAGCCGCAAATCCCGGTCGGCAAAACCTATGTCTATGAATTTGAAGCGAAGCGGCCCGGCACCTTCATGTATCACCCGCATGCGGATGAAGTGACGCAGATGGCGATGGGCATGATGGGATTCTGGGTCACGCATCCGAAGAATCCAGAGCAGCACAAGGTCGATCGCGACTTTGTGTTCCTGCTGAACTCCTACGACATCGAACCCGGCAGCAGCACGCCGAAGGTGAACACGATGTTGGATTTCAACCTTTGGACCTGGAACAGCAGGGTGTTTCCCGGCATCGATCCGCTGGTATGCCGGCAGGGCGATCGCGTGCGGATACGCTTCGGCAACCTGAGCATGACCAATCACCCCATCCATATCCACGGCCATGAATTCGAGGTGACCGGTACCGATGGCGGCTGGGTACCCAAATCCGCGCGCTGGCCGGAAGTGACGACCGACGTGGCAGTCGGGCAAATGCGTGCGATCGAGTTCGATGCTACTGATGCGGGCGACTGGGCCTTCCATTGCCACAAGGGACATCACACGATGAATGCGATGGGGCATGGCGTGCCGACGATGATAGGCGTGGATCACAGCAAGATTGCCGAGAAAATCATACGCATCATTCCCGACTACATGGTGATGGGCGACAAAGGTATGGCCGATATGGGAGCCATGGAAATGCCGCTGCCTGACAACACGCTGCCGATGATGAGCGGAAACGGGCCGTTTGGTCCGATCGAAATGGGCGGCATGTTCACGACGGTCAAGATACGCAAGGATCAGAAGCCGGGCGACTACAAGGACCCCGGTTGGTACAAGCATCCTAAAGGCAGCGTTGCCTACGAACTGAAGTAATGAACAGGAGCGAAAATGAAAAAATTTAATCTCGTCGCACTGCCGCTGTTGCTCGCATCGTGCGTGGCGTTTGCACATGGGGATGAGGCCCCTGCAAAAAACAGATTCGATGCATCGGCAAACGAACAGATGGCATTCGGTATTGCTGGTGACCCGACAACAGCCAGCAGGACCATACGGATAGCCATGGATGACAGCATGCGTTTTACGCCTAGCTTGATCAAGGTCAGCAAGGGAGAAACCATACGCCTGGTCATTGCAAACAAGGGAAAAATCATGCACGAGGCCGTTATCGGCAGCATGCCGGAATTGCAACAGCATTCAGCGCTGATGAAGAAATTCCCGACGATGGAGCATGAGGCTCCCTACATGGCGCATGTCAAGCCTGGTCAGTCGCAGGAAATTATCTGGACCTTCAATAAGGCGGGCGAGTTCTATTTTGCTTGCCTGATCGCCGGCCATTTCGAAGCGGGCATGGTAGGCACGATTACTGTGAGCGCGAAAAACTAATCAGGGCCTGGTGTCCGTCAATCTCAAATGAAGTATGTTTTAAAAGGGTAAATCATGAAATTTCTAACTAAAACCATCCTTGCCGTCTTCCTGGCAGGTCCAGCGAGTATCGCAAGTCATGCCGCCGATGCTACCGCAAGCAATGCCACGCACATTACCGATGCCGCCAAACCGTCCGCGCCGATGAGCGAAGGTGAAGTCAGACGAATTAACAAGGAAGGCGGCAAGGTAACTATCAAGCACGGACCACTGGATAATCTCGATATGCCGGGCATGACGATGATATTTCGCGTGCAGGATCCCGCGATGCTGGATCAAATGAAGGAAGGCGACAAGATAAAATTTGTCGCCGACAAGGTTGATGGGGTATTCGTGGTGAAGGAGCTTCACATAGCGGATTGAACATGCGCACGTATGACCGACCTGTTTCAAAAACACCTAAAAATGAAGAAGCACGCTGACGGCAGATGCCGTCATGGTGCTTCTTCAGACTATGAGTAAAAAAACGTTTTAATAACCAGCAACGCCGTTTGGCCCAGATTAAGCCTGGCCTATTTCAAACTGATCACGCCGCAAGCCAGGCGCTTGCCGGAATTTCCGGTGGGTTGGGTTGTGTAATCGTCGGGATCTGCATGCACGATCAAGCCTTTGCCGATGATGCTATGCGGGCTGCCTGCAGATAGCGTAATTTGGCTGGTCGGTACAGTGATCGCCAGTGTTGCTGCTCCCGTTGCATCGGCAGTCAGATTGCCAAAATCTCCGGCATGGTGTTCTGCAGTCGAAGGGGAGCCGTGTTTAGTGCTGGATGGATTGAAATGACCTCCTGCACTGGTCGCATCCGGTGCACTGCAGTCGCCTTTTTCGTGAATATGAAAACCGTGCGGACCTGGTGACAGGCCTTGTATCCGCGCATTGACCAAGACCTTGTCGTCTTGCTGTCTAAAACTCACGACGCCACTTGTCGTGTTGCCCTGGGTCGGTTTCATGAGGGCTTCGGCTGTCATCGGAGATTCTGAAAAACCGGCGCGCGCCGTGACGACAACAACAGCGCTTAAGACTGTTACAACTGGAATGATCTTCATGTCTGGTTGCTCCTGGTTGAATGATTGGTTCCATCAACCCCGGCACCACCGTCTATCCGTATTGGTTGATAGGGTTGCATGCTTCTTCTGGCTTGCTGCTACTGCACTTTACAACGCACATTCTTTGTATATTTTTTACTCAACCGCCATCAATAATGGCGATGCATGGATTTCGATGGATTTCGCAATAAAAACAATCGCTTAATGCGTCTTTCTCAAAAATGGTTCAGGTTCTGTAAAAAACCAGTGTTTATCAGACAATGTTTATTCAGTGTAGTTCGAGCCGTTGCCATCTGTTTATCTATTAAAGCAGGTCGATGCCGAAGCGACGCAAAACAAAAGCGAACAGGGCAAAGCAGGCTATCGTAATGAAGGTGGATACCACTAGCGTTGGCCAAAAACCGATGCGCGGCAACAAGGTCGGAAAAACAAGAAACATAGGCAAGGTGGGAATCACATACCAGAACGTGTACCAGGCATGATTCGCCAGTTTGCTTTCTGGCTGCTTCTCAAGATAAAGCCAGATCAGGGTCAAGATCGTAATCATCGGTAAGGCAGCGATCAGGCCACCGAGTTTGTCGCTGCGTTTGGCTAGTTCTGAAACCAGAACAACTACGCCTGCAGTAATCAAATACTTGGTAATAATCCAGCTCATAACTCGTCCTTATATCGATATCAATGCACTCGAGTATTGCACTTCCATTGATCCATGGTGATCAATGTGAAGCAAGATGCAGCATTGTGCAGGCGCTGCAATGCCATCCTGTGAATTGGTGGTGGCTTGGTAATCAATTATTCATTGATCCAGCGCAGAGTATCTTCTGCAAACACTTGTTATATATGAACCCTCGTCTATATTGAAGCCGGTTCCCTTGCAGGTAGGATACTCAACATGGCAATCGGTAATTCAAACCTGCTTTCGAAAGGACTGTCCCATGTACTTTGAAAGATACGAGCAAACTGCGCTGAATGATCCTTTAGCCGCATCGCAAGGAAAATATCGTTGGCGTTTTTGGGCCAATGGAAAGATCGTATTTGCCAGCGCAGAGGGTTATCACAATCAGGATGAACGCGAACGTTCGCTGGAGATAGCGCGCTCCACAAATTTCTTGACGCCGGTGGTCGATGCTCCAGTGAATACTGGGGTAACTGGTATCGATACGGTAGGTTTGATCAATACGATAAGCAGTCAGCCTCTGACGATCAGGCTTGACGATCCTGCTCTGGGTTTGTTTGAAAACAGTGGCAAGAAAGATAGATGAAAACGATGGATAGGGACGAAATAGAAGGGTGTTTGAAATAGTTAACGGCAAGCACTGTTAGTCACAGTGTCTGCGTGGATACCAAGCTTCAGGGCTGGATACCCAAGACCCTTGTACCTGACGCTCAGGGCAACATAACTTCTTCAAAGGATCATGATGTTTAAAACAATTTTGCTGGCGACTGATGGTTCCGACGCTTCGGACAAAGCGATTCGCTCAACGATTGAATTTGCAAAGGACAACCATAGCAAGATCATCGGCTTGGCAGTTGAAGAGGTGCATCCTTATTTCCCTTATGCAACGGAGGGTAAGGCCGGAGAAATAGCGCGGGAAAATGCCAAAAAAATCGCCGATCTTGCTGCAGCAGCAAATGTCCGGTGTGAAGTACATATCGAACGCGGAAATACGCCCTACGAAGAAATCATTGACGCAGCCACACGCTATGGATGCGACTCGATTTTCCTTGGTTCGCATGGACTAAAAGGCATAGACAGGATATTGCTGGGAAGCGTTGCGCAAAAAGTCTTGATCCACAGCACATTGCCCGTGGTGGTTCTCAAGTAGGGACATCCGCACTGCAAACAGAGTCCTAGGCAGGCTGGATAGCATCGCAGGATGCTGGGCTGGTTGTCGAAGATGGAACAAGTCCATTTTTGACAGCAATGATTTCCGCCATCACGCTCACCGCAATTTCAGCCGGTGTCTTGCTTCCTATATAGATACCGACCGGACTATGCAGGCGTTTCAGCGATGCATGGGTTTCGCTAAAGTGGGTAATCAGGCGGTCGCGCCGGCTTGCACTATTGCGCAGCGATCCGATTGCACCGATATAAAACGCGGGGCTATGCAGCGCTTCCAGCAAGGCCAGATCGTCGAGTTTCGGGTCGTGACTCAGCGCCACTATGCAGCTGCGCCGATCCGGCCTGAACGTGACCACGGCATCGTCCGGCATTTCCGCCACTGTCTTCACGCCAGCTACCGACCACGTGTTGAGATATTCCACGCGCGGGTCGCAAACCGTCACGGCAAACCCGTTAAAGACCGCCATCGTAGACAGATATTCGGCCAGTATCCCTGCGCCTATCAGCAACATCCGATATTCCGGACCGAGCGTGCAGGCCAGCTGCTTGCCGTCAAAGTGCAAGGGTTCGCTAGCGTCGACCGCTTCCAGAACGACTTGTCCGTCGGCGCAAGATACCGTGCGTCGCATCAGCATGCCGGACTCAAGTTTGTGTACCAGGGTGTCCAGCGCTTCATGCTGCGGATTGAACTCCAGCAGCAACTCCAAAGTGCCACCGCAAGGGAGGCCGAACCGATGCGCTTCGTCTGCGCTGACGCCATAGCGAACCACTTCTGTAAATGCCTCCCCGCTATTCAATGCGCTCTCGGCGTTTGCATAACGCCGTATCAGATCGTCTTCTATGCAGCCGCCCGATACCGAACCGACGGCATGGCCATCCGCGCGCAAGGCCATCATTGCGCCTATCGGCCGCGGCGACGAGCCCCAGGTCTTGACGACGGTTGCCAGCAGTGCGCGATGGCCGGCGGCGCGCCAGTCACGCAGGTTACGCAATACGGTGAGGTCTATGCTTTCCATTTATTTATCTCAGGCTTGATTGATGGTGCGCATGAATAATTCCTCGGCTCTGGACAAGTCATCGACCGTATCCACATCGGTGACGAGGCCCTGATCGTCTATGGATAAATCGCATACTTCGTCGGTTACACGGTGCATTTGAATCACGGACTTCGCACCGCTGTCACCGGACAGGAGGGACAGCGCATCGAAGCATGCTTTGGCGAATCCGACCGGGTGGCCTTGCTGGCCGCGGTAATGCGGCACCACTACCGTGTGGCGCGCCAGGGCGTCGGCTACCCGTCGCAAGCTTTCCGGCTGTATCAATGGCAGGTCGCCGGGCAGGATTAACCATCCTGCCGCATTCGCAGTGGCAGACACACCGGCGGCGATCGAGTCGGCCATGCCATCGCCAGCCGCACTCTTGACAATATGGGCCTGCAAGCCGGATGCCTCAACCGCACTGAGCACGTGCGCCAACACGGTTGAGCCTGCCAGGGATACGGCAAGCTTGTGCGTCGTCCCGCCCGATGCCAGATAACGTTGCCCTTTGCCGGCGGCGAGCACGATGACGATGGGTAGGCTGGACATGGCTTTAGAGGTAGGCAGGCATCTTGTCGATCAGCTTGTCGAGTGTCACAGGATAGTCGCGCACCCGTACGCCGGTCGCGTTATATACCGCATTGGCAATTGCAGCGCCGACGCCGCAGATGCCGAGTTCGCCTACGCCTTTGGCCTTCATAGGCGATGACATCGGATCGGTTTCATCGAGGAAGATGACATCCTGATGCGGGATATCGGCGTGCACCGGGACTTCATAACCGGCCAGATCATGATTGACGAAGAAGCCGGATCGCGTATCGACGACCAGTTCCTCCATCAACGCGGCACCGACGCCCATCGTCATCGCGCCGATCACCTGGCTGCGCGCCGATTTTGGATTGAGTATGCGTCCGGCGGCGCATACTGCCAGCATGCGCCGCACGCGCGTTTCGCCGGTGGCGATGTCGACACCGACTTCAACAAAATGTGCGCCAAAAGTGGATTGCTGATATTTCTTGTCGAGGTCGCCATACTCCATGAAATCCTCAGCGACGATTTCTGCGCCTTCTGCGACCTGTCCCAGAGGTACGGAGCGGCCGCTTGCGCGCACCATGCCATCCGCAAACGCAGTGTCGGCCGGATTGAATCCCAATTTGTTCGCAATCATTTCGCGCAATCTGACGCAGGCGGCATACACACCGGCGGTGGAACTATTACCGCCCCATTGACCGCCGGAACCGGCAGAGACAGGGAAGGTCGAGTCACCCAGACGCACGACCACTTTATCAAGCGGCACGCCCATCATCTCGGCTGCGGTCTGCGCAATGATGGTGTAACTGCCGGTACCGATATCGGTCATATCGGTTTCGACGGTCACTACCCCGTTGCGATCGAGTCGAACGCGCGCGGCGGATTTCATTACCAGATTGTTGCGGAACGCCGCCGCCACGCCCATGCCGATCAGCCACTGACCATCGCGGGTTTGGCCCGGCTCGGCATTGCGTGCATTCCAGCCGAAGCGATCTGCCCCTGTGCGCAGGCATTCAATCAGACGACGCTGGGAAAAGCGGCGGTCCGGTTTTTCCGGATCGACCTTGGTGTCGTTGAGGATGCGGAAAGTCACCGGATCGATCTTGAGTTTTTCTGCCATCTCGTCCATTGCGATTTCCAGCGCCATCAGGCCCGGAGCTTCACCCGGTGCGCGCATTGCATTTCCTTCGGGCAGATCGAGTACAGCCAGTCGCAACGAAGTCATGCGATTGGCGCCGGCATAGAGCAGGCGTGTCTGCTGCACCGCGGTTTCCGGTTTGCCGCCTGGCAGATCCCCAGACCACGATTCGTGTCCAATCGCCGTGATCTTGCCATCACGAGTGGCGCCGATACGGATGCGCTGAATGGTGGCGGGCCTGTGCGTGGTGTTATTGAACATGAACGGGCGGGTGAGGGCGACTTTCACCGGCCGATTCGCAGCCCGCGCACCGAGAGCGGCCATCAGGGCTTCGGAACGAACAAATAATTTGCCGCCAAAGCCGCCGCCGATATAGGGTGAAATCAGCCGCACATTTTCCTTGGGCACGCCGAGCGTCTTCGCCAGATCGCCGCGTCCCCAATCGATCATTTGATTCGAGGTCCATACTGTCAGCTTGTCGCCTTGCCACGAAGCGATGGACGCATGCGGCTCCATCATCGCGTGCGACTGGTCGGGTGTCGTGTAGTGGGCATCGAGCCGCACGGGTGCAGTCGCGAATGCGCCGGCAAAATCGCCGGTTTTGGTATCCGGCTCTTCTTCTTTTTTAGGCTTGGCTGCCGAATCTTTGGCCTTGGCCAGGTCGTAGGCACCTTTCGCAGGAGCGTATTTCACCCGCACCAGATTGGCGGCAGAGCGTGCCTGTTCAAACGTCTCTGCCACCACGATGGCAATCGCCTGATGATAATGCTGGATGTCCGGCCCGCCGAGCAGCTTGGCAGTATTGAATCGGCCTTTGGCCAGCGTGCCTGCAGTCTCGGCAGTGACAATCGCAAGCACGCCTGGTGCTTGCCGGGCTTCGTTCAGGTTGATGGAGGTGATCCGGCCTTTGGCGATCGCCGATCCGATCACATAACCATAGGCAGCGTTCGGTGCCGCCGCATGCTGCTCATATGCATAAGGCGCAGCGCCGCTGGTTTTGAGCGGACCGTCAATCCGATCCACCGGACGGCCGATGACCTTGAGTTGGTCGATGGGATTGGTGGTGGCAGGGGTTGTAAATTTCATGACATCAACCTTTCTTCGCTTCGGCCAACACGGCGGCGAGCGTACGGTGCACCAAAGGGATCTTGAACGCATTTTCATGCGTCGTTTTCGCGCCGGCCAGCAGGATATCTGTCACGGCCTTGGCGCCATTCGGCAATTTCTTTTCCGCTGCTTCCACGCGCCATGGCTTGTGTGCGACGCCACCCAAGGCCACCCGGCCAGTGCCGTCGGGGTGAACGATGGCGGCGACAGAAATCAATGCAAACGCATACGACGATCTATCCCGCACCTTGCGATAGATCTGCTTGCCGCCGACAGGCCTGGGCAGGTTCACGCTGGTGATCAGTTCGCCGGGCTGCAATGTGTGTTCGATATGGGGCGTGTTGCCTGGCAGTGTATGGAAGTCGGCGATCGGAATCGTCCGCATAGAGCCATCGGGTCGCACCGTCTCGACTTGCGCATCCAGCACGCGCATGGCCACCGCCATATCGCTGGGATGCGTCGCAATGCAGGCACCACTGACGCCGACCACGGCAAGCTGGCGGCTGAATCCGCCTATCGCCGAGCAGCCGCTGCCGGGGACGCGCTTGTTGCAAGGCAGATTGGTGTCGTAAAAATACGGACAGCGGGTACGCTGCAGCAGATTGCCGGCAGTCGTCGCCTTGTTGCGTAGCTGTGCGGATGCACCAGCCAGCAAGGCCCGCGACAGCACGCCATAGTCGCGGCGCACGCGGGCGTCGGCGGCCAGGTCGGTGTTGCGCACCAGTGCGCCAATCCGCAATCCGCCATCAGCCATGGGCTCGATCTTGTCGAGCGCCAGCCCATTCACATCTATCAGATGCGCCGGCGTCTCGATCTCGAGCTTCATCAGGTCGAGCAGGTTGGTCCCGCCCGCAATGAATCTGGCGCCCGGGGTGCGTAATGCAGCGGCGGCGGCTTCTGCCGGCGACTGTGCGCGCTGATAGCTAAACACCTTCATGCGGGTCTCCCGGCGACTTCCGTGATCGCGTCGATGATGTTGGAATACGCGCCGCAGCGGCAGATGTTGCCGCTCATGCGTTCGCGGATTTCTTCGGCACTGACTTTGGGGCTGGCGTTCAAATCGGCGCTGACATGGCTAGGAATGCCTTGCTTGATTTCCTCCAGTACCGCAACTGCAGAACAGATTTGGCCCGGTGTGCAGTAGCCGCACTGATAACCATCGTGTTTGACGAAGGCCGCCTGCATCGGATGCAGCTTGTCCTTGCTGCCCAGGCCTTCGATCGTGGTGATGTTCGCGCCTTCATGCATGACAGCGAGGCTGAGGCAGGAATTGATGCGCCGTCCATCGACGATGACGGTACACGCGCCGCACTGGCCGTGATCGCACCCTTTCTTGGTACCTGTCATGTGCAGGTTTTCGCGCAACGCATCGAGCAGTGTGGTGCGCGTATCGAGCGCGAGCTGGCGGACTTCGCCATTCACGCGGAACGATACTTTGGATGTAATCGGGGATTGGCTAGGCGTGGTTTGCATAGAAGTTTGAGCTCCCGCAACGGACGGCACTGCCATGGCGGTGGTAGACACCGCGCCTGCAATCAGCAGATTGCGCCGGGTTATTTTGATATCGCTGAATTGATCCATGGTGTTCGCATCCTATTTGGCTAATGGAGACTGGCTGATAGAGATTGCTGTCTTGGCGCATGACTGCAAGAGCAGGTGCCGTATGGGGAAAGACCCCTAGTACGATACTCGACTTGAGAAAGACCTGCTGGCGGCCAATTAATTCCCTGCAAGTACGAGCTTCGTTGAAGCTTTATCTTCTTCGGCACAAAACAATCTGCACCATTGCTGCAACACACCACTTCGTTACGGTCCAGACTGCTGTAGCCAGCATGCTCCTTTGCAAGCTTTGTTTGGAATCATGATCGAGATCAATAGCGATGCACTTTTCATGAAAAAACGACGAACACCGACGTTCCCTAAGTGTAGGATTAATTTGGTGCAGACGGATTTTCCGCTGGCTTTTTAACCGCGAGATGAGTCCGGCGCCGCAAACCTGATGCAGGTGTTGTAGCAGCAGGGCCTGCATGTCGATGGCTTCCATCGCATGGATATGCGCGGCCATCAACCCGTCGCTGGAGTCAAGCCTCCAGCCCTGATCAATGATTTACGAAGGAGCCGTCATGAAAACAAATGTGGGAAGTATCGACCGTGCCATTCGCATTGCGGCTGGCGTGGCGCTGATTGCAGGTGCTTTTTCTGGTGTGATCGGCGTCTGGGGCTGGCTAGGCGTGATCCCACTGGCGACTGGAATAGTGGGCTTTTGCCCGGCATATCTGCCGTTCGGCTTTAATACCTGCAGCATGAAAAAATAGCTTGCTGGCTGCGGCGTGACGTTAGCGGCAAAAACTGCGGTCGATATACGAACAGGATGATGAGTTTGCCGATTGCAAGACATCCTTACCAGGGAATGTCCTGTCCTCGATAATCGATGAAATGTGCGCCATTTTTCGGGGTGAGCATTTTCAATGCATTCAGCATCCCGCTGACGGATTCTGCCGGCTCCAGCAAGTGGTCTACATGCGCGGAAAACGGCTTTGAAAGTCTGGATCTCACTGTGCCGGGTTGTAACGCGACGACCATGACTTCCGGATTCCGTCTTTGCAGTTCAAGCGCAGCGGTTTGAAGAATCATGTTCATCGCCGCCTTGGAACTACGGTAGCCATACCAGCCGCCTTTTTTATTGTCGGCAATACTCCCTACGCGGGCTGACAGCTTTGCATAGATAGATCGACCTGACGCCAGTAGAGGGGCGAATTGCTGGAGTACCAGCGCGGGGCCGATCGTATTCACCTGAAATGCACGCATCAGGTGCTCATGCTGCAGTCCGGCGAGTGACTTTTCCGGGCCCATCCCATCGATGTGCAAGGCTCCTGTCGCATCCACTATGATGTGATACGGGCCGCCGCTATGACTGATGGCTGCATGTTCAAGAATGCTCGCAGGGACGGACAGGTCAAAACGGTTTGTTCCGCATCGCGCCTCTGCGCGCGATACTGCCTCGACGTGTATGCACAAAGGATCCTTCTGGAAGGCATCAAGGAAGGCACTGCCAATCGCGCCGCTCGCGCCAATCACCAACGCCTTGTATTCAGTCGATAGATTTTTGCCGGTCATGGATGTTGACTCCTGCATCGGTGAACTAGGGCTTTGCCACTAAGAATCTGACGAGTCGCTGCAGTGCAGGCCGTACGACCAGGAAGCCGCGATAGAGCCACTCCATGACGAACAACATGCCTGGCAGGCGGGAAAGCAGGCCCAGCCAGCGCCATCCCGGCAAACGATTCCATACAAATACAAAAGCCTGTGCGCCACTCAATATCTGACCGTCAGGAGTGATCAAATGAAAGCGCTGCAGTAGCTGCGCTTTTGTCATGCCGGCCGGCGGCTGGAAATCGCAAGTGGAGACATCGACCCAGGCAATTTCCTCACTCGCCTGCAGTTTCTGATAGACGGCAATCTCGCGGCGGCACAGCGGACACGCACCGTCAAACATGACCCTCGTCGATCTGTCGCTCTGGTTATCAGCATCGTTGTTCATATGAATTTCTTTCCGTGTGCGATCAAGACAAAAGCCGCATCGTGAGTGCGGCGAACGTGCTATTCACGCTGGCTACACAGTTAATCAAGCCACGCCAATCATGTCTCTAGGGAGATATCTTGAATACGCGCACAACGCTGATCAGGCGCTGTACCTGTTCGCTGAGTGTTGCGGAGGTGGCCGATGCTTCTTCGACCATCGCCGTGTTCTGCTGCGTCACGGCTTCCATTTCCAGCACCGCGTGGTTGACATGCTCAATCGCCGAACTCTGTTCACGCGCGGCTTCGCGGATTTCCGCCATCGTTGCCGTTACACTGCGGATGCTGGCGACGACTTCTTCCATGGTTTTTCCCGCTTGTGCAACCAGGATGCCGCCGTTATCGACATCTTGCGCCGACGTGGTGATCAGTTGCTTGATTTCCTGCGCTGCCATCGCGGCACGCTGGGCGAGGTTGCGCACTTCACCCGCGACGACGGCAAATCCGCGTCCCTGTTCTCCTGCGCGGGCAGCTTCCACTGCTGCATTGAGCGCAAGAATATTGGTCTGAAAGGCAATCCCGTCAATGACGGAAATGATATCGACGATTTTTTGCGAAGACGCGCTGATGGACGCCATGGTGGCAACGACCTTTCCGACTTCGGCACCGCCGCGCTCGGCAATTTCTGCTGCGGTTTTTGCCAGTGCTGCGGCGTGGTCAGAATAGGAGGCGCTGTTTTTTACGGTGGAATTGATCTGCATCATGGAGCTGGCAGTCTCGGTGAGAGAACCGCTTTGCAGCTTGGTGCGTTCGGCCAATGCGTTATTGTTGTGTGTAATTTTTGCAGACTCTGCGGCGATGGCACCAGTGCTATCACGGACATCGATAATAGCGGCGCGCAGCTCATGCATCATTAATTGCAAGGCCTTGCCGGCATTACTTATCGGCACATCTGCGCCGAGACGCAAATCTATGGCGCCGTTACCAGCGCCTGTCATGGATGCGACGCGCGTACTCAATTCTCCCGCCTGTACCGCATCCCGATAAAGTAGTTGTGCCAGATACGCAAGCACGGCCGATTCGATCACCACAAATAAAGCGTGCAATATGACGTTGCCCAAGCCTGGCTTGGTGAAACAAATCACGCCATATCCCCATTCCTGCAGATAGCTGAAGCTGAGGTGGTGTATCGCAATCACGACTGCCGCAACCATGATGACCTTCCAGTCACGGTAGCAGAGCAAAAACGCCAGCAGGACAAATATGCTGAAATGCATCTCCGTCAGGCCTGCCGTCTGATGGATGAAGAGGGCGGCGAATACCATCAACGCTGTGGCCACTGCCGCGCGACTAGCAAACGCCTCGGGCGCACGCCAGATCAGGAGCGACGGGAGTCCGGCTGCCGGAAGTCCAACCAGGAGTGCCCAATGCCAGGTTTCGTGCAGGGTCGACAGGCCCAAGCCGCAGACAAAAAGAAGCCACAGCAGCGGCATCATCAGTTGGTGGGCCTGCTTGTAATATCGGTCGAGGAATGGAAGCATGGTTATCGATGTTGAGGTGAAGGCGAAATCAGTTCAATGCAGCGCCGGTGATGGCGTTTTACGAGAATTATTGCTGGATGTAGCTGGCCGCAAGCAACAGGCTTGAACCAACGATCGTCAGCAGGCCGCGCAGGTGCATAAACCAGCCAGGGACTTGTTCTGTTTTTGCAATGAGTCTATCGGCGGCATAGCAAGCCAGCAGCAGGCACGCCAGTATCCGTAACGCGGTCACCGCAGGAAGCAGTGCGGCAATCCACGCCATCAGTGCCGGTGTGATACTCCAGCCGTATTGAACCCATGGTCTGTACGAACCGCCGCGAATGGCATAGCCCCATTGAAGTGCGCCGACAAACGTACAGATGACTGCGCCATAGAGGACCAGTGCATGCAACAACCATTCCCGATGTGCATGCTCAAGAACGAGTGCAAGTAGCGGCAGCAAAACGAAGGGGATCAAGCCACCGAGCCCGAGTACAAATACGGGTGCGGCGAGCTGCTGTCTGTGGCTCGAGATATTCACGATGCATCGCCTGCTCTGGCCGGGAGATCTATACCTTCTGCCTGTGTCAGGCGCACCAGCGCTTCTTCGAGGGCCGCCCGTGCATGGCCCGTCGTCCACTGCAGATCGCGGTGCAAGGCGGCGTCTTTGCTGTCGCGGTTGGCGCAGGCTGCACTATATTTTTCAAAGCTGCCCAGACTCAGCAGAAGTTCTGCCAAATACCGCGGGCATTCACAGTACAACCCCACGCTGGTTGAAGTGAGGGCAGCCAGACTACTTTCATCAAAGCGGGCAGGTGGCGGGGCTTCTGTCGCAGGCAAAAGGGCGCGTGGTCGATTCTGTGCGACAGGCGAACGCATCAAGGCGTTGCAAAACCATTCAACTTCCACCGAATCGAGCGGCTTGCGCACAACTTCATACCCGGCCGCGCGCAATTCCTGCAGCACAGGCGAAGGGGCAAACCTGTAAAAGATGATGCCACTGCTGGCGTCGCAGGCTTTCTTGACTTCGTTAATGGTATGGATCGTTGTTTCGTTCAGGATCGGAAATTCTATGACGGCAATATCGGCCTTGGTCCCTTGCAGTTCCCGCGCCGCGTTGTTGAGGTCAATGCACTTTCCGGCAATTGTCAGCGTGCTGTGCGATAGCGCTTCGCTGATGCGACGCGAGGATATCCAGGGCCCGACAAGCGCAATACGAATCTCTGGCGCAAGCGGGTCTGTCGGTGCACTTGCATGTGACAGTGCACTCTTTTCGAAATTCAACATTTCGTTCAGGGTTTCGACAGGCAGGGTCGCGATGCTCCCTATGGCATGTCCACCATCCACCAGGCGTTTGATGATTCCCAGTCTGTGTACATCATCCGGAGAGTAGAGTCGCTGGCCGCGCTCGCTCATGCGAGGTCCAACCACGCCGTAGCGTCGCTCCCACACACGCAATGTTTCAACGGGTACGCCGGTAAGACGGGCAGCTACGCCGCTGCGGTAACAGGCAATTTCTGACTCGAATAGAATTTTTTCGTGCGGCATCACGACATCCCGAAATGTAAACAGGATAAAATATTATCAGAATGAACCACTAATGAACTGAATATTCCTCACAATTAACCAAAAATAGCGGTTCAAAAGAGGTTCAAAATCAAATTAACGCTGTCTTCAACCCATAACACCCGGCCTGTCTGCGGCCGCCGGTCCACGGAAGTCACAGGCAATCAGTCCTCATGGAATGCGGTTTCCTTACCCTTGATGCAGTGGGATATTTCTGCATGGGTGCAGCCTCTTGGGTACAGCCTTATTCGCGGCCTCCATCGACTCATTCGACGCTAAGGGAAGTTTTTTCTATTGCTTGCTCCGGTGGCTGGCAATGTCTTTGTTGTCGATTCCGCGAGTCATTGCGTTCTAGTGCCAGTCAAGTCCGGCACGTCACCAGATAGGGTGACGTGCATCTGCGTGACAGATATGCGGTTTATTAGACCGCCGGCGGATCAGTTTCCCGTCCAAATTCTTTGTGGCCGGTCATTGCTGCAATGAAGGCTTTAGTGGCCTTGCCTGCGTCAGGCTGATCCAGCCCCACGATGAAGGGATCCTTTTCTTCGTTGGGCAGATTGAGCGGTATGCCGGCCTTTTCCAACAACGCCGCTGCGGCACCCATCATCAGCATTGGTTTGCAATGACGGTATTGGTCTTTAATGAATTCAAGCGCATTGCCATCCTTGAGCAAAGCAGCAACGCCATCTGCACCGTCGGGAACCACCATCGCATCATAAAGGGCAGCCGGGCCGGCTTCGATGGAGATCTCTGCGTGCAGGCCAAGTTTGCCCGCCTTCACTTCACCGAGCTTGGCGGCGACGAAACGAGGGACTGCACCCGCGTCTATCAACGCCGAGTAAATACTCGACGCCATTGCGCCATCCATACCCGGAGCGATCAGGATTGCCACCCGTCTTGTCTTGATGTCGCTGGCTGGATACGAGCTCATTGACAGCGCAGGGGAGGGATCGTAAGTGTGCGGCGGCAATGGCGAAATATTTGGCGCAGGCGCAGGAACAGCAAAGCCTAAGCCATCGGCGACACCGGCGGCTAACTCCGCGTCAACGTTGGCCAGCAGCGATACGACGCGTTCTCGAATCGCTTGTGTTTGCACGCGGGTAAGCTCGAACCGAAACGCCTTGATGATGTGCTGCTGCTCGACCGGCGTTTGCGAGATCCAGAACAGCTGCGCCTGCGAATAGTGATCAGCGAATTTCTCAGGTTTGCCGCGCACCTTGTCTTCACTTACACGCTCCGGAAAGCTCGTGAATCCCTTCGCGCCACCAGCCTGAAACGGACAACCGCCACCCAGTGAGTTTGGTTCATACGAGACGCGGCCGCGCGCGACTGCCTGCCTATGCATGCCGTCCCTTTGGTTGTTGTGGACTGGTGCAAGCGGTGCGTTGATCGGAATCTCGTGGAAATTAACGCCGCCAAGTCGGCTTATCTGCGTGTCCAGGTAGGAGTGAATGCGTCCCTGCAATAAGGGATCATTGCTGAAATCAATACCCGGAATAATGTGGGCAGTACAAAAAGCCACTTGTTCGGTTTCGGCAAAAAAGTTGTCCGGGTTGCGATTCAGTACCAGCTTGCCGACCGCGATGACAGGAATCAACTCTTCGGGTACCAGTTTGGTTGCATCGAGTACATCGAACTCAAATTCCTCCGCCTGTTCTTCGGTAAATACCTGCAGTCCCAACTCCCACTCCGGATAAGCACCGGCCTCAATCGCCTCCCATAAATCCCTTCGATGGAAATCCGAATCGGCACCGGATATTTTGACGGCCTCATCCCAGCATAGCGCATGGGTGCCGGCCACTGGCGTCCAATGAAACTTGCAGAAAACAGACTCGCCTTGCGCATTGATCAAGCGGAATGTATGGACACCAAAGCCTTGCATCATTCTGTAACTGCGGGGAATCGCACGGTCTGACATTTGCCATAACAACATATGCGTCGATTCAGGCATCAGTGAAACGAAATCCCAATACGTGTCATGCGCGCTAGATGCCTGCGGCATCGCAAAATGCGGTTCTGGCTTGACGGCATGGACCAGATCAGGAAATTTCATTGCGTCCTGGATAAAGAAAACCGGCATGTTATTGCCGACTAGGTCCCAGTTACCTTCGTCAGTATAAAACTTGACGGCGAAGCCTCGCACGTCGCGTGCAGTATCGGTCGAACCGCGTTCTCCTGCGACGGTAGAGAAACGCACAAAGACCGGCGTTTGCTTGCCGTCTTCTGCAAAGGGCGCGGCTTTTGTCAACGCGCCCAGCGCTTGGTAGCATTCGAAGTAGCCATGTGCTGCAGAGCCGCGTGCATGAACTACGCGCTCAGGAATTCTCTCGTGATCGAAATGGGTAATCTTTTCACGAAGGATGAAGTCTTCCATCGCGGTTGGACCGCGCAAGCCGATTTTCAGCGAGTTTTGATTGTCAGCAATCGGTACGCCCTGGTTCGTCGTCAAATGTTGCCCACCCGAATCCACGCGAACACGGTCCAGCGACGCGATCATTGCATTGAGCCCTTGCGGAGGTTTTCCCGATCCGGTTTTATTCGATCCGTTTTTTTCACTCGCCGTACTACTCGTGACGGCGGCAGAGGCGGGCACAGCGGTAGCACCCTCTGGCGGATCGTATGCTGCCTCGCCATATTCGGAAGCCTTGTTTGGATTGTTCGGCATCGAAGCAGCGAGTGCCGCGGTCCCTTCCACCTTCTCCGCCAAATATGAATTTTTTACTGCACTCTTTTTTTCTGCCGGTTGCGCGGTGGACGGTCCGGAGACAGTAGAGAGTAGCGAGCCAGTATTTTTTGGCGCTGTGGTTTTCGGTGGCATAAGAATCTCCAAAGTATTAGATGAGGGGGACCTGATTTCTAACTTTGAAGATTAAGAGATGTATCAGGGTTAACCTATCAGACGTTTGCTCAATACCTTGTAAGACAAGAGGGTCAGTTTCTGTGCGGATAGAGATGTAGATTAATCCGACCATTTCATCTTCCGCATTGAAAAATGTTGTCCGGACGAATACTTTCAGAGCACTAAATGGGAAGGTGGTGCATGCAGACTGCATACCGAGTTGCGACAAAATAGAACCATGGCTCAATGCGACAATTTAAACGCGTCTGCAGATAATTTATCTCGAAATAAACCCGTTTGACATGGATCAAAGTACAGGAGCGACATTACGCCGAAGATAATTTTCCACATTGAATCTCATCGCATAGACGCGCACGCCAGTTCGTCGCGCTGCAGGAATGCAGCAATCGCGCTTGACACTGATATGGCGGGCAATCCGGATGCGCTCAATTCTGCCGAACTGTTGCTAGCTGCATTATCGGCTTGCATGATCAAAAGTATCGAACGGATCGTACCGATTTTGAAATTCGAATTGCGGGTCCACCGACGATACTGCGCGAGTTGTCGCGTGCGTTGACCGATCTTGTTGACGCTGATCGGACCTGTATCCATATCGATTCGTTTGGTGTTTGATTCACTCAAGGAGTCTCAGCATGAACCAGAAAGAAGTGGTTATTTGCAATCCAATACGCACCGCCATCGGCACCTATGGCGGCGCTCTTAAAGACATCACCGCGCCGAATCTGGGGGCAACGGTTATCCGTGAAAGCCTCAAACGATCCGGGCTTTCGCCAGACAAGGTACAGACACTGGTCATGGGTAATGTGATTCAGGCCGGCGTCAAAATGAACCCAGCGCGACAAGCGGGCATCGGTGGTGGCTTGCCGGTCAACGTGCCGGCACTGACCGTCAACCGCGTCTGCGGCTCGGGCGCGCAGGGCGTGGTGAGTGCAGCGCTGGAAATCTGGGCAGGGCTTATCGACTGCGCCATGGCGGGCGGTATGGAAAATATGGATCGCGCGCCCTATCTGCTGCCGCAGGGTCGCTGGGGTGCACGTATGGGTGACGTGACGATGTTTGACAGCATGTTATATGACGGATTGAACGATGCGTTCTCCAGTCAGCATTCGGGCTGGCATACGGAAGACCTCGTAAGCCAAAAGAATATCTCGCGCGAGGATCAGGACCGATGGGCGCTACGCTCTCAACAGCGCTTCTCGGCAGCCCAGGCCGCTGCCAAGTTCGACGCGGAAATCGCAGTCGTTGAAGTCCCCGGGCGCAAAGAGCCGATGGTGTTCAACAAGGATGAGCACAACCGTCCAGATACCACCGCTGCATCGCTCGCCAAGCTCAAACCGGCATTCCGCAAGGATGGCACCATTACCGCAGGCAGCGCGCCAGGGCTGAACACGGGGGCCGCCGCGATGATCGTCGCCGAGCGGCAATGGGCGGAGAAGAACGGACTCAAACCGATGGCCAAATTGGTGTCGTATGGCGTCGGTGCAGTCGAACCCGGCATGTTCGGTCTGGGGCCTGTGCCAGCAGTACGACAAGCGCTGGAACGAGCAGGGTGGAAGGTGGCGGACGTGGATCGCATCGAAATCAATGAAGCATTTGCCGCAATCACGCTGGCCTGCTTGCGTGAACTGGGATTTGCCGAAGAAAAGGTCAATGTCGAAGGCGGTGCGATTGCACACGGTCACCCGATTGGCGCAACTGGTGCCGTGCTTACGACACGCCTGCTGCATTCCATGCAACGCGATGGTCTGAAGCGCGGCATTGTGACACTGTGCATCGGCGGCGGTCAGGGTATCGCGCTCGCCTTGGAAAGGTTATGAACAGTGCTCGAACTTTTGAAAGCAGCGACAGAGTAACTACACAATCGGTTTGAAATCACCCGCGTTAGCTGACGCCCAACGTGTTGGTATTGGTGCGGCATCAAATGTACCTAGCGTTAAGTCGTAATAGCCAAATAGATTGACATTTATCTACATTTTTCATACCGTCGCCGCATAACTATATAAAAAGGGCGGTTTCGTGAAAAATAACAAGAGGGCTGTACGCTATTTTGATTGCCATACGATTGCGACAGTGAAAATCGGTACTACCGCCACAGGAGTTACGCCTCCGCCAATGAGTGCAATTTTGCAGCAGATTCGAACGTTCATCAAAAAAGGTGGCGTTATATCAATGACTAGTTTAGCTGACAAACAAACGTGGAATATTCAGGACATTGAAATACTTGCCGCCACGAATAGAGCAATTATGCTCATTAACCGCTCTGATCAAATGGCAGCTGATCAGGCAGTATCAGAAGTCAAGACAGCTAAATTCAGCGTCCACCGTAAAGTTGGATCAGAAGGTTACGCATATTCATCTCATGTAGTCCTCGATTGGAGTGCAAACACCAACAACAAATGTTTGCTGATGATGGAGGAGGCTACCGGAATAAGTGTGGCACACGTAGGTAGACTATTGAAACGTGGTATCGCGACGGTTGTTAGTAATGGTTCAGCAGCGTTTCAATATCCTCACCCGAATGGGACAGGCAAAGTTCTAAAAGGGCAATTCAAGTTTGAAATATTCGGCCACCCTTCGCACGAATTTATATCTCAGTTAAACGGCGGCGAATTGACGAGTGTCGAATTGATTACTAAAAATGGAACAAAGTCGACCGCCAAATTCGATGCATTTAATGCGACAGAGTTTAAGTCTCAGACGATAAGTCTTAAACCTAAGGTAAGTAAAACAACTGAAGCATTTGAAATTGTTAAGTCTGTTTGTCAAACTGCGAAGCAGCTAGATATGGAAGAAGTTCGTATCAAATTTGTTGACGCGTCTGAAAATAAACATACGTTGTACTTAGATACAAATGACGCATCGCTTATAGACGAGAATAAGTTTGTTCGAAAAGAATTTATACAAAATTTTATTGGAAAACTTGATACAGGTTTCAGTTCAATACACACCGAAATACGCGACAAAATGTATTACCTTCTCTGATAGGTATCTATGATCGCATATCAACTTTTTAGGCCCTTTGCGTATCTTTCGATTAATCACCCAAGCAAGAAAATTGTAGACGTTACTATTCCTGTTGTTTTAATGTTTTGTTCGCTTACTGTTTTATTCTTAGGACGCGGTGCACTAAATGTCTGGGGTACGGGTGGCTTAGTAACTTTAATCCAAGCGGTGGTTCAAGCACTCCCAGGCTTTTATATCGCCGCACTCGCTGCGGTAGCTACATTTGGACGTCAAACTTCCCTTGATGCGTTGATTCCTGAGCCTACGCCAACGATAGAAACTTGGTACGGCACAGATAAGGTCGAAATAGAACTGACACGTCGGCGTTTTCTATGCTTACTATTTGCTCATCTGACTGCGCTAAGTCTTGCGTTAAGTATGTTTGCAGCGTTCGCCTTGTCTATTGCACCGTTAGTAAGAAATGCGCTTCCTGGTTGGTTTGGCGAAGTATTGTTTTATGTATTTTCTGCAGCGTATTTTTTCTTCGTTTTTCAGATGCTGATTGTTACTCTTTGGGGGCTGTTTTATCTCAGCGATAAAATGCATCAACCGGATACCGTTGTTATTCCTGAAAAGGATGTCCAAGTCGATAACATGGACTAGTGTCGGGTCATCTTCAGTGCAACAAATCGACGAACGTCCAACCAAACAAATGTGTACCGACTGCGGATCTCCTATCACTCTGATTTTA
>CAYOQL010000002.1:0-231458 GCA_964406085.1 uncultured Herminiimonas sp.
GCTAAAAAGCCAGTTGCCAAAAAAGCGGTAAAGAAAGTCGTCGCTAAAAAAGCAGTAGCTAAAAAGCCAGTTGCCAAAAAAGCGGTAAAGAAAGTCGTCGCTAAAAAAGCAGCAGCTAAAAAGCCAGTTGCCAAAAAAGCGGTAAAGAAGGTCGTCGCTAAAAAAGCAGCAGCTAAAAAGCCGGTTGCCAAAAAAGCGGTAAAGAAAGTCGTCGCTAAAAAAGCAGCAGCTAAAAAGCCAGTTGCCAAAAAAGCGGTAAAGAAGGTCGTCGCTAAAAAAGCAGCAGCTAAACCAGCAGCTAAGCCGGTAGCTAAACCAGCAGCTAAAAAAGCAGCGCCTAAAAAGCCAGCAGCTAAACCAGCAGCAGTAGCAGCACCTGCGGTTAAAACGGTATTGAACCCGGCAGCGGCTTGGCCGTTTCCAACGGGCACTCGTCCGTAAATCCAGGTTCGCTTGGGTGCGGCTGATTAAATTCAGGCACAATCCGCTGTGTGGCTTACGTCGCACAGCGGTTTTTTTTTGAAGGAGTCTTCGTGCTGGACAGTATATTTACGCTGATTATCGATACCATCGCCATCGTGCTGGCGGGTGCCTTGTTACTCAGATTCTGGATGCAGGCCGTGCGCGTGCGCCCGCCGATGGAGATCGCGCAATTTACATATCAACTGACGGACTGGCTGGTACGTCCTTTGCGACGCATTCTGCCGGGCGCAGGTGGTTACGATTGGGCCAGCCTGATAGGTGCATTTTTAGTGGTCTTGATCGCGACCGCGGTTGAAGTCTGGTTACGCAGTGCGTTTGCGCCGCAGGTGATCTTGCTGCTGACTATTCTGCGGCTCTGTCAGTGGGCATTGTACGGATTGATAGGCTTGTTGCTGATCGAGGTGATTTTCAGCTGGGTAAATCCGCATGCACCACTGGCGCCATTTGTGCGCAGCCTTAATGACCCGCTGATGCGGCCTTTGCGGCGGATAGTGCCGCTGATGGGGAGCATTGATTTGTCGCCGCTGGTGGCATTGATACTGCTGCGTATTGCGATTGAATTGGTAGCGACTATCGTCGGATCACTGCTGTGACGCGTTGCACAGAATGATGCCTGCTGACAGCTAGTATTGTCAGCAGGCCGTGTCGTTAGAAACGGTAACCGAATGCCTGATGGAAGCAGTCTTCAATTTCTATGCGCGATAACACGTGATTTTGCGGTCCTTGATGGCGAATCTTGATCGATCCCATCAGGCTTGCCAGGCGTCCTGTGGTTTCCCAATCCAGATTATTGGTCAAGCCGAACAACATGCCGGCACGGAATGCATCGCCACAACCGGTTGGGTCCACGACCTTGTCTACTTCTACGCAGGGAATCGCCAGATGCTGGTTACCCGTGAAAATATCCGCGCCTTGCTCGCCACGCGTGACCACCAACGCAGAGACCTGTTCCGCAATTTTAGCCAGCGACAGGCCGGTGCGCTCTGTCAGTAATTCTGCTTCATAGTCATTCACTGCAACATAGGTTGCCAGCTCTATGAATTGCTTCAATTCGTCGCCGTTAAACATAGGCAGACCCTGGCCAGGATCAAAAATAAAGGGCACATTCAAGTCTGCGCATTGTTGCGCATGTTGCAGCATGCCATCACGGCCATCCGGTGCAATGATGGCGACAGCGATATCCCCGGCTTGCGCCACCGTATTTTCATGTGCGAATGTCATCGCACCAGGATGAAACGCCGTAATTTGATTGCTATCGGTATCCGTTGTGATAAATGCTTGACCGGTAAACGACGTTTCTATGGTTTTGATGCACTGCTGAGAAATGTCGAGTTTTTCCAGATGTGCGCGATACGATGCGCCGTCCTGACCGATGGTCGCCATGATGAGCGGATCACCGCCGAGTAGCTTCAGGTTGTACGCAATATTGCCGGCGCAACCACCGAACTCGCGCCGCATTTCCGGGACAAAAAAGCACACATTGATTTTATGCAGTTGGTCTGCCAGCAAGGCTTCGGAAAAACGGCTTTGGAACGACATGATCGTATCGAAGGCGAGGGAACCGCAAATGAGTGATTTCATGGGCTTAAAGTATGGAAATAAATGAGGGTGGGAAATTGCTCGCAATCATACACTGCGCGAGCGGCTCGTAGTATTCGCCAGTTGGGATGAAATAGAAAGTGCCTGCGCATGGACTGCCCACAGATTCAGGAATGCCGGATGCTCAAGGATAAAACAGGTACACGCGATAGCCGGAGGCCTTGATCTGCGCCAGTTCAAAAGACAGTCTAACGGTGTGTTCGCTGCTTGCGGCAAATCCCGCGCGGATTTCATCCGCGCTCAGGAAGTCGGCTGGTTTGAAAACGCGGCGTAATAGCGGCATTTCATTGGCATCGTTCAAGGTCAGTTCAATGTGCGGCCACGCTTGCAGCGTTTCGCTGTAATTGCGTAGTAGCGTAGTCAGTACAAATGACTCTTTGTTTTCGGCGAGGGTTTGCAACTCGCTGGATTCGATCGAGACGGCATTGATTTGGGCTGGCAGTTCTATGCGGCAGGCAAGGACATCGCAGAACTGCGTCAGGAAGGGCTTGGCTTGCGGAAATGCGCCCGCGATCTGATTGCGGAATAAGTAAGTGCCTTGTATCAACGCAGCGATCATTAGAACAAAGCAGGCGATGCCGAGTGCGATGGCAAGTTTTTTTCCGAGTCGTTGTTGTCGGCGGCCACGTTTGACGAAGGCAGGCTCATCATCGTCAATAAACTCTAATTCATCTGGATTATTTCTGGCCTTTGCCTGGACCGCTCTCTTGTTGCTGCGCCATGGTTTGCGCTGCAAATCCTCAATCGCTTCGTCCAACTCATCCTTGCTGTCCGGATCGAAAGCCGGGCTATCCGCGCCATCGCTGGGGTGCTGTGAGGTCGGGTTTGCGTATTCTGTATCGGCGTCTTGCTCCGGATATTCACGCGTGAAATCAACCAGCGTCATGCGCTGCAAAGGATCTTCACGTTTGCTGGCGACAGGTTCCGCCGACGGTTCCGGTTCGCCATCTACTTCAGCTGGGGATGGCGCGGGAATATCGAAGTCGATCTGGTCGCTAGGCGTGTAATGCGCTTCTTCTTCGTCTCCTGCGGCCGCCGCAGTATCCGGCGTAGCTGCATCCAAAGCAGTCGCGACCAGCGACGGCTTTTCTGCAGTTTGGTCGGGAGGAAAGTTGGTTGTCGCAGTTGCTGTACCAGCCGGCTCGACCGCGCTGGTCGGCTTATCTGCTGGTTCGGCATCTGGCGGCGGCAGCAGATGTTCGATGCCGTTGAAAATTTCCTTGCAATGGCCGCAGCGTACCAGGCCTGCACGCAATTTCAATTGATCGTGTACGACGCGGAACGTCGTTTGGCAGTGGGGACATTGCGTCGCGAGTGCCATGGTGTTCGCTATTTTTTGTCTGAAGATTGTGCGGCAGATGAGCTGCCTGCCAAGGCGACCCAGCCTTCATGTTCTGCCCACACCGTCAATGCGATGAAGGGCGCATAAGCCGCCGCGACTTCATCGACTTGCGTGGCCAGTACGCCCGACAATACGAGTTGTCCGCCAGGATTGACGCGTCCTGCCAGCATCGGCGCCATCAGTTTTAACGGATTGGCGAGAATGTTGGCGACGACGACGTCGAAGGTATGCGCGTGACCGGATTCTGCAAACTCATCCGGCAGGTAGTAAGCGACGTCGCAATGATTGCGTTCAGTATTGAATATGGCCGATTCAATCGCCTGCGGATCGATGTCGATGCCGATGACTTTTTCCGCGCCCAGTTTTTTTGCAACCATCGCCAGTATGCCGGAGCCGCAACCATAATCGAGTACGGTCAAATCGACAGGTGCATGCGCTTCCAGCCATTCCATGCAAAGTCGCGTGGTCGGATGACTGCCGGTGCCGAAGGCGAGGCCGGGGTCGAGTTCCAACACCAGTGCGTCCGGATCGGGAGCATTGTGCCAACTAGGGACAACCCAGATATTCTTGCCGATATGGATCGGCTCGAACTGCGATTGGGTCAGACGCACCCAATCCTGATCTTCGACTTGACGCAGGGTGAATTTGACATCGGTCGCGGCAAGACGAATAGCGCTTGCGGCAGTAGCGACTATCGCAGCTTGATCTGAATCTGCCGACGTTAATGCGACGACACGGCTGTTTTCCCACGCGGCTTCCTTGGGTTCCATGCCGGGTTCGCCGAAGAGGGGCTGCTCGGCATCCGTACCGAAATCGGCGTCTTCGACAGACACCGATAAGGCACCGGCGTCCATTAGCGCATCGGATAGAGATTCCGCATGCGTACGGGCGACTTCGATGACAATTTCGGTCCAGCTCATGAATACCTCAATGAATTACGGTGCAGCCTATTATATTGGCTGGATGCCTGAGTCGGCGGGATGATGGATTTATTTAGTGCGGCCCGTAACGACAGCGGGCTGTCGTTACGGTAATTTTGAAGCAATGGCGAGAATGAATATCCTGCCACCTTAAACCCCTTGAAGAGATTATTTCCTCGGCAAATCAGGTTTTTCAGCCAGCTTCTGTTCCAGATAGTGAATGTTGGTGCCGCCTTCGATGAAGCGTGCGTCAACCATCAATTCACGATGCAAAGGGATGTTGGTGAGAATGCCTTCCACCACCATTTCAGACAAGGCGATTTGCATGCGCTTGATTGCCTGCTCACGCGTCGCACCGTAAGAAATCACTTTGCCTACCATCGAATCGTAATTCGGCGGAACGTAGTAACCGGCATATGCATGCGAGTCGACACGTATGCCAGGGCCGCCCGGTGCATGCCAGGAAATGATTTTGCCTGGCGATGGGGTGAACTTGAACGGGTCTTCGGCGTTGATACGGCATTCGATGGAATGGCCGTTCAGGACGATGTCGCGTTGGCGATAACGCAGCTTCTCGCCGGCAGCGATGCGGATCTGTTCTTGCACGATGTCGATACCGGTAATCATTTCTGTGACCGGATGTTCAACTTGCACGCGGGTGTTCATCTCGATGAAATAGAACTCGCCGTTTTCGTACAGGAATTCAAATGTACCTGCGCCGCGATAACCCATTTTGCGGCAGGCTTCTGCGCAACGATCGCCGATGCGTTCGATGGTTTTACGTGGAATGCCTGGTGCCGGTGCTTCTTCCAGTACTTTTTGATGGCGGCGTTGCATCGAGCAATCGCGCTCACCGAGCCATACTGCGTTCTTGTGCTCATCAGCCAGAATCTGGATTTCCACGTGACGCGGATTTTCCAGATACTTCTCCATATAGACTTCCGGATTGCCGAATGCAGCACCGGCTTCCGTTTTTGTCATGGTGACGGCATTCAACAATGCCGCTTCCGTGTGTACAACGCGCATGCCGCGTCCACCACCACCACCCGCAGCCTTGATGATGACCGGATAGCCGACTTGGCGCGCGATCTGAATGATGGACTTGGTATCTTCCGGCAACGCACCTTCCGAGCCGGGTACGCATGGCACACCCGCCTTGATCATTGCCTGTTTGGCCGATACCTTGTCGCCCATCATGCGGATCGATTCGGAGCGCGGGCCGATGAAAACAAAGCCGGATTGTTCTACGCGTTCTGCAAAATCGGCGTTTTCAGATAAAAAGCCATAGCCTGGATGAATCGCTTCTGCATCGGTGACTTCTGCCGCGCTGATGATCGCAGGCATGTTCAGATAACTGAGTGCGGAAGGTGCAGGACCGATACAGACGGATTCGTCGGCCAGCTTGACGTATTTTGCGTCGCGGTCTGCCTCGGAATGGACGACCACGGTTTTGATGCCCATTTCTCGGCATGCGCGCTGGATACGGAGCGCGATTTCACCGCGATTGGCAATGAGAATTTTTTCAAACATAGTGGGAACGGGACTCGTCGTTATAAGGATGGAATCAAATCAGCCAGCTTCAAAGCGGGAGCGGCAATGTGCCCAAGCCCCCGGACTTCAAGCTTAGCCGATGATGAACAACGGCTGACCGAACTCAACTGGCTGACCGTTTTCGACCAAGATTTCCTTGATAACGCCAGAAGCGTCCGCATCGATTTCATTCAACAGCTTCATCGCTTCGATAATGCACAGGGTGTCGCCTTCTTTAACTACCGAGCCGACTTCGACGAATGCCGGCGAGCCTGGTGCGGAAGAACGATAGAAGCTGCCAACCATAGGTGATTTGACGACATGACCGGATGGGACTGCCACAACTGGTGCTGCAGCGGCTGCCGGTGCGGCAGCAACTGGCGCGGCTGCCGGGGCGTACTGCTGGCCACCTTGCGGCTGCATCATGACAACCTGGTTTTGCGGGATTGGGGATGACTTGACGATGCGAACCTTGCTTTCACCTTCGGTGACTTCCAGTTCTGCGATATCAGATTCTGCGACCAAATCAATCAGGGTCTTGAGCTTGCGTAAATCCATGTGAAATTCCTTGGAAATTTTAGTTTTTATGATTAAAGATGCGGGCAATTATAAGGCATTTGCCTGAAAATGGGAGAAATTAGAGCTTTTTGAGTGCGAATGCGATGGCCGCTGTGTAACCGTCAACACCCAAGCCGCAGATCACGCCGACGGCAATGCCGGACAGATAGGAATGATGGCGAAAAGTCTCGCGCTGGTGAATATTCGATACGTGCACTTCGACAAATGGCAAAGCGACTCCTGCCAATGCGTCGCGCAATGATACGCTGCTATGCGTCAGCCCGCCCGGATTGATGACGATAGCATCTATACCTTCTTGCTTCGCAGCCTGAATGCGGTCTATCAATGCACCTTCATGATTGCTCTGAAACACGGTTAGTTTGGCTCCACCCAGGCTGGCCTGCTCCATGGCGGCGCGCTCGACATCGGCTAGAGTAGTTGAGCCATAGACTTCGGGCTCGCGTGAGCCGAGCAGGTTCAGGTTGGGGCCGTTCAATAAAAGAATGTTTTTTGCCATGGAGATGCAACTCCGTTTGACGACGATGGCCGCATTTTGCCGCTAAATGGTTATAGTTGGCAAGGACAAATCCTGCCCTCGACTAAAGAGCCTGGATATCGCTACGCAACTGATCCATCTTCAATCGGCCGAGGTATGTCTTTTTAATATCGCCTTTGGGGCCGATGATGACGGTAAAAGGCAGGCCGCCGGTTTGATTGCCGAACTGCCTGGAAAGCTCGGTGCCCGTCATGCCGGCTATATAAAGCGGGTAAGTGATTTTATATTTGGTGGCAAACTCGCGAATATTGCTAGGGGAGTCGATGCCTACTCCCAGTATCTGGATACCTTTCGGTGCCAGTTCCGTTTGCAGTGCGGTGAGCTCAGGCATTTCTTCTACGCAGGGCGCGCACCAGGTAGCCCAAAAATTAACGATCAGCGTCTTGCCCTGCCATTGTGAGAGCTTGTGCATCTTGCCGTCGGCATCCGCCATTTCCTGCGCAAACAGGGAAGATACAGCAGCCGATTCAGGTTCTGTCGGCATGTGATGCTGGGAACCGAAATACATGCCTATCCCTGCAAACAGCAAGGCAATTGCGCCAACCAGAAATGCATTTCGCTTCATTTTTGTTCGCTTTCTAATATGAGTGCACGTACAAATTCAATATCGGCGCGTTCTTGCCGCCCCGACGCAGATTTCTTGATGGCGCCGCGCAGATCGTCGGTTTCATAGAGCGCAAGATGCACGCCCTCTTGCTGCCACATGAAGCTCAGTGTTTCTACCGCCTCGCTGCGGCCTTTGAAATGACTGGATTCCGAGACCTCGAAATCGATACGTTTGTTCAGCAGGTAAATTTCGACATCTTTCGGGCTGTCAGCGAACAATTGCAAATGAATGTCCGAATGTTCGCCGGCCGTGCCGTTGAGCACCGCACCGGTCAGATGTGGCTGGAAAGGTGCCAATTCTGCCATCAAGCGCACCGCCAGCGTACGCAAATGCAAGAGTCGCGCGGGTTGCGTGTCGCCAAAGAAGAGTTCGTTATATATACGCACTTCATCTTCCAGCATCGCATTGTCAGGCAGGATATCGCCGCGCACTTTGTTGTTGCCAAGTATCTGTTTGGCAGCTTTGCGCTTGGCGGTACCGTAGTCGACGCCATCTTCAGCAATCATGCGGGCGGCGGCTATGGCGATTTCGGCGCGCAGGGTTTCGGCGTCGGAGGGTGGGTGAGTTGACATGCGCGAATGATACTCCCGCCGACAGTAGGCCGTCGTCAGGTAAAATCTCGTTATTCCAATCCGAAATTGTACAATGCATATCCACATACTTGGCGTTTGCGGCACCTTCATGGGTGGTTTGGCAGTGCTGGCCAAAGCCGCCGGCCACACGGTTACCGGTTGTGACACCAATGTCTATCCGCCTATGAGCACACAGCTCGAAGCGCAAGGCATCAAGCTGATTGAAGGTTTCGGTCCTGAACAAATCAGCCTGAACCCCGACTTATACGTGATCGGCAATGTCGTCTCGCGTGGCAATCCCTTGATGGAAGAAATTCTCAATCGCGGTCTGCCGTACACCTCAGGGCCGCAGTGGATAGGCGAACATATCCTGCAGAGTAAGTGGGTGCTCGCCGTCGCTGGTACGCATGGCAAAACGACGACTTCGTCGATGCTGGCCTGGATACTGGAAGATGCCGGCTATGATCCCGGCTTTCTGATTGGCGGCGTGCCGATGAACTTCGGCATCTCGGCACGCTTGTCCGGCAGCGGCAAGGATTCATCATTTTTCGTCATTGAAGCGGATGAATACGACACGGCCTTTTTCGACAAACGCAGCAAGTTTGTTCACTATCGCGCGAAAACCGCGATTCTCAATAATCTGGAATTCGATCATGCCGATATTTTCCCTGATCTGGCGGCGATCGAAACCCAATTCCACCATTTGGTGCGCACGGTTCCCGGCATCGGCCGTGTCGTTGCGAATGCGCGCGAAGCATCTTTGCAGCGCGTCATCAAGCGCGGCTGCTGGAGCCAGACGGAATGGTTTGGTTCTGAAGAGCAAAACGGCTGGGCCATCACCACGCATGATGACGGCAACTTTGACGTCTTCTTCAATGGTAAAAAACAGGGTACGGTGAACTGGGCGTTGACCGGTGAGCATAACCGCATGAATGCGCTGGCGGCCATCGCCGCCGCGCGCCATGTCGGCGTGGTGTCGGCGCAGGCCATTGCCTCTTTAAGCCAGTTTGAAAACGTCAAGCGGCGTATGGAATTGCGCGGAGTGGTAAACGATATTGCAGTCTATGACGATTTTGCGCATCATCCGACCGCGATCGCCACCACAGTTGCCGGTTTGCGCAAGAAAGTCGGCAAGTCGCGCATCCTGGCCGTGCTGGAGCCACGCTCGAATACGATGAAACTCGGCACGATGAAGGAAGCATTGCCCGGCAGTTTGGTGGATGCCGATCTGGTATTTGGTTACGGTGCCAGCGGCAATGGCAAGGATGCGCTGGGTTGGGATCTGGGTGAGGCGCTCGCGCCGCTAGGCGACAAAGGCCAGGCTTTCAATGACTTGAATGCGCTGGTAGCAAGCATCGCAAAAAGTGCACAAGCCGGCGACCAGATTTTAGTCATGAGCAATGGCGGTTTTGGCGGCGTACATCAAAAAATCCTGGATGCACTGGCACCATGATTTTGTATTTGCACGGTTTTCGTTCTTCACCGCAATCGGCGAAAACCAGTTTGCTGGCGGCACACATGCAGGCGCTTGGGCGTGGTGATGAATATCTGTGCCCGCAACTGCCGGCATCGCCGCGTGCTGCGGTGGAACTGGTACTGGATATTGCCAGCAAAGTTGATCCAGCGGAACTGACGCTGATCGGTTCATCGCTGGGTGGATATTACGCAACTTATGTCGCGGAGAAGTTGGGCTGTCGTGCCATTTTGCTCAACCCTGCGGTATTTGCTGCACGCGATCTCGCCACACAAGTAGGTGTCAAAACGCAATATCACACGAATGAGCCATTTGAATTCAAGGCCGCGTATATTGACGAATTGAAGGCGCTGGCAGTCGAGCGCATCACGCATCCGGAACGTTATTTCTTGATGGCCGCCACAGGTGACGAACTGCTCGATAGTCGCGAAATGGTGGCCCACTTCGCCAACGCCAGACAACACATTATTGACGGCAGTGATCACGGCATTTCGGATTTCGCCGAATACGCGGGTGAAGTCTTGGCTTTCTGTGGAGTCGATGCTGGAGCGGGGCAGTGAGTCGATTGATCCGCCGCATAAAAAATCACTCGCGTTCGCGCTCTTTATTGCATACACAATGGTTTTCGCATGTGAATGGCGTGCACGCTTCGCCGCAAATGTGCGGATGGTTGACCGACTCGATGTCGTTGACGAAAAAATTGATCGCGCGTTGTGCGCGTTTTCGCGTGCAGCGTTTGGTGCAACGGCATGCACTGGTACTGGCCGATGAATTTGCAGAAATTGCTTTGCCGCGTCGCGTGCAAGTGCAGGAGCGCGAAGTGTTGTTGCGTTGCGACGAAAAACCGGTGGTGTATGCGCATACGATAGTGCCGCTGTCCGCGACTGCATCCGACTGGCCATTTTTCGGCCGACTGGGTGAGCGCTCACTGGGCACCACTTTGTTCGGTGATCCACGGGTGGCGCGTGGCGAATTGCAATATGCTCGTCTGCATGCGCGGCATCCTTTGGTGTTGCGTGCGGTGGCCGCGGTGGGAAGAGAGTTGCCTGCGCCCTTGTTGGCGCGCCGTTGTTTGTATAAGCGTGGGAATGGCTTGTTGCTGGTAACCGAAATATTTTTACCCGAGATAAAAAGCATCTCGCAAGTCCCTGCGATTGATCTGTATTGACAGACAAAAAGCGCAAAAAATTACGTAATCGACCCGGCTAGAGGGCTCGATCAGCAAGTGAACCTGTTCCAAGAACACATTAATTAGCAAAGTATTGAATGAATCTATTTTTTGATGAATCCGGTGACTTCAAGGCCGGCGTCGCTATGTCGCAGCAGGGCGAGGCATATCAGGTTGAAATGCCTTCGGGCAAGCGCACCAAGGTGCGTGCCAAAGATGTGTTGCTGCAATTTGCTGCACCGGCTCCCGCCGAATTCATGACGGATGCGCAAGCGATTGCAGCAGAGATCGATTTGGATTTTCTGTGGGAAGTGGCGGGTCAGGACGAGTTTGGTTTTGCTGAATTGGGTACGGAATATTTCGGTCACGCGCCCAAACCGCATGAAGCTGCCGGTTTGATTTTGCGCCTGCATGCCGCACCTGTTTATTTTTATAAAAAAGGTAAAGGTCGCTACAAGGCAGCGCCGGAAGCATCGTTGAAAGCGGCGTTGGCCGGTATGGAAAAGAAGCGTCTGCAAGGTTTGGTGCAAGCGCAGTATGTGGAAGAGCTGAAAGCTAATAAATTGCCGGACTCAATGCGTCCGCTGGTGTTGCAATTGCTGTTCAAGCCTGACAAAAATTCCATCGAATACAAGGCACTGGATACGGCTTGCAGCGAAATGCAGATTGCACCCCAGCGTTTGATGCTGGCGGTGGGCGGTATAAAATCTGCCAAGGATTTGCACTTTTCAAAATTTCTGTTTGAGGCTTTCCCTAAGGGGATTGCTTTCCCGGAGATCGCAATTCCTGCCATGCCGGAATTGCCAGTCGCCGATGTCCAGGCGTTTTCCATCGATGATGTCACCACGACGGAAATCGATGATGCGATGTCGGTTACACGTCTGGAAGACGGCAAAGTCAAAATTGGTATTCATATCGCTGCACCTGCACTGGGCATCAAGCGCGACGACGCACTGGATGCGATTGCGCGCCAGCGTTTATCCACCGTTTATATGCCGGGCGACAAGATCACGATGTTGCCGGATGAATTGGTTGATGCGTTTACGCTGGCCGAAGGCAAGGTTTGTCCTGCGCTGTCTTTGTATGTGACATTTGATTCCAGCGACTGGTCCATACTGTCGACCGAGACCAGGGCGGAAGGCGTGCCGATCGCCGCCAATCTGCGTCACAACGATCTGGACGAATACATCACGGAAGAGAATCTGGCCAACGATGTGGGCGACTATCCGCACAAGGAAGATCTATCGCTGTTGTGGAAGCTGGTGCAGGTTCTGGAGCAAGGCCGTATGGCCAAGCGCGAAAGCTTTGGTTTGCGGCCTGAACAAAACAATCGTATCGATTTCAACTTCTATGTGGAAGACGACATCGTCTCGATACAACGCCGCAAGCGCGGTGCTCCGCTCGATAAAATCGTCGCCGAGTTGATGATACTTGCCAATAGCAGCTGGGGTAAATTCCTGCATGAACATGGCGTCCCCGGCATTTATCGCGCGCAAGGCGGCGGTTCCGGTAACGGCTGGGCGGCGAAGATGCAAGTGCGCATGCAAACGCATGCCGCACCGCATCAGGGTTTGGGTGTTGATCAATATGCGTGGAGCACATCGCCTTTGCGCCGCTACACGGATCTGGTCAATCAATGGCAAATCCTGGCGTGCGTCGAGCACGGCGTGACTGCACCGCTGGTTGCCCCATTCAAGCAACGCGATGCAGACCTGTTCGCGATTGTTTCCGCGTTCGATGCGGCGTATAGCGCATATGCCGCGTTCCAGTCTGATATGGAGCGTTACTGGTGTTTGCGCTGGCTGAGTCAGGAAAAATCCCGGGAACAAAGTCCGGAAGACAATCTGAAAGTCGAGGCAACGGTATTGAAGGAAGAAATCCTGCGCCTGACCGATATTCCGCTCGTGATCAAATTGTCTGGCATGCCGCAAGTTGCGCGCGGTTCGCAAGTCAAACTGGATCTGCTGCGCTGGGATGAAGTGGACCTGACGATAGAAGCACGTCTGCTCGATATTACGCAGGATGCGAGCAGCACGCCTGCCGGCGAACTGGATGAAGAGTTGGACGAGCAGGGTGATGACCTGACCGAGGATTTGCTGGAAGGGGATGCGGAACCGGTGCCGGATGAGCAGGCAGCTGCGGCTGTGACGCAAGAGCCGGCGGCGATTGCATCGACGGTCGCACCGGAATAGGGGATGGAAACTTCATCAAATCCGGTCGGGGTTTGTCGTAGAATTCATCCCTTCAATGATTATTGTCAGCCCTTGCACGCGTGAAGTCACTTTTCCAGAATCGCATACTCGCCACCGCCGTCACACTTTCCGTGCTGGCGCACGCGGCTTTGCTGGCGGTGCATTTCACTGCACCTGAGGCATTCAAGTTCAAGCCTACCGATCCCGGGCTGGAAGTGATTCTGGTGAATGCCAAGCACGAAAAGCAGCCATTGAAAGCGGACGCACTGGCGCAAGCCAATCTGGATGGTGGCGGCAATGCAGACGCCGGACGCGCCAAATCACCGTTGCCTGATTTGCGCAAGAGCGAGGATGGCGAAAGCGCCAAGGCCTCGCGCCGCAAGGTGGAAGAACTGGAACGCCAGCAACAAAAATTGCTCGCCCAGCTGGAAAAGAAAACGCCTTTCCGCACACCGCAAGTTACGGATGTAGAGCCGCTCAAGGATGTGCTGCCGCAACGCAATGCGGTCGACATGCTGGATAGCGCCCGGGCGCTGTTGCGCAGGGAGGCGGAAATCTCGCGCAATATCGAGGATTACAATAAACGTCCAAAGAAAACCCAAGTCACGCCGAGCACACGCGAAGTCGGATACGCGGCCTATTACAAGGCGTTTCAGGACCGCATAGAAAAATACGGCACGCTGAACTTTCCGCAAAAAGATGGCAAGAAGTTATATGGCAATCTGGTGCTTTATATTCCTATTTTTCAGGATGGCACGATATACATGAAGGATGGCGGACCGCGCATTGAACACTCGTCCGGCGATCCTATACTGGATCAGGCGGCATTGAGTATCGTGCGGCGCTCCGTGCCATTCGGTAAATTTCCAGACAATATGCGTACGACGGGTAAAGATGACGTGTGGGAAATCATTACGCGCTTCAGTTTCACTCGCGACGATGCGTTGCAAACAGAAACACGAGGTCAATAAGTGAGCGCGATTTCGACGACAGCGGCCAAGACCGAAACGGATCATTATGCAGTGATCGGTAATCCAATCGAACATAGCAAATCCCCAGAAATTCACGCGCGATTTGCTGCGCAAACACAGCAAAATCTGCAGTACGATCGTTTGCTGGCGCCGCTGGACGGTTTTCTTGCGACGGTACAAGGTTTTGTCCGCAATGGAGGCAAGGGTTTGAATGTGACCGTGCCATTCAAGCTGGAGGCGTACGCGTTAGCGACGACCCTGACTGAACGCGCGCGCGCTGCCGGTGCCGTCAATACCTTGAAATTTGATGGTGGAGAAATGCTGGGCGACAATACCGATGGCATGGGCTTGGTCACGGATATCGTGCGCAATGCCGGCATCGCCATTGCGAACAAATCGGTGCTGTTGTTGGGCGCGGGTGGTGCTGCCCGTGGCGTGATCCTGCCTTTGCTGGGCGAACAGCCGGCGAGATTGGTTGTGGCGAATCGGACGCATGCCAAGGCGCTGGATCTGGCGCGCCGATTCTCAGCGCAGCCGCGACTCAAGATCTGCGAATTTGCCGAACTGGAGGATACCTTCGATATCGTGATCAATGCTACCGCAGCGAGTCTGGCATCGGAAGTGCCGCCTATTTCGCCGCGCGTATTTGGCGTGCATACCCTAGCCTACGACATGATGTATGGCAAAGAACCGACCGCTTTCATGCGCTTTGCCAAGCAGCATGGCGCCATCGCGCGCGATGGCCTCGGCATGCTGGTTGAACAGGCTGCTGAATCGTTTTATCTATGGCGCGGTGTACGACCGGAGACCGCTGCCGTATTTGCAGAATTACGCGAGCGGCTCTAACTTTTTCTGCACCACCTTCGTCCCAACTTAACGCGCTAAACGCTTCAACTTGAACGTATAAAAATGAAAATAATGCGCAAGCTGCTGTTCTGGCTGATCCTCGTGCCAGTTTTATTGATTTTGCTGGTACAGCTTTATTTCTTTTTGCAGATTGGCTGGTGGGTCAATCACAATCCTGATTCGACCAGCTTCATGCGGCAACAACTGTCGACACTGCAAGAAAAAAATCCGAATGCGCAGCTCAAGCAAAAATGGGTGCCATACAAGCGCATCTCGAATAACTTGAAGCGCGCGATTATTGCATCGGAGGATTCGAATTTTTCCGGTCATGAAGGCATAGATTGGGAGGCGCTGGAAAAGGCCTACGAAAAAAATATCAAAAAAGGCAAGGTCGTTGCGGGTGGCTCGACCATCACGCAGCAACTGGCAAAAAACCTGTTCCTGTCCGGCGATCGCAGCTATATACGCAAGGGGCAGGAATTAATCATTACCTATATGCTCGAATTCTGGATGGACAAGGAACGTATCTTTGAAATTTACCTGAATGTCGTTGAGTGGGGCGTAGGGATTTTTGGTGCGGAAGCTGCGGCCCAACATTATTACGGTATATCGGCCGCGCAATTGAATGCGGAACAGGCGGCGCGCCTTGCTGTGATGCTGCCTAATCCTCGTTACTACGACAAGTATCGCGGTACCGGCTATCTGGGGCGTCGCACGGATCTGATTTTGCGTCGCATGAATGGCGCGGCTTTGCCCTGAATTTCTTGAGCATTCTCCATTACGAGCGATCAATCACTGGATTGATCCTCGATTCATTAAGCGATTGTCAACGATACCGTTCGGATAGCGTTCATATCGGCAGGCTAATGATTCCCTGCATGATGCAATGATAAAAATCGAGGCGGTCGGCTTGCTAGCCTTTCGACTTATCAGTACACTTGCGCTGTTTTCGTTTCCGGAGACCCGTCTTGGGTAGTCCTTATTTAAGTTGTTCGCCGTTTTTGACGGTCCATCTGCGAGATAGCGCTTAACGCTAACGCTCCATAGCGCCTCTCGCCGATTCGGTGAGTGGTCGCGTCCAGGCCTGATATTCTATTAATGGCCGCGTTCCCTCAAAATTAAATCCACTGCAGAGTTGGCTCTGCAGGACGAGTTGTGTGTTTCATCAGCGCTGGTTGGTGTCTCTAACGCGACTGGGAGAGCTTATGATTAACGTATTTGTATTGCAGAACGGTCGCCTGAATCAGGTCAACATCGATAGCCGCGCTGACCTGGAAAATGCCACGCCGGTATGGGTTGATCTGACCGATCCTAATGAGGATGAGCGCGACTGGGTCAAGGGTATCTACGGTGTAACCTTGCCGGGTGAAGATGACGTCAAGGATATCGAAGCATCGGCACGTTATTACGAGGCGGAAAATGGCGACCTGCATTTGCGTACCGATTTCCTGCTGGAAGAAGATGATGGTCCGTCGAGTGTCGTGACGGTAGCGTTCATCCTCGCCAGGGATATGCTGTTTTCTGTGCACTCAGACGACTTGCCGATTTTCCGTCTGGTGCGGATGCGCGCTCGTTCACGGCCGGGATCGATCAACGATTACAAGGACGTCTTGCTGGACCTGTATGCAACCGATGCCGAGTATTCGGCGGATGCGCTGGAAGGCGTATATCAAAGTCTGGAAGAAGTCAGCAGAAGCGTCCTGCAAAAGGAAATCACCGATCAGGATGCAGCAACCGCCCTGAATGCGATGGCACACGAAGAAGATTTGAACGGACGCATACGTCGCAACATGATGGATACGCGCCGTGCGGTCAGTTTTTTGATGCGGGGACGTTTGCTGAATGCGGAGCAATTCGACGAAGCTCGTCAGATCATGCGCGACATCGAATCGCTGGACGGTCACACCGCCTTCCTGTTTGACAAGATCAACTTCCTGATGGATGCGACGGTTGGTTTCATTAACATTAACCAGAACAAGATCATCAAGATATTCTCGGTTGCGAGCGTGGCACTCTTGCCGCCGACGTTGATCGCCAGCGTGTATGGTATGAATCTCCAGTTCTTCCCCGAGCTGGAATTTTTCGGGAAATACAGTTATGCCTATACCATGGGCTTGATGATAGCCAGCGCAGTTGGTCCCATGCTGTATTTCCGCAAGCGAGGCTGGTTGCGGTAAGGCCCTGCGACAGAAAATTTGGGGAATAAAAAAGCGCCGTTAATCGGCGCTTTTTTATGGGGACTCCATCGTGAAGACTTATTTTTGCAGTTTCGCAAACGCTGCACTTGCCGCAGCGATCGTCGTGCTGATGACGTCGTCATCGTGTTGTGCTGAAACGAAACCTGCTTCAAATGCCGAGGGTGCCAGATATACATCTGCATCCAGCATCGCGTGGAAGAAAACATTGAACTTTGCAGTATCGCACTTCATCATTTCTGTATAAGACGACGGCTTTTCTGCCGCGAAGTACATGCCAAACATGCCACCTACCGAATTGGCTGAGAAGGCGATGTTCGCCGCTTTTGCTGCTGCTGTAAAACCTGCCACCAGCTTGGCGGTTTGCGCTGTCAGAGAAGAATAAAAGCCTGGTGCCTGTATCAATTTCAAGGTCGCCAAACCGGCTGCAACAGTGACCGGATTGCCGGACAAAGTTCCTGCCTGATATACGCGGCCCAAAGGTGCAAGATGCTGCATCAAATCAGCGCGGCCGCCGAATGCTGCCACTGGCAAACCGCCGCCTATGACTTTGCCCAACACCGTCAGATCGGGTTTGATATCGTAAAGCGATTGCGCGCCACCGAGTGCAACGCGGAAGCCGGACATCACTTCATCGAAAATCAATACAGCGCCATATTGCGTGCAGACACGACGCATGGTGTGCAGGAATTCCGGCGTGGCGGGCAGCAGGTTCATATTGCCGGCAACCGGTTCGACGATCACGCAGGCAATCTGGTCGCCGATTTCCTTGAAGGTGTCTTCTAGCTGCTGCGGGTTGTTATAGTCGAGCACAAGTGTGTGCTTGGCAAAATCTTCCGGTACGCCAGCAGAAGTAGGATTGCCGAAGGTGAGCAAGCCGCTGCCGGCTTTGACCAGTAGCGAATCGGCGTGACCGTGATAACAGCCTTCAAACTTGATGATCTTGTCGCGACCGGTCGCACCACGTGCCAGACGCAAGGCGCTCATGGCTGCCTCTGTACCGCTGGAAACCAGGCGTACTTGTTCAATCGGCGGCACCAGTTGGCAAATCAATTCCGCCATCTGTATTTCACCTTCGGTAGGTGCGCCGAAAGAGAGGCCGCGCGTGGCAGCATCCTGAACCGCCTTGACGACGTCTGGATGTGCGTGGCCGACAATCGCCGGACCCCATGAGCCTATGTAATCGATATAACGACGGTCGTCGGCATCCCAAAAGTAAGGCCCTTCGGCACGCGTGATAAAACGCGGTGTGCCACCGACTGAACGGAATGCGCGTACCGGCGAGTTAACCCCGCCTGGTGTACTTTTTTGGGCGCGCGCGAAAAGAATATCGTTATTGGATGTCATGTAATGCCGTGAAGTAGAAGGTAAGCGGATGCGCTGGTTTACTGAATGGGCGGCGTGAGGTCGATTTCTTCGTCGGATTCGCGCGCCCAGAAATAACGATCTGGCACTAGTTTTCCCATGCCCAGACGCTGGGCGTTGGCGATCGAGGCAATCGTGAACTCCTGTGCTTCAAATACGGCTTCCGGTATGTCGAGACCATTTGCAAGTAACGCCGCTATCGTTGCGGCCAATGTCGCGCCGGCACCGTTATACGAGCCGGAAATGCGCTGCCAGTTATCGTGGCGCACGACGCCACCTTCATCGAACAGGGTGTTGGCGACATCGGTCAGGTCGGATGGCGTGCCGGTGACGAAAACATATTCGCAGCCCATTTCGATCAAACGCATCGCATCAACGGCCATCATGTCTTCTTCAGATGGTTCGCGCCAAGTCTCTGCCATGCGCGCCAGCTCTACAGTCGAGAGTATCAATACCGTAGTTTGTGGAATCAGGAGTTCTCGCGTCGCCATCAGCATGTCTTCGGCATCCGGCCCCTGGTCAGGCAGCGACGAAAGGAAAGGGTCGAAGATCAACGGAATATCCGGGTAGTCGGAGACGATTTCGGCAATTGCCGAGACGTTTTCGATGCTGCCGACTGCGCCGACCTTGAAAGCGGCGACCGGCATGTCTTCCAGTAGTACACGAGCCTGATCGGAGACCCAGTCTGCATCGATCACCTGCATGTCTTCTATGCGTGCCGTATCGCTGATGAAGAGGGCGGTGACGACCGACAAGCCATGACAGCCCATCGCGGCAAAAGAGGCAAGATCAGCCTGAATGCCGACTGCACCTACCGGATCAGTCGGGCCAAAGGTCAATATGAGCGGAGAAGTTTGGTTTTGCACGGCGGGTATATTAAGATAGCTGATTATGCATTTTACTTGAAGGGCTGTCTGCCGTGAGCATTAACGAAACATCAACTGAAACATCGAACCAACCATTCCAAACCTGGATGTGCCTGATCTGCGGCTGGATTTACGACGAAGCTGCGGGCTTGCCGGACGAGGGCATCGCTCCCGGAACCCGTTGGGCCGATGTACCTATGAACTGGACGTGCCCGGAGTGCGGCGCACGCAAGGAAGACTTCGAGATGGTCACAGTCTAGTCAACAAGGTCCCGTGAGCGTTGTTACTCTGCCATTTTTGTTGAAAAACCACGGGCATTGATTTGCCCTGCAGTGGTTGGCCTAAAGAATCTTGCTTTTTGTTACTGTTGCGCCTTATATTGTGGACACAGTTCAACGAGATGACTCATGACAATATCACCGGATAATGCTGACATGAAAATCATGGTGATCGACGATAGCAGCACGATTCGTCGGTCGGCAGAGATATTTCTCGGTCAGGCAGGCTACAAGGTCGTGCTGGCGGACGACGGCTTTGATGCGCTCGCAAAAATGAACGATCACAAGCCAGCGCTTATCTTTTGCGACATCTTGATGCCTCGTCTTGACGGTTACCAAACCTGTGCACTGATCAAGAAAAGTGCCAAATTCCATTCCACGCCTGTGATCATGTTGTCGTCCAAGGACGGCTTGTTTGACCGGGCGCGCGGCGCGATGGTCGGCTCCGATGCCTACCTCACCAAGCCGTTCACAAAAGACAGTCTGCTGAAAACTGTGCGCGAGTACACGGTGGACGCAGTCGCAAAATAAATTTTGATTTAAAGGTTTTAGATGGCCATCCAAAAAATTCTCATCGTCGATGACTCTCCGACCGAGCGTTATTTTCTGACCGATATCTTGGTAAAAAAAGGTTTTTCCGTTTCTACAGCAGAAAATGGTGAAGAAGCTTTACTGAAAATCAAGGCAGACAAGCCACAATTGATTTTGATGGATATTGTGATGCCGGGACAAAACGGTTTTCAGATTACCCGCGCAATCACTCGCGATCCGGAAACGCAAGACGTGCCTATCATCATCTGCACCAGCAAAGGTCAGGAAACCGATCGGATCTGGGGTCTGCGTCAAGGTGCGCGTGATTACATCGTCAAACCGGTTGATCCGGCTGAACTCCTCTCCAAAATTGCTGCGCTCGGATAAAAGTAGCTCCAGATGAGTCAGCCCACGTCGGATTTGCACGCAGAAAAGGTATTCGTTAAAACGGATATTGCTACACGCCGCACGCGCCTGCGCGAATTTCAGGCGCAACTGGTGGAACGCATGCAAACCGCGCGTAGTGGTGAAGATACGCGTGTAAATCAGCTGGGCGTGATGATAGGTGGTAGTCGCTATTTGCTGAATCTGCTGGCCGCAGGTGAAATCGTTTCTGTCGGTGTTATTACCGGCGTTCCGTTGACGCAACCGTGGTTTCTTGGTCTGACGAATATTCGCGGCAACTTGATAAGTGTGATCGATTTCGCACAGTTTCAAGGTCATGCGCCTACGCCTGTCGACAAGGATAGCCGCATCATTGCGTTTGCCCCCGGACTGTCATTCAATAGTGGCTTACTGGTTTCGCGGGTGCTCGGCTTGCATAACGTCGCTGAAATGGACGTGCAAGCCGAGGTGCAGAATGAATCTGCACCCTGGGCAATCAAGCGATATCTGGATCGCGAATCGCAAGTCTGGACCGAACTCGATCTGTCTTTAATAATACAAAATCCTCAATTTTTGCACGTCGGTCTATGAGCGATCCGGGAGCGATAATCCGGGCGCAGTATAAACAGAATCAGGAGAATCAGAATGGCGTTTAAATTACCGCTTTCCAAAAATAAAAAAGAGGCGGCCGCACAGGGAGCGGATACTCAGGGCGATGTGCCGGAAAATACCACGACGCCGGTTGATCCGAGTGTCGTGCGTGCAGCGCGTGCCAACGTCAATCCAAATGCAACATACATCGGTGACGTTCTGCAAAAGAGTGGTGATATTCGCCTGCCGCTGATCGGCAAAATGCCCTTGCAGGAACAGGTTCGTATCCTCTTGGTTGCCTTGGGCGGATCGCTGGTTCTTGGTGCCGTATTCGTGTGGTTGAATGCCGATTTCTCAGCGTTGACGTCGACGCAAACACAGATCGCCGGCGATGCGCTGATGCACTCGCAGCGGGTAGGTAAGGCGACACCAAATGCGATTCAAGGTAACAAGGAAGCATTCAAGCAGTTGGCTGACAGTCGTAAAGAATTCAATAATGATCTGAATGTATTGTCCAAAGGCGGCGTTTATCAGGGCCGCGACATTAGCGCGCCAGACGCAAAAATGGATAGTGCATTGCAGGAAGTGCAGAAGTTATGGGTGGGCTCCGACAAGGCCGCTGCAACGATTCTGAAACTGGAAGGGCCGCTCACAGGTTTCGGCTCGACATTGGAAGTATTGAACGGCATTTCACCAAACTTGCTGGAATTGACCGAGCAGATTTCAACCTTGAAAGCGCAAAGTGGTGCATCGCCACGTGAGATTGCGGCGGCAGGTCAGCTCGTGATGCTGACGCAACGTCTGGCTCGAAGCGCGAATGAATTTCTGAGTTCGGAAGGCGTGAACCCGGAAACCGCTTTCTTGCTCGGAAAAGATACCAATACCTTCCGCGACATTACCGAAGGTTTCTTGAATGGCAGCGAAGTACTGCGTTTGAGTAAAACTACGGAACCGGATACGCGGGGAAAACTGGTCGAGCTGCAAACTGCATTTGCCGACTATCAAAAATCGATTGCACTGATTCTGGGTAACCTACAAAACTTTATTGCTGCAAAACAGGCGCAGGAACTGATCTTCAAGGAAAACGAAGCGCTGAAACAGCGTCTGACCGACCTGCAACAAACTTATCGTACCGATCAGGATTCTTTCACCTGGCCTTTCTGGTTGATGCTGCTGAGCGCAGTCGCTGCGCTGGTTTCCGCAGCAGGGATTGCACTGGTTCTGTTGCAGGATAGCCGTAACAGAACGAACGAAGCGGATGCACGTCGCGAAGAGGCGGAAGGTCAGCGTCTGGAAGCGCAGAAGCAGGAAGAAGAAGCGAAGCAGGCAAACGATCAGAACCAGGCTGCTATTTTGCGTCTGATGAATGAATTGCAGGAAGTGGCGGATGGCGATTTGACCGTGCAGGCGACGGTGACCGAAGATATTACCGGCGCGATTGCCGATTCGGTTAACTATACGGTGGAAGAGTTGCGTGGTCTGGTCGGTCGCGTAACGAATACTGCGGAGCAGGTTACCTTTGCATCCAATACGGCACAGAATATTTCTACTGAACTGCTGGAAGCGTCGCACAAACAATCTCGCAACATTCAGGAAACCGGTCAGGCGGTGCTGGAAATGGCGGTACAGATTACCGATGTTTCAAAATCTGCCAGCGAGTCTGCAGAAGTTGCACGTCAGTCAGTGACTGCGGCGGAACAAGGTTCGCGGGCGGTGGAAAATGCGATCAAGGGCATGACCGAGATTCGCGAACAAATTCAGGAAACGTCGAAGCGAATCAAGCGTCTGGGTGAATCCTCGCAAGAGATTGGTGAGATCACCGAGCTGATTTCCGACATTACCGAACAGACCAACGTCCTGGCATTGAATGCAGCCATTCAGGCTGCATCGGCCGGTGAAGCAGGTCGCGGCTTCTCGGTCGTGGCCGAAGAGGTGCAGCGTCTGGCGGAACGTTCCGGTGAGGCGACCAAGCAGATCGGTGCGCTGGTACGTACCATTCAAACCGATACGCACGATGCGGTTGCCGCTATGGAGAAATCGACTCAGGGAGTGGTCGAGGGTGCCAAACTGTCCGATGCGGCGGGCGCAGCGCTGTCCGATATTCGACGCGTTTCGAATCGTCTGGCCGAACTGATTCAAGGTATTTCCTCTGCAACCGAGCAGCAGGCAACATCTGCAAACGGTGTGGCGCAAAACATTCAAGGCATTCTGACTGTTACGGAACAGACGCAAGAAGGTACGCAGCAAACTGCGCATTCGATTCGCGAACTGTCGAAGCTGGCCGAAGAACTCAAAAACTCTGTGTCACGGTTCCGTGTAACGGCTTGATTTTTTTATTTTGATACGTGCCTTTAACACGCGTCTTTGACGCGATTGGTTACAGGTACGTATTGGTTTGAGGCCCAACAGCAATTGCGGTGATCAGTTCATGCAATGATTGATCACCCCGCACCCGCGAGGCAGTCATGAATAACCCTTCCTCCTCTCTGCCGCAAGGCAAGGATCACTTCGATACCGGGCCACTGTCGTGGGTCATTGGTGAAATCGGCGAAGCGCTGACCCGTTCCAAAGTCGCTTTGGGCGAAGCGTTGATGCAGGATGCTGAAACCCAGTCGACAACTTTGCGTCATGCCAAAACATATTTGCATCAGGCGCACGGCGCCTTGCAAATAGTCGATGTTGACGGCGTCGCCATCATTACTGAAACAGTTGAAGACTTGTTTGATCGTTTTGAATCAGGTCAGCTAATTCTGACCGACGACAGCGTGCATGCGATTGCGCATGCCTATCAGGCATTGCTGGAATATCTGGAAGAATTGTTGGCGGGCTTGCCGCATCAGCCGGTTCGTTTATTCCCTTATTATCGTTCGCTGTTGGAAGTGCGTGGAGCTGAGCGCATCCATCCCGCTGATCTGTTTTTCCCAAATTTGGCAATCCGTCCTCAATTACCATCGGCGTCGATTACATTGAGCGCGGAAGATTATGTCGGCTTGCGCAAGCGTTTTGAACGTGCGCTGTTGATATTCCTGAAGGACGCTGATAGCACCGCCGGTTTGGCAAGTGCAAGGACCATGCGCGATATCGTGTTGCGCGTGGAGCAGGCCCAAGGCGCACAGCAGGCGCGCAGTTTCTGGTGGGTTATGTATGGATTTGCCGATGCAGTTTCTAGCGGACAGGTGCCGAATGAACTGTATGTCAAACAGTTATTCGCACGTATCAATTTACAAATCCGCCGCTTGAGCGAAGGTTCGTCCAGCATTACTGAAAGATTGTTGCGAGATGCATTGTTCTTCATTGCGCGCGTCGAGCAGCCTTCCGCTATCGTTCAGCAAATTCGTACCGCATATCAGCTCGATGGTGTAGTGCCGACTGATTACGAGAAAAAGCGTTACGGTCAGATCGATGCGCAAGCATTGGCGGCAGCCAAGGAGCGATTGTCGCAAGCTAAAAATTTGTGGAATCGGATTGCTGGCGGCGACGCCAGTGTGACGCCGTCTTTTGAGCAGGAGATGACCGGCCTGGCCGAAGCCGGCAAACAGTTGAATGCACCGGCATTGGCAAAGTTATTGCGTGAATTAAGTGGTATTGCACGTCACGCTGCTCACTCCCGCCCGGGTGATAGTCTGAGTCTGGAAATTGCAACCAGCCTGCTGTTTGTTGAAAACGCATTGCAGCAGATCGGCCATTTGTCTGATGATTTTTCCGAACGCGCGGATGCGGTAACGACGCGCCTGCTCTCTGCGGTTTCTGGCGAGACACTGACCCATTCTGCGCAATGGCTGGATGACATGTCGCGTGAAGCGCAAGAGCGTCAAACCATGACTGCACTGTCTGGTGAAATGCAATCCAGCTTGCGTCAAGTCGAAAAAATGCTGGACGAGTATTTTCGCGATCCCGAGCAGCGTGCCGGTTTGTCGGATATCGATTCAGTGTTGTATCAAATCAGTGGTGCACTCTCTGTGCTCGGGCATGAAGACGCAGTGCGTGCCGTGCAGCATACGCAGGCAGCCGTGCGTCGCTTTATCGATGCAGAACAAACGCCGGGGCTGCAGGAATTCCAGCATGTTGCGCAAAATGTCGGCGCCTTGAGTTTCTTTATCGAGACCTTGCAATTACATCCGGATAGCGTCAACAAGCGTTTTTCCTTTGATGATGAAGCCGGTATTTTTCGTGCAAACCTGACTGAAAAAAATAGTTCATCGCATGCGACGGTCGAGGTTGTTGTCGTCCCCGTATCCGAAGTCGAAAACACGATTTCCGCGACGCCGGAAATCAATGTTCCGGATTTGCCGACTGTCGAATCAGAACTTGCGCTGCACCAGAAGCAATCCGAAGAGCTGGCGATTTCACTCGCCGCAGAACCGACTAATCCATTTCTGCAAGAACAGTTAAGGGAATCGCTGGAACAAGTGCGCCTCGATGCGACGCTGGTCGACAATCCTGAGGCCAATGACAGGGCGCGCGCCGTCATCGATATGCTGGAGCATCCGGATTTCGTCGCTTCGAAAAATGCAATGGACGATATCGCGCTGGCCACAGCATCCGCAAAGACGTCCCATGTGGAAGAGATAGCTCCCTTGGTTACCCCTGCGACTGATGAGGCGGTAGATGCAGAATTGCTGGAGATTTTCCTGTCTGAAGCGGTTGAGGTCTTGGACAGCGTCAGGCAGACGGTTCCCGATTCCCGCAATGCTCCGCACAATCAAGAATACCTGACTACCTTGCGTCGTTCCTTTCATACCTTGAAGGGTAGCGGCCGCATGGTCGGCCTGGTTACATTTGGCGAGGCAGCATGGAGCGTCGAACAGGTATTGAACCTTCGTTTATCGGAAACACGCGGTGGTGATGCAGATCTGTACGGATTGCTGGACCATGCCGTGCAAGTACTGGATGCATGGGTAGGTGATTTGCAGATGCAGGGTCGCTCAGACCGCAGTGGTCGTGCGCTGATCAATGCTGCCGAACGGGTTAAAAATGATGCAGGTTTTTATTACGATGAATCCGAAGAGGGGCCGTCGGTAACGCTGGCAGAATCGATTGTTGTCGCAGCGACAGACCATGTCCACACAGAGAGTGCGGCCGAGAGCTTTGCTGAAACTGCGGCAGAATTTGACAGTGGAGATGCACTCGACGCAACAGAGGCTGAGGAGTTGGAACTGAGCGATGAAGAGCTCGCACAATTCCAGAAATTCAATGCGACGGCGGACGAAATCGAAGAAATCCCAGAGACCGAGCAGGCCGCGCTTCAGCTTGCAGCAGGCGAACTCGATCATTTAAGTATGGATGTGCTGCCAGATGCAGCCCCATTACAAGTTGCCGAGGTACTGGATTTCCCGGGGAGTCCTCCAGTTGCGCGCAAATCGGACGACAACGTCAAATATATAGGTGACCTCGAAATCAGCCTGCCGCTACATAATATTTATCTGGCGGAAACTGACGAACTCGTGCGTCTGCTGTCGCAGGATATCGCTGAATGGCGTCATGAACCGGATCGTCACGTCAACATTCTAGCCGTCCATGCCGCGCATTCGCTGGCCGGTAGCTCTGCCACGGTTGGTTTCAAGCCTTTGCAGCAGATCGCCTATGCGCTGGAAGCCGTGTTGCAGTATCTGGCAAGAAAACCGGTCAAGTTGCTGATATCCGAGTACGACACACTGGATCATGCGATTGCGCGCATTCGCTTCATGTTGCAGATGTTCGCCTTGGGCGAAATGCCTGATTTCGAGCCTGAACAAGTAGAAATTCTTGAACGCATGCCGGAAGATTTTGAATTCCGCATCAGCTCCAAACACGGCCAGCCAGTACTCGATACGCCAGCGCTGAATGCAGTTGAACCCGAGGCTTCAGTAGCCTCAGTGCCTGCGGTTGCTCCTGAATCCGAGCTGCAACCTGTGTCTGCGCTCGAGCACGACAACGTTGCGGATCTCGTTCCGTTCGATGCTGCTTCACCTGCAGTAGAACCTAAGCCTGCTGCAGAACCGCCACCGGTTCTTCCGGAAATCGAAGCTGCGCCATTTGAAGAACCCATCTATCCGCAAAACAGCGAAGAGTTAGCTGATCCTGCCCTCATCATCAAGGATGAGATCGATGCCGATCTACTGCCTGTTTTCATCGAAGAAGGCACAGACATGCTGCCGCAGATGGGACAGGCATTGCGTGCATGGCAACAGGATCTGGGCGATGCAGCGTTGCCGCAATCCATCTTGAGGATTTTGCATACAGTTAAGGGCAGCGCAAGGATGGCTGGCGCGATGTTGCTGGGCCAGCACATGCATGAGATGGAAACGCGCATTGAGAATATTACCCACGCCGGTTACCCATCTGCGGCCGCAGTGGAGGATTTGCTGGCGCGTCACGATCAGGGCTTGCAGCTGTTTGAGCAGTTACAAAATCCAGATGCCCCTCAACAGCCATCCATCGATACCGCACAGTCAGGCGAGCAAAATTCTGTTGATGTAGAGCCCACAGCTGTCGAGGGGTTGCCGGTCATTCAAAGTTTGATGCCGGTTATTGAGGGTTCTGCAGCAGCGCTGGTTCCCGGTATTGCACCTGCGTCGCGCGCAGTTGCAGCGGCCGGTCCTGTTCCGCTGGTGCGCGTACGCGCCGATATTCTCGACCGTCTGGTCAATCAGGCTGGTGAAGTATCTATTTCGCGTTCCAAGTTGGAAACTGAGGTCGGCACTTTGCGCATTTCTATGGGTGAATTGTCCGAAAACGTATCTCGTTTGCGCGAGCAGTTACGCGAAATTGAAATGCAGGCAGAGTCGCAGATCAGTTCTCACATGGGCGTATCGGCCGATCGTGAATTCGATCCGCTCGAATTCGATCGCTTTACACGTCTGCAGGAACTGACGCGGATGATGGCGGAGAGTGTCAACGACGTTGGTTCGGTACAGCAAAACTTGAGTCGCACGATCGATAGCGCCAGCACCGATTTGACGAATCAGGCGCGCCTGACGCGCGATTTGCAACAGGATTTGATGCGCGTGCGCATGGTGCAATTTGCCAGTATCTCTGAACGCCTGTATCGCGTCACGCGTCAGGCTGCGAAGGAAATGGATAAGCGCGTCAATCTCGATATTCGCGGTAGCGCGGTAGAGGTCGATCGCAGCGTGCTGGAAAAAATGGCCGGGTCGTTTGAACATCTGCTGCGTAATGCGATCGTGCACGGGATTGAATCGCGTGAAAAACGCAAGGCCGCAGGCAAGAATGAAACGGGCGAGTTGCGCGTCGAGATACGCCAGGAGGGTAATGAAGTTGTTATTCATTTCTCCGATGACGGCCAGGGCTTGAACCTGAATAACATTCGCAAGAAGGCACTGGAAAACGGCTTGCTGAAAGAAGGCGACCAGTTGTCCGACACCGAAGTCACCGATCTGATTTTCCATCCGGGTTTCTCGACGGCGGAAGAAGTCACCGAGTTGGCGGGACGCGGCATCGGGATGGACGTGGTGCGCTCTGAAGCAGCATCGCTGGGCGGTCGCGTGGCGATTGCATCAGAGCCCGGCAAGGGCGCCTACTTCACGATCCATTTGCCATTGACGCTGGCGGTGACGCAGGTTGTGATTCTGTCGACCGGCGGCAAGACGTATGCACTGCCATCGGTATTGGTCGAGCAGGTGCAGCAACTGAAGAACGGGCCACTCGCGATTGCGTATAACGAAGGCGCAGTAATGTGGCAGTCGCAGCGTGTACCTATGTATTACCTGTCGAGCTTGCTGGGCGATAAGGAGGCGTCACCAGTGACGCAACAGTATTCGCCTTTACTGATCCTGAAGAGCGGCAATGATCGCGTTGCCTTGCATGTGGACGAAATCCTCGGCAATCGCGAAGTGGTGGTCAAGAATATCGGTCCGCAGTTGTCACGGATGATCGGTATCGCCGGTGCGACTGTATTGGGTTCGGGTGAGATAGTACTGATCCTGAATCCGGTTCCGCTGGCGCAACGCGTAGCGCACGATAATCTGCGCGCGCCACGTTTGACGCCATCGGACGCGCCTAATGATATGGGTGCAGTGGCAGAAATGGCGATGTTTGAACCATCTGTGCGCAATGTCGAGCCGGTGCAAGGTTTGCGCACCCAGCATATCGTGATGGTGGTCGATGATTCGCTGACCGTGCGACGTGTGACTCAGCGTTTGCTGACGCGTGAAGGTTATCAAGTCGTGCTGGCCAAGGATGGCGTGGATGCCTTGCAGCATTTGCAATCGATTACACCCGACGTGATGCTGGTCGATATTGAAATGCCGCGTATGGATGGCTTCGATTTGACGCGCAATATTCGGGGCGATGAACGCACCCGTGATATCCCTATCATCATGATTACTTCACGTACCGCCAGCAAGCATCGCAACTACGCGATGGAGTTGGGAGTGAATGAATATCTGGGCAAACCATACCAGGAAGAAGCCTTGGTCAAATTGATTGCTGGCTTCATCAAGAAGGAAGTCCCCGCCAATTGATACTGGCGATAAAAAATCCCGCATGCGTGCGGGATTTTTTATCGCGCTCAGATTGGTTGCGTTCAAATCGCAAGACCGGACTAATCCATTCTGTTCAATCTATATACTCTGCGATTTTCTTTACGACAGCGTAGCGTTGCAGCGTAAGTGCGCGTGCCTCGTCATGCTGCACTAGCGGCGCCGGATAATTGCTACCTATCTCTATACCCGCCATCTTCAATTCCATGTCGGGTGTGCGCCATGGTGCATGTATGTACTTGTTGGAGAGTTTGCTTAACTGCGGCAAATATCGTCGTATGAATTTCCCCTCTGCATCGAATTTTTCCGATTGCGTGATGGGGTTAAATATACGGAAGTAGGGTTGGGCATCACACCCGGAAGATGAAGCCCATTGCCAGCCACCATTGTTGGCGGATAAATCAAAGTCATTCAGTTTTTCGGCAAAGTAACGTTCGCCCCAGCGCCAGTCTATGCCCAGATCCTTGATCAGGAAGGAGGCAGTGACCATGCGCAAGCGATTGTGCATATAGCCGGTTTGATTCAATTGCAGCATGGCGGCATCAACCAGCGGATACCCGGTTTTTCCATCACACCACGCTTGAAACAAGGTCTGCGCATGATCCCCGCTTTCCCAGACGATGGCATCGTAATCCGGTTTGAACGCGTGGCCAACTACATGCGGATGCTGGAACAGGATCATGAAATAAAAATCACGCCAAATCAGTTCCGATAACCAGACTGCCGCGCCACTGCCGCCAGAACCCGTGCGCATTGCATCCAGCGCCCAGCGTACCAAGGCCCGTATCGAAATCGTGCCAAAACGCAAATGTACCGATAAATACGAAGGTCCCTTGACTGCAGGAAAGTCGCGCGTCTGATCGTAACGTTGCATGCGATCGGCAAAGGCATCGAGCAAGTCCTGCGCGCCCTGCATGCCGGTTGGGATATTCAGATCGGACAGATTGGTTTTTTCAAAGCCGAGATCAGTCAGCGACGGCAGCGGATATGTGCTTTCCGGTAGCGCGACCAGGTTGTGTGCATGTGCATCGATGTCATAAGGGCGCAAGGAGGCCTCATCCGATTCCGCATGCAGCTTTTTCAGCCAGGCATTTTTGTATGGGGTAAAGACTGAAAATGGCTTCTCTGCCAGGGTCAGTACTTCGTTTTTTTCAAAAATGACTTGATCCTTGAATGTATGCAGGCTGCGACCAGCCGCCTTGAGCACCTCGGCGACCTGCGCATCGCGTGCTATCGCCTGCGGTTCATAGTCATGGTTGGTGAAGACCGCGTCCACTCCGAGATCAGCCGCCAACTCGGGGATGGCTGTCTCTGCCCATGCTTGTCTGACTATCAGGCTGCCGCCCAATGCGCGCAAGGCGGCGTCCAGTTCAAGCAGGCTGGCATGGATGAATTCGACGCGGCGATCCGCTTTGGGCAAGTCATCCAGAATGATTCTGTCGAAAATGAAGGCGCAATAAACCTGCTTGCTTTGCGTTAATGCATGGTGGAGTGCCGCATGGTCAAAACTGCGCAAATCGCGGCGAAACCAGACTAGTGTCTTTTCAAATGGAGGCATGAGTGATGAATAGAGGAATGAAGGACAATAGCCAGAGAATGCAGGAAAAATCGCTGCGAAGCGAGGTTTGACGCAGAAAATCCGGGTAAAACTGCTAAAATAACGCCCATGTCGAAGCAACGTAAGACCAGCAAATCTCCCTCTGAGCCCGGTTCCCCCTGGGAATCCCCCGATTTTTCCGCAGCGCCTGACAATCCAGCTCGTAATGAACTGAATCTCGCCGATCATTTTCTGATTGCGATGCCAGCCATGATGGATCCTGTTTTCGGCGGCACCGTGGTGTATCTGTGCGAGCACAATGCCAACGGTGCGCTGGGTGTGATCATTAACAAGGCGACCGACATGACTGTTGATGTTTTACTCAATCGTATCGATCTGAAACTGGAAATAGCGCCTGATCTGAAGCCGGTTGAAAAAACGCCGGTCATGTATGGCGGCCCGGTACAAGCGGATCGTGGTTTTGTGTTGCATGCTCCGCGCGGCGATTTTTCGTCGACCTTGCCTGTGACTGCAGACATCGCGTTGACGACATCCAAAGACATACTGGAGGCCGTCGCGCTCGGTACCGGCCCCCAAAAGATGCTGGTTAGCCTGGGTTGTTCCGGTTGGGGCGCGGGGCAGCTGGAAGACGAGATCGTGCGTAACGGTTGGCTTACGGTGCGGGCCGATCCCAATATCATGTTCGATGTGCCGCTGGAGCAGCGTTTTTCCGCCGCCATCAAGTTGCTAGGCATAGACCCGATGATGTTGAGTAGCGAGGCCGGCCATGCGTGACGCGGATACGGGAGCTGAGCGCTAGTGGAAACCGTACTCGGTTTTGACTTTGGTTTGAAGCGCATAGGCGTTGCAGTAGGCAATACTTTAATAAGGCAGGCGCAGCCGCTGACGATTATCAGCGTGGCTACCAATGAAGCAAAATTCGCAGCGATCGCCGAACTGGTCAATCAGTGGCAACCAGGTTTGTGCATCGTCGGCCTGCCGCGCCATCCTGATGGCGCAGAGCATGAAATGACGGTGCGCTGCCGCCGCTTCGCGAATCAATTGCATGGACGTTTTGACGTGGCTACGGTGCTGGTGGATGAGCGTTATTCATCCGCAGTGATTTCTCATCAACGCGGCGACCTGATCGACGATCAGGCAGCTGCAATCATCTTGCAACAATACTTCGATGACCATACCGAATCCGAATCCTGAACTAGACGCTGAAGCCTTGTATCAAGTGCTGGCGCAGCAAGTAAAAACTGGCTTGGCAAACGCCGAGAACGTCGCCATCGTCGGCATTTATTCCGGCGGAGCATGGCTGGCAGAACGTCTTGCCACCGAGCTGCAATTAACTGAGCGTCTGGGCTTCATCGACGTGTCTTTTTATCGCGATGATTTTGCGGAAAAAGGTTTGCGTCCCGACGTCAAGCCTACGCAAATTCCATTCGACGTCGATGGCGCCACCATCCTGCTGGTGGACGATGTCTTGTATACCGGTCGCACTACGCGCGCAGCAATCAACGAGTTGTTCGACTACGGTCGCCCTGCACGCATCATGCTGGCTGCATTGGCTGATCGCGGTGGCCGCGAGTTGCCGATCGCCGCTGATTTTGTCGCGCAGACTATTTCCATTCCCGACCAGCAATCGCTGGTACTTCAACGGGCCGACGACGGCCGCTTTTCCCTGACGGTGGATCATGCTTAATCCGCAATTGAATAAAAACGGTGAGTTGCAACATTTGCTCACGATAGAAGGGCTGCCAAAGTCCAACATCATTCACATCCTCGATACGGCCTCGTCGTTTGTCAGTATCGGTGATCGCGAAGTAAAAAAAGTGCCGCTGATGCGCGGCAAGAGCGTGTTCAATCTCTTCTTCGAAAATTCGACGCGTACCCGCACCACATTTGAAATCGCGTCCAAACGCCTGTCGGCCGATGTGATCAATTTGAATATCTCCGCCTCAAGTTCCAGCAAGGGCGAATCGCTGCTGGATACGATAGACAATCTGGCGGCGATGCATGCCGATATGTTTGTCGTGCGTCATGCCGAATCCGGCGCACCGTATCTGATCGCAAAGCATTTAAGCGATACCGGGCAATCGCATGTGCACGTCGTCAATGCCGGCGACGGCCGGCACGCGCATCCGACCCAGGGTTTGCTGGATATGTACACGATCCGTCATTACAAGAAGGATTTCACCAACCTGACGGTGGCGATTGTTGGCGATATCCTGCACAGTCGCGTGGCACGTTCCGATATCCATGCGCTGACAACCCTGGGTGTGCCTGAAGTGCGCGCCATCGGTCCGCGCACCCTGCTGCCGAGTGGGCTGGAGCAAATGGGCGTGCGCGTCTTTACCGATATCAACAAGGGCCTGAAAGACGTCGATGTCATCATCATGCTGCGCTTGCAGAATGAACGCATGAGCGGCGCCTTATTGCCGTCGGCCCAGGAATTTTTCAAGAGCTACGGCTTGACCACTGAACGTCTGGCGCTGGCCAAGCCGGATGCGATTGTCATGCATCCAGGACCCATGAATCGCGGCGTGGAAATCGAGTCGGCAGTAGCAGACGGCAAACAGGCAGTGATACTGCCGCAAGTGACATTCGGCATTGCGGTGCGGATGGCAGTGATGAGTATTTTGGCGGGAAATTAATAGATGAAAATCCACATCAAGAATGGCCATCTGATCGATCCGGCGAACGGCATTGATGCAAAACAAGACGTTTATATCGTAGCAGGCAAAATTGCCGGGATAGGACAAGCGCCGGAAGGCTTTGTCGCCAGCAAAGTCATCGACGCCAGTGGTTTGGTGGTCTCGCCTGGTTTCGTCGATTTGAGTGCGCGCCTACGCGAACCGGGTTATGAATACAAGGCCACGCTGGAATCGGAAATGCAGGCGGCAATGCAGGGCGGCGTCACCAGTCTGGTGTGCCCGCCGGACACCGATCCGGTACTGGATGAGCCGGGTCTGGTTGAAATGCTCAAACATAGAGCCAAGTCCTTGAATCAGGCCAACGTCTATCCGCTGGGCGCATTGACGATGGGTTTGAAGGGTACAGCCTTGACGGAAATGGCTGAACTGACTGACGCCGGCTGCATCGGTTTTTCACAGGCTGACTGTCCTATTCTCGATACCACGGTGATGTTGCGCGCAATGCAGTATGCGAAAACATTTGATTACACAGTCTGGTTGCGTCCGCAGGATCCGCATCTCGGTATCAAGGGCGTCGCCCATAGCGGCCCGGTCGCATCGCGTCTCGGCTTGTCCGGCGTGCCGGTCATGGCCGAGACGATAGCCTTGCATACGATACTGGAACTGGTGCGCGTCACTGGCGCACGTGTCCATCTGTGCCGCATGTCAACGTCGGCTGGACTGGAGTTGGTGCGTGCCGCGAAGAAGGAAGGGTTGCCGATTTCCTGCGACGTGGGCGCGCATCATATTCATTTGACGGAAAACGATATCGGCTTCTTTGATTCCAATGCACGCCTGACGCCGCCGTTGCGCAGTCAGCGCGACCGCGATGCCATCTGTCGCGGTTTGCTGGACGGCACCATCGATGCGATCTGTTCTGATCACACGCCAGTGGATGACGATGAAAAATTGCTGCCTTTCGGGGAAGCGTCGCCTGGCGCGACCGGTCTGGAATTGCTGTTGTCGCTGTCCTTGCGCTGGGCGGAAGATTGCGTCGATCACGACCAGCAACCTTTGACACAAGCTATCGCAAAAATTACCGCAGATGCCGCGCGCATCGTTGGTTTGCCGTCCGGACAACTGGCGGTAGGTAGCGTTGCGGATATTTGCCTGTTCGATCCGGCCGTGCGCTGGACCGTTGCGGCAAAGGCGTTGGCGAGCCAAGGCAAGCATACGCCTTTCCTCGGCTATGAATTAAGCGGTCAAGTGCAGACCACGATTGTTGCCGGTCATATCGCGTTCCAGCGATAGCTGTTCCGCGGTCTTTCTGTGCTCATCCATGATGTGGATATTCCTGATCCGGTGCAGGTGAACGCATGATCGCTGTGTCGTTCGTGCGTGTGATGCTGCATTTGCTGCAGGGTTTGTTGACTGCCGCACTGGTTTTCCCCTGGATAACTGCGGCAAGTCGCGATCATCGCATCAAGCGCTGGTCGGGTGCTTTGCTGGACATTCTGCAGATCAAGGTTGATGTGCAAATGCACGCTGGTGCAGAGCCGGAACAAGCTGCCCTGATCGTCGCCAATCATGTGTCATGGCTGGACATCTTTGTGATCAATGCTCAGAATCCATGTCGTTTCGTCGCCAAGTCTGATATACGCAGCTGGCCTGCGCTGGGCTGGTTATCTGCGCAAGCCGGGACCATCTTTATCGCACGCGGCAAGCAACGCGAAGTACGCCGGGTCTACGAAGGGCTGGTAACCAGCATAGAAGGTGGCGAGCGTATCGCGTTCTTCCCCGAAGGCACGACCGCTGCGCAAGGGAGCGTGTTGCCTTTTCATTCGAATTTGTTTGAGGCTGCAATTGAAGCGAGGGTGCGGGTGCAGCCATACGCAGTGCGTTATATCGACGAGCAAGGAAAACTGCACCGTGCGGCCGATTTTATTGGTGACATGACTTTTGTCGATAGTATGTTGCTAATCATGAAGACGCGCAGGATGACTGCGCAATTGATCATCTTGTCGACTATCGATACTTCAGGCGTACACCGGCGCGAGCTGGCGCACCAGACACGTACCGCCATCGCGCAGGCTCTTGGCCATACGGAAAGTAGCGAACAGCCTCGCTAGTTTTTCTTGCCGGGTTTTTGATGTTGCGGGCAGTCGACCTGTATGGTGGACCTATCCTGCAGATTGATCGCCGTCAGTTTCCCGCCCCACACACATCCGGTATCCAGTCCCAATAAATTGGGTCGTATCAGCAAGCCCAGGGTAGACCAGTGGCCGAAGACGACAGTGCTGCTTTCTGTTTTGCGATTCGGTACATCAAACCATGGCAACATACCGGCGGGTGCATGGCCGGCGCCTTCCACTGTCTTGAAATCCATGCTGCCATCCGACGTGCAAAATCGGATACGGGTCAGCGCATTGACGATACAGCGCAAGCGGTCTGCACCTTCTAGCGCGTCATTCCATCTCGCAGGTTCATTGCCGTACATTTGCTTCAAAAACGCAGGCCAGTCATCACCTTGCAACGCGGCCTCCACTTCGCGCGACAAAGCCAGCGTTTGTGATGCCGTCCATTGCGGCAATACGCCTGCATGCACATACAAATTGCCATCCTCTTCGAGTGCGAGCGGTTGATGGCGCAGCCAGGTTAGCAATTCTTCCCTGTCATCGGCTGCCAGAATGTCATCCAGCGTATCTGATGCGTGAGGCTTGCGCAGTCCGCAGGCGACCGCCAGCAAATTCAAATCATGATTGCCGAGCACAATGCGTGCGCGTTCTCTTAATGCATGGATTTGCCGCAACGTCGCCAGCGATTTCGGTCCGCGATTGACAATATCACCGACGAATACAAGGTGTGCACCGGGCGCTGTGGCATCAATTTTTTCGAGCAGAGCGTTTAGTTGCGTGTGGCAACCTTGCAGGTCGCCAATTGCGTAAGTAGTCATGAGCGATTATTGGGAGGCAGATAGTTATCAAGAGGAGCGCATCGCTGCATCAGGGACGGTAAATTTTCTCACTGACAGCCCGTTCTGGTAGCGGCTGTCAGCATACCGGAATTATGGAGATCGGTTCAAAATCGCTGATGGCCGCCGGTAGCCTGCCGTTCTGAAAGGAAATTGAAACTTGAAGGCAAGTACCGTGTCGAAACGGGCGTCGCTTGTTTTTATCGCGCCTTTCGCCTCTGTCGGTTGTGCGGGTTATCATGTCGACTATTGTTTGCGGCCACTGATTGACGATGACCAGTTGGATTCCCACTATTCGAATTAAGTATTTATTTTAAGGACACGCGTCTACATGCTGACTCTCTCGCAAAGTATTTTCAAGGCTTACGATATTCGCGGCATCATCGATAAGACACTGGATGCCGATGTGGCACGCAGCATAGGCCGTGCGTTCGGTAGTGCAGTGCGCGCCAAAGGCGAGCAGGTTGTGGTGATCGGCCGCGATGGACGTTTGTCCGGTCCCGAACTCGCTGCCGCTTTGGCAGAAGGTTTGCAGGCGGCCGGTGTCGATGTAGTCGATCTTGGAGTGGTCGCCACCCCCATGCTTTATCTCGGGACGCATGTGCTGGATGCGCAGTCCGGCATCATGGTGACGGGCAGCCATAATCCGCCCGATTACAACGGTTTCAAGATGGTGCTGGCGGGAGAGGCGATATACGGCGATACGATACAGGCTTTGTATCAAGCGATCGTCAACAAGGATTTTACTGAAGGCGCCGGCGGCTATCGCACTTACGATATCGCCGATGGCTATCAGCAGCGCATCACAGGCGACGTCAAACTGGCGCGGCCGATGAAGATTGCAATCGATTGCGGGAATGGCGTGGCCGGTGCATTTGCCGGTGACCTGTATCGTGCACTGGGTTGTGAAGTGATTGAGTTGTTTTGCGAAGTGGATGGTACTTTCCCGAATCATCATCCTGATCCTGCACATCCGGAAAACCTGCAGGATTTGATACGCTGCCTGCAAGAAACCGATGCAGAAATCGGTCTGGCTTTTGATGGCGATGGTGATCGACTTGGTGTTGTGACGAAAGATGGCCAAATCATTTATCCGGATAGGCAGCTGATGTTGTTCGCGCAGGATGTGCTGACGCGCCATCCAGGCGAGCAGATTCTGTATGACGTCAAATGCACGCGCCATCTTGCACCATGGATTGCCGAACGTGGCGGCAAGCCGTTGATGTGGAAAACCGGCCATTCGCTGGTCAAGGCAAAAATGCGTGAGACTGGCGCGCCCCTGGGCGGCGAGATGAGCGGCCATATTTTCTTCAAGGATAGATGGTATGGCTTCGATGACGGCATGTATGCGGGTGCGCGCATGCTGGAGTTGTTGAGTCGCGAGCAAGATCCTTCTGCCGTCTTGAATGCCTTGCCGCAATCTGTCAGTACACCAGAACTGCAGTTGCAGTTGAAAGAAGGTGAAAGCTTCCCCTTGATTGCCAAGTTACAGAAAGAAGCGCAGTTCCCCGGTTCGGATCAGGTCATTACGATCGATGGCTTGCGCGTCGAATATCCAGATGGCTTCGGCCTGGCACGTTCATCGAATACCACGCCCGTGATAGTGATGCGCTTCGAAGCTGAATCCCAACAGGCATTGCAGCATATCCAGGCAGAATTCAAGCGCGTCATTACGGCCGCCAAACCGGATGCATTGATGCCTTACTGATGCATGTTGTCGTAGCCGGTGCAATGCCGGTTGCGATTTTTCGAGGTGGCTGAGATTGCGTCACAGTTTCGCTTCAATTAGGCAGCAGCCGGGCCGAAGCGGCATAATACGGCTCATGCAATTTCAACCTCATTTTCTACTTGCGGCCGCGGCCATCCCGGACGGAGCGCTGCCATGCGCCTGATTTATTCCCTTGCGTGGTGGTGTGCGTTGCCACTGGTTTTGCTGCGCCTGTTTGTGCGCGGGCATAAAGAATCAGGCTACCGGCAGCATATTGCTGAGCGCCTGGGCTTCTATGGACGCATCATCCATGATCGTGCATCGCCCGTGCTGTGGGTGCATGCGGTCTCTGTGGGTGAAACGCGCGCAGCGCAACCGTTGATCGACGCCTTGCTGGCAGCGTATCCGGCGCATACGCTGTTGCTCACGCATATGACGCCGACCGGTCGTGCGACCGGCCGGGACTTGTTTGGCAAGCAGTCGCGCGTGGTACAGAGCTATCTGCCGTATGACACCGGCTGGATGGTGGGGCGCTTCCTGCGGCACTTTCAACCCAGACTGTGCATCTTGATGGAAACCGAAGTGTGGCCGAACGTGATGGCGCAGTGCGTGCGCCATGATGTGCCGGTTGCCTTGGTGAATGCGCGCTTGTCCGAACGCTCCTTGAACAAGGCTTTACGCTTACCTGGTTTGTTTGTCGACGCCGCTGGTGCAATGTCTTGCGTCGCTGCGCAAACAGAAGCCGATGCCGTACGCATACGTCAACTGGGCGCGCCTTCCGTGCACGTTACTGGCAGCATCAAGTTCGATGTGACGCCACCGCCGGAGATGCTGCAACGTGGCATGACTTTGCGCTCGCAGCTGGGCGCGCGACCGGTTCTTGTCTGTGCCAACACACGCGATGGCGAAGAAGCGCTGATTCTGGATGCGATGCTGCAGCAGCATCGTCCGGATATCTTGTTGATGCTGGTGCCGCGTCATCCGCAACGATTCGACGATGTCGCGCATATGATCCGCGCAAGGTCGTTGCCATTGGTGCGACGCTCAACCATGGGCGATGCCGAAGTCGGTATCGATGTGCGGGTTGTTCTGGGCGATAGCATGGGCGAGATGTTTGCCTACTATGCGGCCTGTGACGTCGCATTTGTGGGTGGCAGTCTGTTGCCACTGGGCGGACACAATCTGATTGAAGCCAGCGCAGTAGGCAAGCCGGTATTGATAGGGCCGCATACTTTCAATTTTTCCGATGCTGCTGAAAATGCAATCGCAGCAGGTGGTGCTCAACGCGTGGCTGACGCAGGCGATATGTGGCAACATGCAATGCGCCTGCTGGACGATGCAGCAGCGCGTAAGCAGATGGGCGAAAATGCCAGATATTTTGCACAACAGCATGGCGGCGCAACCGCGCGTACCATGAATTTGTTGATGCCTTTAATTAAATAAACCTGCTGATCAAGCAGTCACTTCTTCGGGAATCATGGTGAATATCAAGGAATTGAGCGATGTGTCGCTTGCACGGGAAGTGCCTGAAACAGTTGCGGAAAAATATAAAGCCATCAACTCTTCCGCACAACAGACAGTATTAGCGGTTGATGCGCGCCGCGTCGAACATCATCAGGGACCGTGCGCATGTTGCGGGCCCTACAGCGAATAAAATCAGCCTGCCTTTCGCTTGAGCGGCGGCACGTAAAAACGCCCATCGTAAAAACGATGGGCGTTTTTTCAAGCTGGATAGGCAGTGTCTTTGGAATATCGCGGACGGCTGCCAAGAGCCAAACTAGCGGCGGTAATGGCGTTCGTTGCGCAATAATTGATCCACGTCAGCATTCAATTTATTCAAATCCTGCCGCAGTCTGCGGCGCTCTGTCTGCGTCACTCTACCATCGGATTTGTAACGTCTTTCAAGACGTTGAATATCACGTTCACGTTGATGCAATTTCTTTGCTTCCGCACGGGTGATTTTTCCCGAGGAAATGCCTGCATCGATGCGCGCACTTATACGCTCTTCGCGATTGTCTATGCCAGGTGTATGCATGCCATTGTTGTTGCCGCGATTGTTTGTCAGCCTGCGATCCACGTCTGCGTTCATCGCCTCCAGTTCGCGCCTAATGGCTTCACGTTCCTGCGGAGATGCATTGCCGTCTTGTTTGAAGCGTATCTCGCGAAACTGGATGCTACGTTCCTGCTGGAAAAGCGCCTGTGCTTCCTGTTCCGTGATTTGACCGTTGTTGATGCCTTGCTGAATACGGGCACGAATATCCTGCTGGGTGCGATCGATGCCAGGCGTATTGGTGTTTTGTGCCATTGCAGGAATGGCACTGACGCTTGACAGAAGAGCTGCAGCGAGCAAAGACAGTGTGAAGGGTTTGAATTTCATCGTGACTCCTTTATTCTTATTAGTTAAAAATCAGCATCTACAAAATGTAAAGCCGAATACAAGCTTCAAATCTGCGTCGACGTTATGAAGCGCCATGCGATTTAATACCGGTATGGGTTGTTCGGACGACGGTCGTACCGGTTCGGTACGCCATCGCCGTCTCGATCATGACGGGGAGCGACATAGTGATTGTCGTGACGTTTATGATGACGTCTATGTTGATGATGTCGCTCCTCGACGTAGTAGGGTCTTGGTTGCACATATACCGGACGTGCTTCTACATAAACCGGTTGCTGTTGTACATAAACCGGACCGCCAGGCAGGCCGATGTTCAGATCAACGTCAACGCGTGCCATTGCTGGTGCGGCAGCAAACAAAAGTGCTGCACCTGCGAATATGCCTGCTGAGATTGAAAAGGTTTTGTTCATGAGCCATCTCCTTAAAGTATGTCGTCATTACATACCAGGGAAGTCTTCAGAACTAGCTTGAAACCGGTAAGGTTTGTTACGACTTGTATCCGCCGATAACTTTGGATAGCCGCAATTCTATTCAAGACGATGTCTATTGAATGTTCTTTACCGTACATTGCGCAGCTATCCATCGCCCTTGGCTAATCGCACGTTCATCGATTGCGATGCCGCGTACCAATCCCTTGAACTCGGTGGTGCCGTTAAAGTGCTCTGGACTTGTCAGCGTGGCGGCGGTTTTTCCCTGCCCATTTATGTTTTTACCGGAACAGGCAAGATCGGCGCTGTAGCGATTTCCGCTGCGGACGGCATTACGTGCTTCGCAGCCTGACTGGGGGTGCAAAACATAAGGAGGGATTTTTTGCTGTGACATTTCCTGCGTGACGCACACGGTGGAACGCGCTGCGCCGTTCTTTATCTGCGGCATTTGAATACCGTATTGCCGCGCCAGTTCATTCAGATTGCGCATTTGATCGGGCGGGATCTGTTCAGCCAGCGACAGCAAGTCTGATGAGGTGTTGATTTCCCACAGGCCGGCACGCATAGCGTCTTCAGCGGCAAGGGATAAAGTGCAGCAAACTGACAATAGCGCTGCGCAGCAGAGTTTTCTATGCATGAAGTTCTTTCGATTATTGAAAAGTCATGCAGTTATGAGCGCAGGCCGGCACGGAGGTTCAAACGATTTTTCAAGATGATGATGGCCGGGCGAGAAGCCAGTATATTTTTGTCAGCCGGTACCATATACATGGGATACGAAATGTTGGGAATACAGCCAGAATAGAGCCTGTATACGGAGCTCAAAACTATGTCATTTCAATTGCCCTCGAATATCACTGCGCAGCGCAAACCGATTTCTGTCACTTCCTATGAATACGTGCTTCATCACAATGAACTGGGGCAACTGGGAAAAATCTTACTGAGTGCCTGCATTTCAGGCGGTTGCAATGTGACAAGTCTGGTACATGGCCAGCCCGGAGACGAATTGACCGAGCAACGTCGCAAACTGTTTGAGCCCCTCGCAAAGACGCTTGCAGCGCAAATCCAGCTGACTACTAACTTTCCCGCATCCGCTAAAAACGCGGATCGTGCGCCTTCTGCCTGATATTGGCTATCGCTTCAGGTTGATGCCGGATGTGCGCCGCATGCATCGGTGTCTATCTGCAGCACGCAAGAAAAAAAGGGAGTCCGCAGATCCGGACTCCCTTGGTTTTAAGTGCTCCTGCTTATTGCGTTGTCGCCACAGTTCTCGTGGTTTCCAGCAGGCCACCACCCAGCGAGCGATACAAATCGATCGCATTGGTCAGACGCAGCAGACGCGCCTGGACCAACTCCTGCTCAGCAGCAAACAGTTCGCGCTGCGCATCCAGCACATCGAGTGAACTCGAGATACCATTTTCGAAACGCTGATCTGCCAGTTTCAGGCGTTCTGCCTGCGCTTTCTGCACCAGAGCTTGTGCCTCGATTTGCTCTTCAAGCAACTGACGTGCGACCAGTGCGTCGGCGACCTCACGGAATGCCACCTGTATGCTTTTTTCATAGTTGGCAATCGCGATGTTCTTGCGCACTTCGCTCAGCGTCAGGTTGGCACTATTGCGGCCGGCGTCGAAAATCGGCAAGACCAGTTGCGGTGCGAACGACCATGCACGCGTTCCGCCTTCAAACAGTCCTGAAAGTGAATTGCTGGCTGTACCTACACCGGCAGTCAGAGAAATGCGGGGGAAGAAGGCCGCGCGGGCGGCACCTATATTCGCATTGGCTGCCAGTAACGATTGTTCGGCGCTGCGAATGTCCGGCCTTTGTGTCAGCAGATCGGATGGCAGCCCGGCTGGAATATCGGTCACGATGTTTTGTGCAGACAGGGGTTGTGCCGGCGGCAGATCGGTCAAGGGTTGTCCAACCAATACCGTCAATGCATTAAATGCCTGTGCACGCTGGCGCGACAGACTTAATTGGGCAACACGGGCCGACTGCAGCAAGGCTTCATTCTGACGCAAATCCAGCGCTGACGATGCACCGACCTCAAACCGTTGTTGTGCCAGACCGTATGCAGTATTGCGGCTTTCCAGCGTACTTTGCGCCAGGGTCAGTTGTTCTGCATAGGCGCGTTCGGCCAGATAGGCCTTGGCAACTTCAGAGACTAGGCTGATATGTGCTGCACGTTGCGCTTCTTCCGTCGACAGATACTGTGCCAGCGCCGCATCGTTGAGGCTGCGGACGCGACCGAAAAAATCCAGTTCGAACGAAGCAAGACTCAGTCCGACCTGGTAGTTGCTGGTGACGATGCTGCTGCCTGTGGACGACAGGGCTGCCGGCGTACGACCGCGGTTGCCGGTTGCCGTGGCATTCAGATTCGGCAGCAGATCCGCCGACTGAATGTTGTACTGTGCACGTGCTTCTTCTATGCGCAAGGCAGCAACGCGTAGATCGCGATTGTTGTTCAGCGCGGTAGCGATCAGCGATTGCAGGCGCTGATCAGGAAAAAACGTGCGCCAGCCGGTTTCGTAAGCGCGCAACTGCTGGGCTGCGGCTGCGGAGGTGGTCGGATAATCCGCTGCCACTGGAGCGTCGGGACGCGTGTATTTCGGCGCCATCGAGCAAGCGCTCAGCACGCTTGCTGCCAGTATGGTCAGGGTAAGTTGTTTGATCATAATTCTTCATCCTCATTGCGTTGCTTGTGCGACGCATACATACGGCGTTGGCGTTCGTTTCCTTTGAAGAAGGTACGCACGACCACGAAAAATACCGGGACCAGGAACACCGCCAGCACTGTTGCCGTGATCATTCCGCCCATCACGCCGGTACCAATTGCGCGTTGGCTGGCAGAGCCTGCGCCGCTTGCAATCACCAGCGGCAATACGCCAAGGATGAACGCCAGCGAGGTCATGATGATAGGACGGAAGCGCAGGTGGACCGCTTCCAGTGTTGCTTCTATCAACCCCTTGCCTTGGGCCTGCAGGTCTTTTGCGAATTCAATAATCAGAATCGCATTCTTCGCAGAAAGCCCCACCACTGCAATCATCCCCACTTTGAAGTAAACGTCGTTCGGCATACCGCGCAAGGTGACGCCGAGTAGTGCACCCAAAATACCGAGCGGCACCACCAACATCACTGACAATGGAATCGACGTGCTTTCATACAGGGCAGCCAGCACCAGGAAGACCGCGATCAGTGACAGCGCGTACAGCGCAGGTGCCTGCGATCCGGAGGTTTTTTCTTCCAGCGACTGACCGGTCCATTCAAAGCCGAAGCCAGCCGGCAATTTTTCGACCAGAGCCTGCATTTCCTCCATGGCGTCGCCCGTGCTGTAGCCTGGTGCTGCACCGCCGGAAATCTTCATTGCCGGATAGCCGTTGTAGCGTATCAACTGTACTGGACCGGTAATCCATTTCGATGTGGTGAAGGACGAGAATGGAACCATCGTGCCGGTAGCGCTACGCACATACAATTTGTTCAAATCTTCAGGTTGCAAACGACGTGGTGCATCAGCTTGCACGATTACGCGTTGCTGACGTCCCTGATTCGGGAAGTCATTCACGTAGGATGAACCCAGCAAGGTCGACATGACACTGTTGATGCTCTCGAATGTCAAGCCCAGTGCATTTGCCTTGTCGCGATTGATGTCGAGTTGCAGTTGCGGCGCATCTTCCAGACCTTCAGGGCGGACACCTGCGAGGATTTTGCTTTGGGCTGCCATGCCGAGCAATTGATTGCGTGCTGCAACCAATGCATCATGACCGAGGCCACCTCGATCCTGCAGGCGGAAGGTAAAACCGGTAGCGTTACCCAGTTCACGAATCGGCGGTGGGTTTAGCGGGAACACAATTGCATCCTTGATGGTTGAGAGTGCGCCGAAGGCACGACCTGCAATTGCATCGGCGCTATCTTCCTTGCCGCGTTCGCTCCAGTCTTTGAACGGCGTAAAGACGAGACCGGCATTTTGTCCATTCCCGGAGAAACTGAAGCCAGCGATCGCAATCACATGTTCGACTGCCGGTTGTTTCAAGTAATAGTCTTCAATCTCTTTCAGTACTTCCATCGTGCGGCCGGTACTGGCACCTGATGGCAACTGTACGTTGGTGATGATGTAACCCTGATCTTCACTTGGCAAGAAGGATGCCGGCAAGCGCGCATACAGCAAGCCGACGCAAGCGAGAATCAAGGCATAGACCACCATATAGCGCCCAGTCTTGGTCAGCATCTTGGCGATGATGCCCTGATAGCTGGTCGAGGTCTTGTTGAAGTGACGATTGAACCAGCCAAAGAAGCCCTTTTTCTCGTGATGATGGCCTGCTTCGACCGGCTTCAGAATGGTTGCGCACAACGCTGGCGTCAGCGTGAACGCCATCAATACCGAGAACACCATTGATGCCACCATCGACAGCGAGAACTGGCGATAAATCGCGCCAACCGCACCACCGAAGAACGCCATCGGGATAAATACCGCAATCAGCACCAGCGTGATACCGATCAATGCGCCGGTGATCTGGCCCATCGCCTTGCGGGTTGCATCACGTGGCGAGAGTCCTTCTTCGCTCATGATGCGTTCGACGTTTTCCACCACAACGATGGCATCATCGACCAGAATGCCGATCGCCAGCACCATGCCGAACATCGTCAGTACGTTGATCGAGAAACCGAACAGCAGCAAGGTGGCAAATGTCCCCATCAGCGCAACCGGCACGACAATGGTCGGGATCAGGGTGTAGCGGATGTTCTGCAAGAAAAGATACATCACCAGGAAAACCAGAATAATTGCTTCGATCAGCGTTTTGACGACTTCCTCGATCGATATCTGAACGAACTTGGAGGTGTCATAAGGTACCGTGTAGGTCACGCCAGCCGGGAAGTACTTGGACAGCTCTTCCATTTTCTTGTGCACGGCTTTTGCCGTACCGAGCGCGTTCGCGGTTGGTGATAATTGCACGCCAACGAAGGACGTTGGCTTGCCGTCAAGACGACCGGAAGTTGCATACGATTGACCGCCGACTTCAATGCGTGCCACATCGCGCAGGCGCACTGAGGAACCATCCTTGTTTGCGCGCAAAATGATGTTGCCGAACTCATCCGGACTGCTCATTTGGCCATTTACAACAATAGTTGCCGTGATCTGTTGCGAGCTGGGGCTAGGTAAATCGCCGAGCGTGCCGCCAGCAACCAGCGCATTTTGCGCACGGATTGCCGCGGTAATGTCGGCCGGTGTCAGGCTCAGACCGACCAGTTTATTTGGATCAACCCAGATACGCATGGCGCGTTCGGTACCAAACAACTGTGCCTGACCGACGCCTGGTACTCGCTTGACTTCGTTTAATACATTACGCGACAAATAATCACCGAGTGCGACCGGATCAAGGCGGCCATCGCTGGAAGACAAGCCGATAAACATCAGGAAGTTACTGCGTGCTTTGGCCACTTGCACGCCTTGCTGCGTTACCGCCGCAGGCAGGCGTGATTCGACGCGTTTCAAGCGGTTGGAAACGTCAACAGCTGCCAGATCCGGATTGGTTTCAGGCGAAAACGTGACAGTGATTTGAACCTGTCCATTCGCCTGGCTTTGCGATTCGATGTATTGCAAACCATCGGCCCCGTTCATTTCCTGTTCGATCAGGCTGGTAACGCTGTCGTCCAGCGTTTGTGCCGTAGCGCCCGGATAGTTCGCGGTGACGACGATGGTCGGCGGTGCGATGTTAGGATATTGCGCGACCGGCAAGCTGGTGATTGCGAGGGCACCGGCCAGCATGATGAAGATGGCAAGTACCCAGGCAAAAACCGGGCGGTCAATAAAAAATTTACCCATTACGGTGCTCCCTTACTTCGACTTCGGTTGTTCTGCGGTCTTGGCTGCAGGGGCGGATGCTGCAGCAGCAGGAGCGGGTTTGGCGGGATCTGCTGCCGGGGCAGTTGCATTAACCGGCGCAGCTTTCTTCCACTGCACGGCCTTGACCGTGGCACCCGGCTGGACTTTTTGCAAGCCTTCGACGATGACCTGGTCGCCTTCTTTCAAGCCATCATTGATGACCCATGAGTCGCCACTGGCAGCGCCGGTTTTTACCGGGCGCGAAACAACCTTGTTTTCTGCGCTGACTACCATGACGGCTGAACCGTCCGGTGTGCGCGTGATGGCTTGTTGCGGTACGGTGATGGCGTTTTCATTGATCGCTTGTTCAACCCGCGCACGTACGTACATGCCAGGCAAAAGCTGACGATCGGGATTCGGGAATTCTGCACGCAGAGTGACTGCGCCCGAGCTTTCATCGACTGTCAGATCGGAGAACAGCAGTTTTCCTGCCTGTGCATATTCCTGACCATCTTCGGTGATCAGGGTCACCTTGACTTGTCCCTTGCCAGAGCTTTTCAATTTGCCGGTGGCCATCGCACGTTGCAGTTGCAGGATTTCGGTGCTGGACTGTGTCATGTTGACGTAGATAGGATCGACTTGTTGCACGATTGCCAGCGGTGTGGCTTCGTTTTGACCGACCAAGGCGCCTTCAGTGACGAGTGCGCGCCCGATGCGACCGGCGATTGGTGAAGTTACGGTCGCATAATCAAGCGACAGGCGTGCGGTTTCCCGTGCTGCCTTGCTCGCGGCGAGATCTGCCTCTGCCTGTTTCAGGGTCGCTGTGACATCGTCGTATTCTTGTTTGCTGATCGCATTGGTGGCAACCAGCGGTTTGTAGCGTTTTTCTTTCAGCTCGGCCTGCAACAAGGTCGCTTCGGCTCGGGCAACGGCAGCATTGGCGCTGTTATAGTTTGCCTTGAATTGAGCTGGATCAATCAGGAACAGGGTTGCACCGGCCTTGACTTCGCTGCCTTCGCGGAAGGTGCGTTTCAGTACAACTCCTGGCACACGGGCGCGTATTTCTGCGATGCGGGTCGACTCGAGGCGTCCCGGTAATTCATTCGTTACTCCCAGTGGCCCCTGTTTGACGGTGATCACCGATACTTCGGTAGGAGGAGGTGCGGATGCCTGCTGATCGGATTTGCCGCAAGCGGTGACTGCAAATAAAACAATGATGGTGGCGCCAAGAGTGGTTAAACGGGGAAGTGAACTCATATACATCTCGCACGGTAAGTGGATGCGCTGCCAATAAACGGCAGTCCGGTAAAGAAAAGGGTAAAGCTGAAAGCGCAAAAGTATCCATTGTTGAATGGCTAATCTTGCGCTTTTGTTTGATGCCGATGCTGCGGGTGAGGTATTATACATACATTCGCGAATGTATGTATGTGAGGCAACTAAAGTCCTAGCATAGCTAAATATTCGAAATTTGTTACAGGACGATGATTTTATGGCTCGCTCGACGAAAGAAGAGGCACTGGAAACCCGCAGCCGCATCCTTGATGCAGCCGAAGAGGTTTTTTACACGCGTGGTTTGGCCCAGACTTCCTTGGCTGATGTCGCGGTGGCTGCCGATGTGACGCGCGGCGCGATCTACTGGCATTTTAAAAACAAGAGCGATTTGTTTGATGCAATGTGCGAACGCGTGCGCTTGCCCATGGAAACCCTGATGGCGACGCCGTCAGAGAAGTTTGACGGTGACCCTTTGGGGCATTTGCGCAATGCATGGATTTTTCTGTTGCAGGATGCGAGCAGCAATGTGCGTTCCCGCAGAATTCTCGACATCATTTTTCTGAAGTGCGAATTGGTCGATCGTAACGATCCGATCTGGGTGCGTCAGCATCAGTGCTATCTGGATGGTCTGGCGAATATGGAGCGGATCCTGAAAGATGCGATACAACTGAAGCAGTTGCCGGACGATCTTGATATCCGACTTGCAGCGATCACCTTGCATAGCCATGTGATCGGTTTGCTCAGCAACTGGCTGTTTTCACCCAGCAGCTTCGACATGGCAGCGGTAGCAGAGTCATTGATCGACAGCTGTCTGGACAGCTTGCGTTATTCGCTTGCCTTGCGAGTGAAGACCGAACAAGTCAGTTGAGTCCTGGCGGGGAAGCAAGACAGTCAAGAAACAAGCGGTAAATGCAATGGGCTGGGGCTGTGGTTTGCTACCGCAGTTGATTTGAACTGGCGACACCGCATTGCATCATGCGTAAAGGCGAATGCGGACCAGTGCTAAGGTGCTTCCACCAGTATGGTGTTGATCTGTACCAGATCTTTTTCCTGCAAGGTGCCGGCCGCAGACTTGAGACGCAGACTATTCATGATCGTGTCGTAACGTGTTTTCGCCAGATCACGTTGTGTCAGATAGAGTTGCTGCTGCGCATTCAGCACATCGATATTAATGCGCACGCCGACTTGATAGCCAAGGCGATTCGACTCCAGCGAGGACAGGCTCGATTTCTCAGCTGCCTGCAAGGCTTTCACCTGCGCTAATCCACTCGTGACCCCGAAATACGATTGCCTTGCATTTTGTGCCGCGAGACGGCGGGATGATTCCAGATCGGAACGCGCCTTGTCTTCCAGCGCAATCGACTGCCGCACCTGACTGGTGACCGCGAAGCCGCTGAAAAGCGGAATTGCCCACTGCACGCCGACGGTATTCGTGGTGCCGGTGCTGGTTTGCCCCAGCACTGTGTTGCGTTGATTGGTATTGCTGCGGCTGGCCACCAGATCCACGGTCGGATAATGGCCGGCGCGATTGCGTGTGATGTCGCGCTTGGCAATTTCCAGCGCGAGCTGTTTGTTGATGACGTCGTAATTCTGTTGTTCGGCACTGCTGACCCAGGGCGCTATCTGCGCCGGGTCCGGCGCTCTCAATGCGATATCGGCGCGCAGGATTGCCAGAGCCTCGGGTGGCTTGCCGATGATTTGTTGCAGGGCCGCGCGTTTGATATCGACATCGTTTTGCGCGGCAAATTCCTGGGCGATTACGAGGTCGTACCGTGATTGCGCTTCGTCCGTGTCGGTGATGGTGGCGGTACCGACTTCGAAATTGCGTTTGGCAGACGCCAGTTGTTCGCTGATCGCGACTTTTTGCGATTGCAATGCGGTCAATGCATCTTGTGCTGTCAATACATCGAAGTAGGCTTGCGCCACGCGCAGGATCAAATCCTGCTCTACTGCGGCAAATGCGGCTTCACTCGACGCCACCGACAATTTGCTTTGTTCGTAGGTTTGCCAGGCTGCGATATCGAACAAGGGCTGCGACAAGGATAGCGTGTAGCCATGCGAAGTTGTATCGGGAATATTCTCGCGCGTGATCTTTTGATTCGATCCGCTCACGCCGACCAGCGGCAACAGGTTGGCACGTCCTTGGACCGATGCTTCCCGGCCTGCTGCCAGATTGGCGCGGGCACTGGCGTATATCGCGTCGTTGGCAAGCGCATCCTGATATATCTGCAGCAAGTTCACCGCATGCGCCGGCAATGTGAAAAAAGCACAGGCGATCAGCGTGACAAGCTTGGCATTGCGCATTAGATTCCCATGCAGGTTGAGACGATGGTTCCGGAGGAGCGTTCGACTGGACGCCGAAGCCCGCGCACAATGAAGAAAATCAATAGGTCGGCATGGCAGGGTCGACTTGCTGCGCCCACGCATGGATGCCGCCAGTCAAATTTGTCACCTGACCGAAGCCGTTACTTTCCAAAAAACTGGCCACGCGCATGCTACGCGCACCGTGATGGCAAATGCAAACGACGGCAGTATTCCTGTCCAGTTGCTCCAGCTGGGCAGGAATCGTATTCATCGGCATCGAGACCGAACCGTTGATTTGGCAAGTTTGATATTCCCAGGCTTCACGCACGTCCAGCAGAACGGGGGCGTTGCCAGCGGAGTCTGCAAGCAGGGTGGCCAGTTCCGGCGCGGTCAGATGTTGCATGGAATTCCTTAGAATTTGAATTGCGATGGAACGACTGCATTGCGCAGCGGTTTGACTATCGTTTCAAACAGGTTGACCGTGCTGTAGCTGATGTCTGAAGTGCGCGTAATGATTTGCGCTGTCATTGCGGGCGCACTGCCCACGATCACGAACATGCGGCCGCCGACCTTGATCTGTGCCAGCAAGCTGTCCGGTACGACAGGCAGCGAGCCCGACACCACGATCACGTCGTAGGGCGCGCTTACTTGACTGGCACCTTGCCAGCCTTGTGCGGCATCGCCTTGTACCACTTCGACATTGCTGACGCCATAGTCGGCCAGATTCTTTTCGGCCAGTGTCTTCAGCTCAGGTTCGATCTCGACGGTGGTCACGTGACGCGCCTTATACGCTAGCAGTGCTGCCATGTAGCCGGAGCCGGCACCGATTTCCAGAACGCTCTCATGCTTCTTGACGGCCAGTTCCTGCAAAATGCGCGCTTCCAGCTTGGGCGTCAGCATGTTTTCACCATGCGGCAGCGGGATCTCGGTATCGGCAAAAGCCAGCGCGCGGTAGGCGAGCGGGACAAATGCCTCGCGCTTGACGATCACCAGCAATTCGAGGACATCCTGATCGAGCACATCCCAAGGACGAATTTGCTGCTCGATCATGAGGAAACGGGCTTTTTCAATGTTCATGTTGTCGACTCTAGGTAGCTAAATAAGAAAACCAGCATTTTATCAAATGATAGGCACTGTGCCGTGCAAAAGCGCTCCCCCGAAGAATTGGGCAAAAACCATTCGGGGGAGGGCGATGTCAGGGCGAGAATCTGGTGATTTGCGGGCAGACACGTGATTTTGCAGCTTTCGTAATGTAAGCGTCCACTTGTGCAGCGTCAAGCGTTGTGCCCGGCAATCCCCTGTAAAATCGCGGCTTTCATGCATTGCGCTGCAAACAACGATGCCTATCACCCAGTTCGTTGATTTGTTGAACGAATTGCAGAATGACTAATGAATTTCCCAGGAATCGCGAAAACATGATGAAGCATGACTGACCTGAGTTGTCGTCCTGATTGCGGAGCCTGTTGCACCGCGCCGTCGATTTCGTCGCCGATTCCCGGTATGCCGAACGGCAAGCCGGCGGGCGTCCGCTGCGTGCAATTGGCTGACGATTACCGTTGCCGCATATTCGGTCAGGCCACAAGGCCGGCGGTCTGCAGCAGCTTGCGGCCGCAACTGGAAATGTGCGGCGTGACGCGCAACGATGCGATGATTTATTTGACAACGCTGGAACGATTGACCTCCGCTTAAGTCGTAACGTTGCGGTGCACTTGCGATTGAATTCCATTGCGGAAATAGCTGCCGGTTTGCGCAAAATCGAAACAGCCGCAGTTGCTGTCGTGGTAACCTTGGCTCCTTCAGAAATTGCCGGCTGAGGCAGGCGCCGCAAGTGCTGATAGTGCTCTCGATTACGTTGTAACCCGTACGGCGTCACAACCGGCGGGTTTTTTATTACCCTTTTCAACTACACAATCCATGGATCTAGTTCTCGCGCTCAAAGCCATCATCATGGGCATCGTCGAAGGTTTGACGGAATTCCTGCCTATTTCTTCAACCGGCCATTTGATACTCGCCGGCAGTCTGCTGGATTTCACCGGCCCCAAGGTCAAGGTTTTTGAAATCGCGATTCAAACCGGTGCCATGCTGGCTGTGGTGTGGGAATATCGTGTGAGGATCGCGGCAGTCTTGAGCGGTTTGTTCAGCGATCGTCGCGCGCAGAAATTCGCTTTGAATATCATCGTTGCATTTCTGCCTGCCGCTTTGCTGGGACTGGTGTTCGCGAAGGCGATCAAGGAAAAATTATTCGCGCCGGTACCAGTGGCGATCGCCTTCATCGTCGGTGGTTTCGTGATTCTGTGGGTAGAGCATCGTAATCGGAACAGGATCGAGGAGGAGCGCGTGCAAACGGTTGATGACATGACAGTGCTCGATGCACTCAAGGTCGGCTGCGCACAGGCGTTTGCCTTGATCCCGGGTACCAGTCGCTCTGGTGCCAGTATTATCGGCGGCATGATGTTCGGCCTGTCGCGCAAGGCGGCGACCGAGTTTTCGTTTTTCCTTGCGATTCCGACCCTGATGGGTGCGACCGTTTATTCGGTCTACAAGGATCGCGCCCTGTTATCTCTCGCAGATATCCCGCTGTTCGGTTTGGGTGGACTGGCGGCCTTCGTTTCTGCCTTCCTGTGCGTGCGCTGGTTGCTGCGTTATATCAGCACGCATGATTTCACTTTCTTTGCGTACTACCGCATCGTGTTCGGCCTGTTCATTTTGCTGAGTGCGCACTACGGCTGGGTTGTGTGGGCAGATTAAGTTGAACCCATGATCCAGCAGGATGACTTGGGCGCGCAGGCGCTGCATGTACTCGAATCGGTTTTCGGGTACTCGTCGTTTCGCGGCGAGCAAGCCGAGATCGTCGATCTGGTATCGCGCGGCGGCGATGCATTGGTTTTGATGCCTACCGGCGGCGGCAAGTCGCTGTGCTATCAAATTCCATCATTGCTGCGAGATGGCGTCGGCGTCGTGATTTCTCCGCTGATCGCCCTCATGCAGGATCAGGTTGATGCGCTGGCCGAGGTCGGCGTGCGCGCCGCTTTCCTGAATTCCACGCAAACGTTTGAAGAGTCTTCGCGCATCGAGCGCCGCTTGCGTAGCGGCGATCTCGATCTGCTGTATGTCGCGCCTGAACGTTTGATGACGCCGCGCTGCCTCGATATGCTGGAGTCGTCCAAGATCGCCTTGTTTGCGATCGATGAGGCACATTGCGTATCGCAATGGGGGCATGACTTCCGTCCTGAATACATCCGGCTGTCAGTCCTGCACGAGCGTTTCCCAAATGTGCCGCGCATTGCACTGACGGCGACTGCCGATCATCAAACGCGGGAAGAAATTGCCCATCGTTTGCAACTCGACGATGCACGCATGTTCGTTTCGTCATTCGACAGACCCAACATACGCTATCAGATCGTCGAGAAAGCCAACGGCCGCAAGCAGGTACTGGATTTCATCGAAAGTGAACATGCGGGCGATGCCGGCATCGTCTATTGCCTGTCACGCAAGAAGGTCGAAGAGACCGCAGAATTCCTGTGCGAAAACGGCATCAAGGCACTGCCGTATCACGCCGGGCTGGACTTCGCGATACGCAGCAAGAATCAGGCGCGCTTTCTGCGGGAAGAAAGCATAGTCATGGTCGCGACCATTGCGTTCGGCATGGGAATCGACAAGCCTGATGTGCGTTTCGTCGCGCATCTGGATTTGCCGAAAAGCATAGAAGGCTATTACCAAGAAACCGGTAGGGCCGGTCGCGATGGCGGTGCGGCGAATGCGTGGATGGCTTACGGTTTGCAGGATGTCGTGCAACAGCGCCGCATGATCGATGAGTCCGAGGCGGATGAAACCTTCAAGCGCGTGCAGGGCGTCAAGCTCGACGCGATGCTGGGTTTGTGTGAAACCTTGTCTTGTCGGCGCCAGCGCCTGCTGACTTATTTCGGCCAGGTATCCGCGCCTTGCGGCAATTGCGATACCTGCCTCAATCCGCCGCGCTCCTTCGATGCAACGGTCGCCGTACAAAAATTGCTGTCGACGATTTATCGCGTCGAGCAGCGCTTCGGCGCGATGCATGTGCTGGACGTATTGCGCGGCGTCGATTCCGACAAGATCAAGCAATGGGGCCACGAGCAGGTGTCCACTTTTGGCATTGGTTCCGACCGTAGCGAAGCGGAGTGGCGCGCCATCTTGCGGCAATCGATTGCACTGGGCCTGGTGAGCGTCGATTACGAATCGTATAGCGCGTTGAAGCTGACCGATGCGGCGCGCCCGGTACTGAAGGGCGGCGAGAAGGTGCAACTGCGCGAGTATCAAAAGCCGGTCAAATCCAAGCGTTCCGCCAGCAAGCCCAAGGGCTTTGTCGAAACTGATCTGTCGGCAGAAGAGCAGGCCATCTTCGAGAAGCTGCGCTGGTGGCGGATGGAAACGGCGCGCACGCACAATGTGCCAGCTTATGTCATTTTCCACGATGCCACGATGCGCGAAATCGCCAAGGCGCAGCCGTCCTCGCTGGATGATTTGCGCGGCGTCAGCGGTGTGGGCGAGAAGAAGCTGGAAACCTACGGTGCGGACATCGTGGCACTGATCGCCGACAGCTAGCGCGAGTGCTTTTATGCTGTGTGCCGAACGCAGCGATCAATCATCCCTGTATGTCGCAATGCGATGATGTTTATAATGGGCAACTTCTTTTATCTGTATAGTTGCGCTCCATGCTGACACTCGCTTCCATTCTGGCAACTACGACATTGCTCAGCCTGTGCATGTTGCTGATGCTGGCCTCGCTGCTGCGCACGGGTATCGCCGGCATACGCGAATGGGTTTTCGCTAATACCAACCTGATCGTCGCGTTACCCTTGTTCATTCTGCGCGATGCGATACCTGATCTGCTTTCCATCGTTGTTGCCAATGCCTTGCTGGTGACCGCATGTTGCGGCTATTACGCCGGATGTGCGCGTTTTCTCGGTCGCCCCCCACACTGGCGTCGTCTCGCGGCGGTCATCGCGATATTGAGCGCAGTGATGGTCATATGGACATATGGCGACAACAATTTCGTAGTACGCGTGTTTGCGATCACGACCTTCAATGCGCTTATTTTTACGGCTACCGCCATCATATTGTTGCGCCATCGTCCACTTAACCGCCATCCTCATCCTTACTGGTTTGCAGCTAGCGTTGCATTGTTGTTTGCCATATGCCAGATGTTACGCGGCGTCTATTTCGGGTTGATTGACCCGGCGGATAGCTTGATGAACTTCGATACCATCTGGAATATCGCTCTGCTGAGCATAGGGGCGGTCGCTTTGCCGGCGATGACGATGGCCGCGATCATGATGGTGCATGATGCGATGCTGGCCAGCGTCGAGGATGCCGCCAATCACGATCACATGACAGGTGCACTGTCGCGTAAATGGTTGGAAACGATAGCGCGTGAGCAGATCATGCGTGCGCAGCGAACCGGCAAGCCGCTGTCGCTGCTGATCATAGACCTCGATCATTTCAAGCATATCAACGACACTCACGGTCATGCGGTCGGTGACGAAGTGTTGCGCGAATTTGCGCGTATTACCATTGCATCACTGCGTGATGGCGATGCGTTGGGGCGATTGGGCGGCGAAGAGTTCGGCGTGTTGCTGCCGAACACAGATACCGAGGTTGCAATCAAGATCGCCAATCGCCTGCGTGAGCAGTCGCAGCAGCATGTGATTTCCGGCAGTTTTGGGGCGTGCAATTACAGCATCAGCATCGGGGTTGCGACGGTGCGTGCGGGCGAGAGTTTCGATCTTTTGAGCGCGCGTGCGGATCGCGCACTGTACTTCGCCAAAAATAATGGTCGCAATCGGGTAGAGGCCGAGCGGGATGAGGAAAAAGGCGAAGCGCGGCAAGGAGAGAACTACATCAGTGCCGCAACCTAACAGCGCTCGCGATGCCGGATGGCACGCGCAGACTATTCTTTGGTGAATACCAGATCCCACACACCGTGGCCCAGTTTCAATCCGCGATTTTCAAACTTGGTGACCGGTCGATAATCAGGCCGTGGCGCATAGCCATCCGCCGTATTGCGCAGGGTCGGTTCGGCGCTCAGCACTTCCAGCATCTGTTCTGCATATTCCTGCCAGTCGGTAGCGCAGTGTAGATAGCCTCCTTTTTTGATGCGTGAGGAAAGCAGCGCAACCAGCGGCGGCTGAATCAGGCGACGCTTGTTGTGGCGTGCCTTGTGCCACGGATCTGGGAAGAAGACATGCACGCCTGCCAGTGATTCCGGCGCAATCATATTGGTCAGCACTTCAAATGCATCGTGCTGGATGACGCGCAGGTTTTTTAATTCCTGTTCACCTATCTGTTTGAGCAAACTGCCGACGCCAGGATTGTGGACTTCCACGCCGATGAAGTTTTTCTCCGGCATGCCGGCTGCGATTTTTGCGGTTGTTTCGCCCATGCCGAAACCGATTTCAAAAATCGTCGGCGCGCTCCGCTCAAAGGCCCGATCGATATCCAGCGATGACTTTTCGTAGGGAATAAAAAATTTTGGTCCAAGTTCTTCAATTGCACGACCCTGTGCGGTTGAAAGACGGCCGGCGCGCGTAACGAAGCTGCGTATGCGGTGGTCGGTCGGATCGTAAAAAAGAGGTTTTTTGGCGTCGTCGGATGCGTGATCGGTCATGCTGAATTGTCTTATATGCTGGAGATTGAATGCAGGTATTGCCAGGAATGCACAGGAATCGCGCCTGTCCTGGCGAATAGCGCGGGGCGTATTGTACCGCGCGACATGCAATTCTAGGCATTGCGCTGGCCCGGGACATGCCACCACAGAGGATGCTGAAAATATTTATAAAAATAGCTTGCAATTAAATAGCGCGCTATATATTATTCCTTCCATGAAATCGAAACTAGGCAAAACCGACGTTGCTCCCAAGCTGGATAGCCAGCTTTGCTTCGCGCTGTATTCGACCTCGCTCGCCATGAGCAAGGTGTATCGCAAGTTGCTGCCGAAATTGGGGCTCACCTATTCACAGTATCTGGTCATGATGGTGCTGTGGGAGCAGGATGAGTTGACAGTGTCGGATATTGGCGAACGTCTGTTTCTGGATTCTGCAACCTTGACGCCATTGCTGAAACGGATGGAGGCGGCTGAACTGATTACCCGTGCACGTGCAGTCAATGATGAACGCCAGGTCATTATCACGCTGACCAAAAGCGGTGATGCCTTGAGGGCCAAGGCGGCAGAGTTGCAGAGTGAAGTATTTTGCGCGACGGCATGCAATCTGGATGAAGTGATTGCAATGAAAGAGCAGTTGATTGCCCTGCGCACCAAGCTGGCGAACAACGTATAAATGATGTGCCGCTAGTACAGCGCAATGATTATTTATAGAGTTATTGTTTATATAGTGCACTATTTAATAGTTTTCTATTTTAATCCGGTGGGACGGCGAGCCGGTCAAATTAAATCGCTGAATTTTTAAATGAATCAACCGTCAGGAGAATTACGATGTCGATCGAAAAAGTCCTTTACCGCGCTCAAGCAACTGCAACGGGTGGTCGTGACGGCCGCGCCGTGTCATCCGATGGTGTACTGGACGTCAAACTCGGTACACCGAAAGAATTGGGTGGCGCTGGTGGTGCAGTTACCAATCCGGAACAACTGTTTGCGGCAGGCTATTCAGCCTGCTTTCTGGGTGCAATGAAATTTGTCTCTGCGCGTGAAAAAATCGTATTCCCGGCAGACGCATCGGTACAGGGCAATGTCGGGATCGGCCAGATCCCGACCGGCTTTGGTATTGAAGTCGAACTCAAAATTTCTCTGCCGGGGCTCGATCATGCAGCGGCGGAAGCCTTGATCGAAAAAGCGCACATCGTTTGCCCCTACTCGAATGCAACGCGCGGCAATATCAACGTCACGTTGACTTTGATCTAATCAGGGTCGGCTTTCAGCGAATGGATGCATGAATGGTGCATGCAATGCGAACTTGTCCATGCAAGTTCGCATTTTTCATTTGGCGGCAATAAAGGCGAGTAAGCGCGCTTGCTTATCCGACCTGCCAAGCGCCGTCGCTGTAGACACGTTCGTCGTCAAGATAGACGGCTTCGGTGACCGCGAACACGTCCACGTGATAGCGCGCAGTTGCGCGTTTGATTTGCGGCTTGTTGTAGACGCCGTGTTTGGCGCCCAGTGAAAGATGGATGCCGCACATGCGTTCGTAAGTGCCGATATCGCATACCGTCCTGCTCTGCGAAAATGCCCGATTCATGCCGAAGCCGAGCTCGCGCAACCAGACTTCGCCTTCGTCGGCCCGGATATTGGCAATGACCTGATCGAACTCGGGGGTGGAATCGATCACATCGCTTACGCGTCCCTTGTCGATGACCAGCGTGATGGGCTTCTCCGGTTGATTGACCTGAAAAGCCGTATCGCCAAAAACAAAAATACGCACGCGGCCGTTCACTGCTTCCAGATTCTGCGCTTCAGTGAATACTTCGCCGATTGGAAACTGTCCGCCGACGTTCGTCATCTCGCTGTAGTCACCGATATTCAATTTTGCGGATTCGAACGGCGAGTCAAACACCAGGCGTTCGCCGCCACTGTCCACCACCCCAAACCGGGCGCTATCGATGCGCGCTTTCAGCGCGCGTCCTACGCCGCGATAATAAGCAGGGTCGTAAGCGAGTGAGTCTATGTAGTAAAGCGCTTGCTGGTCTGTCATCCGCGATAAATGTGGATGTTCTATCACTTTGAGCGCTCTCTTGAATAGCTCTATCCGTATGCGAAATGCTTCCAACCGGAAGTTGGTTGATTGAATCAGCGCCACCAGGTCTTCAGCTTCAAGTTTCGCAAAGGCGGCAAGTATGCTTTCAGCGGACACCGTATCAAAGTCTATGAAGGTCGCTTCGGGCAGGCAGCGTCTATAGGCATCGGCCAGCGTCAGTGCCAGTTCGCAACGCGTGTCGAACACGATTAAGGCCGCGTGTGGGGCCTTGTATTCGATGGCTGTAGAAAGCACATCGCGCAAGTGGCGCGCTGCAGTATCAAGCGGTAGCTCGCAGTGTGGACTAGTGGTAGCACGCAATGTTTGCACGGGCGCGATGGTGAGAGTCATTGATGGCGTAAGGACAGTAAAAGAGCACGTCCATCAACGGTGATGGACGAATGGGCCGCGCCTATTGTACCCGTGTGTCCGGTGATCGGACGTAAAGTACAACCTTCCATAGACTAGGCCAGGATGCCATGCAATACGCGCACCATCCTTACTCAGTGTGGCTGGATACTGTCCGGTCTCTGTCGGTAATGTCGCTCTAGCTGGCGAATGCGTCACCTGCTAGTGGCGTGAAAGGACGTGTCTCTATCTGTAGGATAGTCCCCCAGTCATGCCAATCTGCGGCAGCGATATTGATCGCATTGCAGAGTCGTTCCGTATCCAGTTCAATCTGGACAGCGCATGCATTGATCAGGGCAAGGATGTCTGCTTTTTGATCGTCAGTTGCAACGAACAGGTCAGCAATTTTCCCTGCCAAATGAAGCATGAGTGTCAAGCGCCATTGTCGAGAGCCGGATTCCAAATTGAACTGTGCAGGCATTTCATGATGTTGCACGGCATCGATAAAGAGACGTGGGATATTCCAGTCTGCCATCATCGCCGCAGCCAGCGTCAGATGGTTGTAGCCAAACAGAGAGGTCTCCGCTTGCGTCATTTCGCGCAGTTGGCCGGGGCTCCATTGAACGATCAAATCCGAGTAAGCGGCTGGTCTTGCCGACGCTAATCCGAGGGAGCCTATGCCGGCTAGCAAGCCGCAGGTAAACATCTCTGCAACCGGTGCTACCCGTATGCTTTCGCCCAACGATTGCGCCGCACACGCCATTGCCGCAGAGCGTGACCAGAATCGGGAATAGGCAAAATTTTTGCAAATACCGGTGCGGTGTTCCGCTACCAGGGATATACCCAGCACGACCTGGCGCACAGACGCGATACCGACCAAGATCAGAACGTCGGTGGTGATCGACGCGATCGGTCTGTTTTTGTTCGGGTTGACACTATTCGCGATCTTGATAATCCTGCCTGCGACGATAGGGTCGGCCTGTATTTGCTGTGCCAGCGTATTCAGCGAGACATTTTCCTGTTGGCAGAGGCGCATCACCCGCAAGCGCACATCCTTCGGCGAAGGCAGTACGTTGGCAGCTTTTAACTCATTAAAATCGATTAACTCGCTCATGCTGCATCCTCGTCACGGTATTGACTGTATATATGCATTACTGCGTTCCAGTCCTTGAAGAATGCATCGACACATTTCGGATCGAAGTGGGTGCCGCTGCCTTCTTTGATCAAGGCAACCGCCTTGTCGATTTCCCAGGCGGGTTTGTAAGGGCGAGCGGACGTCAGTGCGTCAAATACGTCGGCGACTGCAATGATCCGTCCGTACAAGGGAATATCCTCTCCCTTCAAGCCTTGCGGATAGCCGCTGCCATCATATTTTTCATGATGACTGAGAGAGATCGTGGCTGCAATTTGCAATAGTGGAGACTTACTATTCTCGAGGATATCGGCTCCGATCCGGGGATGCTTGCGCATGATTTCCATTTCGTCTGCATCGAGTTTTCCCGGTTTCAGCAATATGGCATCGGGAATGCCAACCTTGCCGATATCATGCATCGGTGCGGCATCGCGTATCAATTCTTGCTGCGCATGATCCAGTCCAAGATTGGCTGCCAGCAGGCCTGCATAATGAGACAGGCGTAACAGGTGTGCGCCGGTTTCCGGGTCGCGATATTCTGCTGCGCGTGAAAGTCGATGGATAGCTTCGCGCTCCCGCGCCACAATTTCTCTGGTTGCTTTGCGAACCTCTTCGGCCAACCATGCAGCCCGGCTTGCAAGCTGCTTTTGTGCCTTGCGTAGCGCCAGCAGATTGGTTACGCGCGCGCGCAGTTCGGTCTTGTCTACCGGCTTGGTCAGAAAATCATTCGCGCTCATTTGCAATGCCCTGTGCCGGACATCACTTTGTGTATCTGCGGTGATCATGATGACCGGTACCGAGGCACGATCGGGCAGTGCGCGGAATGCTTCGAGAAATTGCAGACCGTCCATTTTAGGCATCATGTAGTCGATCAGAATCAGATCAGGTTCATTTTCACGGCACCATTCCAGCGCCTCGCATGGAGCGGACGACTCTATCGGTACGGCACCGGGAATGGCGCGCAACAGATGGGTCAAGAGCGCCAGGTTGGCCTGGTCGTCGTCGATGAGCAGTATGTTCAAGATGATTCTCCCTTGCGCTCTATGAGTTCTTGCAAACGTGAAAATGTGGAAAGCATTTCTTCGTGTATCTGGACAAGACGAGGGAAATCAAGTGCCTTCCCTGCATCGGCTGCGTCGCGTGCGAGTTCGGTCATTGCTTCCATTCCCAGATTGCCGCATGAGCCTACGAGTCTATGCGAAATGGCGCAGATATCGACATCATTCTTTGCCTGTATCGCAATCTGCAACTCGGTCAGCACCGGTCTGGTACTGGTGAGGAATAGTGTCAGCATTTCCTGCTGAAGTATCTTGTCGTCGCCGAACATATCGCTGAAGCGCTGCATATTAAGTAACAGCGGCCTAACCACTAATGATTCTCTCTGCTGCTGGGGCAGATATCGCGCCATTATCTCAGCCAGCCGATCAATCATGATGGGCTTGGATATATAGTCATCCATACCTACGGCGAGACAACGTTCGCGGTCACCTTGCATGGCATTCGCCGTCATCGCGACAATCTTGATATGTCTTGCCTTGGAGAGTTCCAGTTGCCGTATTCTGCGGGTTGCTTCGAAGCCATCCATTACTGGCATCTGACAATCCATCAATATCATTTCGTAAGCGGCAGTTTCAAGCGCGTCCAGGGCCTCTTGTCCATTCGAGGCGATCGTTGCCGTAAACCCGAGCTTGTGCAATTGATGGATGGCGACTTTTTGGTTCATGATGTTGTCTTCCACGAGCAGAATATGTCGAGGATCCATGTCCGGTAGTGTCGCGATTACCGGTCTCGCCGCCCTTCGTTCCGTTGCGACGGGCTGGTTGGTCCGCCGCCGTTCTGCCGCCTTTACCAGCGTATCGAAAAGCGCGTCGCGCCGGATCGGTTGAACCAGTGCTGCTTGAAAGCCGTATAGATGCGCATCCTCACGCGTGTGTTCATTGTCGGCCAGTAGGATGCATCGAACCGCAGGGTCATACGCGATTATCGCGGCAACCAGTGCTTCCGGTGTCATGTCTGGCAGATGGGAGGCGATCATTGCGATATGCAGATGCGCTTGTATTTTCTGCAATGCCAGCGCTTCGCTTGCGGATGACACCACCGTTACGGTCGCGTTCCAGCGGCTGGTATATTCGCGCAGGATATCGGCTTGTGACTTATTGGGTTCGACCAGCAATATGGATGTTGCTGCTTCCCGTATTTTTCTTTCGGCTACGCGAGGGTTGCGCGCTATCGGCATGGGCAGGATGAACCAAAAGACGGACCCGATCCCGTGGCGACTATCGACGCCAATGCTGCCCCCCATTAACTCCACCAATCGCTTGCAGATGGAGAGTCCAAGGCCGGTGCCGCCATACTCTCTTGTTACCGATCCATCTGCTTGTGTAAAAGGCATAAAGAGTCTTGCGATCGTTTCTTGATCAATACCGATGCCGGAGTCGCTGATTTCAAACCTGACAAGAACATTATCCTGTTGCCTTTCGATCGGACACACCCGGACCGCTACTTCGCCTTTAGACGTGAACTTGAGTGCATTGCCAATCAGGTTCAAGAGTATTTGGCGCAGGCGTCCGGGATCGCCAAATGCCATGACCGGCAAATCCGATGCAATGTGACTCATCAAGCATATATTTTTTTGCGCGGCCTTTGCGGTGAATACATCGACACTACCCTCGACCACCGCTAGCAGATCAAAATCGATGTTTTCAATGCGAAGTTTGCCGGCATCAATTCTGGAAAAATCAAGAATGTCATCGATGATGGCCATCAGGGCCGTGGCAGACTCCTCCACGCCTTTTGCAAATTCTGCCTGCTGTCCATCTAGGGGTGTTTCACGCAATAGCGCCGTCATGCCGATGACGGAATTCATGGGTGTACGAATCTCATGGCTCATGGTCGACAGAAAGTCTGCTCGCGCTGCATTGGCTGTTTCAGCCGCCTCCTTGGCGCGTTGCAGTTCGCGCTCGGAATCGTCGCGGTAGCGCATCACTTGCCATAGTACAAAGCTGTAGATCAGCACCATGCAGGCGGCAATCAACCCTATTGCAATCATTTCTCCCGAACCGTTTGTCCAACGTGCCACCGCATGCGTTTCCGAACTACCGAATACGGCAACCAATGGATATTTTTTGTCTGCACGGAAGCTGACGAGATATGTTTTTTGATTGCTGCCACGTATCGTTCTGCTCGAGCGAAACTGTCCTTTTTCTATATCTGCTTTTAGTTGCGCATACATGGGCAATTCAGAATACCGCTGATTGACAACAAACTTGCTGCCGCTCGTTGCGGCGAGTGTATTTCCCCGATAATCAAACAGTGCTGCGAAATAAACGTCCGGTGAAAATGCCTGATCAAAATCGGGGAACAAGGCAGCAGGGTTAACCATGGCCAGTACGATAGCTTGCTTGCCGCTGATGACGATCGACCGAGCAAAGGGAATCGTACCGCTGACATTAGTTGTCTTGCTTGATTGTGCCGGTTGTCTTCCTATCTCGTCCAGATCGCGCACAAATTGAGTGGTCCCTGGTTCAAGCGAAGAACCAGGGCGGCTACTGAATCCCAGTTTTTGCAGATTAATGTGCATGTTGGTCAGACGATTATTCGAGCTGAACAGAACGAGGCCGTCAGTGCTGACAATAGAGAGCGAGCGCAGCCGAACAGAATCGCGCACCATTGCTGCCATACCTGCTTCAGGACTGACTTCCGCGGGCAGGTCTTGAAGCAATGAATCGATGCGATTGTCGATGGCTGAAAGTGCATCCGACATGTGGTTCTTGAACGCGTTGACGAACAGACGATCATGTTCGCTCCCTGCTTTCAGCGCTAAATTTCGCTCGTATTCAATGAATACTGCCGTGCCCCAAAGTATTCCAGCGGAAAAAGCCAATCCCGACAACATGAAAAAATGCCGCGCGCGCAGAGTGCGGACGTATGCAAACAAGGCGCCAGATATTTTTTTCAAAGAGTCCATGGCTATTCGTTTTCCCGGGAATTGGCGCGACGATGGTTAAATGCATTCTGAATCAGGATGGTTTCAAGCCCGTATTTTTTTGCAAAAGCGTGAAGGCGCCCATCACGGCGTATTTTTTCCATAAAGCTGTTGACGCGTTGCAGTAGTGAGTCGTCGCCTGGTGCCAGCGCGTACGCGTAGTCGTTCATGTGGAAGGGCTGTGTTGGCACCAAAATGCTGGCCCAGCTAGTGGTATCCAGCATGCGCTTGCTGTATGGGTAATCGGTCATGAACGCATCGGCGCGGCCCGATTCGACTTCGACTTCGCGTCGCATGGGTGGCTTGACGACCATCAGCCGTGCGTACTTCAGGCTTTGTCGCATGACGGGTTCCATAATGGTTCCGTCCTGCACTGCAATGACTTTGCCGGGCTGATCCAGATCGGCCCATGTCTTGATAGACGAAAAATTGGTGCTGGTGACCGCATAGATGTCACTGCGCAAATACGGATTGGTAAAAGAGAGCAAGGCTTGACGTGCAGCGGTAATGCCCACTGCATGCATCGCAATGTCGCAACGATCTTGCAACAGATTTTCTGCGAGCGCGGGAAATGAGCTATCGACGTAACGAATTTTTACACCAAGTTCGTTCCCAAGCGCCATCGACGTATCAATGTCTATCCCTCTGAGCTCGCGTGTTTTCGGATTGCGATAGGTAATGCCATAGTAGTCTGGCCAGATGCATACGCGAAGTTCGCCTGCAGCCATTACCTTCTGCAAGCGATTCGGCGAAGATGCCATCCCCGATGACGTGCTGGCGGCCCACACCGGCAATGCAACAAGCGTCATCAACGCAAGATGCTGAATGCGCTTGGGCGTGACACGCAGATTCAGCATAAAAGTAGGGGCCGTCATTCCTGTTTATCCTTGTGTAAGGGAGAATTTTAAAATTGTTCGCTTGCTGCTCTATTGCAGCAGTGGAGTTTTTGGCTTTGAGGCAAGACGTGCAGGTGAGCCAGATGAGTAACTGTCTCGTGCTGCATTGCTGCTTGGTTCACCAGCCATTTTGAATACGCTGACAACCTGTGCGAGATTGCCGGCTTGATCCTGCAGCGATTCTGCCGCGGCAGCGGCTTCTTCAACCAGTGCGGCATTTTGTTGCGTAACCTGATCCATTTGCGCGATTGCCTGGTTAATCTGTCCGATACCCGAAGACTGCTCTCTGCTAGCAGCGGTTAATTCCTCCATGATGTCGGTGACACGCTTCACGCTCGTGACGATTTCTCCCATGGTGGCGCCAGCTCTATCGACTAAATCAGTTCCTATATCGACTTTTTCGACAGAGTCGTCTATCAATGCCTTGATTTCCTTGGCGGCGGCTGAACTCCGCTGTGCCAGATTGCGTACTTCGGAGGCAACAACTGCAAAGCCCCGGCCTTGTTCACCTGCCCGTGCTGCTTCAACCGCAGCATTCAGCGCGAGAATATTGGTTTGGAAGGCAATGCCATCAATGACAGAGATGATGTCGACAATTTTTCTTGCAGATGTATTGATATCGCTCATCGTATTGACGACTTGCGAAACAATGACACCGCCCTGTACCGCGACATCCGAGGCCGAGACCGCCAATTGATTGGCTTGGCGCGCGTTATCCGCATTTTGATTCACCGTGCTGGTCAATTCCTCCATGGAGGATGCGGTTTCTTCCAATGCGCCAGCCTGTTCCTCGGTACGGGAAGACAGATCCAGATTGCCTGCTGCAATTTCTCTCGACGCGATGGCAATACTGTCGGTACCTTTGCGTACTTCTCCGACAATATTTGCGATGCTGTCTCGCATCGCCTTGATCGCAAATAATAGGCTGACTGTGTCGCCATCCCTTGTGCTTATCGACACCCCGAGATCGCCTGAGGCAATCCGATTGGCGACGTCGACAGCATAGGCTGGCTCGCCGCCAAGCTGATTCTTGATGCTCGCTGTAATGAAGAATGCAATCAATATTCCAAACACTGCTGCGACCGCACCCAGACCCAACAAGAGAAAGGAGGCGTTGTGTGCTTCAGCTTTTGTGCTGTCCGTGGTCCTGGTGATCAAATCTGATTGGTACACGGCGAGTTGCTTGATGTTGTTGACGTAATCGTCCAGCGCCGGCTCCAGTTTGGTGCTGACCAGTTCTTGTGCTTTTTGCGGATCGATAGACTTTTCTTTCATGACGCTATCGCGCATCGCTATGTAGTGCTTGCGTTTTTCCGCAATGCTTCCAAGGAGCGCCGTCTCTTCCGCATTCTTTTCAAACTTGTCGAGTTCCTTTTGTATTCCTGATATTTTTGCGCTGGTTTCCTTGATTTTGCTTTGCATTTTTTCCAGCTTCGTAGCATCGTCGGTCTGCGCAATGGCGAGTGCTCTCGTGCCGTTCAAATTCGTGTTTTCCTGCCACTCGGAAACCAGTCGTTCCTTGACCAGAACCTGATCAATCATTTCAGTAACGGTTGTGTTTATTCCTTGCAAGCGCCAGTAGGCAATCCCTGCAATAGCGCCTACGAATATCAATAAGATCGAGAAACCTATAGTCAGGCGCGTGCCGATTTTGATGTGTGTGATGCTCATAAGAGTTTGCCCTGATAAAAGATGCATAGTTGGGGATTGATCGAATCGTCACGGCAAGGCAGCGTTGCAGATGCATGGACGTCTTGCGAATGAGGGTGCAAGTAAAGTGCGCATGCCGTATTACTTTTCTGATTTGTTGCGCCTATTGCAATATCCGCTTGCTGGTCCATTTCGCCCCTACTTGCGTGAATAGATGTCAATTCGTTTTAAATTTTTCGTTTTTCAATGCACTTCATTGGCTTGTACCCTTGATGCGTGATCCGTATGGGAGGACACATATTCTGGTCTTTTTCGAGCCTGATAATATGAAGCAACGTTTTGTACGAATGGACTAGTCTTCATCCAACGTTAAACCGATTATATCGAATTTGCCAAATTAAATTGTTTAATTTGGTTAAAATGTTTAAAGTAATGTTTTTAATATGAAGAAAATTGAAATGTTGAATGCTGATGTATGTACCACCCAGCAGGCGGCACAGATTCTGGGTGTATCTGTGACCACGGTCCAACAATTGGTTGAGACGGGTGTGATTGAGGCCTGGAAGACGAAAGGCGGGCATAGGCGCATTCCGATGGCGGCGGTACAGGCTTATAAATCCTCTCCCAAGTCTGCGCTTGACGTTGCGCAGACGGTCAGAGGTATACACACACCCGCAGTCATACTTGTGATTGAGGATAATAAAATGCAGCGTGCGTTGTATGAGCAGCAGATATCCACTTGGGGTTTGCCTGCCACGCTGACATTTTGTGAGACCGGCTATCAGGCACTGATTGAGATTGCACGCAGCAAGCCGGATATTCTGCTGGCCGACATTGTCATGGATGGGATAGATGGTTACGAGGTGGTGCGTACGATTTTGACGTATCCGGAATTGGCTGATATGAATATCGCGATAGTATCGAGCTTGTCCGTGGAGGAGCTGGAGGAGCGCGGCGGCGTGCCTTCGGGTGTGGTCTTTTTCGGCAAGCCTGTTAATTACGATGAGTTGCGCGGTTATTTGAAGGCATGTTGTGCGCAGAGGTTGCGCGCCAGATAAGAATAACGATTTAAACAAAATTAACAGATTTAATTTGGGGATGTTCCTATAATCGCGAATGTATTCATCGTTCGCTCACCGAATTGTTGGTAATTCTGGCGCGGTCTTGGGCTTGTACTGGACAAGGCACGCGCGGACAGATCCGATGAGCAACCCATTCAGAGGACGGCCGCGCATGCACCAGTTTCAATACGAACATATTAATCCTGCCGTGTTGCTTAACGCCGTATCTGACGATGTAGAGGCGTTTCTCAATCTCTCACTTATTTTTCTGGAAATTGCGCCGCCCATGATGGCGCGCATACGGGAGGCAATTTCGATTGCTGACAGCCAGCTCCTAGCACGAGAAGCGCACGCGTTGATCGGTACGACTTCGCTGGTTGGAGCCGTCGAGCTGACCGAGATACTGAGGCAGGTAGAGCGGTGGTCGTGGCAGACGAAGATGGCAGAAGTCGTTGATGTTTTGCCGACGCTGGAACACTTGTTTGCCAGCGTGAAAAGAGAAGTAGAGCATACGACCCGGGAATGTGCGAACGCCGCTTGGCGTGAAGCATATTGTCTGCGGCAGGGAGTTTGACGTGAAGCCGTCCGTCGAAATGCCATCCATCACGCGCAAAAACCGCGAATCTACTTTTGCCGCATTGCTGAGCGCTCCGAAATGGAGTGGACTGAGCGCACGGTTTATTACTTCACTGATTGGTGGCGTGATTATCGTTCTTCTCATCGTCACCACGATTGTATCGGCGTGGATATTAAGGGAAAGAGTAATAGAGGACTGGCGTCATGATCTGAGTAATTTGACACAGGTTCTCGCAGAAAATACTGCGCAAACGATGGCATCTTCCTACCTCGTTCTGGACAGTATTGTCGAGGCAGTATCGGTTGAGCAGAATGGCAAAAGTTCTGATTTGATAGCTGCTTTTCGCAACGATAAGACTTACCAGATGATGCGCGACAAAATCGGCGGACTACCGCAGGTGGACGTCGCCACGATCGTTGCCGCGAATGGTGATGTGGTCAACTTCACCCGCAATTTTCCTGCTCCTGCGATTAACCTGGCAGATAGGGATTACTTCCTGCATCACCAGAAGAACGTCAATACCAGCGTATTTTTGAGTCAGCCCGTTCGCAACAAGGGAAATGGCAAGTGGACCTTTTACATCAGTCGTCGTCTCAATTCTGCGAATGGACAATTCCTGGGCGTTGTCCTGCTGGGAATTTCCTGTGATTTCTTTGGTAAGTTCTTTGAGAACGTTGCGCCAGGTCAGGATGCCTCTATTTCCCTGTACCGACTGGACAATACCTTGCTCGCAAGATCGCCGATGGTGGACGCAATGATGGGGCAGAGGATTCTGAACGGCAGCACTCACAAGGTACTGCAGGACGGCAAGAAGAATGATGTCTTGCTGCTGCATGGGCCGCGCGCCGCAGCAGATTTCAAAGACGTGTATCGGATGGGCGCGGTCAGGGTCATACGCGACTATCCGCTAGTCATCAATGTAACCATTACAGAGGCGATGTTTCTACAAGGATGGTACCGCACGGTCCAACTACTGGGTTTGACGGCTGTCTTTAGTGTATTGGCATTGCTGGTCGCTTTTTGGCTGATGGCAGTGATTCTTAAACGTCGCGAGCAAGATGCCGAGGAGGCATTGATGTTGAAGACGCAGGCAGAATCTGCCAATGAGGCGAAATCAAGATTTCTTGCCATGATGAGCCATGAAATTCGCACGCCCATGAATGGCATCATTGGAATGTCTGAGTTGTTGCTGGATACCCGGCTTGATCAAACGCAGCATGTCTACGCACAGAATGTATTTGGCGGTGCGCGCGATTTGATGAGAATGATTAATGAAATTCTGGACTTCTCGAAGATTGAATCCGGCCACATGGAAATCGAGAGCACGGCCTTTGATCCTGTGCAGCTGTTGCGCGATGTGGTGACGCTGCATGAAGCAAATGCCAACAAGAAAAATCTGTGCATAAAATTCGAACTCGACAAGAACATCCCTTTACTGCTCAAAGGCGATCCCAGCCGTATTCGACAGGTATTGGGTAATCTGCTAAGCAATGCGATCAAGTTCACGCCCACCGGCAGCATTGTCATTTCCTGCGGCGTGCATGTGAACCCTTCTGAGCCAAAGCTGGCCCATCTGCAGTACGCAGTGAAGGACGGTGGAATAGGCATCAGCGCGACCGAGCAGAATCATTTGTTTGAAGCATTTCGCCAAGCCGACAATACGATACATAGAAAGTATGGCGGCACCGGTCTGGGCCTTGCCATTTGCAAGCGCCTGATCGACTTGATGCAGGGGCAGATTACATGCACCAGTGAGGTCAATGTCGGCACCACATTTGCATTCTCCATTCCTGCGCGCATATTGAATGAGAGCTCCGAGGATGTGTCGGAAACTGTGCTCGAAGATGCAAGTCAGAAACGCGAAGTCGCCGCCCCTTTAACGCACCTGCCGGCTCGATTGCAGCATGTGCTGGTTGCTGAAGATACCGAGATGAACCGGCAACTGGCGCGCATTTTGTTGACTAAAAAAGGGTACACCGTCGATGAAGTGGAAAACGGACAACTGGCCGTGGCCGCGTTCGAAAATAATCATTACGACTTGATCCTGATGGATTGCATGATGCCCGTGATGGATGGCTATGCGGCCAGTCAGCGCATCAGAGAAATTGAATCAATCAGACAGGCTATGCGCACCACGATCATTGCATTGACAGCCAGCGCAATCGAAGGCGACCGTGAGCGTTGTATTGCTGCGGGAATGGATGACTATTTGTCCAAGCCATTTACCGCAGCTGAATTTTCCGCGGTGATCGACAGACAAACGGTGAATTGATCGAAATTTTTCCCCAGCAAACCAGCGCCATGCCGGTATCAGTTTGTGTTTATCTTCCTGGTTCTTGCAGAGTTTTGCGGTGGAACTCGGCATCCATCGATTGCGTCTGAGAAGGCTGGAACGACAAGTCAGCTTCAGCCAAAGCGGCACGCCTCTCTATCTCTTTCACCATCCCTACAAACTGTTCAGAGATATTCTTACGCATCAAATCTGTAGCAAGGAATCCCGGGACCGCAATACCCGGTACTATCGTTCCCGACCATCGCAAGGCATAGTGATCATCACCTATCTTCTCGATCTCATAATGGCCTTCCAGTCGTTTGAGGTTGCCCTTTAGCAGGCGAACCTGAATTGCTGACGATGGTTGTTCGGTTGCCTCTACCGTGACTTCTATCGGAAAACGGAAAAACCATAGATGGGCATAACCCGATTGTTCTATAACGACTATCCTGCCTTGACGTTTTATCAGCTGGCTTTTCGTCATGCCGGGAATAAATTGCGACAAGTGATCATAGTCAGTCAATGTATTCCATATCAATTCCAGCGGCGCCTTGATCGTGCTACGAGCATGCACTTGTACAGCATCGCCATACCGTGTGGCTTCAATAGAAAAGGAGTTTCTTGGCGTTTCGCTGGCCGCATGCGCATAGCTTGTCGATCCCATATGCATCAGCAAAAGCAGGCATAGAGCCAGGGTTCTAGCGAAATGAGATTTGTCGCTGGTCATGTATTCGGCTTGGGATCAAACGCTATGCAGGAGGGAAAAGTGTGTTCGGTTATATTACGCTTGAAGGGCTGAAGAATGGAATCAGTCGCTGCAATTTCTTCAAACGCACCACGTAGTGATTGGAACAAAAATGAAATGCATCAAATCGCAGCATGGTTGGCAAACCGTCTTGCTGCTCTTGGGCACGGTCATGCTTGTCGCTTGTGCACCGGATGTGCGCCTGCAAAAGCCCGAGCAAAGCCGCACGTCTGCTGCGATCTTTCCGGAGAATGATTACCTGCAAGCGGAAGCACGAGGCAAGAAGATATTGCGGGTTAACTCGCAGCAATCGCTGCTGGTGCTTGAGGTTCGCCGCGCCGGTGCATTTGCGCGCTTCGGTCACGACCATGTCGTGGCAAGTCATGATGTAACCGGTTATGTGTCGCAATCAGACGGCAGGGCCGACTTGTCGATTCCATTGGAAAAACTGGTTGTGGACGAGGCCGCCTTGCGCGGTGAGGCGGGATTCGCTACGCAACCGACGCCAGATGATATCGAAGGCACGCGACGTAATATGCTTGGCAAGGTGTTGAACGTGTCGCAGTTTCCGGTTGCGTTGATTCATATCGAGAGAAAGAGTGCAGCCAACGTATTGGCTGTCACGATCAATCTGCAAGGTATCAGTCGCACATTCGAAGTCCCTGCCGAGGTGCATGCAACTGACGATAGTTTGCGTGTCAGCGGAAATATGCACTTCAAGCAATCCGATTTCGGCATCGTGCCGTTTTCGATATTGAATGGCGCCATTCAGGTGCAGGACAGGCTGGATTTGCGATTCCGTATCCTGGCAGAGATAGTCAGGAAATAGTATTAATGGCTATTCGCTATACAGTTTCTGCCGCGCTGTTTGGCGCGATACAAACGCTTGTCTACTTCTTCGATGAACCTGATCGGATCATCATTTTCTGAAGGAACAATGGTACCAACGCCGAGGCTGACGGTAATCATGGGAATGACCTCGGATTTTTCATGCGGGATTCTTTCCTTGCAGATCAATGTGCGGCATCGTTCGGCGATATTGATGGCATTTGGTTCATCAGTTTCCGGCAACACCAGCATAAATTCCTCACCGCCGAAACGGGCAAAAAAGTCGCGCGCTCTGGTGGCTGCACTTAGGGTCTTGGCGACGCGCTTCAGACAGTCATCTCCCTGTATGTGCCCGTAGTGATCGTTGTACTGTTTGAAGTAATCGATATCCAGCATGATGATGGATAGCGGCTGATGATTTAATTTTGCATTCGCCCATTCTGCTTCCAGAATGGAATCGAACATGCGACGGTTTGCGACACCGGTCAGTCCATCCTTGAAGGAAAGTGCTTCCAGTTCTTTCTGCAGGTCGACCAGCTTGGCTTCGGTTTTCTTGCGCTCGCTGATATCGAACATGAATCCAATGAGCGCTTCTACTTCGCCAGCGTCATCGCGCACAACGTGTACGACATCGCGTATCCATACATAACTGCCGTCTTTGGTGAGTGCGCGATAGTCGGCCTCGTGATCGGTACCTTCCTTGGACTGCGATACGCAGAAATTGACGACCCATTCGCGGTCTTCGGGATGCATCCTCTCGGCCCAGTCTTGTGCGCTAACCCAGCTTTCTGGCGTCCAGCCGAGCAGCGCTTCAATCTGCGGGCCGATATAGGCGAAAGTCATGCTCTTCCAGTCTATTTTCCATGGAATCGCTTTAGTCGATTCCAGCAGGGTTTTATAGACGGCGCTGTCGGTTTCCATTTTTTTTGCAATGTCGGTCATTTGGTGCAGCTTGAAATCTGGTGTCAAAAACAGCGTGATCGTGCATATCTTAGGTCGAAGGGATGGTGCCCGGGAGAAACTTTAGCATGATGATGCGATTTCTTGTTGAACTTGGCAAGTGGGGGTGCAATGGCTCAAGTAGCGGGCCAGAATAGAAAACGCCCGCATACCGTCAAGGTGGTGCGGGCGAAATAGCTGCTATTCGAAAAACTAGTCGAATGGCATGCTGATAAAAGACAGCCGTAGCTGTCGATTAGCTTTGCTTATTTTACTATCGATGCTTTTACATCAGCAGCGGCTTCTGCTTTTTTCTCTGTGGTGTTGGCGTGTGCTTTGGCTTTTTTGTGTTCTGCTTTAGCGTGCGCTTTTGCTTTCGAAGCGTCTGCTTTTGCATCTGCCTTCGCTACGGATGCGTCCGCTTTTGCATCGACTTTAGCTACGGATGCATCTGCCTTTGCGTCCACTTTGGCTTCTGATTTTTCAGCCTTGGCAACCGATTTTTCAGCTTTGACTTCAGCTTTTACTGTAGCAGGTGCAGGGCTTGTGGCTGGTGCAGGCGCTTGTGCAAAAGCGACGGAGGCAAACAGACCAGCAACCAAAGTAGCGATTAATTTGTTCATTGTTGTGCTCTCTCAAAAGTATGTAAAAGTGCGGATTGTTCGTAATCCGTACTACCTTTAACGCCAGCCCGAAGATGTGGTTGACGATAATTCGTGTTGTTACACTTTGTTTCATCTGGGTGATTCGGTAGACATCCAGCTTTTGACTGCTTATGCTGTCGTGCCAATGCAAATACATAAGCTTGTTTATCCAAGTCAGGCACAAGCGATATCGATAGACGTTCTGTAATGCGCTCCGATGTTTGCCATAGCTATATAGCCATGGAAATAAAAGCGCGAAAAAAATTTGCACCATTGAATGGATAAATTTCTATGCGCATTCTGATTGTTGAAGATGATGCAGTATTGGCTGCCGCGCTGACACGCGCATTGAGCCAGGCCGGTTATGCCGTCGATTATGTTGATAACGGTGAAGATGCGCATCGCGCTTTAAGTAACGATGCCTATGCATTGGTGTTGCTGGATATTGCATTGCCCAAGATGGATGGGCTCGCTGTGCTGCGTCGCCTGCGCGAGCGCAAGTCGCGTGTCCCAGTGTTGATACTGACGGCACGCGATACTCTGGATGATCGCGTGGCAGGACTCGATCTCGGTGCCGACGATTACATGACCAAGCCTTTCGACTTGCCGGAATTCGAAGCGCGCGTGCGCGCATTGATACGTCGTGGGCAGTTTGATGCCGGCAAGAGTTTGACACACGGCAGCTTGCGCTTCGATCTGGAAGCGCATCGGCTGTTTCATCACGATGTGCCGATTGAGCTGTCTGTGCGTGAACTGGCCGTGCTGGAAGTGTTGATGTCACGCCAGGGTCAGGTTGTCACAAAGGAGCAAATGGTTGATCGCCTTTTTGGATGGGGCGATGACGGTGGTAGCAATGCGATTGAAGTGTATGTACACCGCATGCGCAAGAAACTGGAACCCTACAACATCAATATCCGCACCGTGCGCGGCATGGGCTATCTTCTTGAAAAATCCGGCGAAAATGAACGCACCGAAAGCTAAGACACGTGTGGGCAATCCCACCTTGCGCAGCAGGTTGCTGCGGCTGGTGCTGGTCCCTTTGTCACTTGTTCTGCTGATCGATATTGTAGGCAGCTACTTCGTGGTGCGCCACGTTGCCAACGATGTATATGACGTCGAGCTTAACGAAATCGCTCGCGAACTATTACTGCATGTGACGCGCACCAGCGACGGCATGGGTTTTGACCTGTCGCCCGATGCAGAGCGCACGCTCTTGCTCGACAAGGAAGACCAGGTCTATTACGCGATACGCACGCTGGACGGTAATTTGATCGCCGGTGATCCCACCTTGCCATTGCAGAGGGTTATCAAGAGTGGCAAAGAAACTGCATATTACGACGGTGTACTCGGTGATCAATCCGTACGGGTTGCCTTGTTTCGCGGTCAGCCGCTACTGCATCCAACAACTGCACCCGTGTTGATTCAGGTTGCTGAAACACAGATAAAGCGTGATCGCCACGAACGAGCCTTGCTGATCCAGTTGATCTTGCCGCAAGTCTTGCTGATCCTGATAGCAGGAATTTTGATATGGCGCGGCGTGGCGCAAGGATTGGCCCCCTTGCGCAATTTACAGCAGGAAGTCGGCGTACGTTCGCATCTGGATTTGAGTCCGATTGCGGCAGATAACGTACCCGGTGAAGTCGAACCGCTGGTAGGTGCAGTGAACGATTTGATGAAACGTGTCGATGCGGTACTTGGCTTTCAGGGACGCTTCATTGCCGACACGGCGCATCAATTGCGCACGCCGGTGGCTGGCTTGAAGGCGCATATAGAACTTGCACTGCGCGAGGATGATCCGGTGCAGATCAAGCGCGCCATGGGCCATCTTTACACCAGTGCAGAGCGTTTGTCGCGGCTGGTATCGCAACTACTGTCTCTTGCGCGCAATGAGCCGAACAATGTGGCTGCCAATTTTGCGCCTTTCGATTTGAATCAGCTTGCATTGCGCACTGCGCAGGATTGGGTACCGCTGGCGTACAAGAAGCAGATTGACCTCGGTTTCGATGCAGCCGCGCAGCCAGTATTGCTCAATGGCGAGGCAGCGCGCGTGACCGAAATGATCAACAATCTGGTCGACAATGCGATCCGCTACACGCCGCCCGGCGGGCGCGTTACTGTGCATGTGCGGATGGATCAGAATGCGCATCTCATCGTCAGCGATGATGGCACGCGGATTCCGGTGGAGGAGCGCAAGCGTATTTTCGAGCGCTTTCATCGCTTGCTGGGTTCGCATGAAGAGGGTAGCGGTCTGGGTCTGGCGATCGTGCACGAAATCGCTACCTTGCATAATGCGACCATTACGCTGGAGGATGATGTGGATGGTGTCGGTAACACTTTTACGGTGTCTTTCCCCATCACGCACGCACCGATATGAGGTTTGTAAGGATTTTGTAATATTCGCGAAAGCTGAATGTAATTTTCGCGAAAGAACAGCGTAAGCGCTGATCTCTAATATGGAATGGCTTTCACAATAACCATAGAAGGAGACAGAAATGCTTGCATCACTAAGCGATTCAACCGTGTGGGTGGCGCTGTTCCAGATCGTCATCATCAATATTCTCTTGAGTGGCGACAATGCCGTCATCATCGCATTGGCATGCCGCAATCTCGAAGCCAAACAGCAAAGAAATGCCTTTCTGATCGGTACTGTTGCCATCGTCATTTTGATGACCATACTGACGGCTTTCGCTTCTTACCTCATGACCATTCCCTATGTCGAAGTAGTTGGCGCCATCCTGTTGCTGTGGATAGGCATCAAACTGCTGCTGCCCGAAGAAGAAAACGGCGACATCAGCTCCAGCGACAATTTTTGGGGTGCGGTCAAAACCATCATCATCGCTGACATCGTCATGAGCCTCGACAACGTGTTGGGCATGGCGGGTGCCGCCAACGGGCATATGGGCTTGCTGTTCGTCGGCATGGTCATCACCATTCCCCTGATTCTGTTTGGCAGCGCAATGCTGATGCGCCTGATGGAACGCTTCCCTGTCATCGTCACACTGGGTGCCGGTTTACTGGGTTACGTTGCCGGCGAAATGGCAGTCGAAGATCCTGCGCTCAAAGGCTTTATCGCCAACGCGCATTATCTGGAAATCGCCTTGCCTATCCTGGGTGTATTGATCGTGATCGGCATGGGCAAACTGCTTGGTTCCCGACAAGCGATGGCCATACCTACCGAAGGCTGAGGCCTGGCGCAAAGCACAAGCACAGATATCCATTAGATAGCGGGCCATCAAGGAGACGAATCATGATCAACGTATTGGTACCAATTAACGATAGTAGCGATGTGGAATGCGCGCTCAAACATGTGATCGAGCGTTATCGCAAGCAACCGGTCACGCTGTTTTTGCTGAACGTGCAAATGCCGATTTCAAAATTCGTCACGCGCTTTGTCAGCAAGAAACAGGTGGAAGAATTCCATCAGGAAAACGGCATGCACATTCTGCAGCCGATGATGGAAAAACTGGACGCGGCAGGCGTGCCGCATCAGGAAAGTATTCTGGTCGGCCACAAGGCGGAAAGTATTGTCCGCTTTGCGCGCGAACATGATTGCGATCAAATTGTGGTGCCCAAACACAAGGGCATGTTTGAAAACCTGGGCCTGGGTTCGGTCGGCAGCCAGCTGCGCCAGTTGATAGGTGCAGAAGGCAGCTGCGATATAAGCGAGGTGTACTAGTCAGGAATCGGTCTTGCTTCGCTGTATCGAATTTTCGATATGGAATCGTGCAGGAAGCAAGTGTGTATCAGGCTCAGTCCTCAAGCTGAGTCTCTTGGGCCCGGGTGATACCGGGCCTTTTTTTATCTGTCAGTCATGCATGTTCTGCTATTCGGCCGGCATCGATATAATGCTGCCGACACCACTGAATTCAGCGCACACTTGAGCAGCGACTGAATCTGTGCACCATTTGGCAGAACATGAAACCCTTACCCTATACACTTTTTCTGCGTGCCGCATTATTGCTGGCAGCCGCCTTGCTCGCCAGTGGCTGCAGCCTGATGCACTACCATGTGAACGAACAAAATGCAGTGCATACGCCGGATCGTGGCTATCGCGTGCAATCCATTAACCTGGCTCCAGGTGCCAGCAAGATGTTTGTGGTCGTGATGTTTTCCGGTGGTGGTGCGCGTTCTGCTGCGCTCGGTTATGGTGTGCTGGAAGAACTGGCGCGCAACAAGTTTGAATGGAACGGCAAGTCCGAACGCCTGTTCGATGAAGTCGATCTGGTCTACGGCGTATCCGGCGGATCGATACTGGCGGCTTACTACGGCTTGCACGGCGACGGCGTACTGAACGAGTTCAACGATAAATTTCTCAATCTGGATTTCGAAGACAAGGTACTTAGTCGCGTCATCTCCATCTCGAACCAATGGCGTCTTTCGTCGCCGCGTTTTGGCCGCTCCGATTTGCTGGAAGAACAGCTGGATGAGGCCTTGTTTCACAAGGCGACTTTCAGCGATCTGGTCAACAAGCGCAAAGGACCGTTCGTGATTATCAGTGCGACCGATATGTCGTCTGGCGGACGCTTCGATTTCATGCAGGAATCATTCGATTTCATTTGTTCTGACTTGAGCAAGTTTCCGATTGCACGCGCAGTCGCCGCATCGAGTGCTGTACCCCTGGTATTTTCGCCCGTCACCATTTGGAATTACGCCGGCAGTTGCGGCTTCGAGGTGCCGGAATCCTTGCGTACTGTGGAGAAAAGCAAGGGCGGGGGCTGGTCCGCTGCTGCTGCGCGTTCGCGTACGCGCGAACTGCTGAGTTACCTGGATAGGGCAAAGCGTCCATTCATCCATTTGCTGGATGGCGGGCTGGCGGACAACCTGAGTATCCGCGGCATGCTGGATATGGAGACGCTGCTGGGCAGCGAGGCGGTGCGGCGTGACTTCCGCCTGGATGAAATGACCAAGCTGGTATTGATCGTGGTCAATGCCCAAAACAGCATGGACCATCTCATCGACCAGAGTGGTGATGTACCGGGTTTCAGCGATGTCGCGCGCGCGGTCAGCGATATTCCGATTGCTCGTTATACGCAAGAATCCGAGCGTGCCATGCAGGCGTCGATAGAACGGTGGCAGGCAAGCGCCAAGGCGGAAGCCATGAAAACAAGCACGCAACCCCCGGATGTGTATTACGTCAATGTAGGCCTCAAGAATCTGGAAGATGAAGACCAGCGCAGGGAGTTGCTGAATGTGCAGACTTCCCTGTATCTTCCTAAAAAGACGGTAGCGGATTTGCGCGGTGCGGCAGCGTCCTTGCTGCTTGAGTCGGCGGATTTTCAAAGATTGCTGAAAGACTTGAAGGCGCGGCGCGTGGATGATGTCAGATTGCCGGCACCGGTGTCGACGCCAACCGCAACAGTAGTTACCACGCAATAGAAAGCAAGCCATGAGCAAGGCCGATGAATTGCAGAAGGCGATCCTCAACAACATCCCCGATCAGGCGTGGTTGAAGGACAGGGATTCGCGCTACATCCTGGTCAACGATGCCTTCATCGCGGCCTGTCGCTTGCCTGAGAATAAAATCATCGGCAAGACGCCGGCAGAAGTGTGGCCGCAAGAATGGGGCCGCGAATACATCGATACCGACAGACGCGTGATGGAACAGGGTGAACGCTTGCGCTATGAAGAGCAGCGCCATGCCGAAGATGGCACGCTACGCTGGTATGACACGATCAAGACGCCGATACGCAACGAAGCGGGCGAGGTCATCGGTACCACCGGCATCTCGCGCGACATCACAGACCGCAAACTGGCAGAACAGGAATTGCTGGCATCGCGTACCCAATTGCGCGAACTGTCTGCCTATCTGCAATCGGTGCGTGAAGAGGAGCGCACGCGCATTTCACGCGAACTGCATGACGAGTTGGGTCAATCGCTGACAGCCATTCGTATGGGTCTTGATGTACTCGAAACACAACACAAATTGCAGGATGCCGACTGGTTGCGTAATTTGCAAGGACTCAAGCGGATAGCCGACTCGACCGTCGATTCAGTGCAGCGCATCGCGGCCGATTTGCGCCCCACCATTCTGGATGAGTTGGGTTTGCCGTCGGCCATAGACTGGCTGCTGGAATCGTTTTCAGAGCGTAGCAAGGTTGCATATGAATTGCTCCTGCCAGCATCGACGCTGGCCTTCCATCGCGACATCAGTACCGCGATCTTCCGTATCGTGCAAGAAGCACTGACCAATATCAGTCGCCACAGTCACGCTACCTCGGTCGTGGTCGAGTTAAAGGAAAGCAAGGATTTCATTACGCTGAAAATTACCGATAATGGACAAGGGATGGCTGCAGGAACGAACTTGAAGCGCGGATCGCGCGAGAATGGTCTGGGTCTGGTTGGCATGCGTGAGCGTGCCATCATGCTGGGCGGAAAATTGAAGATTCAGAGTCGCGCCGGTGCCGGCACCAGCATTGAGGTACGGATACCCAAGGCACACAAAGCATCTATGGCAGTTGAGGCAAAACCAGCATTGCCGGGAGAACAAAAATGATTCAGGTATTAATCGCCGATGACCACGCGATTATTCGCGATGGCTTGAAGCAGATCATTTCCTTCGTGCCGAATATGGAAGTTGCCGGCGAGGCAGCTGACGGCGAAGAAGTGCTGCAAAAGATACGGAGCCTGAAAGTCGATGTACTGATACTGGACATGTCGATGCCGGGTAAAAGCGGTATTGCGCTGATCCAGCAAATCACGGCAGTCAAACCGGAGTTGCCCATTCTTGTCTTGAGCATGCATCAGGAGAGCCAGTATGCGGTGCAAGCGATGCGCGCCGGTGCATCCGGATACATCACAAAGAACACCGCATCCAGCCAGTTGATAGACGGCATACGCAAGGTGGCGGAAGGCGGCACCTTCGTTTCGCCGGGGATTGCGGACAAGCTGATCAAGCAGATGCACAAGCCAGAAACGGAGTTGCCACATACCAAGCTGACGGCACGCGAATTTCAGATTTTCAACATGCTGGTCGAAGGCCATTCGGTCAACGATATCGCCAATATCCTGTCGCTCAGTAACAAAACCATCAGCACGCATAAGGCGGCAGTGCTGCAAAAAATGGAAGCAGCCACCACGGCCAATCTCGTGTACTACGCGATGAAACACGGCTTGATCAATGAGGGTTACGATTGATCTCGTGAGCTGTGCGAGGACTGTACGGCGCCTAGGAAAATCCCTAGATGCGAATCAGGCAATCCCGATTCCCGCCTGAACCAAACCTGACTATGCTCATCTTCCATGAACCCGATTCCTGGAGAAATGATGAGAACCACCCGCCCAGTCAGTTACGCCGAAAACGGCATGGTTGCCACCGCGCATTATCTGGCAACCGGCGCCGCGCTGGATGTATTGAAAGAAGGCGGTACGGCCGTCGACGCTGCCATTTGCGCAGCTGCCACCATGAGCGTCGTGTTGCCACACATGATAGGCATAGGCGGCGATGCATTCTGGATGATCCACGATGCCAAGTCGAACACGCTGACCTCACTGAACGGCAGCGGTACCTGCGGCAAGAATATTTCCCTCAATGATTATCAAGGTCTGGATGCGATCCCGCATCGCGGCCCACGCGCGGCGATCACCGTGCCCGGCGCAGTCGATAGTTGGGGCCTTGCCCATGCACGTTACGGCACGCTGCCTTTAACCCGGTTGCTGGCGCCGGCTATTCGCTATGCGAGAGAAGGCGTGGCGGTAACGCAGGACATCAGCCGCTGGATCGCCGACGATGCCGATGTGTTTCGTCAAGATCCTGGCTCGGCTGGAATTTTCCTGAAGAACGGTAATGCGTATCAACCGGGTGAGCGCCTGCAGCAGACGGCACTGGGCGATACGCTGGAAGGCATTGCGAAAAACGGTACCCGCCATTTTTATGAGCACACCGCACATTCCATCGTGAATTATCTGAAGAGCCAGGGCGGCTTGCTGACGCTGGACGATTTCCATCAATACCGTGCCAAATGGGTGGAGCCGATCTCGACGACCTATCGCGGTTTTCAAGCGTATCAAGTACCGCCGCCATCGCAAGGGATCGCCGGCTTGATGATACTCAATTTCCTGAACGGTATCGATCTGAGCGGACTGGATGAGAATTCGCCTGAGTATTACAACGCGATGATTCAGGCAATTAAATGGGCTTTCAACAAGCGCGATCAGTATCTGACCGATCCTGATTTTTCCGATATCCCGATTGAAGAATTGCTCGATCCGAAGCTGGCGAACGCCGAGCGTGCAGAGTGGCTGGCCGACACCAAGCGTACCCATGAGAATCGTCCAGGCGGCAGCGATACGACCTTCATCAGCATCGCCGACAAATACGGCAATGCGGTCGGCCTGGTGCAAAGCCTGTACTTCGACTTTGGCGCATGTGTGACCGATCCGGTATCGGGCGTCTTGCTGCAGAATCGCGGCAGTTTCTTTTCGCTGCAGCCTGGCCATCCAAACGTATTGAAGGCCGGCAAGCAAAGCGCATCGACGCTGATGTCAGGCATGTTGTTCAAGGATGGCAAGCCTTACATGGTGTACGGCACACAGGGCGGCGAAGTGCAGCCGCAGACGCAGACGTCCGTCGTCACGCGTGTCGTCGATTTCGGTTTGAACGTGCAGCAGGCGATTGATGCGCCGCGCGTGTTGTACGGTCGTACATGGGGCGACACCTCGAACAAGTTGCTGCTCGAATCTGCAGCGCCGGAGGCAAGCTTCGATGCATTGCGGGAACAAGGACATCCGGTGGAAGCGGCGCAGTGGCCGTTCCCGCGTATGGGTACGGCACAGGCGGTTCGTTTGCCGGGGCCGTGGTCAGAATTTTTTGAAGGTGGCGCAGATCCCCGTGGCGAGGGGATCGCACTCGGTTTTTAGATGTTGGTTTTAGCTTTTACATCCAGAGGAGATAGTGATGGAGATGGACCTGTTAATACACAATGTTCGCGTGTGGGATGACAAACCACTGATGGACATCGGTATCAAAAACGGCAAGATCGTCGCAATAGAAGAAGGCATAGAAGCCTCGGCGACGGACGCAATTGATGCAGAAGGGCGTGCCGTTATTCCCGGCATGGTCGAGCCGCATCTGCATCTGGAAAAAGCATTCCTGCACAGGCGTATGCCGCCTGTGCTGGGTACGCTGGAAGAAGCAATACGTGTCACCGGCATCCTGAAAGGCAAGCAGGAACGGCAGGATGTACTGGAGCGTTCGCGCCAGGTGCTCGACATGGCAGTGATGAACGGCACGGTCGCGGTTCGTGCGCACCCCGATGTCGATCTGATCCAGGGTTTGATTGGCGTCGAGACGCTGCTTGAACTGCAGGATGAATACAAGGATCTGCTGGATATCCAGATTGTCGCCTTCCCGCAGGAGGGCATCATCAAATCACCGGGTACCACCGACTTGATGGAGCAGGCGATGAAGATGGGTGCCGATGTAATTGGTGGCTGTCCCTACAACGAGTTGTCATGGGATGACACCAAGCGGCATATAGACACAGTGTTCGAGATGGCGCAAAAGCATGACGCGCCTATCGATATGCATGCGGATTTTTCAGATGATGCGAAAGATCAGCGCTTTGCGTCGACCGCGTATATCGCGCAAAAGACGATAGAAACAGGTTATGCGGGTCGTGTTTCTCTCGGTCACGTCACCAGTCTGGGTTCACTCGAACCGGATGAGCTGAAGCCGATTATCGATCTGCTGCATCAAGCCGATATCAGCATAGTGACCTTGCCGGCCACCGATCTGTATCTGGGTGGTCGCAACGATACGAAAAATCGCAGGCGCGGTTTGACGCCGGTGCGTTCTCTGTATGAGGCAGGTGTCAACGTCGCCTACTCATCCAACAATATTCGCAATGCATTCACGCCGTTCGGCAAGGCAGACATGCTGGTGATCGGCAATATGCTGGCGCACGCGATTTCGTTCGGTACGCCGGTTCATCAGGCAGCGATATTGGATATGGGAACGATCAATGCAGCACGTTCCATCGGGATTGGCGACAACTACGGCATCGCCGTCGGCAAGCAAGCCGATCTGGTGATTCTGGATACGTATCAGGTCGCCGATGCACTACTCGATATTCCTGCACGGTCATGGGTGATCAAACGCGGAAAGATAACCGTGGTCACCGAACATAAATGCAAGATACATCGCAATGGCTGTTGCGGTCAGCACGACCATGCGCATGCGGTGGAAACGCCGGTTGCAGCAGCTGCCAAGTAAGAAACTACACCAATCACATTACACACATAAGCAGGAGACAAACATGAAAAAGCCACCACACGAAGTTGTTGCATCACTACTCGCGGTTACCACCGTTTTGATGGTGCAATTGCCCTGGCACTTGCCAGTCTGGGCGATCTTTATCAGCTGGGCCGGGACCTTTGCGATGGGTGGGCCGACACCAGCCAACCTTAAACGCATCTGGCCGACATTGCCGATCGGATCAATTGCCGGCTTCCTGGTAGTCACAGGTTTCGGCATGGCCAAAAAACAATTTTCCGGCACCGAATTGATCATCGCAGAATGTGTGATTTTGTTCTGTTTGAATTCCGGCATGATGTTGTTTGCACGGATACCGATGTTCAGTTTTATCCCGGGCATGTTCTTCGGTTTTGCATCCTTTTTTGCAACGATGTTTGGCGGCTTTGGGCCAGTGGCAAAAGACCCGTTCTCTGCGCTGTATATCGTGATCATCATGAATGCAATCGGTCCGCTCTATGCATGGATCACCGCCAATTTCTCGCATCGTCACGTACCGCTGGAAAACACCTTCCCGAAATCGTCTGCACACAGTCACGCACATAATAAAGTTTAAGAAGTGCTCCAAACCGCCATCAAGCCCCGGTGCTTCTTGGCGGTTTTTTTTAAAAAAATCAAACAAGCTTGCCAGCGCCTGCACCGCAGATGGTGTGGGCGGCTGGTCTCCATCATGGATGCGGAGAGCATATGAGAAACAGATTTTTACCCAATATGAATAGAAGAGATTTCCTGTCTGCTTCGGGTGCAATGGCGTTAGGCAGCATGTGTCCCTTGGCGCTGGACGCGAAACCGAAGAACATGCTGGCAACATCGAGCAAGGGCATGGTGACCAGCCCGCACGAATTGGCAACCAACGCCGGCCTCGATGTATTGAAGTCAGGTGGCAATGCGCTTGAAGCAGCGATTGCGATTGCTTCTTGCCTGAACGTGACCTATCCGCATTTTTCCGGATTCGGCGGCGATGCCTTCATGATCATCAGCGATCGCAATGGCAAGGTCAGAACGCTGTCCGGTATCGGCCAGGCGCCTGCAGTATTGCCGAATTACAGTGGCGCGATTCCGGTGCGCGGTCCGCAATCGATGCTGACTACAGCGGCGAATGTCGACACCCTGGGCAAGGCGTTTGACATCAGCCGCAATGAACTCGCAGGAACCAGGAGTTGGGCGGAATTGTTGAAGCCGGCCATCGGCTTTGCACGCAACGGCTTTCCGGTTTCTGCTTCCGAGCGTTTCTGGATGGATTTTCGCCAGAAAGAAATGAATAACCTGCCGGGAGTCGCACAAAATTTCATGGTGGATGGCAAGGTGCCGGAGGTGGGGCAACTATTTAAACAGCCGCAATTAGCTGACACCCTGGAGATGCTGGCAGTACGCGGTTACCGTGATTTTTACGAAGGCAAACTGGCGCAGCGTATCGCGCAGGGTTTGAAGAATGCCGGCTCACCGTTGACGGAAGCCGATCTGGCGGCGACGCAAGCGCGCATAGAACCACCCTTGCGCGTGGCTTATCGCGATGGCGTTTTGCTGGCAAATCAGCCGCCTACGCAAGGCATCACCACGCTGGAAATCATGGGCATACTGGATCGCTTCGATCTGAAAAAAATTCCCGAAGGCAGCGCCGATTATTACCATCTGATGGTGGAGGCGGTGAAGCGCGCCTTCATCGATCGCAACAACTATGTGGCCGATCCGGAGTTCGTGAATGTGCCGTCGGCGAGATTGCTGTCCAAGATGAATCTGGATCAGCGCGCCGGCAGCATACAGATGGAATACGCATTGGCATGGCCGCATGTTTTCAAAACCGGCGATACGGTCTACATCGGTGCGACCGATGCGCAAGGAAATTCAGTCTCGATGCTGCAAACGGTTTACTTTGATTGGGGTAGCGGCGTGATGGCAGGCGATACCGGCATCCTGTGGCACAACCGTGGCGCTTCATTCAGCCTCAAGCCCGAGCATCCGAATGTCTTGCAGGCTGGAAAACGACCTTTCCATACACTCAATCCGGGCATGTATCTGAAGAATGACAAGCCGCATATCTTGTACGGCACGCAGGGTGCGGATGGTCAGCCACAGACTTTGACGACGATACTGACGCGCATGATTGATTACGGCATGGATCCTTTGACGGCATTGTCACGGCCACGCTTCCTGTTGGGCAAAACATTTTCGGATAGCCGCGATTCTTTGAAGCTGGAGAAGGATGCAGGGGAGCAGGTCTTTCAGGAGCTGGCAAGACGCGGTCATGAGATGAGCGTTATTCCTGCACAAAGCCCATTGTCAGGTCATCCGGGGGCGATCATGATTGATCAGAAGACGGGGGCTTTTTCAGGTGCACACGATCCCCGCAGTGATGGCAGAGCGTTAGGCGTTTGAATCCGGTAATAAAAAAATTGGTTCGCTCAGTATCCGGTCTGATCGAACCACAAAAAAAGACAGACATAGTCTGTCTTTTTTAATTTCTGCTAATTACTTCATTTCAGCAGGAGCAGCTGGTGCTTTTGCTTTTTTCTTGCTTGCTTTGTGTTTTTTAGCGGGTGCTTTTGCTTTTGGTGTTTTAACTGCTGCTTTCGCGTCAGCTTTGACGGATGCCTCAGCAGGCGTTGCGGGAGTGGCAGGGGTAGCAGGAGCGGCAGGCGCTTGAGCAAAAACGGTGGAGGCAAACAGACCGGCAACCAGGGCAGCGATAAATTTATTCATTTGTATGCTCTCTTAAATAGGTAAAAAATAATAGTGCGAACTGTATGTTCAGTTCGTATCTGCATAACGCCAGCCGGATGAAGTGGTTGACGATTTTTTCGAATTATTTTTTATCGTTTTTCTTCTCTGAAAAACGATGTATTGCGTGAAGATTGCGTTAAGAATTTGTATGCATTTTGAATGCGATATGGCGTTCGATTTTGTACATCATTGACTACTTTCTAAAGTGTTGAACAAGCTGTTGGACAAGTCTTTCATATTGATTTTTCATTCAGTCCTTACATCCCGATTCTTCATTTAATTTTGCTGCTTTTGAAGAATCTTATCCGTACGCGATAAGCGACTTTTCGCTGATTTCGAACACTGTAATCAACTTGGCTTTTGCCGCAATCTGGCCCTAAATGCTATTCGGTGTGGATTGCCGCCATCTGTACCTTGCAGCCTGGATGGCATCGACTTCGCGACGCTGGGCATTTGCTACCTCTCTATTTTTTCTATGGGATTTCATGCGCTAGCAAACGATGGGTCATTCAAGGATCGATCGCACAGGACGCAGATCAAATTCATGACAGTCAAACTGTTTGTGACGCTTGCCATGTGCATGGCTTGCTTGTGATTTCTTGTCGATACGACTGCAGTTGCAGGTATGTGCATACGCGCGATGACATGCATTGATATTTGAAACACTCGTAAAAATCGGTAAATGCTTTACCTCCGGGTGGAGGTTGCACAGAGTGACGGTTTAAGGGAATATGAGCGCCTTGGATGTCTTGACGCGGTGAAGTCAATCCCTGGCTGAATCGCGTTGTACTCAACAGGCTGCATGCTGCCAAAGCAATTCGGGACACGCTGATGCGATTAAAACAAGTAGACAGATTGCGACTCGCCACACTGGTGACCATAGGTGTGTGTGCAACTGTCCTCGTCACGATGCTGGCGCTGTTGATTCTGGTTGATCATTTCGCAACGGGTTACGCCAAACAGCAGGCGTATGAGCGTCTGCAGCAATTGTCATGGCAAATGCGTGATTCTCTCGATAGCGGTATTGAACGCGTCATTGACCAGACGCTTGTGGTGGCTGATATGAACGCAGTGCGTGACGCGAACAGTTCTGCCGATATACGTCAAATCTTTGACAATCTGCAAAGTAAATTTACTGACTATGCTTGGATAGGGTTGACGGATGCATCCGGCGTCGTTTTTGCTTCTACAGGCGGGCTGTTGCAAGGTGTTGATGTGAGTGAGCGCCCATGGTTTCAAAATGGCAGGCAGCAGTTGTTTACCGGCGATTATCATCCTGCTCTTTTGCTGGAAAAGAAATTACCCGAGATCGAAGGAAACTGGCGCTTTGTCGATGTGTCGTTGCCTGTCAGGCGCGGAAATGGCGAATATCGTGGCGTGCTGGGTGTGCACCTGAGCTGGCAATGGGCACGCGGTGTGGCCGATGCCTTGCTGATCCCAGCCGACAGGCAGTATATGGTTGAAGTGCTGGTAGTGCGCGAGGACGGCATGGTTATTCTCGGCCCTGATTATCTGCAGGAAACCAGGGTAAGTACGTCCAGTCTTCATTTGGCGCGCTCCGGCAAGGCCGGTGCCATCTCTGAAAAATGGCCGGATGGAAGACGTTATCTGACCGGCTATACGCAGACAGGTACCAATTCCAACGACTCTTCACTTAAGTGGTCGGTGTTGATACGTCAGCCTGAAGAAGTGGCGCTGGCGACCTTTCACGATTTGCAGCAGCAGATTTTGATGGTCGGTGGCGGTATTGGCTTGTTGCTCGCCGTTGTTGCTGTTGGTTTGACGCGGCGGCTCGCCAAGCCGCTGGACGATTTGAGCGCTGCGATCATGCGACAACGTGAAGACGGCATGATAGACGCCATTCCTATTCTGCATGGCTACCACGAGGTGCACTTGCTTTCGATGACGCTGGCGAACATGGTGGAGCGTGAAAGACAGCATGTCATGCACTTGCAGTCCTTGAATGAAAACCTCGAGCAGCTGGTGCAAGAGCGTACCAGCGAGATTGAACAAAAAGCCAAGGCGCTGGAAGAGTCGCTCGCGCAGCAAATGCTGATTCAACAGCGCTTGCAGGATAGTGAAGCGGAATTGCGCGCGACTTTGCAAAATGCGAATGATGCGTTCATTGCAATGGATCAGGATGGCATGATCGTGGATTGGAACGATCAGTCGGAACGCTTGCTGGGCTGGGCTAGGCACGAGGCGATCGGGCGCAAGGCCATAGACTTGATGATGCCGGCGGCGTTGCTGGATGGCCTCCAGCAGGATATGCATCGCTTTTTGCTCACAGGTGAAAGCATTTTCCTCAATCGCCGCCTGGAGTCAAGCCTAGTGCGACGCGATGGTGCCGAGTTTCCGGTAGAGATTGCATTGGCGACTGTGCCGCTGCAGCAGGGCTATCGATTTATCGCCTTCCTGCACGACATTACGGAAAGACAAATACAGCAGGCATCGTTGAAAGCGATGGCATTGAAGGATGCGTTGACCGATTTGCCGAATCGACGTGCATTGATGTTGAAGTTGCCGGAGTCGATGGCGCGCACCAGGCGCATCGGAAAACCGCTCGCTGTATTTTTTCTTGATCTGGATGGGTTCAAGGGCGTCAATGACGGTTATGGACACGAAGCGGGCGACGAGTTGTTGCGGACGCTGGCGCAGCGCATTGTCAGTATAGTACGCACCACCGACACCGTGGCAAGGCTGGCCGGAGACGAGTTCGTCGTGGTGCTGGAAATGCTGAACGGAAATGCGGATGCACTTGAGGTGGCTGAGAAAATACTGCAGGCGCTGCAACAGCCTTTTGTGCTGACGGCAGCAACGCTTACCTTATCGGGCAGTATCGGCATCACCATGTACTGGCCTGAAGATCCAACGAATGCAGATCAATTGATTACGCTGGCGGATGGCGCGATGTATGCCGCCAAAAAAATGGGGAAAAATCGCGCCGTCATAGTCTGATCCTAGTGACTGTCCGATGTGAGTACGCGTTGTTTGCCGCGCTTTTCGGCATACATGTTTGCGTCGGCTTGCTCACATGCTGCGATCAAGCCTTTTTCTGGATGACGACTGGCAAAGCCGATGGAGGCTGACACCGCGGCTTTCTCAAAACTGCGGCGCAAGCGATCTGCCAACACTGCAGCATCCTCGGGGGTGCATTCCACGCACAGGATGGAGAATTCATCGCCGCCTACTCGTGCAGCGATATCATTCAAGCGAATCACATCATTGATCGCCTTGCCTGTTCTAACGATGAGTTGATCTCCTGCCGCATGTCCCTGGCTGTCATTGATTATCTTGAGTCCGTCCAGATCGATCGAAATCACGCACGTCGGATTGCCATAACGCCGGCAACGATCTTCTTCGCGCGTGAGCAGTTCGTCCCAGCCGCGTCGGTTATACAGCGCGGTCAAGCCATCGCGCGCGGCTTCTGCTTCGGCACGTTCGGCACGACGCGTCGCATCGGCAACCGCCAGTTCCTTGTGCAGGATACTACTTAGCAGATCTGCCATCATTTCTATCAGCTTCTGTTCTTCCCGGATATTCTCCGGTTGCGGGTGAGGGTCGATTGCGCACAGTGTGCCGAAAAGAGTACCGTCTTCCCGGGTAATCGGCACGCCGACGTAAGCGCCAATCTTGATCCTGGAGGCAATCGGCGTGTCTCTATAGACTTCTATCGCATCCGATTGCGGTGCGATGCGCGGCCCTAAACCTTCAACCATGCGCGAACAAAATGAATCGGACCAGTTGAAAACCGTGCCGGCTTTGACATCGTAGTACGATTCTTCCACCGCCAGGACGATCCAGTCGTTGCCTTCCGTGCGCGTGATCATCCATAAATCCAGATCGAATCGATTGCGTAAAAAATGGATGATTGCATTGGTTGCCGAAGCAAAGTCATGAACCATTTCGCCTCCTTTTTTTGAGTATTTTTAGCTTAAGTATGTACCGATTTTTGATGCGAATAAACCAAATTCTTAAGGCGAGAATTGAATGAAAGTCGAAGAGTACGCAGCGGTATATCCACAAGATTATTTTTTCGCCACTTAACTTTTATTCTATGGTTTCCCATGCATTCGGCTCCTTGCGCATATCCAGCAGGCGTCGGTAACGGCGTCCACCCAGCCATAGGCTCAATGCAATCAAGGTAAAGACCAGTTGACCAAGTGCCAGTGCAACCGGCGAGTGTGACAGGATCGGTGCAATCACGCCAGCTACCAAGGCGCCCAGCATGGTCAGCGTAAATGATTGGCAGGACGCGACGATGCCGCGAATATTCGGGAACAGATCCAGGACCAGCAGCGTCACGCCGGGTGCCACCATCGACATGCCGAAGGTATAGAAAAACAGCGGTGCAACCGACCACGGCAGCATAGGCGGGAACAGCGCGTGATACAGCAGATTGAAACTCCCCGCGCCGATCAGAAAAGCAAATCCAATCAATACCTGGCGCCCGACAGGAATATGGCCGGCCAAGCGATTGGCGGTCAGTGCACCGCAGAAAATACCTCCCACAGTCGGGACAAACTGCCAGCCGAATTGATCCGGCCCCAGACCCAGATGTTCGACGAGGAAGACCGGCGCTGCGGCGACATACAAAAACATGCCAGCAAAATTGAAGGCAATCGCGCCGGATTTCAAATGAAACAGCGGCGAGCGAAATACACGCTTGTAGCTTTGATATAAAAATTCAGGATTGAAGGGTTGTCGCTTCTCAGGTGGCAGTGATTCCGGCAAGCGTTTGTAGCAATAGATCAGCAGCAGCACCGCATAGGCAAACAATCCGAGGAAAATGGCGCGCCAATCCATGTGCTTGACGACCCAGCCGCCCAGTATCGGTGCGATTGCCGGTGCGATTGAAAAAATCATGGTCACCAGCGATAGCAGTTTCTCTGCTTCGGAGCCGGCATATAGATCACGAATAATCGCGCGACCGATGACGACACCCGCGCCTGCGGCCAATCCCTGCAGCATGCGAAACGCCCACAGGTATTCAATGCTGTGAGCCGATGCACAACCGAGGGTGGCAACGGCAAACACGGCCAAGGCAACCAGAATAATATTGCGTCGCCCAAATGCATCCGACAGTGCGCCATGCCACAGAATCATGACCGCAAATGAAAACATATAGGCAGTCAGTGTTTGCTGCACTTCGATCGCACTGGCGCCCAGTGATGCCTGGATATTCGGAAATGCCGGCAGATACGTATCGATGGAAAAAGGTCCAAGCATGGACAGTGCCGCCAGCATGATGGCCAGCGCGCTACTGCTGATGGCGATTGTCGTGCTGGCGACGGATGAAGGGCGTGTTTTTTCAGCGGACATCAGACGGCTCTCGTTGCGGGGTATGCTCAGGTTTTTCTTGCTGGCGTGATGCGACCGCGCTAGGCGTCGTGCCATCGAGACAGAAGAAGCCAAATTATGCGCTTTTCTGTCAATAAGGTTTTACATCGGAAAATATCAGGGACGGGCGTCATGCTTATGCTGCCCACTACTTCGTGCCCATCCATCACTTCTCATCACCTTGCTTTAGCGTGATGAAAAGTGGGAGGGTGGACAGGTATTATTTGAAAAACAATCTGCGGAAGAAAAATCCTGCTCCAGCGCAGTCTTACAAGCCGAGATCCGACAAGCCGGGATGGTCATCCGGACGACGACCCAAGGGCCAATGGAATTTGCGATCCGCTTCCTTGATAGGCATATCGTTGATGCACGCATGCCTATGCGTCATCAAACCATCGGCGTTGAATTCCCAATTCTCGTTGCCGTATGAACGGAACCAGTTGCCCGCATCGTCATGCCACTCATAGGCATAACGAACCGCGATGCGATTGTCGGTGTAAGCCCATAGTTCCTTGATCAGACGATAGTCGAGCTCCTTGTTCCATTTGCGTTCGAGGAAGGCTTGCGCTTCCTGCCGACCATTGATGAATTCTGCGCGATTGCGCCATTTGGTATCGAGGCTGTAGGCGAGCGACACTTTCTCGGCATTGCGGCTATTCCAGCCGTCTTCTGCGCCACGAATTTTTTGCATCGCGGTTTCGCGGGTGAAGGGTGGCAGCGGTGGGCGGACATTGGGATTGACGGACATCGGGCTCTCCATTGGTTGAGTGGGACTGCATTGGATTCAGCTCGGGTGATGAGTAAAAAACAGCTTCAAGGTTGCAGCAATTTGCGCGCGATTTTTTTCGCATCGCGTGCCGCTTCCTTGTTACCCATGACCAAAGCAACCGTAATCGCGCCATCGATCAGGATGAGAAATTCCATCGCCAGCTCATCCGGATTTTCAGCGCCATATTCTTTTGCCAGCTCACGCAAAAAATTGCACAACTTGATCTTGTGTTCTTTTGCCACCGCACGGATAGGCGTGCTCGGATCGCCGATTTCTCCCGCCGCATTGATGAATGCGCAGCCGCGAAAATCAGGACTGAAAAACCATTCTTCTAATGCATCGAAAGTCGCCAGCAACCTTTCGGCAGGTGACTCCGCTTTATTGCTGGTCGTAATAAACCAGTGCATCCAGCGTTCATCGCGTTTGCTCAAAGCTGCCGCAACCAGTGCATCCTTGGTGGGGAAATAACGGTAGATGGTTTTTCTGGCGACGCCTGACGATTTGACGATTGCATCCATACCGGTCGCACAAATGCCGCCTGCATAGATCAGGCGCTCTGTTGCGGCCAACAGCTTGTTCATCGTTTCGGTGCTTGAAATATCTTCCATAGGAAACATGGTAGAACGATCATTCTACTTGCGTCAAGTTTTTTCTGGATTTGGTCAAAACCCTAAAAACCGCACTTGAATAGAATTTCTCGCTAGCCTTGCCGATTTGGCATGTTGATAGCAATTGCAAGGAACGGTGCTGCGTGTGAATAGGGCGCCAAGGATGCAAGCTCAGAGCAGGCGTAAACGCGCAAGGCGTGTGAGCGAGACTTCAGGAGCAGTAACTCAATTACAGGAATTATCCCGCTTCATCGCACGGACAAAATCGGCCAGACGGCGATCGGTGACGCTGTCGTAACGCTCACCCGGCGTCAGCAACTGCACGCGATCCAGACGGAAGGAGCGGAAGTCGCCGCGTGTTTCACACCATGCGGCAATCGACCAGTCGCTGCCCCAGTAATACAAAGCCAAGGGCCAGATAACGCGTTGCGTCGCTTGCTGTTTGGCGTCGATGTAATCGAGTAGCAATTTGTGTTGCTTGCCGATGGCCTGCCGTATGCATTCGAGTCGCTTGCCATGAACGGGGTCGATGTGAAAGTCGGGGGCGAATAGCGGTGTCGCTTCGACAAAGTCGCGTTTCTCGCGTGGCAGGGCAAGAGTGATTTTGGCTAATGCGGCGACGCTAGAGGCAGCGAGTTGCGGGCCGCCCCAGGCTTGCACCATGCGCATGCCGGCGACCATCGCTTCGATTTCGTCGGTGGAAAACATCAGCGGTTGCAAATCGAAACCGGCTCTGACGCGATAGCCGACACCCGCTTCACCTTCGATAGGCATGCCCGACGTCGAGAGGTCACGTATATCGCGATAAATCGTGCGTTCGGATACCGCCAGCCATTCAGCAAGCTGATGCGCGGTAGTCAAGCGACGACCGCGCAAATACTGCGCGATCTGGAACAGACGCTCAGCCCGGCGCATATTGCTTGTAAGGAGTGCAGGGGGTATCGCTCGCACGTTTGACGCAATTGCGTGAAGAAATTGGATAAACCATGCAATGCTCGATCATGAATAGATGTAAGCAGAATGAGGTGCCGCCTCATTCTGACAAATGCATGCGCTACCGTCCAGTAAAGTCGCCGAGCGGACCTACTAACTCAATGCTGCGAATGCAGTGCCAACAGGTTACCTTCGGTATCGATGAAGTGTGCGATGTAGCCGATGTCGTTGGGCAATTCCAGTTTAGGCATACGGATTTCTCCGCCGGCCGATTCTACGCGTGCGAGGACGACATCGATGGAAGGGTTTGCATCAAGATAGACCAACGTGCCGCTGCTGCTTGGAGCGTGACTTTCATAATGCGTTACGCAGCCGCAAGGGACGCCACCGGCATCGCTGAACAATGCCATTTCCAGTGAGTCGGAATCCGGTTTTTCGATACGAAGTGTAGTGTCGAAGAGCGTTTCATAGAAACGAATGGCGCGACCGAAGTCGGTAGATGGAATTTCGAACCAGTTTATTTTTGTATGCATGATGTTCTCGCGTGAAATGCCAAATGGCAGTACGCATCATGCGGGAGGCCTCCTGACAGCATAGTGTCAGGAGACTTCAGGATTGCCGGAATAAAACTGCAGTAATAAAGGCTTATTCGCCAGTATCGGTTTTTGGTTTGGCTTGTTCACGACGATTGAAACCAGCCACCATATCGAAGCGGAACAAACGGCATTCCAGTGCACCGTTGAAGAACGGTGTTTTGCGTGCTTCTTTCAGACGTAATAACTTCGGCAAACCGAGATCGGCAGTAAACAAAAATACCTGCCAACCGGCGAAGCGTTGTTTCAAGGTTGTACCCAAGGCGCTGAAGAAATCTTTCGCCATATCGTCTGCTTCTACCGTGCTGTCACCGCGGATGCCGATACGTTCGCCATATGGCGGATTAGTCAACAGAATGCCTGGCACTTCGCTAGGTGCTTTTACTTCTTGTGCTTCGATTTGCTTCAACGGTACTTCGAAGCGGATGCCCGCCTTGTTCAGATTGTTGCGTGTCATCGCCACCATGTCGCCCGAGATATCGCTGCCGAAAATTGTGGGCTCGGTCGGCAAGGTATTGGGCTTGACGCTGTTCTTGATTGCAGCCCATTCTGCCTTGTCAAAGCCGGCGAATTTCTCGAAGGCGAAATCGCGGTGCAAACCGGGAGGAATACCTGCCAGCATTTGCGCAGCTTCAGCCAGGATGGTCCCTGAGCCGCACATAGGGTCGAACAAGGTCATGCCGGGTTTCCAGCCTGAAGTGCGCAGCAGACCGGCCGCCAGGTTTTCGCGCAAGGGCGCGTCACCGGTTTCCATGCGCCAGCCGCGCTTGAACAAAGCTTCGCCAGACGTGTCGAGATAGACGGTGAAGTTGCGCGCGTCGAGAAAACCGACGATGCGCATGTCCGGCATTTTGGTATCGACCGATGGGCGTTCGTTGTAGATGTCGCGGAAGCGGTCGCAAATCGCATCCTTGATTTTCAATGTGGTGAACTCGAGGCTGCGCAGCGGCGATTTGATCGCGGTGACGTCGATACGTATCGTGTGATGCACGGCGAACCAGTCTTCCCACGGTTGCGCCAGCGTCAAATCATAAATATCGTTTTCAGTCGTGTAGCTGGCGTGCGCCATGCGCATCAAGACGCGCGATGCAATACGCGAATGCAGGTTGATGCGATACGCATCCTGCAAAGTGCCTGAGCAATGCACGCCGCCCGGGACTTGCAAATGTACCTTGAGCGTGTTGCCGCTGCCTGGCATTGCCGCGATCTCGTTGAGTTCTTCGGCGAGGGCGATTTCCAGACCGCGCGGGCATGGACAGAAATAGGAATGGGGTGCTGACATTAGGGGGACCTTTTATCCGTTATGAAAATAGACGTGCGGCCGCATCGTGATGATGCGCCGCGCGAACCGGGTGTTGCAGTACTTCTTTAAAAACTGTTCAGTAAAACTTGCGAGGTGAAGCTGTCCAGGGAATCTCGTTAAACACCTTGAAAAGCGCGTTCAACGAAGTCCAGTCTATCCTGACCCCAGAACGCCATGCCATCGACGACATACCACGGCGCGCCAAATACGCTGGCTGCCATGGCATCGTTGGTGAATTGCTCGTATTCATTTTGCACTGCCGTCGTTTCCGACGATTTCAGCAAGGCCTGGCCGTCGTGGCCGGCAGCATTTGCCAATGCGATCAGCGTATCCGCATCCATGATGTTCTTGTCTTCTGCCCACAAGGCGCGCATCACGGCGGTGGTCAGCGCCAGCGCCGCATCGGTGCCATGGGCGAACTTGGTGGCGATGATCAATTTGGCCGATGGATCGCCCGATACCGGTGAAAACTTCGGTTGCGGGTTCAACGGCAAGTCCAGATGTTCGCTCCAGCGCTTTAATTCGATCAGGCGATAAGCCTGACGTTGCGGCGGACGTTTGGCCAGCGGCAAGCCGCCGGAGACGCTAAAAATTCTCGACAGATCGACAGGTTTCATCTCGATCTGTACATCGTATTGTTGCGCCAGCGCGAGCAGGCGTTCATGGCCGAAATAAGACCATGGCGATTGCGGTGCAAAATAATATTCACAAACCTTGGCCATGACGCCTCCCAATTTAAAACGGTTTGACAACGACCAGGATAACTATCAGCAGCAACAGGATGACCGGTGCTTCGTTGAACCAGCGATACCATATGTGACTGCGCCGATTTGCGCCGCGCTCGAATTTTTTCAATAGCGAACCGCAGGCATGGTGGTAGCCGATCACCAGCAATACAAAAAACAGCTTTGCATGCAGCCAGCCATTTCCCGGCCCTTGTCCAAAACCATACATCAGCAACGCGCCACCAAAAACCAGGGCCGGAATCGCGAGTATCGTCGTGAAGCGGTAGAGCTTGCGCGCCATCAGCAACAAACGGGTGGTCGTCGTGGTATCGGTTTCCATCGCCAGATTGACGAAGATGCGCGGCAGATAAAACAGGCCGGCAAACCACGACATCACAAACACGATATGCAGTGCTTTAATCCAGAGCATGAAGTATTCCCGATGAAGAAATGGCTATGCACAAATCAGGCACGTACTTCCCCATGACCAAAAACGACATATTTCAAGGACGTCAATCCATCCAGACCGACTGGGCCACGTGCATGCAGCTTGTCGTTGGAGATGCCGATTTCTGCACCCAGGCCATATTCAAAACCATCGGCAAAGCGTGTAGATGCATTGATCATCACCGAAGCAGAATCGACTTCCCGCAGGAAACGCATCGCGCGCGTGTAGTCTTCCGTCACGATACTATCGGTGTGCTGCGACGAGTAATTGTTGATGTGTTCGATCGCCTCATCCATATCCTCGACGACTTTGACCGCGAGTATCGGTGCCAGATATTCTTCGCTCCAGTCCTGCTCGGTCACAGCGGTCAACTGCGGATAACCTTGCAGGATGGCGCGCGCCTCATCGTCAGCGCGTAGTTCCACGTTCTGCGTTGCATACAGTTTGGCCAGTTCCGGTAAAACCGCAGGTGCGATGGCACGTGCGACCAGCAAGGTTTCCATCGTGTTGCAGGTGCCGTAACGGTGGCATTTTGCATTGAATGAAATATCCAGCGCCTTCTTCAGGTCTGCCTTGCTATCGATGTAGACGTGGCAAATGCCGTCTAGATGCTTGATCATCGGCACCTTGGATTCCTTCATCAGGCGCTCGATCAAGCCCTTGCCGCCGCGTGGCACGATGACGTCCACATACTCAGGCATCGTAATCAATTCACCGACTGCCGCTCTATCCGTGGTTTCCACAATTTGTACTGCGTCGGCAGGCAGGCCGGCACCCGCCAGACCTTCGCTGACGATTTTTGCCAGCGCCTGATTGCAGTGAATCGCTTCCGAGCCGCCGCGCAAAATCGTCGCATTGCCACTCTTGATGCACAAGCCTGCCGCATCGACTGTGACGTTAGGGCGGGCTTCGTAAATGATGCCGATCACCCCTAGCGGTACGCGCATCTGTCCGACCTGAATCCCGGTCGGGCGGTATTTCATGTTCGAGATTTCACCGATAGGATCGGGCAGCGCGACGATTTGCTCCAGGCCTTCTGCCATCGTGGCAATCGCTTTGTCTGACAAAGTCAGGCGATCGAGCAAGGCCGGTGCCAAGCCGTTGGCGCGTGCGGCGTCCAGATCCTTTTGGTTTGCGGCGCGCAAGAGGTCCGCATCGCGGTGAATCGCAGCGGCGATCAGCGACAAAGCCTTGTTCTTGGCAGCAGTATCGGCCTTGGCCATGGCACGCGAAGCTCTGCGTGCGCGTTGACCGACTTCTTTCATGTATTGCTTGATGTCCATTTTGCTAAGGAATGGTTGGTACTTCGATTAATTAAAGACAACGCGTACTACAACACGTATAACGAAAACTGTTTGCAACGAATTCTCGGTATCGACTGGCTGGCGACTGCTGTCACTATTGACACAGTCCTCAAGCTCTCTCATACATGGCGGCGGCAAGCCTTATCGCAAGTGTTCGGTAATCTGCGCTGTGACGTGGGCTATCAGCCGCGCGCGATCTTCAATCCCAGTTGCAGCATCGCATCCCAGGCATCGCCGGAAAACTTCTTGGCGCGCAAGCCTTTTACCATCTTATCGATTTGTGCCGCTTCCTGCAGCGCGCTTTCCAGCGTCGCTAATTTCAGTCTGCTCAATGCCGGTTCGATCAGGCGTTCGCGCGGACCCCAGATCCGATGTTCTTTCGTCAACTGGCTCAACGGACGGCCTTGTGCCATCCCGGATTTTAATTTCAGCAAGGTGCGAATTTCTTCCGCAACGGCCCACAACACCAGCGGTAATGCCTCGCCTTCACCTTGCAAACCTTCCAACATACGCACCAGTCTTGCAGTATCGCCGCTCAACATTGCTTCATTCAGCTTGAATACATCGTAGCGCGCGACATTCAGCACTGCATCGTGGATTTGCTCAAAGCTCAATGGCCCTTCTGGGTAGAGCAGCGCCAGCTTTTGTATCTCTTGATGCGCGGCCAGCAGATTGCCTTCGACGCGCTCCGCAATGAAGTCCAGGCATTCGCGGTTCGCACTTTGGCGCTGCGCTGCCAGTCGCATGCCCAGCCAGGCCGGCAATTGTGCACGTTCGACCAGCGGGATGTCGATGAACACGCTGGCTTGCTGCAAGCTGGCAACCCACACCGCTTTTTGCGTGGCCCAGTCCAGCTTGGGCAGGGTAATCAGGGTGACGTTGTCGGGACTGAGCGATGCCGAATAATCCTGCAAGGCCTTGCCGCCATCCTTGCCTGGTTTGCCGGTGGGAATGCGCAGTTCTATCAGTTTTTTGTCGCCGAACAGCGATTGCGATTGATTGGCTGCCAGCAGTTCGCCCCATTTAAAGCTGCGATCGACGACCAGCACTTCGCGCTCGGAAAAACCTTGCGCGCGCGCAGTCTTGCGTATCTTGTCAGCAGCTTCCAGTGCCAGCAGATGTTCATCGCTCGTGATTACATACAAGCCGGCGAGCGGCTTGCTTAAATGTGTGTCCAGAGCGTCGAAGCGCAGTTGCATTGTGGTGGCGCGGTCTTATTGCGGCGTCGCGCTGGCAACCACCGGTTTGATCGCTGCCATGCGGCGCAGAATCTGTTGTACCAAATCTGACTGCATGTCGCGATACAGCATGGCTTCTTCAGATTCTTTGGCCAGGACCTGGTTTTCGTTATAGCTGATGTCGCGTTTCAAGACGATCTGCGTCGGCGCCAGCAACTCGACATTCTTGCTGTCACGCACACGGATGGTGACGCGGTAGTACAGCACGTATTCGCGCACGCGACCCTGGCTGTTCAGCGACAAAATCACCTTTTCACGTATTTCATTGGTGATGTCGAGCGTGGCCTCCGCATCTTCCTGTCTATCCTTGATCTCCAGCTCGCCGCTGCCACGTATATAGCGGCGCAACTCTATACCCAGCGCCGAGGTTTCCGGCACGGCCAGAAAAATCGATTTAAAGGGCAGATTGCTGCCGAGGATAGAACCGCGCAGCTTGAAACCGCATGCCGAAAGCATGACAGTCGAAGCTAGAGCGATACAGAGAAGACGGCGATTTTTTAGCATGAGTAATCCTGCGTGATTTTTACTTTAAACCAGTACTTCAAAATGAGCACTTCAACTAATAATTCAAAAGCGATGGCGTTGCCTTGATTGCGCAACCCCATCAGCCATCAAATTAACGAACAAATCAGGCTACGATGTTGACCAGCTTGCCAGGCACCACGATGATTTTCTTCGGTGTGCCTTCGATGAATTTCTGTACCGTTTCATTTGCCAGTGCGGCGGCCTCGATGCTGGCCTTGTCCGCATCTTTCGCAACGATGATGCTGCCGCGCAGTTTGCCATTCACCTGGATCATCATTTCGATTTCTGCCTGTTCGAGCGCGGCGGCATCCACTTGCGGCCATGAAGCATCGAGTATATCGCCATGCACTTTCGCAAAACCGAGCTCCTGCCACAAGACGTGCGTAATGTGTGGCGCAACCGGATTGAGTATGCGCAGGAAGATAGACAAGCCTTCGCTGATAACGGCGTTCGATGCGGCAGAGTCATCGAGTTTGGCAGCTTCCAGCGTATTCAGCATTTTCATGCTGGCAGAGACGACGGTGTTGTACTGAATCCGTTTGAAGTCGCTATCAGCCTGTTGCAGGATTTTGTGTACTTCACGACGCAAGGTTTTTTGTGCTTCGGTCAGCTTGCTGAAATCGACAGTCGTTGCGGCTGCGATGCGCGCAGCTTGGTTGTACGAATAAGTCCATACACGGCGCAGGAAACGGTTTGCACCTTCGACGCCTGCACCTGACCATTCCAGCGTTTGTTCTGGTGGCGAGGCAAACATCGTGAACAGGCGCGCGGTATCTGCGCCGTATTGATCGATTTGCGCTTGCGGGTCGATGCCGTTGTTCTTCGACTTCGACATTTTTTCCGTGCCGCCGATGGCAACCGGCTGGCGATCGGTAATCAGGATGGCGGAAACAGGGCGACCTTTTTCATCCAGTTCAAGCTGCACGTCGGCCGGGTTGTACCAGGTTTTCTTGCCGTTGCTTTCTTCGCGATAGTAGGTTTCGTTCAGCACCATGCCCTGCGTCAGCAGATTGGTGAACGGCTCGTCGAACTTGATCAGGCCGAAGTCGCGCATGACCTTGGTCCAGAAGCGTGCGTACAGCAAATGCAGAACTGCATGTTCGATGCCGCCAATGTACTGGTCCATCGGCATCCAGTAATCGTTGCGGCTGTCGACCATGGCATCGCTGCTGTTAGGCGAGCAATAGCGCATGTAATACCACGACGAGTCGACAAAGGTATCCATGGTGTCGGTTTCGCGACGCGCAGGTTTGCCGCATTTCGGGCAATCGCATTTGAGGAAGGCTTCGTGCTTGTTCAGTGGATTGCCGCTGCCGTCCGGCACGCAATCTTCCGGCAGGACGACCGGCAAATCTTTTTCCGGTACAGGTACTGCGCCGCAATCTGCGCAATTGATCATCGGGATAGGGGTACCCCAATAGCGCTGACGCGAAATACCCCAGTCGCGCAGGCGATAGGTAATTTTCTTTTCGCCCAGACCGAGCTCTTCCAGATCAGCGGCGATCGCATCAACCGCCTGCTGATAATTCAAGCCATCGTATTTGCCGGAATTGATGCAGCGACCGTTTTCCTTGTCGCCGTACCAGTCGTGCCAGGACACTTCGGAGAATGTTTTGCCTTCCACATCAATGACTTGATGGATAGGCAGCACGTATTTTTGTGCGAATGCAAAGTCGCGTTCATCGTGCGCCGGCACGCCCATCACTGCGCCGTCGCCGTAAGTAATCAACACGTAGTTGCCGACCCATACTTCGACGAGCGAACCGGTCAATGGATGCTTGACGAACAGTCCGGTCGGCATCCCTTTCTTTTCCATCGTCGCCATGTCGGCTTCGATCACGCTGCCGAGTTTGCATTCGGCGATGAAGTCGGCCAGTTCAGAATTCGATTTCGCTGCGAAAGTCGCCAATGCGTGTTCCGGCGCAACCGCGCAGAAAGTTACGCCCTTGATCGTGTCGGCACGCGTGGTGAAGACCCACAACTTGCCGTCGTTGATCAGTTTGTCGTCGTCTTTGATATCGTGCGTGAAGGCGAACCGTACGCCTGTCGATTTGCCTATCCAGTTGGATTGCATGATGCGCACGCGTTCCGGCCAGCCCGGCAATTTATTGTCGACGTGATCCAGCAATTCTTCTGCGTAATCGGTGATGCGCGCGTAGTACATCGGGATTTCGCGCTTTTCGATCAGCGCGCCTGAGCGCCAGCCGCGGCCATCGATGACTTGTTCATTGGCCAGAACCGTTTGATCGATTGGATCCCAGTTCACAGTGCCGGTTTTTTTATAGATGATGCCTTTTTCGAGCATCTTCAGGAACATCCACTGGTTCCATTTGTAGTACTCAGGCTTGCACGCGGTCATTTCGCGCGACCAGTCGATGGCCAAACCCATGGACGCCATCTGCGTCTTCATGTGTTCGATGTTGGCGTAGGTCCATTGCGCCGGCGGCACATTGTTCGCCATCGCGGCATTTTCTGCCGGCATGCCGAATGCGTCCCAACCCATAGGCATCAGCACGTTATAGCCGTTCATGCGCAGATAGCGATACATCACGTCATTGATCGTGTAATTGCGCACGTGACCCATGTGCAGCTTGCCGGATGGGTAGGGCAGCATCGAGCATGCGTAGAATTTTTTCTTGTCTTTGCCGTTTTTATCTTTGGCATGTTCGACCGCTTTGTACGCGTCGATTGCCTGCCAATGGTCGTGCGCCGATTTTTCTACTTCGGCGGGGCTGTATTTATCTTGCATGACGGATGGAGCCAATAGTGAGGGTGAATGGTGATACGAACCCATGATTATACTGGTTCGCCCAACCTGATGGCGTGTCGGCAGCAGCGCAATTGCAAGCTGGTCCGAGCTTACCTCAGATGGGTTTCACTTTCGCGGAGTTCCGGTGTTCACGCGAGTTTGAGTTCAAGCGCAGGATTTTCGCCGTAATCGGCGTAGCGCTCGTTGATGCCTGCTATGCAGAAGGCGACTTCTTCGAGTAGATCGGGGGCGTTTTTGCGCAGGATGTCTGCGTGATCGACGACGATTTGCAGCTTTTCATTCGGTTTGAGCATGAATTTCGTCATGTTCTCTTCGTCGCGCAGATAACTCAGGCAATCGACCCACGCATCCATGCTGCAGCCATAGAAATCGGGGAAGCCGAATGCAGTCTTGCACGCGGCATGGAAAGTATTCCAGTCAGCGATGGTTTCGCCATTCAAATGTACAACCGCCATGGATTTACTTTGCTTGTGACGATGTGGGTGGGACGGCGCTCGGTACGTCGGTGACGAAGCCCAGCTTGGTCATGCCATTGGTTTGCGCCGCTGCCATGACTTGTGCGATGACTTCATAGCGTGTGCCTTTATCGGCGCGCAATTGCAATTGCGGTTGGGGTTGCTGCTTGGCGGCGATGACCAGTCGACTATTGAGCGCGTCCTGCGTAATCGGATCGTTGTTCCAGAAAATCGCGCCTTCGCCATTGATGGAAAGGGAAATCGTGCTCGGTTCGGTCGGTGCGGGTGCAGATTGCGCAGCCGGCAAGTCGAGCTTGATGGCATGCGTAAACAGCGGCGCGGTTATGATAAAAATCACCAGCAGTACCAGCATCACGTCGACCATGGGCGTGACATTGATGTCGGCCATCGGTGCCGGCTGCTTGTTGTCGTTAAATCCGCCGAATGCCATGTTGTGTGCTCCTACGCTTTTTTGCCCATGCTCAGGGGAAGCGGCGATGTCATTTGCCGACGCGTGTGCCAGTTGTCAAGTATGCATGCAAGTCATGCGCAAATGCATCCAGTTCTGCCAGCGTGACGCGATTGACTCGGGTAAATGCGTTGTAGGCCAGTACTGCAGGAATCGCCACCGCCAGGCCCAGCGCGGTCATGATCAGCGCTTCGCCAACCGGGCCGGCCACCTTGTCGATCTGCGCGGTACCAGATGCCGAGACGGCGACCAGCGCATGATAAATGCCCCATACGGTACCGAACAAACCGACGAACGGCGCGGTAGAACCTACCGATGCCAGCAAGGTCAGGCCGCTTTCGAGCCGCGCCGAAACGCGATTGATTTCCTGACGCAGCGTACGCGTGATCAATTCGCCCGGATCGGTATTGGCGTTGAGTGAATTGGCGTGCGGTTTGATATTGGCGGCTTCGGCACTTTGCGCAGCCAGCGGCGTGTAGACATTTTCACTGTCGGCCAGCTTGATGGTGGCAATCGCATCGGTCAGCGTTGGCGCCTGCCAGAAGCCTTCCAGCGCTGCCGCGCTGCGGCGGATGCGCCACGAGCTCCAGCCTTTGGACAGGATGTAGTACCAGCTGAGTATCGACATGATCAGCAGCGCATAAGCGACGGCGTGCGATACAGCATCACCTTGTGCCCAGTAATGCGCAAGACCCAATCCTTGTTCTGCAGTGGAGTTCATGATGTCGATCTGAGTAGGCTGGATTGATCGGTTACTGCTTGCCGTGGTGCATGTTGCGTGAGCTGTGCAGTCTTACATTGCGCGCAGGCCCAATACGTCCTGCATGTCGAACAAGCCGGTTTTTTTAGTTGCCAAAAAGCGCGCGGCGCGCAGGCTGCCGTGCGCGTAGGTCACGCGACTCGATGATTTGTGCGAAATCTCGATGCGTTCGCCGATGCCGGCAAACAGCACGGTGTGATCGCCGACGATGTCGCCGCCGCGTATCGTGGCAAAGCCGATCGACGACGGATCGCGTTCGCCGGTCACGCCTTCGCGCGCCCATACGGCGACGTCGTTTAATTCCTTGCCCAAGGCACCGGCAATGACTTCGCCCATTTTGATCGCGGTGCCGGATGGCGCATCGACTTTGTGACGGTGGTGTGCTTCGATGATTTCGATATCGTAGCCCTCGGAAAAACTCTTGGCTGCCATTTCGAGTAATTTCATTGTGACATTGACGCCTACACTCATATTTGGCGCAAACATGATCGCGGTTTTTTCTGCGGCGGCGGCAATCGCCGCCTTGCCTGCAGCATCGAAACCAGTCGTGCCGATGATCATCTTGATGCCGTGCGCAGCGCAATATTCAAGATGCTTGAGCGTACCTTCAGGACGGGTGAAGTCGATCAGGAAATCGGCATCGGCCAGGCCTTTGGCGAAGTCCGATTCGATGAGGACGCCGGATGGCTTGCCAAGAAAAGCTGCGGCGTCGGTGCCGATGGCAGGGGAGGCGGCGATATCCAGTGCGCCGGAAAGCACCGCATCCGATGCTCCCAGGATGGCTTCGATCAACATGTGACCCATGCGGCCGGACGCGCCGGCAACCGCGATTTTCATTTGATTCATGGCTAAATGGTGTTCAGTGTGCTCAAGGAATTAGGAATTATTTAACTTTTGCTTTGTCGGCAATGCGTTCCAGATAGTCTTTTTCTGTCGGCAGATCGCCGCCTTCAAAACTCGAGACCAGTTTGTCCTTGAAGAAAACTGTCACGCGGCTGGTGGTGATTTCGCCATTGCCTTTTTGCAGACGGAAGGCGTAGTCCCAGCGATCGGCGTGAAACACGTCGGTCAGCAAAGGGGTGCCGAGCAGGAACACGACCTGATCTTGCGTCATGCCGGGTTTCAGCTGCGCGACCATTTCTTGCGAAACGAAATTGCCTTGCTGAATGTCAGGGCGGTAAGGACGGAAAATACCGAGGAAGCGGTTTGCCTGCTTGGTTTGCACGCCTGTCGATGTGCCTGCTCGTGCGGCGACTGGCGCGGCAGTCGCTGCGACCGGCGCTTCTGTCGAAGCTTGCGTAGCGGCGGGAACGACTGGAGTTGCGCTTGCCGTGGCGGACGCAGGCGCATCCTTTTGTTCGGCGACTGGTGTTGCTGCAGGTGTTTGTGCAACCGGCGCGGCGGCTGGTTTGGCTTTGGCCGCAACGGGTGTTGGTTCTTCCATTAATGGGTTTTTCGATGCGCAACCCGTCAGGGCAGTTGCCAGCAACAGACAAAATGTACCGGCGATAGCCGGGGTACGATTAAAATAAGAGGGCAGCATGTGCATATGAAGTCTCAAGGGATTGAGCAATTGTACGAAAACGCTATATGATAAGGCAGATATCCTTAATCTGAACAAAACATGCCCAACAATCCATCCGAGTTAAAAGCCAGCGGTCTGAAAGCGACGCTGCCCCGCCTGAAAATCCTCGATATTTTTCAAAATGCCCAAGTCCGTCATCTGAGTGCAGAGGACGTCTACAAGATGCTGCTGGCAGATAATCTTGATGTTGGTCTGGCAACCGTTTATCGCGTTTTGACACAATTCGAGCAGGCTGGATTGCTGCAACGCAATCATTTCGAAACCGGTAAAGCGGTGTTCGAATTGAATGAAGGCTCGCATCATGACCACCTCGTTTGCCTCGATTGCGGCAAGGTAGAAGAATTCTTTGATGCCGAAATCGAAAAACGCCAGGTAAAGATTGCGCATGAACACGGGTTTGAAATCGCCGATCACGCATTGGCTTTATACGGTCACTGCAAGGATTGCCGCAAACCCAAGAAATAAATTGCGACGCCGTGAATGTCGGCCGCATTTGAAAAAACGCCATGCACTTGTTATCGAGTGCATGGCGTTTTTACTTGCAGGCGGCCGATGTAACTTCAGGTAGATGTCGGGTGTGCATTCAAGTGTGTATATGGCTGAGCGCATTTGATAGCAGTTTGGCGGTGATGTCGACGATTGGAATCACGCGTTCATACGCCATCCGGGTCGGCCCGATCACCCCCAGCGTCCCGACCACCTTGCCGTTGACCGTATAAGGCGAAGTCACCACACTCATCTGGTCCATGGGGACCAGATTTGATTCGCCGCCGATGAAAATCTGTACCCCGGTGGCCTTGTTCGATACATCCAGCAATTGCATGAGGCTGGTTTTTTGTTCGAACAGATCGAATAATTTGCGCAGCGACACCATATTGGAGGACAGATCGGTGACACTGAGCAAATTGCGTTCACCCGAGATCACCACGTCGTCGCTGTTGTCATTCATCGCATCGCTGCCCGCTTCAACGGCGGCCTGCATCAGGCGCGTCATATCGTCGCGCAATTGCTTCAATTCGCTTTGCAAGCGTATTCTGACTTCTTCAAAGCTCAGTCCGCCGTAATTCTGATTTATGTAGTTCGCTGCCTGCACCAGTTGCGATGGCGAATAATCGACATCGGTCAACAGCAGGCGGTTTTGTACATCGCCGGTGGGGCCTACAATGACCAGCAAGATGCGTTTTTCCGACAGGCGTAAAAAATCGATTTGCTGGAACACTGATTCGCGGCGCGGGGTTAATACAATGCCGGCGAATTCGGACAGCGAAGATAAAATTTGCGCGGCATTCGAGATGATTTTGTGCGAAGAACCGGTTTGCAATGTGGCTTGCAGCTTTGATTCCAGCCCGCTTTCATCGATAGTCTGCACCGTGAGCAGGGTATCCACGAAGACGCGATAGCCGCGTGGCGTCGGTACCCGGCCAGCCGAAGTATGCGGGCTGGCAACGAAACCCATTTCTTCCAGGTCGGCCATGATGTTGCGTATGGTTGCAGGCGACAGGTCCAGCCCGGAAATTTTGGAAAGTTCGCGCGAGCCGACAGGCTGGCCGTCCGCTATATAGCGTTCGACCAGGGCTTTCAGCAGTGTTTGAGCGCGGTTATCGAGTTGCATGATGGTCGTATTGTAATGAGTGGCAGTGCGGGACGGCAAGCGTGCAGCCTACACGAGATACCCGTGTTCGCCCCTATTTATATCTGCTATCAATTTTGCATGTTGTTACTGCATCGTGAGGCTCAGACTGGTATTAAGCGCATTATGCGCGCTTCAGCCAGGCGTTGAGTTCATGCAACGTGGTCAGGTTGGCTGCCGGCACAATATGGTCGGGCAAGGTGCGTTGAAAACGATTCATCCACACCGCTTGCAAGCCGGCATTTTGCGCACCTTGAATATCCAGCACGGGGTCGTCGCCCACGTATACCGCTTCATGCGGGGCGATCGCAAGCGCCTCGCAAGCAGCGAGGAAAATTTCCGGATTGGGTTTGGCGCTACCAAATTGATGTGCCGCAATTGATGTTTGAAAATGCTGGTCTATGCCTATCGCAGCCAGATCCGCGAATCCATTCGAAATCGACCCCACCCTGTATTGCCCGCTCAAACTTGCCAGGCCGGGTACGACATCGTCGAACAGTGTCACGGCATTGCGCGCTTCCGAAAAGACCGCCATCGCCTGATCCACCAGTTCCTTGTTTTCACTGGTGAGGTGGCAGGCATGCGTCAACGCGGCATGACGCAAGGCCCACACATTGAATTGGTATTCCGGCTTGGTCGGCAATAATTCCATGCGCAGTTGGCGCAGTTCTTCATTGCTGAAGCGCTGCACGACACCCGGAATATGCACGGTCAGCCAGTCGTATAACGTGGCTTCGGCCTTGACCAGGGTGGGTACCAGCGGCCATAAGGTATCGTCCAGATCGAATAAAACGGCTTTGACAGGGGAAGACTTCATGCGGGAATGATCCGATTCTGCAGATGATTTTGCCATGGTGTTTAAAATTTATTCCTGCTCATGCGGCATCGCATAGTGCAAGATAAAGAGGAATTATGGTCTAATCTGCAGCATGTTGCCTACCTCACATCCCTATACAGCCTCGTCGTTCCAGACCATTGCGATTTTCGCCAAGCAAAAAGCGGGTGAGACCGCGCATTCGGTTGACGATATTGCACACTCATTGACGCAGATTGCCGATTTCCTGAAAGAAACCGGCCGCCGCGTGGTGTTCGGCACGCAGACTGCCGATCGCTTCCATCTCGATCGCTATGAATCGATGGACCTGATCGACATCGGCGAACTCGCCGATGTGGCGATCATCGTCGGTGGCGACGGCACCATGCTCGGTATTGCGCGCCAATTGGCGCCTTACCATGTGCCCATGATAGGGATCAATCAGGGCCGGCTAGGTTTCATGACCGACATCTCGCTAGATGACATGATGCCGCTATTGCAAGAGATGTTGAATGGCAAGGTCACCTCCGAAAAACGCAGTCTGCTGCAAGGCACGCTAGAGCGTGACGGTTCCGTCATGCATCACACGCTGGCCTTGAACGATGTCGTGCTATCGCGCGGTTCGGGTTCCGGCATGGTCGAACTGTGCGTGCATGTCGACGGACACTATATGTATAACCAGCGTTCCGATGGCTTGATCGTTGCGACGCCTACCGGTTCAACTGCCTATTCCTTATCGGCCGGCGGCCCTTTGCTGCATCCTAGCCTGTCCGGCATCGTGCTGGTGCCGATTGCGCCGCATGCATTGTCCAATCGTCCCATCGTGGTGTCTGAATCCAGCGAAATCGTGATCGAAGTCGTCGGTGGTCGCGACAGTAACGTCAATTTTGATATGCAATCGGTGGCGCGCCTGCAGCACGGCGATCGCATCATTGTGAAAAGTGCCGAGGATACGATTACCTTCCTGCATCCTGAAGGCTGGAGTTACTACGATACCTTGCGCGAAAAATTGCACTGGAACGAATATCCATCGGTGCACGGACGATTAAAATAATTGTCAGGACCAGAGCCTGCGTGCATCTGGTCTTTTGCAGCCTCGTTTGAGTTATATTTAGCCACTGTTACGCCGGTCCAAATCTAATTTTTCGCTTGCTGCGTTGCTCGCAGCAAGATCGAACTACTCGGGAAGAATCCACTCCACATGTTGCGCACGCTTGCCATCCGCGATTTCGTGATCGTCGAAGCGATCGAACTTGAGTTCTCATCCGGCTTCTCGGTATTTACCGGTGAAACGGGTGCGGGCAAATCGATCCTGATCGACGCATTGGCCTTGGCCCTGGGCGGGCGCGGCGACGCCAGCGTGGTACGTGAAGGCGCACCCAAGGCGGACATCACGGCTGAATTTTCTGCCAGCCCTGAACTCGATGCCTGGCTCGCCGAAAATGAATGTGCCAATGAAGAGGGCGGCGCTTTATTGCGTCGTGTCATCGACAATGCAGGGCGCTCCAAAGCCTTCATCAATGGCATCGCCGCGACCGTAACGCAGTTGCGCGAGCTGGGTGAAAAACTGGTCGATATCCACGGCCAGCATGCACATCAGTCGCTGCTGAAGCAGGATGCGCAACGTATCTTGCTGGATAATCAGGCCGGTTTGCAGGATGAAGTGAAAGCCGTTGCCACCGCGTATAAAAGCTGGCGCGGACTCGCCAGGCAGCGCGAAGAATTCGAAACCAATGCCAAGAATGTGTTGCTCGAGCGTGAGCGCCTTGAATGGCAGGTAGGCGAACTGGAAAAACTGTCGGTCAAGCCCGGCGAATGGGCTGATATCAGCAATGAACACAGCCGCCTGTCACATGCGGCCAGTTTGATCGAAGGTGCGCAAGACGCGCTGACCCTGATATCCGAATCGGATTCAGTACCGATGTTGTCGCAACTGGCCTCACTCAATATCCGTATCGGCAAACTGGTCGATCTCGACGCCGGTTTGCAACCGGTACTGGATGCGCTGGAACCTGCGCGGATTCAATTGCAGGAAGCAGTCTACGCATTGAATGATTATTTGAGCCGTGTTGAGTTGGACCCGGCGCGTTTGCGCGAGGTGGAAACACGTCTGGAAAATATCCATTCAGCTTCCCGCAAGTTCCATGTCGCTGCAGATGACTTGCCGCAGGAGCTGGAAACCTTGTCTGCGCAACTGAAGCAACTGGCCGACGCCAGCGATCTTGATGCCTTGCGTGCGCAGGAAGAAAAATTGAAAGTCGCCTATGTGTCTGCGGCGCAAAAACTATCCAAGGCGCGGGCCAAAGCCGCCAAAGCATTGAGCGATGCAGTCACTGCGGCAATGCAGGAACTCAGCATGACGGGCGGCAAATTCGCGATCGCCTTGCAGCCTTGCGAACCGGCGTCCTACGGTATGGAGCAAATCGAATTCATGGTTGCCGCCCATGCAGGCACGACGCCGCGCCCGCTCGCTAAAGTCGCCTCGGGTGGTGAGCTGGCGCGGATCGCATTGGCGATTTCCGTCATCACATCGAGTGCCACCGCGACGCCGACGCTGATTTTCGATGAAGTCGATAGCGGCATCGGTGGCGGCGTGGCCGAAGTGGTCGGTCGCCTGTTGCGCAAGCTGGGGCAGGACAGACAAGTCTTGTGTGTCACGCATTTGCCGCAAGTCGCCAGTCAGGCCAATCAGCATTTTCAAGTCAGCAAGCAAAGCAATAACGGCAAAACCTTGTCGTCCATCGATGCGCTTGACGATCACGCCCGCGTGGAAGAAATCGCGCGCATGCTGGGCGGACTGGAAATCACCGCGACCACACGCTCGCACGCCCGCGAGTTGCTGGCTACTTGAACCACCACTGTTTCGCCCCAGTGGGTCCCTAGCCTTACTAATTACATTCCAGGTCCCCATGTCATATAGAACTGAACCGCCGTACACCCATGGCAGCGTGCCAAAAACGGCCGTGGTGCTGATCAATCTCGGTACGCCGAATGCGCCGACCGCGTCGGCAGTGCGGCCGTATTTAAGGGAGTTTCTGTCCGATCCCCGCGTCGTGGAAATTCCGCGCGCGATCTGGTGGTGCATTCTGAACCTGATCATCTTGCCGTTTCGTTCCGGCAAGTCCGCGAAAAAATATGCTTCGATCTGGACCAATGAGGGCTCACCGCTCAAAGTGCATACCGAGAAACAGGCGAAGCTGCTGAGGGGCTATCTGGGCGCGCGCGGTCAAGAGGTGCGGGTCGAGTATGCAATGCGCTACGGCAGTCCGTCGGTGCCGCAAGTGTTGCGTCAGTTGAAGGCGGAAGGGTGCGAGCGGATTCTGGTATTGCCCGCCTATCCGCAGTATTCGGCAACGACTACGGCGTCGATTTTCGATGCAGTGTTCAAGTATTATGCGCAAGAGCGCAATGTACCTGAGTTGCGTTTCATCAAGCATTACCACGATCACGACGCCTATATCCGTGCCTTGCAAAAGTCAGTGCTTGCTCACTGGGATATGTCGGGGCGTCCAGACAAGCTGATCATGAGTTTTCACGGGGTGCCGAAGCGTACCTTGCTGCTCGGCGATCCCTATCACTGCGAATGCCACAAGACTGCGCGTTTGCTGGCGAAGGAACTGGGTTTGACCCAGGATCAATATCTGGTGACCTTCCAGTCGCGCTTCGGCAAGGCAGAATGGCTGCAACCGTATACCGCGCCTACCGTGAAAAAACTGGCGCAGGAGGGCGTTAAACGCATAGACGTGATTTGTCCGGGCTTCACCAGCGATTGCCTGGAAACGCTGGAGGAAATCGCGATGGAGGTGCGCCACGATTTTCTGCAGGCTGGCGGCAAGGACTTCAACTACATCGCTTGCCTGAATGAAGACGACGCCTGGATCAAGGCACTGTCGCAGATTGCGGAATTGCACATGATAGGCTGGCCGACGATTTTATCGCCAGCCATGCGCGCAGAGCGCGAAGCGCAGGCGCAGATTTCAAAAGCAGAGGCCACGCGACTGGGTGCATCAGAATAGCGTCTGCCAGCCGGATTGGCTGCAATCTGGCAGTGATGTTAGCGCAAGGTTTTGGTATTAGTGGAACGGCGCTTGCCAGTGCAAAACTATTGCGTGGAAAGTAGGCTCTTTTCATGCAGGCGGTGATTATCTGCTCCGCTTTCACAGGTCGGCGTAGCAGATGATGGCAACCGCAATTACGGTATAGGCAATGATCGACACGGAAATAACCGGCAGTTTCACGATACGCTCCTCAGGCTACGATCAGGTAAACACCTATTTGTACGTATAGCCTAGCTCCCGCGCCGAAAAATACCATCCCATGGATAGGTGATTTTTGTCATAAGGCGCTCGTAACGCGCTTATAAGCGGGATATCATCGCCGCTTTATGCCTTTATGCACATTTCACAAAAATACCCCTTGAAATAGTAAGGGATAGCCTCATGTGTTGTGTCGCATTGACAATTTTTGTCATAACTCATTGATTGTTGGAGATTTTTTCATGCAAGACCAGGATAAATACGCCGAGCAAGCCGCTTCGATCGACCAGCCGACGGCGACTGAAACCGCAGCCCCTGCGCAGACGCTGGAAGAGCAACTGGCCGCTTCGCAGCAGCTGGTGCAGGAATTGCAGGATTCATTCTTGCGTGCCAAGGCCGAAGTCGAGAATTTCCGTCGTCGCGCGCAGGAAGATGTGACCCGCGCGCACAAGTTTGCGATTGAAGGTTTTGCCGAAGCGCTGGTGCCGGTAAAAGACAGTCTGGAAATGGCTTTGCAAGTGGAAACACCGTCTATCGAATCCTTGAAGGAAGGCGTCGAAATGACCTTGAAGCAGTTGAGCGCTGCCTTCGAAAAAAACCGTCTGCTGGAAATCAAGCCTCAGCAAGGCGACAAGCTGGACCCGATGAGGCATCAGGCGATTTCAATGGTGCCGGCAGATCAGGAAGCAAACACCATCGTCAGCACCCTGCAAAAAGGCTATTTGATCGCTGATCGCCTGTTGCGACCGGCACTGGTGACCGTGGCACAAGAAAAATAGCTTGAAAGCACGCAGTCGCACCGCATATTAAACATATCAAATTTCGTAGTTAACCAATATTTCGTATTACAGACATTAAGGGAAAGACCATCATGGGCAAAATAATCGGTATCGATTTGGGCACGACCAACTCCTGCGTAGCAATCATGGAAGGTGGCAAGCCTAAAGTCATCGAAAACTCGGAAGGCGCACGTACCACGCCATCCGTGATCGCATATCAGGAAGACGGCGAAATTCTGGTTGGCGCTCCAGCCAAACGCCAGGCGGTCACCAATCCGAAGAACACACTGTACGCAGTCAAGCGTCTGATCGGTCGCAAATTCGACGAAAAAGAAGTGCAGAAAGATATCGGCATGATGCCGTATCAAATCGTCAAAGCCGACAACGGCGATGCATGGATTTCGGTGCGCGACAAAAAGCTGGCGGCACAGCAAATCTCTGCAGAAATCCTGCGCAAAATGAAAAAAACTGCTGAAGATTACCTCGGCGAAGAAGTGACCGAAGCGGTCATCACCGTTCCTGCCTACTTCAACGATGCGCAGCGTCAAGCAACCAAAGACGCTGGCCGTATCGCCGGTCTGGATGTCAAACGCATCATCAATGAGCCAACCGCGGCAGCGCTCGCGTTCGGCCTCGACAAAGGTGGCAAAGGCGATCGCAAGATTGCCGTGTACGATCTGGGTGGCGGTACCTTCGATATCTCGATTATCGAAATCGCTGACGTCGATGGCGAAATGCAATTTGAAGTCCTGTCGACCAATGGCGACACCTTCCTCGGCGGTGAAGATTTCGATCAACGCATCATCGATTACATCATCGACGAATTCAAAAAAATCAACGGTCTCGACCTGAGCAAAGATGCGATTGCACTGCAACGTATCAAGGCTTCGGCAGAACGCGCGAAGATCGAATTGTCGTCGTCGCAGCAAACCGAAATCAACGAACCGTACATCGCGATGGCGAACGGCGCGCCTGTCCATTTGAACCTGAAAATCACGCGTGCCAAACTGGAATCGCTGGTTGAAGAACTGATCGCGAAAACCATCGAACCGTGCAAAATGGCGATCAAGGATGCGGGCGTCAAAGTATCGGACATCGACGACATCATTCTGGTTGGCGGCATGACCCGTATGCCTAAAGTGCAAGAGACAGTCAAAGACTTCTTCGGCAAGGAACCACGCAAAGACGTCAACCCTGATGAAGCGGTTGCAGTCGGTGCAGCGATTCAAGGTTCGGTCTTGTCCGGCGATCGTAAAGATCTGTTGTTGCTCGACGTTACACCACTGTCACTCGGTATCGAAACCCTGGGCGGCGTGATGACCAAGATGATTCAGAAAAACACCACGATCCCGACCAAGTTCAGCCAAGTGTTCTCGACCGCTGACGACAATCAGCCTGCGGTAACCATCAAGGTTTACCAAGGCGAGCGCGAAATGGCAGTGGGCAACAAAGGCTTGGGCGAATTCAATCTGGAAGGTATTCCACCATCGGCACGCGGTACGCCACAGATTGAAGTGACCTTCGACATCGACGCCAACGGTATTTTGCACGTCGGCGCGAAAGACAAGGCTACCGGCAAGGAAAACAAGATCACCATCAAGGCAAATTCCGGTTTGACCGAAGAAGAAATTCAAAAAATGGTGCAGGATGCCGAAGCCAATGCGGAAGAAGACAAACGTCTGAAAGAAGTCGCCGAAGCGCACAATCAGGGCGACGCGCTGGTGCATTCGACCCGCAAATCGCTGGCTGAGTACGGCGACAAGCTGGAAGCCGGCGAGAAGGAAAAAATCGAAGCAGCGATCAAGGATCTGGAAGACGCATTGAAAGGCAGCGACAAAGCCGCTATCGATGAAAAATCCGCGGCCTTGTCGGCAGCCGCGCAAAAACTCGGCGAGAAGATGTATGCCGATATGCAAGCGCAGCAAGCTGCCGGAGCCGGCGCTGCTGAGGCAGGTGCCGATGCTGGTCATGCAGAAGCCAAGGCGCAGCAGGACGATGTCGTTGATGCTGACTTCAAAGAAGTAAAAGACAAATAATTGATTGGTCAAGCGGCCTGGATGTGAATTGCAAAGCTGCCTGGCACTTTAATTAATTGTGCGAAGTGCTGTGATTTGTTAATCGTCTGATGTCGTAAGACTCGCCGGGTTCAAGGTTGAAAAACCTCGACTCGGCGTTTTGCATAAATAAGTACATAAAGAAACAGGGTGCCTACAGATGGCAAAACGTGATTTTTACGAAATTCTTGGCTTGGCAAAGAATGCTTCCGATGAAGAAATCAAGAAGGCCTATCGCAAGCTGGCGATGAAGCATCATCCGGATCGCAATCCGGACAGCAAGGGTGCCGAAGACAAATTCAAGGAGGCCAAAGAAGCCTACGAGATGTTGTCTGATCCCCAGAAGCGCGATGCCTATGATCGCTACGGCCATGCCGGCGTAGATCCGAATATGGGTGGTGGTGGCGGTGGCGGCGGTTTTGCCGATGCCTTCGGCGACATTTTTGGCGACATTTTCGGTCAAGCCGGCGGCGGCCGTGGTGGTCGGGCCGGTCCGCAGGTTTATCGCGGTGCCGATCTGCGCTACAACCTGGAAATCACTCTGGAACAGGCAGCGCACGGTTACGACACGACGATCCGTGTTCCTTCGTGGGATAGTTGCGAAACCTGTGACGGCAGTGGTGCCAAACCAGGCACGGCGCCTATCACATGCACGACTTGCGGTGGACATGGTCAAGTCAGAATGCAGCAAGGCTTCTTCAGCGTGCTGCAAACCTGTCCGAAATGTCACGGCAGCGGCAAGATTAATCCTTCGCCATGTACCGCATGCAGCGGTGCCGGCAAGATCAAGCGCAATAAAACGCTGGAAGTCAAAATTCCTTCCGGTATCGACGACGGTATGCGGATACGCTCATCAGGTAATGGCGAGCCTGGCATGAATGGCGGCCCGCCTGGCGATCTGTATGTGGAAATTCGCATCAAGCAACATCCGATGTTCCAGCGTGAAGGCGACGATCTGCATTGCGAAATTCCGATCTCCTTTGCAAAAGCCGCTTTGGGCGGTGAAATCGAAGTGCCGACCTTGAGCGGCAAGGCATCGTTTACGATTCCTGAAGGCACGCAGTCGGGCAAGACTTTCCGGCTGCGCAGCAAAGGTATCAAAGGGGTGCGCTCCGGTTATGCCGGTGATCTATTCTGTCACGTGGTGGTGGAAACACCGGTCACGCTGACCGAAAGGCAAAAGGAATTGCTGCGCGAGTTTGAAGAGTTGACGATAGAAGGCGGCTCGAAACACAGTCCGCAAACCAAGTCTTGGAAAGACAAGGTCAAGGAATTCTTCGAATAAGCGTTCCCGCCTTGCTATATGCTTACCCCATGCCGGCCGAGAAATCGATCGGCATTTTTTCTGGTTGATCGCTTCGCCACAGGCTTCTATGCTGGCATTACAAAAAATCACTGGAGACGCCATGAAAACTCTCAAGGCAATCGGCGGCATGCTAGCCGTATCTTGCGCGCTGAGCTTCGCCCACGCCGCAACGGCAGTCGAACTGGCGGGCGTCAAGCTCGACGACAGCGTCAGGCTGGTGGGCCAGAATCTCCGTTTGAACGGGGCCGGCATACGCTACAAAGTAGTGTTAAAGGTGTACGTGATTGGCTTGTATCTGAACGACAAGAAAACTACCGTGGCCGATGTAATGGCGGCGGCTGAGGCGCGGCGGGTCACGCTCGTGATGTAGCGCGATGTCGGCAGCGAGGAATTCTGCACAGCCTTTGCCGCCGGCATTGAGCAGAATACCGATGCCGCCGAGAGGGTTGCGCTGCCTGCACCGATGGCCAGGTTCAATGCCATGTTTGCGTCTATTGCAGAGCTCAAGCAGGGTGATGTGCTGAATCTCGACTGGGTGCCCGGAAGCGGCATGGCGGTCATTCTGAACGGGAAGAAAATACTTGAGCCAATGAACGATGCGGGGTTTTACAACGCCGTGTTGCGCATCTGTTTGGGAAGCAAGCCGGTAGACGATAAGCTCAAGCGTCAGTTGCTGTCGGAGCGGTGACGCCTACTTTCCGTTTGCGCTTGCGAAGTTGCAGCAAACAGAACATCGCCGCCTGATATCGGCGGTGATTTTTTGTTCATGAAATCGGCTGAGCCTCATGCGACTCGTCGATTGATGATGATTCCGGATAAAATGGCGCCATCGCCGATGCGCCGCTTGCGTATCGGGCTCGAAGCCTGATTGATTGAAATGACAGAAAAAAACAAAGAAGTACTCGAGCTGGAACAGCTGTTTCAGAAAAATCGTGCATGGGCGGCTGAAAAGGTGGCGGAAGATCCGGACTTTTTCGTCAAGCTTGCATCCCAACAATCGCCTGAGTACTTGTGGATAGGCTGCTCCGACAGCCGCGTACCGGCAAATGAGATAGTCGACCTGGCACCTGGCGAATTATTCGTGCACAGGAATATCGCCAATGTGGTTGCGCATTCCGATCTGAACTGTTTGTCGGTGCTGCAGTTCGCGGTCGATGTATTGGGCGTCAAGCATGTAATCGTCTGCGGCCATTACGGCTGTTCCGGCGTGCATGCTGCGATGACGCGCCGCCGCGTAGGTTTGGCGGATAACTGGTTGCGCCACGTGCAGGATGTGCATCAAAAGTATGGCCGGTATCTGGGCGATGCCTTGCCGACGCAGGCGCAGCATGATCGTTTATGCGAATTGAATGTGATCGAACAGGTAGCCAATGTCTGCCGCACGACCATCGTGCAGGATGCATGGGAACGTGGGCAGGAACTGACTATCCACGGCTGGGTATACGGCTTGAAGGATGGCTTGCTGGGAGATCTGGGGGTAACGATTGATTGTCCCGATGCGGCGGATGAAAAGTTGAAAAACAGCTTTGCCCGTTATGAAGCTGAAGTGACTGCGCATTCTGCTTCCTGATTTTATTTAGGATCATAATCCGGTGACAGTACCGGACTGGAGACGTCATGAAATGGGAAGGTAATCGCGAAAGCGACAACGTAGAAGACAGGCGTGGCGGCGGTGGTGGTTTTGGCGGGCGTTCCATCGGTATCGGAACCATCGTGATTGCGCTGCTGGGTTCGTATTTCTTCGGCGTCAGTCCGGCGACCATCATCAGTTTGCTGAGTGGTGGCGGTGGTCAGATCACGCAGCAGGAACCGGCACAACGTCCACCGGCGGATGATCCGATGGCACGCTTTGTCGCCACGGTTTTGGCCGATACCGAAGATACCTGGGGACCGATTTTCAGAGAGCAAGGCGCGACCTATATCAAGCCGAAACTCGTGTTGTTTACCGGGCAGACGCCAACCGCTTGCGGTACCGGCGATACGGCATCCGGTCCGTTTTATTGTCCTGGCGATCAAAAGATTTATATTGATCTCGCGTTTTATCAAACCATGCGCGACCGTTTTCGTGTCTCCAGCGATTTTGCACAGGCTTATGTGATCGCGCATGAAGTCGGCCATCACGTGCAGCACATCAGCGGCATTACTGAAAAAGTCGAACAGGTTCGTCGCAGTGGTACGCAAAAGCAGGTGAATGCCATCTCGGTCAAGCTGGAGCTGCAGGCGGATTGTTTTGCCGGCGTATGGGCTTATCACGCCAATCAGGCGCGCAGCATACTGGAAGAGGGTGATGTGGAAAGTGCCTTGAAGGCAGCCAGCGCCATTGGTGACGATACCTTGCAAAAGCAGTCGCAAGGTCATGTGGTACCGGATTCATTTACGCATGGCACCTCGGCACAACGCGTGCGCTGGTTTCAGCGCGGGATTCAGGAAGGGGATTTGAATTCCTGCAATACCTTTGCGGCCCGGCAGCTTTGATGAAGATAAATAACTAAAAATTTTGATCACGATCTCATGCCTGCAAAACTGAAGGCAGATCGTATGGATTTAGCAGGAGAAAATAAATGGAAGATTCCGAATTGGCAGCATTGCGCGGCGAGATCGACAAGATCGATGCACACATCGTTGCATTGTTAGCGCAACGCTTTGACATTACCAATCAGGTTGGCGTATTGAAGGCGCAGAAAAAGTTGAGTGCGATTGATCCGGAACGGGAAGCACGCCAGGCGCAGCGCTATACCGAACTGGCAAATGAGTTCGGCGTGAAGCCGTCAGTGGTGCAAAACCTGTTTCGCGGCATCATCGATGAAGTCGTCATCAATCACCGCGCAATTGCCGTACAAAGGGCGTTTCAATAAAAATACGGCACCGATTTAGAGTCGTTGCCGCATAAAATTTCACTGGCAATTTCAACGTTCGTTGCCGCCCCAGGTAGCAAGGACGGCAATGATCACAGCAGACGCTGTCATTTCAGAAGCAATGTTCCGGTGCCGGGAAAGTACCTTCCTTGACCTCGCGGATATACGCGCGCACCGCACCTTCTATGCTGGTCTGTCCGTCCATGAAGTTCTTCACGAAGCGCGCTTTCTTGCCAGGGAAGACGCCTATGAAATCATGCATCACCAATACCTGACCCGAACAATCCGGACCGGCACCTATGCCTATGGTTGGCATCGTCAATATATCCGTCACTTCCTTGCCCAGGCTTGCCGGGATTGCTTCCAGTATCAGTAACGACGCACCGGCCGCCTGCAAGGCGAGCGCATCGTCTTTCAACTGTTTTGCCGCTTCCGCTGTTTTGCCTTGTACCTTGTAACCGCCGAAGCGATGCACCGATTGGGGCGTCAGGCCGAGATGCGCACAGACCGGGATTTCGCGCTCAACCAGGAAGCGTACGGTATCGACTACCCAGGCACCACCTTCAATTTTGACCATCTGTGCGCCAGCCTGTATCAGTTTCAGCGCGTTGTTGAAGGCTTGTTCGGGTGTCGCATACGTACCGAAAGGCATATCAGCCAACAAGAGTGCAGTCTTGTTGCCGCGCGCCACGCTCGCAGTGTGATAGGCGACGTCATCTATGGTGACCGGCAAGGTTGAGTTATGTCCCTGACACACCATGCCGAGTGAATCGCCGACCAGCAGCGTTTCGACACCACACATATCCATCAATGCGGCGAAGCTGGCATCGTAGGCGGTCAGCATGGTGATTTTCTCGCCCTTTTCGCGCAATGCAAACAGCGCAGGTACGGTGATGGCCTTGCTGCGGCCAGCGGATTCATTTTCCTGCAGATAGCTGGCCATACTTATTCTCCACGACTAAAAAATTCACGCTTGCCGCGCATGCTTGCGATGCGTGTCAACAAGAGTCCAAAGTCTTCGTCATTATCGATAGGGTTCAAATTTTCGGTATTGATGATCAATAAAGGCGCTGCATCATAATCGTAAAAGAAGCGGCTATAGCTTTCGCACAAACGCTGCATGTACGGCTCGGAAATGCCGGCTTCTATCGAGATGCCGCGCTTGCGAATGCGGTCGATCAGCGTCTCCGGCTCGGCTTGCAGATAAATCACTAGGTCAGGCAAGGGAGCTTGCGGACGCAAGTGATCGTATAGTTGCTGATACAGCGCTAACTCATCATCACCTAGAGTCAGGCGCGCAAAAATGGGGTCTTTGTCCAACAGGAAATCAGACACGATGCGTGCGTCAAATAAATCTGGTTGGGCAAGTTCGCGCAATTGATTCATGCGCTGGAACAGGAAAAACATTTGTGTCGGCAGTGCGTAACGACTGGCATCGCGATAGAATTTTTCCAGAAATGGATTTTCTTCCGGCATTTCCAGCAGGGTTTGTGCACCTAATTGCGCTGCAAGCTTGCTGGCGAGGGTGGTCTTGCCGGCACCAATCGCACCTTCGACGACAACGTATTTGTATTTTTCAAAATCCATAATGATCTATCTGGCGTTGGTTAGCCGTGTTAGTGCAGCATGTCGAAATTTTCATATTCATGCGCGGAAAATAAAATAAACCGCGCCCACCAGGCAGAGTGCCGCCCATACGTGATCAAGTTTGAACGGTTGGTCCATGAAAATGATTGCGAACGGGACGAACACCGTGAGTGTAATCGCTTCCTGCATAATTTTCAGTTGGGCCAGACTGAACTGTGTATAGCCGATGCGGTTGGCCGGTACCTGCAACAGGTATTCAAACAACGCGATACCCCAGCTGATCAGAGCGGCGATCCACCACGGTTTTGAAGACAATCCTTTCAAATGTCCATGCCAGGCAATGGTCATGAAGACATTGGATAACGTCAGTAAGCCGACGGTTTGGACGATGACTGGAATTTGCATGGCGTGTCAATAAGGGGCTAGGACTTGGTCATCGTATTTGATGGGGTAGGCCATGATTTTATTCCCGACTCAACATTGATTTAATTTCAGGAAATATGATCAAGCAATTTTTTGAATGGTTTGCTTTGCTACGCCGGCCACGAATAGATGAGCCGCTCCTAGGCCTGGAATCTGGATAAACGGATCGATCTGCAGCAATGGAATCAAGACGAAGGCGCGCGCCGTCATGCGTGGATGTGGCACCGTCAATGTTGACGTCGAAATGATTTGATCGCCGTACAGCAGCACATCCAGATCCAGCGTACGTGGAGCATTCAGATAAGAGCGCTCACGGCCGAAATCTTGTTCCAGTTGCAGCAAGGCTTGCAGTAATTCTTCAGCGGATAAACTGGTGCTAACGCGAGCGACAGCATTGACATAGTCGTCGCCATCGGCGTCTATCGGCCCAGTACGGAACAAGGACGATTGTCCCGTCAAGCTGCTTGACGGTAGCTTGGCTAACTCAAGCAGCGCATTGCGTACATTGTCTTCAGCGTCGCCCAGATTTGAGCCTATGCCTATGCAGGCAACAATCTGCCTGTCTGTCATTCAGGTTTTCCTGCTGCACCTGCAGGTTTGCGACGGCGACGTGGACGTTTCTTCGCCGGGCCTTCATTGGTGGTGACGGATTTTTTCGCCAACAGTTCTTCGCGCTCGGCACCATCGCCGGCGATGAACGCAGTCCACCATTCGCCAATTTCACTATCAATCTCGCCGGATGCGCAACGCAGCAGCAGGAAGTCGTAGCCGGCGCGCAGGCGCAGGTGTTCGAGTAATTTATACGGCGTCTTGCCGACGCGTCTGTCGAAGCGCGGTTGCATCGCCCAGATATCACGCATGTCGGACGCGATCTTGCGCTGCAATGCGAGCTTGTCGGTTTGCGTATTCAAGACATCGTCAGCCGCCAGATGCAAGGCAGGAATCGGATATTCGCCGGCAGCCTGATAGGCATTCCATTTTTCGACAACCTGATGCCACAACAGCGACGCGAACAGGAATCCCGGCGAAACCGGCTTGCCTTCCCGGATGCGCTCGTCGGTACTCGCCAATGCGAGGCGGACGAATTTTTCACCCAGCGGTTGCTCCAGCACGACGTCCAGCAAAGGCAGCAAGCCGTGATGCAAGCCTTCCTTGCGCAATTGCTGCAGACAGGCAAGGGCATGGCCGCTCATCAACAACTTGAGCATTTCATCGAACACCCGTGCGGCCGGGACGTTGTTGATCAACGGTGCCATTACGGCGATCGGTGCGCGGGTATCCGGCGCGATCGTGAAATTGAGTCTGGCCGCAAACCGAACTACGCGCAGCAGTCGTACCGGATCTTCGCGATAGCGCTCTTCCGGTACGCCAATGATGCGCAGTGTCTTGTTGCGGATATCTGCAATCCCGCCGTGATAATCCAGCACGATCTGTGAGGCTGGATCGTAGTACATCGCATTGATGGTGAAATCGCGTCGCAATGCGTCTTCGTGCTGTTCACCGAAGGTGTTGTCGCGCAAGACGCGACCATGTTCATCTTTTGGCGCGCCATCCGTTGCGGAGCCGCGGAAGGTGGTGACTTCAAGCAAATCCTGGCCGAACATTACATGCACGATTTGAAAGCGCTTGCCGATGATGAAGGCGCGACGGAACAGGCGCTTGACCTGCTCGGGCGTCGCATTGGTAGCGATATCGAAATCCTTGGGTTTGACGCCGAGCAGCAAATCGCGCACCGCACCACCGACCAGGAAGGCCTTGAATCCGGCGTCTTGCAGGCTGCTGGTAACGCGGATTGCATTAGATGAAACCAGCTTCGGATCGATGCCGTGTTCTTTCGCAGTCAGCGTGACAGGTTGCGTGTAATCGCCTGTTTTTTGTTTGGTGCCGAGGATGCGACGAATGAACTTTTTAATCATTGAATCGATTGATGATCGGCCAGCCGTGCGCTTGGGCATGCGCAGTCAGCAAGGCGTTGGGGTTGGTGGCTATCGGGTCGGTGACGATGGATAACAAGGGAATATCGTTTTGCGAATCGCTGTAAAAGTAACTGCGTGGAAAATCGCTCAGTGCCAGGCCGCGTGCCGCCAGCCATGCGTTGGTATGCGTGATTTTACCCGCACCGGAGGTCGGTACACCGAGCAATTTTCCGGTGATAGAACCATCAGCGCTGAATTCCGGTTCGGCGGCGATCAGGTGTTCGACGTCCAGCGCACGGGCAATCGGGGCGGTAACGAAGCGATTGGTGGCCGTGACGATGGCAACCAGGTCGCCGGCATCTTGATGTTTTTTTACTAAATCACGCGCGGCCGGCAAGATCACCGGTTCAATGACTTCACGCATATACGCCAGATGCCAGTCGTCGATTTGCCGACGTGAGAATTGTGCCAGTGTGCTCAGTGCAAATTCCAGGTATTCGACAGGGTCCAGTGTTCCCGCTTTGTACTGTTCATAAAAAGCATTGTTGCGAGCCTTGAAGGCCAGCGGTTCGATGGCGCCTGTGCGCGTCAGGAACTCACCCCATTCGTGATCGGAGTCGATAGGCAGCAGTGTGTGGTCTAAATCAAAGAGAGCAAGGTTCATGCGTGGGTATATAAGCTAAATTCGAGCCAGGTTCGAGCAAAAATTTCTTCTGAAAAGGCCATTTAAAAGCGCATTCACCAGCTGGTTAATCTGTCAGTCATTTCGTTGCAGCAGTTCGCGCAGCAGAGGCAGTGTAATCGCACGTTTCGTTTCCAGAGAATACTCATCGAGTGCGTCCAGCATCGCCGATAAAGAGCGCATATCGCGGGCAAAATGATTCAGCAGATAGGGTAACACGCCGGGCGACAGTGTCATGCCGCGTGCAGCGGCGGCATGCGTCAGTGCAGCAATCTTTTCGTCGTCACTCAAACCATGTACCTGATAGATCAGGCCCCAGCCGAAGCGCGTGCGTAAATCTTCGCGCACCGCCAATGTTGCCGGTGCAACGTTGCCGGCCGCCAGCAGGCAGCCACCTTGTTCGCGAATCTGGTTGAAAAGTGCGAAGGCGGCGATTTGCGCTTCGGGCGACAGTTTGTGGCTATCGTCGATCAGGTAAAGCGTGGTGCTCGGCAGATAGGCAAAAGCATCTGCCGCAGCGTCGCCGGGGATATACAGGGCCGCGTCAGATGCTGCCAGCGCCTTTAACAAGTGGGTTTTGCCTGCGGCGGTATCGCCCCACAGATAGACAAAGCGTTCGTCCAGACCGACCGGGACTCGTTGTTCCAGGCGCTGCAGCAGCTGGAGCAGCTCCGCATTGGCACCGGTTACAAACGATGCCAAGGTTTGTGGTTTTTCGGCAGGTAAATCGAGTAACAACTGCCTCATACGTGGTTCATCATATTGTTATTGTTAAAAAATACAGTTTGTTCCGGTCGCTTGCAGCAATTCTGCCGCATATCCCCAGCTATTTTGTCGCTTCGACAAAGAAAGTGCCATCAAATGAGGGAGGAAGGGGAGCGATTTGATAAAATACCGCTTTGCCCGAACGCTTGCTCGAACGCTTTTTTGAATTATAGAGCCTGATTGATCCAGTTTTATCCAGTTTCTAAAGTACGGATCTTGCCGCGATGACGAATGCGCATTGCGATCCTGATCCAGCCCTTGTGGATAATCAAACGCTGATCAACAGGCTAGCCATCCGGCCACAACTGCTATTTTACTGCCTCTGCTGACTATCACATCATGAGTTCCACTTCCAATATTTCACTTTCCTACCGCGACGCCGGTGTTGATATCGATGCAGGCGATGCACTGGTCGAAGCGATCAAGCCTTTTGCCAAACGTACGATGCGCGAAGGCGTGATGGGTGGCCTCGGCGGCTTTGGGGCCATGTTTGAAATCAGCAAGAAGTACAAGGAGCCTGTGCTGGTATCCGGCACCGACGGCGTCGGCACCAAGCTGAAGCTGGCATTTGAATTGAATCGTCATGACACGGTTGGCATCGATCTGGTCGCGATGAGCGTCAATGACATTCTTGTACAAGGCGCAGAGCCGCTGTTTTTCCTCGATTACTTTGCTTGCGGCAAGCTTGATGTGGCGATCGCCACCGACGTCATCAAAGGCGTAGCCAAAGGTTGCGAGCAGGCTGGTTGCGCATTGATTGGTGGTGAAACTGCCGAAATGCCTAGCATGTACCCGGCCGGTGAATACGATCTGGCCGGTTTTGCAGTCGGTGCAGTGGAAAAATCAAAAATCATCGACGGTACTAAAATTATGCCGGGCGACGTCGTCCTTGGTCTGGCTTCGTCGGGCGCTCACTCCAACGGTTATTCGCTGGTACGCAAGATCATTTCGGTCGCCAAGCCTGACTTGAATGCTGATTTCCACGGTCGCAAACTGGCGGATGTGTTGATGGAACCTACGCGGATTTACGTCAAGCCTTTGCTGGCATTGATGGATGCGATGGAAGTCAAAGGCATGGTGCACATCACCGGCGGCGGTTTGGTGGAAAACATCCCGCGCGTACTGCAGCCTCAGCTGACAGCCGTGCTGGAAAGCAGTGCATGGGACATGCCGCCATTGTTCAAATGGTTGCAAGAGCATGGCGGCGTTGCTGATGCGGAAATGCACCGTGTGTTCAACTGCGGTATTGGCATGACGGTCATCGTGGCCAAGGAAAATGCAGATGCCGCGATCGCACAATTGAAAGCCGCGGGCGAAACCGTGATGCGCATCGGTGAAATCCGCGCACGTCAAGAAGGCCAGGCGCAAACCATCGTTCTGTAAGACGGATAAAAGTTTGCAGCATTAAAAAGGGCGGTAGATGCATTGCATCTACCGCCCTTTTTGTTTGTCTTTCACGTTTGCTGCCTGGTTGAGGCCGCAGCGTGCTGTCACAACCAACTTAATTCATACCTTCAATGTTGCTTGCCGTTCGCCTCATCCTGCGCCAGTGTTTGCAAGGGGCCGGGTGGCGTGGCATCAATGCCGAAGGCTGGCGGGGGCGCAATACGTACCGGCTGACTCTTGCCGGCAACGCTGGATAGCACATTGCTGTGCGCATCCGGTGCTACATTCCAGACCGGGTCGGTGATGCTTTCAAATACCGCTTTCAACTGCTTGGCCCATGTCGTGCGGATCATCTGGAAGTATTGATTGCCTTCGTCGATCGTGACAAAGCGCGTTACCGCCAAGGTGTTGTTTTCATAAATCAGCAGATCAAGCGGCAGACCGACCGAGATGTTCGAGCGCAACGTTGAGTCCATCGAAATCAAGGCGCATTTTGCCGCTTCATCCAAAGCTGTAGCCGGTGTGACGACACGGTCTATGATCGGTTTGCCGTACTTGGATTCACCAATCTGGAAGTAAGTGTTTTCGTCGTGCGATTCAATGAAGTTGCCAGCCGAATACATCTGGAACAAGCGGCAGCGTTCGCCCTTGATCTGGCCACCAAAAATCATGCTGACATTGAAGTCGATACCGAATTGTTGCAGCGAATCGGCATCGCGTTCACGCACGATACGAATTACTTCACCGACGACTTGTGCTGCTTCATACAGCGTCGTCGCATTCCAGATACTTTTGCCGCTAGCCGTGACGTGTTCGGCCACGATCTGGCGTACGGATTGCGAAATCGATAAATTGCCGGCGGTCATCAAGACCATCATGCGATCACCCGGCGTCTCAAAAACCGTCATTTTTCTAAAGGTGCCGATATGATCGACACCGGCATTCGTTCGCGAATCGGAGAGGAAAACCAATCCTGCATCCAGACGCATCGCAACACAATAAGTCATAACAGAGAGAGAAAAGGCAAAACGAGAATTTTACAGGAATCACCACGCCATTGTTGATGCTGGGGAACAAAACAACGGCATGGTCGTTTACACAAAAAATGCCTGTTTCCACCTGAATCAGGGGTGGCAGTTGCACAAGAATAGCCGACGGTCATGGATATTTTATGGTCGCTTGTCTATTGCGACAAGGGCGTAACGCTGACACGCACATCCAGCGACTCTTCGCCGCCACCGCGTCGCACGCCGCTGACCGGCGCAGCAGAATCGTAGTCACGTGCTACCGCCAGGCGACAATGCGCATCGCTTGCATAGCATGCGTGGGTGACGTCGATACTTACCCAACCGGTGAAATCATCCGCCGCGACCCAGACATCGACCCACGCGTGGCTTTCTGCATGGCCGGTACTGCCGGAGTTGATATAACCGGATACATAACGTGCCGGAATATTACGCATGTGACAGCAGGCAATAAATAGATGTGCATGATCCTGACATACGCCCTGACCCAACAACAGTGCATCGTTGGCGGTTGTCGTTACGCCAGTTGCACCGCTTTGGTACGAGACTGCACCACAAATGGCTGTAGCGAGTTGCAACAGGTCCTCGCTTTGATTGCCGCGCAGATTTTGCGCGGCAAAGGCGCGTATGCCATCGCTGGGTTCGGTCAGGCGTGTCGTGACGGTAAACACCAGCGGTGAGAGTGTTCCGGTTTCGTGCAGACGCCCCAGAAAGAGTGGCATGACCTCGATTTCGCCGCTGACCACGATACGTACTTCATCATGGTTGCCGGTAATGGTGAGCATGTGACACAGATTGCCGTAGGCATCCGTAAATGCATTGCGCTGTCCAGAGGTATCGATATGCCACGCGAGCATTTGTTGATGCATTTCGATACGCGGTGTCAGGCGCAGCTGCTGAATCGTGTACGCCAGTGGCGATGTATAGCGGTAAAGCGTTTCGTGACGGATGGCGAGTCGCATTTAGGCTACCAGTGGTACCAGGAAATCGCGGCTGACGCGATTGCCCAGTTCAAATATGTTTTCAAGGAATTCAGTCAGGTAATCGTGCAAACCTTCTTCAAGAATATCCTCAATCCGGGCGAATTGCAGATCTGCATGCAGTTTGCCTGCAAAGCGCAGCGTATCGCTGGAAACGTCAGGGCTCACATAACGCAGATTGCGCAAGACTTCCGTCAGACTCGCCAGTAGCGAGCGCGGCATGTCGGCGTTCAGCATCAGCAGATCGGCGACGCGTGCCGGCGTGATGGCATCGCGATAAACCTTGCGATAGATTTCAAATGCAGAGACCGAACGCAGGATTGCGGCCCAGTAATAAAAATCGCGCTGATTTTCATTGCCGAGTTTTTCACCTGACTGCACGGCCGCGCTGGCGCCATGAAACTTCACATCGAGTATCCGCGCCGTGTTGTCGGCGCGCTCGAGAAAAGTGCCGAGACGGATGAAGTACAGTGCCTCGTCCGACAACATGGTGCCAAAGGTGACGCCGCGCGACAGATGCGAGCGATGCTTGACCCATTCAAAAAACTGACTCGGATCTTGCTGGAATTCGCTTTCTCTGAGTTGATTCGGCAATTCCAGCCAGGTAGTGTTATGCGTTTCCCATACTTCCGTGGTCAAGGTGCCGCGGACTGCGCGCGCATTTTCGCGTGCGGCGCGCAGATAGGATGAGATCGATGCTGGATGCGAGGTATCGCTGACCATGAAGTTCAGCACGTCTTTTGGCGTCAGTTTGCTGTACTTTTCGTCAAAGGCTTCTTGCAGTTCGGAGATGCCGAGCGTGGCGCGCCAGCCTTGTTCAGCGGCGCGGGCGGATTGCGGGAGCAGCGCAGTCTGGACATTGACGTCCAGCATGCGTGCGGTATTTTCGGCACGTTCCGTGTAACGCGCCATCCAGAACAGGTGATCGGCGGTGCGGCTGAGCATCTTAGTTCTCCAGTATCCAGGTGTCTTTGGTGCCGCCGCCTTGCGACGAATTCACCACCAGCGAACCTTCCTTGAGCGCCACGCGCGTCAGGCCGCCCGGTACCATGGAGATGGTCTTGCCGGACAACACAAAGGGTCGCAAATCGATGTGGCGTGGTGCGATGCCGGCATCGACAAAAGTAGGGCAGGCCGACAAGGCCAGCGTCGGTTGAGCAATATAACCATCGGGCCGCGCGATGATGCGCTGGCGGAAGTCCTCGATTTCCGCCTTGCTGGAAGCAGGACCGACCAGCATGCCGTAGCCGCCGGCACCATGTACTTCCTTGACGACCAGATCAGGCAGGTTGGCGAGCACATATGACAGCTCGTCTTTTTTGCGGCATTGATAGGTCGGCACATTGTTCAGGATAGGTTCCTCCGACAGGTAGAAACGAACCATGTCGGGCACGAATGGGTAAATCGATTTGTCATCGGCGACGCCGGTGCCGATCGCATTTGCCAGCGTGACGCGGCCGGCGCGATAGACAGACAGCAATCCCGGTACACCCAGCGTAGAGTCGGCACGGAATGCGAGCGGATCCATATAGTCATCGTCAATCCGGCGATAGATCACATCGACGCGTTTCGGGCCCCGTGTGGTGCGCATGTAGACAGCATTATCGTTGACGAACAGATCCTGGCCTTCCACCAGTTCGACGCCCATTTGCTGCGCGAGGAAGGCGTGCTCGAAGTAGGCCGAGTTGTACATGCCGGGTGTCATCACGACCACGGTTGGATCGCTGACGCCTATCGGCGCCACCGAGCGCAGATTGTCGAGCAGCATGTCCGGATAGTGTTCAACCGGGGCGATCTGGTGGCGTGCGAATAATTCAGGGAACAGCCGCATCATCATCTTGCGGTCTTCCAGCATGTAAGACACGCCGGACGGCACACGTAAATTATCCTCGAGTACGTAAAACTCGCCTTGTCCGGCACGAACGATATCGACGCCGGCGATATGCGCATAGATATCCGATGCCACCGAAATCCCCTGCATTTCCGGACGGTACTGCGCATTGCGGAATATCTGTTCCGGCGGGATGATGCCGGCCTTGACGATGTTCTGGTCGTGATAAATATCGTGGATGAACATGTTCAGCGTGCGCACGCGCTGTACCAGTCCGGCTTCCATATGCGCCCATTCCTTGGCGGTAATCATGCGCGGAATGATATCGAAGGGAATGACACGTTCGGTGCCGGCCTCGTTGCCATATACGGCGAACGTAATACCTACACGACGGAAAATCAGGTCAGCTTCGGCACGTTTGCGTGCAATGGTGGCGGCCGATTGGGTGGCTAGCCATGCTTCGAATTCAAGGTAGTGGTCGCGAACATTCTTCGCGCCATCTGTATACATCTCGTCGAAAAAATTGGGCATCGTCTGGCCTGTCCTTGCGCTAAAACATTGTTTTCAGGGGAGATGCTACGTTAACCCTATCAAGAAATATGCCAGACCGCCAGCATTAACCGCTCATGGCGTGCGCAAATCCTTGATCAGTAGTTCGGTTCGCTGGTCGGGCGCGGGGGTCAGCAGGCTGACAATGACGATGGCCAGCATGCCTGCCGGAACACCGAATACCCCTGCCGAAATCGGCGCGATATGGAACCATTGCGCGGCAGGTGTGCCGCCCAGCGTGGGATGTGTGTGCAACATGTAGAACGCACAGACACCAAAGCCGATCAACATGCCGGCAATGGCACCTTCCTGATTGGCGCGCTTCCAGATGGCTCCCAGTGCCAGCGCCGGAAACAACGCAGACGCGGCAAGAGAGAAGGCGGCACCCACCAGCGACAGAATGTCGCCGGGCTTGAGCGATGCGATATATGCAGCGACCAGTGCCACCATCAGCAACAACAGTTTGGACACCGTCACGCGCTTTTGCGTCGTCGCAGTAGGATCCACCGTCTTGTAATACACATCATGCGACAGTGCATTTGAAATGGTCAGCAACAAGCCATCGGCAGTTGACAATGCCGCTGCCAAACCACCGGCTGCGATCAAACCGGAAATGACGTAAGGCAAACCCGCAATCTCCGGTGTGGCGAGTACGACTATATCGACGTCCATCACGATTTCAGCCAGTTGCACTATGCCGTCGCGATTGACGTCATTGATGGCAACCAGCGGATGTAGCTTATCTATGTTGGCCCAATAGGAAACCCACTCAGGCAATTTTGAAAAATCGCTGCCCACCAGAGACGTGTAAATATCGTATTTGACCAGCACCGCCAGCGCCGGGATCGTGATGTACAGCGCCATGATGAAAAAGATGGTCCAGAATACCGAATCGCGCGCTTCCTTGACTGAGGGTGTGGTGTAGTAACGCACCAGCACGTGCGGCAAGGCGGCTGTGCCCAGCATCAGGCAGAACACCAGCGCCATGAAGTTATTACGCTTGATATCCGACGCTGCCTCGCTCTCGCCAGGGAAGGGGTCGGTATGCTGTGTAGGCGGCTTTGCCCGCTCGCGATTGGCAGCGCGCTCTTCTATCCATCTGCGTTCGGCGTCTTCAGCATCCTTGGGATAAGTGGCAAGTTCACGTCCTGTTTGCTTGATTTCCAGCAACGGGGCATTGCCGAGTTTTAAGGCTTCCAGATTGTGCTGGATCTCGGCACGACCGTTTTCCCACGATTCAGGCAGCATCTTCAGTTTGTCGCCCAGATCATCGGCGTACAGATTGAAGATGGCGCGCACTTCTTTTTCTTTCGGATCGTCGATCAATACTTTTTCACGTTCGCTCAGTTTTGCGATCGCGGAACCGTAGGCAATCGGCGGCACCGGAATATTGGTATGTTTGATCGAAAGCCATACCACCGGGATCATGTACGCGATGATCAGGATGATGTATTGCGCAACTTGTGTCCACGTCACGGCACGCATGCCGCCGAGGAAGGAACACACCAATATGCTGGCCAGCCCGAGAAAAATACCCACGGAAAAATCGACGCCGGTAAAGCGCGACGTGATCAGGCCGACGCCATAAATCTGCGCAACAACGTAAGTAAAAGAGACGATGATGGTGGCGACGACCGCGATGATGCGCACTACATTGTCGCTGTACCTGCCGGTGTAACGCGCACTCAGATAATCCGGAATCGTGTACTGACCGAACTTGCGTAAATAAGGGGCTATCAGCAAGGCCAGCAATACGAAACCGCCGGTCCAGCCCATCAAGTATGCAAGTCCGTCGAATCCCCACAGGTACAAGCCGCCAGCCAGACTAATGAAGCTGGCGGCAGAAATCCAGTCGGCGGCGGTTGCCATGCCATTGAAAAAGGCCGGTACGCGACGTCCCGCGACGTAGTACTCCAGCATGTTCGAGGTGCGGCTGATGACGCCGATGATCGCGTACATCACGATCGTGCAAAACATGAAGACGTACCCTATCCAGACACGCGGAAATCCTTCATGTTCAAGGATGGCCAGCGCGAAAAGAAACAACACGAAGCCGATCGTAAACAACACGTAGTAACGCATCAGACGACGGAAGAATGATTTAGTGTTCATGGTTACTATTGTTGTGCTGGCGCTGATCGTGCAGGTAGCGCTGGTCGAGTTTATGCATGCGCACTGCGTAAATGGCGATGATCGCGACATAAATCAGAATGCTGCCTTGCGCGGCCATGAAGAAAGAAATCGGCCAACCCAGCAAGGTGTAGGTGGACAAGGGGCGCGCAAAGAACATGGCGGTGAAGGTAACGGCAAACCAGACCAGTAACAGCCACAAGGTCATGCGGCGGGTACTTTGCCAATATGTTCGAGCAGCATCAGATTGCTGTTGTTCTATTTTTTCAGGCATATCAAGTGCTGTAGTCAAGCGGGACGGTATTCGGTTCCAGATGCAGGGTGACGCGTACCAGGCATCCTGGCGATTTGTGGCCCTTGCAGTGCGGATTGTTCAGTATGTCGATCTCTGCATCATGTTGCTGTGCGATTTCGCGCACGATCGCCAGACCTAGTCCGCTACCTTCCACGTTGCTGCCGAGAATGCGATAAAAGCGTTCGAATATATGTTCACGTTCATGCGGCGCGATGCCGGGGCCGTTGTCTTCGACTTCCAGAAATGCCAGTTTGTTTTTTTCATCGGCACGCACGCGCACAGTTGCATTGCCGCCCGCAGGGGTGTAATTGAGTGCGTTATCGATCAGATTGTTTAACAGTTCGTGCAGCATGGTGGGATCACCTTTGATCAACACCGGATAATCCGGTTGCTCAAAACCGAGATCGATTTTCTTGTTGAACGATGTCTGTACCCAGTTCTGCAAGGTGTCGCGTGCCAGCTCGGATAATTCCAGCAACTGCAAGGGTTTGGTGGCGGGTGTTTGATTTTCGGCACGTGCCAGCGCCAGCAGTTGATTAACCATGCGCGTCGCTGATTTGGAACTCTTCGCGAGCTGCTCCAGCGATTTGTGAATCTCTGCCTGATCGGTTTGCCGCAAGGCCAGTTCAGATTGCATGCGCATGCCGGCCAGCGGCGTTTTCATCTGATGCGCCGCATCGGCAATAAAGCGCTTTTGTATATTGATACTCTGCGACAGGCGCTCCAGCATTTCATTCAACGAGCCAACCAGCGGCAGGATTTCTTCCGGAACATAACCTGAGTCGATCGGGCTTAAATCATCGGGGCGGCGCGCCCGTATGCGTTGCTGCAGTTCTGCCAATGGTCGCAAGCCTCGCGTCAACGCAAACCATACGAGGATAAGCGCCACAGGAAGAATAATGAATTCCGGTACGATCACCCCCTTGATGATCTGGTTGACGAGTTGCGAGCGTTTCTCCAGCGTTTCGCCGACTTGAACCAGTGCCAGACGCGGTTCTATGCTCAGTTGCGGCTCGACTTGTGTCTTGTGTAGATCGACGTAGAGGTAGGCAATGCGTACTTCAGTATTGCGCACAAAGTCGTAACGGAACTTGGTAGCCCAGGGTTGCGGCGGATCGGTGTCAGTAGGCAAAGGCATTTCCGGATCGCCTTCGACCATGATCCCGCGCGAATCGAGAATTTGATAATAGATATTATCGACATCGTCGGCGTGCAGGATGTCGGTGGCAGCCCCGGTCAGACGCGTGATGACTTTGCCGTTTGCTTCCTTGACCTGCTGGGCGACGACGGTGACCTTGTCTTCCAGCGCGCGATCGAAAGGTTCATTCGCAATTGATTTGGCGACCAGGTAGGTAATGGCAATGCTGAGCGGCCACAGCAATAAAAGTGGCACCAGCATCCAGTCGAGAATTTCACCGAACAATGAACGTTGCGTGCGTTCTTCCGGCTGATCAGCGCCATCTGCAGCGCTTGCCGTCGATGTGGTCACATCGACGGCGGGTGGATTCAGTCGGTGTGCGTCTGGCATTAATGCTTCAGCGTGATGGCATGACGGTGTTCGATGCTGCGGCAGGGGCGACAGGTTCGGCAAATTTTTCGAGGCAGTAACCGAGGCCACGGACGGTGGCGATGCGCAGGCCGCCGATTTCTATCTTTTTGCGCAAACGATGCACATACACTTCAATTGCGTTATTGCTGACTTCTTCACTCCATTCGCACAGATGGTCAACCAACTGCTCCTTGGATACCAGGCGGCCGCTGCGTTGCAGAAGAACTTCCAGCAAACCCAGTTCGCGTGCCGATAAATCCAGCATCTGATCATTGATGTAGGCGATGCGACCGACTTGATCGTAAGACAGTGGACCATGCTTGATCACAGTGGGCCCACCACCTGCACCGCGTCGCGTCAGCGCGCGTACGCGTGCTTCAAGTTCGGACAGCGCAAATGGCTTGGCCATGAAATCATCTGCACCCAGATCCAGCCCCTTGACGCGCTGCTCTATCGAATCGCCAGCCGTCAAAATCAAGACCGGCAGATGCGAATTGCGCGCGCGCAGGCGTTGCAAGACCTCCAGGCCGGACATTTTCGGCAGCCCCAGATCGAGAATAAGCAAATCGAAGTCTTGAGTAGACAAGACCGAGTCCGCCTCCAAACCATTTTTAACGCAATCGGTGACATAACCGGACTGGCGCAAGGATCGCGTCAAGCCATCGGCCAGCACACTGTCGTCTTCGGCAAGCAAAATTCGCATAGGGGAGGGTGTGAAAGAGTTGGTTTGTAGTCTATTGGGTTTCGTCTTTAGCAGCAAGACAAGTGTTCATGCCTTGTACTGCCATAAAAATTGAGCCGTTACCAATTAATACAGCAGGCGACGCTTGTTCGTGATGGCGCTCATGGCGGCACATAAGATGAAGGCAGTATGACCGCTTGCTGCGAAAGCGCATCTGCGATGTCGTTTTTCCTGCGTGGAATCCAGATAAAGCGCACATCATGCAATTGCGCCATCAACTGTCGCGCGCGCGTGCGATGACTGCTGAGTATACGCGCACCGCGGGTCTTGCTCTGCACATCGTCGAGAACCACGCGGCTGTCACCATAGACGATGAGTTTGTGCGGACCGGCATCGACGGCGGCCTGCAGAACGGCCAGCAGCGCCAGATACTCCGCTTCACTGCTATCGCCCTGGCCGGCCGACAAACTGATACTGGCGACGAGCTCACCCCGCGGGTTTTTAAGCAGGCCGCCTATCCCCATTTTTCCGGGGTTGGGATGGCTGGCACCGTCAAACCAGGCGAGCCAGGCGTCTGGGTCCGGTACTGCCGCTGCGAACATGCGCGCATTTGCCTTTGCCTGCTTGCGAGTGGCGATTTTTGCTGCCGCATCGGCTGCTTCCCGCCGTCGCTGGTCGATTAAAATATGCAGCGACTGAGCGCCAGCGATTTTCTCCATGACTTTCTTCAAGCCATGTTCTTCCAATATGCCGAGTTGCCTTGCCATCCGGCGACCGCTGACGCGTTCCTTTTTATAGGCAACTTCAATTAAATCGGCAAAGCTGGGCATGTAGGGAAGTGGCTGTATGGCGTGGATGGTCCGGGTAATAAGTCGGATTTTACGTGGATTTACGGACCAAGGTTGCTGGCAAACAAAGTCTGTAAACTTGCCTTTTTAACTATTCACAAGAAAATATTCAGAAGGCGCTTGCACAAAGCACTGTTTTTTTATACAGTACGGTTTCTGGAAGCAAAAATCGCTTCCAAGCCATTTTGTTTCAACACCCAACCGTCGAAAGAATCCTCATGGACGATAAAAAAACAGCACCGAGCTCGGACAAAAGCAAGGCACTTGCCGCTGCCTTGGCGCAAATCGAAAAGCAATTCGGTAAAGGCTCGGTTATGCGCATGGAAGACGGCGCAGTCGTCGAAGAGGTGCAAGTCGTTTCCACCGGTTCGCTCGGTCTGGATATTGCGCTGGGCGTTGGCGGTTTGCCACGCGGCCGTGTCGTTGAAATCTACGGCCCTGAATCGTCGGGTAAAACGACATTGACATTGCAAACCATTGCTGAAATGCAAAAACTCGGTGGCACCTGTGCCTTTATCGATGCGGAACACGCGCTGGATGTAACTTATGCGCAAAAGCTCGGTATTAATTTATCTGAGTTGCTGATTTCGCAACCGGATACTGGCGAACAAGCGTTGGAAATTTGCGATGCACTGGTTCGTTCCGGCGGTGTTGATCTGATCGTCATCGATTCGGTCGCGGCTTTGACGCCACGCGCCGAGATCGAAGGCGATATGGGTGATTCCTTGCCAGGTTTGCAGGCGCGTTTGATGTCGCAAGCCTTGCGCAAGCTGACGGGCAGCATCAACCGTACCAATACCCTGGTGATTTTTATTAACCAAATTCGCATGAAAATCGGTGTCATGTTCGGCAATCCGGAAACCACGACCGGCGGCAATGCGTTGAAGTTCTACGCATCTGTGCGTCTCGACATCCGTCGTACCGGCTCCATCAAGTCCGGTGACGAAGTCATTGGTAACGAAACCAAGGTCAAAGTCGTCAAGAACAAGATCGCGCCGCCATTCCGCGAGGCACACTTTGATATTCTCTATGGCGAAGGCACTTCCCGCGAAGGTGAAATTCTGGACCTGGGTTCGGATGCCAAGATCGTCGAAAAATCCGGTGCGTGGTACAGCTATAACGGCGAACGCATCGGCCAGGGTAAAGACAATGCACGCAACTATTTGAAAGAACGTCCTGAACTGGCACGTGAAATCGAAAACAAGGTGCGCGCTTCTTTGGGTGTGCCTGAACTCGGTGCGATCAAATCGGACGAACCGGTTGCGAAGAAGGCTTCTGGCAAGAAAAGCGAAGAAGCCAAAGAACTGAAAGAAGTCGAATAAAGCATATCGGCTAGCCGATCGCATTTAATATGCGCTGCTTTATCGACATGACTAACAAGCGCCCGTGCTGAAGGACTCATATGGCAAAACTGCAAGTGAGTCTGAAAGCCCGGGCGCTTCGTTATTTATCGGCACGCGAACACAGTCGACAGGAATTGGCACGCAAGCTGGCACGTTACGCGCAAGAGGGCGATGACATAGAGGCTTTGCTCGATACGCTTACCGAGGCCAACTTCATGTCTGAAAGGCGTTTCTCTGAATCGCTGGTCAATCGACGCGCTGCACGGTTTGGTAATAGCCGGATTTTGTCAGAGTTGAAAAGTCACAATATTGACGCTGATTCACTTACCGAAATCAAGGCTGGACTGGCGCAGGATGAATTTGCGCGCGCGCGCGAAGTCTGGCTGCGGAAGTTTGGCACGGTGGCAACGGATGCAAACGGACGCGCGAAGCAGATGCGGTTTTTGCTGCAACGCGGATTTTCGCATCGAGCCATACAGGCGGCGATGCGTGCGACAGAAGAAGATGAAGATTAGAAGCGGGCATTAGCAAAGTAAATACTTTTCAGTATTGTGCCTTGTGCCTATATCCTCACTTGGTGCTTACAAACATGCAATTTCAACAAATTGGGGCGATGCACATTGGTTTGTGCATCGCCCCAATTCATGTGAATAAGATATTGAATTGATCAGACATCGATCATGTGTCAATTTCCTATTTTGCAGCGATCAGTGATCCATCAATGCCTTGACGTGAATTGCCGTGGCAGACGCCAGACCTTCCAGGCTGTAGCCGCCTTCAAGGATGGAAACCACGCGGCCTTCGCAGGTTTCATCGGCAATTTTAATCAACTCGCGCGTTACCCAATCGAAGTCATCGTCTTGTAGATTCAAACCAGCCAGTGGATCCAGATGATGTGCATCGAAGCCGGCAGAGATGATCAAAAGTTCAGGATTGAATGCGCGAATGGCCGGCAACATTTTTGCTGCAATCTGTTCGCGGAACATTGCGGAATCGCAGCCGCGTGGCAGCGGCACGTTCACGATGTTGTGCGATACGCCAGTTTCCGCCTCTGATCCGGTGCCGGGATAAAAATGCGACTGGTGGCTGGATGCGTAAAACAGTTCAGGCCGGTCGTAAAACGCTGCTTGCGTGCCGTTGCCATGATGTACGTCGAAATCGACGACGGCCACGCGTTCCAGTTTATGCACGTCGTAAGCATAAGCCGCGGCAATCGCTGCCTGGTTGTATATGCAAAAACCCATGGCCTTGTTTGGTTCTGCATGGTGGCCGCAAGGCCGGGTGGCGCAAAAAACATTGTGCGCTTCCTTGTCCATTACTGCATCGACGCCTGCGCAGGCTGCGCCTACACAGCGCATGACCGCTTCCAGCGAGCCGGGCGACATGACGGTATCGCCACCGTCGAGCGGCATGGTGCCGCGATGCGGCGAGGCATCTTCTACGTCAGTTACGAAGTCTTCGGTGTGGATCATCAATACTTGTTCGCGCGTGCCCATAGGCGCTTCACGCCATTCAGCGCCATCGAATTCCGGTGTGCGCAATGCGCGCAAAACCGCTTTCAAACGCTCTGGTGATTCGGGATGGCCCGCGCCCGGTTTGTGTTCCAGACAGGCGTCGTGAGTGTAGATCAGTGTTGTCATAGTCATTATCGATGCCGAAAGTAACTCGGCATCTGCTCCATTATTTGTAAAAGGCGGTTGGAGGGGCGCAACGTGGGCGGCCCGGCAAGTGAATCTTTTCCATTATAAGTGCCGACAGCGGCAGTTGGCGAACGTTGGCACACATGTTTGGAAGCAGCGCCAGGAGCAAATGACCTGTATGCCTCGCTCTGGCTTTCAGGGCTGGCAAGTTCGTTTATTTGAATTAAACATACGATACCGATTGGCGGAAGACGGCGATTAAAATTAAGTTCTCGTTCGATGCGGACGTAATTGTTGCTGATGGCAGGCTTGAATCGGCGACAATTCTGGCTAATCCGAAGCGAACGCATAGTTTCCATGGCGAAAGCAGATATCATCTGACTTCAGGAAGAAGATACTTTTAGGCATCAAGTAATTGAGCTTCACCTGCAAAAACATTTCAGTTTCCAACGTCGCTTGATCAGGTCGTTAACCCTACACGTCTATGACGCCAGCTCTCGTTCTTCAGTTTGCATTCAAAACCGATACGGGATTGGTGCGTTCGCATAATGAAGATGCGATCGAACTGAACGCTGATTATAAAATTGCGGTACTGGCAGACGGCATGGGCGGCTACAACGCTGGTGAAGTCGCCAGCGGCATTGCTACCAGCGTGTTTGCAGCAACGCTGGAGCAGCGTTTGCAGCAGCAAACCGAAAAGCGGCACGCACCGGGCAGTAAATTTCTCCAGTGCCTGATGAATGACTCAGTGTGCTCGGCGAATGCCAAGATTCTGGAAGCGGCCCGCCGCCAGCCGCAGTTCAGCGGCATGGGGACCACACTGGTTGCCGCTTTATTCCATCGCAATCGCGTTGTCCTTGCACATATAGGTGATTCGCGCGCCTATCGATTCCGCAGAGGAGTACTCGCGCAACTGACGCATGATCATTCCCAGTTGCAGGAGCAAATCGATGCCGGCCTGGTCAGTCCGGAATGGGCGCGTTTTGCGCCGAACAAAAATCTGATCACGCGCGCGCTGGGCGTCGCCGCAAGTCTCGACGTAGAGACAGGTGCGCATCTGATTGAAATGGATGATCTCTATCTGCTTTGTTCGGATGGCTTGTCGGACATGCTGTCAAATGAACAGATGATTTCCCTGATCAACAGCAATCGTGCCGATTTGGATTTATTATGCGGCTCCCTGGTGGATGCAGCAAACGACAACGGTGGCCGCGATAATATTTCAGTCATCTTGATCAAAGTGCAATCATGTCCGCCAGCCGAACACGGCTTGCTGCATCGCTTGAGCACATGGTTGCAAAAACTCCTCCCCGCTTCTACCTAAACTGGGTGGCACGCATCTTGTATGTCCTTGAGGTGAGGACTTGTTTCTGGCTTGAATTTTGTGGCCCGGCGCGAGCGGTCAAGCCGTGGATGCGCGCATTATCATCCATGACCCTATGAAGCAAAAAAGGACGTTGAATAAAGAATGGCCACGATTATTTTGGCAAAAGACGGCATTGCATTGCAAGAGCTGCCGCTCCTGAAAACCCGCATCACAATAGGACGACGAACCTACAACGATGTCGTCATTGACGCGCCCGGCATCAGCGCTGAACATGCAGTAATCGTCACCACTCCAACCGAATCCTATTATGAAGATCTGGGTAGCACCAATGGCAGCCGTCTGAACGGCCAGCCCGTGACAAGGCATGTGCTGCAAGGTCGCGATGTAATCGAACTTGCCACGCATACGATTCAATATTGCGCGAATGAAAGCGTGTATGAAGCAGTAGGCAGTCCGGCGTTGACGATAGCCACAATTCAACATCAACATGCGGACCAATCTACCGGCGCTCCAGCAGATGCCGACTCTGCATTTGACGCCATTTCCTTGTCGTCTGCGTTCATCAAGATGTTGAATGGCCCGGGTGAAGGGAGTGAAATTCCGCTGACCAAAGCGCTAACAACGATAGGCCGCCCCGGAGTGCAAGTCGCCGTATTAACAAGTGCGCGGACCGGTTATAGCCTGACCCATCTCGAAGGAGATGGTTATCCTGTCGTAAATGGCGTGAATATAGGGCCGAAAACGCAGGTATTAAAAACCGGGGATGTGATTCATTTGTCGGGAACCGAGATGATGTTCATGTGTTAATCCAACTTGTTGGTTCTTTTCAGGATCAACAAAATACGGCGTGAACAGCCAAAAAATTCCGCTTGATGTGACAAAAATTGGCTTTGAACAACCAAAATTGTTACTTTTTTTTAATTTGTTGAGAGAATATTCCTGTTTTATGCCATTTCAAGCTGGCACAAGGATTGCTGAATGGTAACCGTGGCAGAAACCTGCCCTCTACCCAAACAGGAGAAACAAATGAAATCGATGAAAATGATGAAGAAGGCACAGGCAGGCTTTACCCTGATCGAATTGATGATCGTGGTGGCGATTATTGGTATTTTGGCTGCAGTGGCGATTCCTCAGTATCAAAATTACACACTGCGGGCAAAATTTGCTGAAGTTCAATCGGTTGGTGCTTCATATCAAACAGCTGTTGCAGTCTGTGCGCAAGAAGAAGGCTCCTTGACTAACTGTGATTTGGGTTCTAATGGCATTCCTGCTACGCAAGCGACCACGCATGTGGCTTCAGTAGGTGTGGTTGATGGGACTATTACAGTGACTCCTACAGCTACAACAAATGCTGCGTCCACTTTGGTACTTGTGCCGACTGTGGGTGTCGGTGCGTTGACTTGGGCTAAAACTGGTAGTGGATGCTTGACCGTCCAAGGTACTACGCCAGTTCTTTGCAAATAAGTAGTTTGTTATAGAGCATATATTTCCTTGATTTTAAGAATCTAAATTCTTGCTCTATTAAATTACTTGTAATATTAAGCACCCCATCAAGGGGTGCTTTTTTATTGCCTGCAAGAAGTTCTTAAGCTAGTCAACGCCGACAATTCACAAGAAACCGAACATGCCAATTTCGTCTACAAATATGCTTGAATCGATTGCCGGGTGGCGTTACTTTCCCGCTCTTTTAATCGCCAGTTGCATTGGTTTGATTTACGGGCAGTTTTTGTGGAATCCGGTTGTTTTTGACGATATCTATTTTTTTGATGGATCCATTCATGAGCAATATTTAGACAAGATATTCAGCTTCGATCTTCGTTGGTTGCCTTATGCAACGTTTGAATGGACGCGCGCGCTGTTCGGCTTGGATTTAATCTGGTTTCATCTGGGGAATGGCTTATTGCATATTACAAATGCGACTTTGCTATTTGTATTTTTGCGCAGGTTGTTTGAAACAGTACTTCCTGATAGCGATGCATCAGTAAATGCATTAACTACCACGCTGACGACTCTTTCGTCTAAATGGACGGCCCTTCTTGCGGCATTGATTTTTGCGATGCACCCCGCTGCAGTGTATGCAGTGACCTATTTGTCCCAGCGCTCGACTCTGATGGCGACGTGCTTCGTGCTCATCATGCTCAATACCTTGTTGCTGGGGCTTGTACGCAACAAGAGTGTGTATCTCATTGCTTCGGCAGTAGCGTATTTCTTTGCAGTCCTATCAAAAGAGCACGCGATTATGGCACCCGCCGTAGCATTGGCTTTGATTTTCCTGATCAAGAAACCGAGCCGACAACTAGTCCGGGAATTCCTGCCGATTTTTGCGTTATATGGTTTGATTGCTCTATTTGTTATCTATCAATACAAAAGCAGAAGCATTCTTGGTCAAGCCTATGAGACTAGCGGAAATAGCATGCTGTCGCGCCTTGGGCCGGAATTTAATCCCGCATGGGCTTATCCCTTATCAATACTGACTCAATCGTTTTTGTTTTTTAAGTACTTACTGATTTGGCTAGTACCTAGCCCAGGCTTGATGTCAGTGGATATGAAGGAGTGGTTTGCGATGACTTTCTTGTCATGGCCACATACAGCTGGTTTGCTAGCTTTCATCTTATACCCAATAATCGCCATTCGTTTTCTGCTACAAGGCCATAAAGAGGGATTGCTTGGATTTGCGATGTTGTGTCCATGGCTATTGTTTGCCACGGAATTTTCGGCGGTACGCATTCAGGAATCGTTCGTGCTCTATCGCAGCTATTTATGGATGTTAGGTATCTTCGCAGCAACACCATTCTTATTGCAGAAGCTTTCTGCGAGACGTGCCGTGTGGGTGATGACTGCAATTGTGATTTTGATGGTGCCAATTACATGGGGACGATTAACGGCTTTTACGCACCCTTTGCTGCTTTGGGATGATGCTGCACGACTGATTGAAAATAAGGATGCAATACCAGGAGTGGAGCGCATTTATCATAATCGTGGATTGAATTTTTCACGATTGAAGATGTATCCGCAGGCTTTGCAGGATTACAACAAAGCATTATCGGTATATCCCGAATATGCCTATGCATACAATGATCGCGGCGCGTTGTACTTTGCTACCGGCGAATACAAAAAAGCACTGGCAGATTTTTCAAAAGCGTTGGAACTGGATAAAAAATATTCCAAGCCTTATTTAGGATTGGCGAAAACCTACGAGGCACTTGGCGATCAAGATGCAGCACGTTTGAATTATCAGAAGCTATGTTCGTTTGGCGTGGCTTACGGATGCAAAAAAGGTGCCTCATAATTTATCGGTTTAAATTGGTGGCTAATGGAAAAGATTGCACGATTGGAGCGCTTCATACGCTCCAATCGCCAGATTTCCCGCCATGCTTCTCCAGCACTTTGATATCCATCATCGTCATCCCTCTATCCACCGCCTTGCACATATCGTAAATCGTCAATAGCCCGATTTGCACGGCGGTGAGTGCTTCCATCTCCACTCCCGTCTTACCAAACGTTTCCACCTGTGCCATACAACTGATGCTGGATTGCGCGCTGTTCACTTCAAAATCAACCGTGACGCGTGTCAGCGCAAGCGGATGGCACAGCGGTATCAAATCGCTAGTGCGTTTGGCACCCATGATGGCGGCGATGCGGGCGATGCCTAGTACGTCGCCTTTTTTTGCGGTGCCGGACTCTATGATTGCCAGCGTTTCCGGTTTCATGCGGATGATGCCGCTGGCGACCGCGATGCGGTGGGTTTCGCTCTTGCTGCCGACATCGACCATATGTGCCTGGCCGGTGGCGTCGAAATGGGTCAGGCCATCGTTGGCGGAGGCGGTTTTGTCGTGGTCTTTGTGTGAAGTCATGATGGCAGGAAAGCAGTGGCGGCTGGTAAAGTGGAACGATTGTGATGAGCGGGTATCATAGCATCGTGAAACCGAAATCCATTTTTCAAACGGCTAATTTTATGTCGCGCCTGCCCGTGCGCCCTATGGCATTTGCGACCTTGTTGCTCGCATGTGCATTGCCGCCTGCGATGGCACCTTTGCCTGCGTCCGCACAAACCTTGCCCAGCCTTGGTGATACAGAACGGGAGGAATTGTCGCCGTTGATGGAGCGCAAGCTGGGCGAGCGCATCATGCGCGAGATCCGGCGCAACCGTGACTATCTGGATGATGAGCCCTTGCAGGAATACCTGGAGGGCTTGGGGAATAGTTTGCTTGCGGTGCGGCCGGAGGCGCGCGGAGAAACGCAGTACGATTTTTTCTTTTTTGCGGTGCGCGATCCTATGCTGAATGCGTTTGCATTGCCGGGCGGTTTTATCGGCGTACATTCGGCTTTGATATTGGCAGCGCAAAACGAATCCGAGCTGGCGTCGGTGATGGCGCATGAAATCGGCCACGTTGCGCAGCGCCATATCGCGCGCATGCTGGGCAAGCAAAAGCAGGATATGTTGATTCCCCTGTCGGCCATTGTATTGGGCGCTTTAACTGCGATGTCCAGTCCGGATGCCGGCATGGCGATGATGATGGGCGGTCAGGGACTTGCTATGCAGCGACAGCTCAACTTCAGCCGCGATGCTGAGCGCGAGGCGGACCGGGTTGGTTTGGATATCATGCGCGAAGCAGGTTTTGAGACTTCCGGCATGATCAATTTCTTCGGTCGCTTGCAGCAGGCGAGTCGCAACTACACCGATAACACGCCGCCGTATTTGCGTTCGCATCCGATGACAACGGAACGGATTGCCGATATAGAGGCACGTACGCGCGATCTGCGTTACCGCCAGCATGCGGACAGCCTGGATTTCGCATTGATTAAAGCAAGAGTAAAAGTCTTGCAAGATTCATCGCCGCAAGGATTGATCGACGCAACCGCCGCTTTCGAACGGCAGTTGCAGCAGAAATCCCGCCCATCGATGATTGCCGGTAAATACGGTCTGGCTTACGTCGCATTGAAGCAAGGCCAAGTTAAGAAGGCGCAGAGCACGCTGGACGATGCGCGTACGGCGCTGACGAATGGGTCGCCGGCAGCGAGAAACGTTGTGTTGAGCAGTCTGGCAATTGATGTCAGACTGGCCGCGCAGCAGGCGAAAGAGGCGATGGATGAGGCAGAACTTGCGCGCAACCAGTTTCCCTTGTCGCGCGGAATTGTCCATCAATATGCGGATGCGCTTTATGCGGCAGGGCGATATGAACAAGCAGTGACCTTCTTGCGCGACCAGACCCAGCTATATCGCAGTGAACCGAAACTATATGACCGCTTGGCGAAGACCTATGCGGCATTGAACAAGCAGGCGCAGCAGCATCTGGCTTTGGCAGAATCCTATGCATTGAAAGGTAGTTTGCCAGCAGCGATCGAGCAGTTGTCGATCGCGCGTCGCGCGCCGGATGCATCGTTTTACGAGCTATCGATTATTGATGCCCGTGAACGCGAGATGAAGGCACAGCGCCTGGAAGAAATTCGCGCGGAAAAAGAAGGTTGAGCACGAGCGGCAATTACCCTGAAGGCTTGCTTGATATTTCTCTGCGTGCAGTCTGCAATCAGTTTGATGGACGCGGCTTACGGACGAAATTGAATTGCCCTGCAATTGCGTTTTCTTCAATGTAGCTGACGGAAATTTTCTTGCCGGCATATTGCATCGAGAGGCTGGTATGAGCGCCATGCCGTTCTATCCAATCCATCAGCCTGGCGTCGGTTACAGGCTGGTCATCCAGTTGTAGCGCATTCAGAAACTGTGCCAGATCACGATCATCGAGCAAGGCGATATGTGCTTCGGCCTGCAAATACATTCTTCCTTGATCGCTTAGCCACACAGACTGGAGTTCGGTTATAGCCGAACCGGTTTGCAGCACGCATGCAAACGCAGCGTCATGCGTCAATTCAGTATGCGCAATATAGGGAGTGGCTTCCAGATCGACATACACCCGTTGCGGGCCGTTCTGAAAATACCAGTGGCCTTGTTCATCGTGCGTGTAATTGCGCTGAATGAAGGCGATGAGTGCTGCATGCACGATTTTTTCGCCTGGCAGATTCGCTAATTGCGCCTGCTCGTTGCGCATGCGCCAATTGCCGCGCGCATCTAGTGCCAGCCAGCCGTAGCAGTGCGGTACATTAGGCCATTTTGCCAGTGCTTTCTCGACTATCGCATCCAATTCAGCTACTCATCATCAGTGTGGGCTTTGCAGAAAATTGACCATGCGTTGCGGCAGCCAGTTCAATTGGCCGGGAAAAGGGCCAACGGCAAAACCAACGTGTCCGCCGTGCTCCGGTTGTTCCAGCGTTACCCTTGCACTGGCCACGCTTGGTAAATATTCTCTCGGGAGAAAAGGATCATTCCTGGCGTTCAATACCAAAGTTGGGACGGTAATGTCATTGAGCACGTGTTTGGCACTGGCGCGATGCCAGTAATCATCGGTGTTCAGGTAGCCGTGCAAAGGAGCGGTGACGATATTGTCGAACGCATACAGATCCCGTGCATTCATCATCGCATCGCGATTGAATAAGCCCGGAAATTGCAGGAGTTTCTCCGCGCATTTTGGTTTAAGCGTTTCCAGAAAAATGTGGGTGTAAAGCATGTTCACGCCACGCGACAATGCGCCACCGCCGCCTGCCAGATCGAGAGGTGCAGAAATGGCGCACGCTGCATCAACGATCTCTGCCTGGTGTTGCGATTCTCCCAGCCAGCGCAGCAAGGCATTGCCTCCTAGCGATACGCCGCTCGCATAGAAGTGACTGGCGCCGTGCTCGTGCGCATACGGTGCCAATCTGCGTAATATCCACTCTATTTCCTGCGCGTCACCGGAATGATAAAAGCGTGGCGCGTGATTCAGCTCGCCCGAGCAGCCGCGAAAATGCACGACGACTCCCGACCATCCGAGCGTTGCAATATGCGCCATCAATGCGCGTGCGTAATGGCTGTTGGACGAGCCTTCCAGACCGTGGAACAGGACAAGAAACGGTAACCCCGGTGTGCCGTCGACAAAATCCAGGTCGATGAAATCATGGTCCGGCGTATCCCATCGTTCGCGCCGATAGTGCACTGGCGGTTTCGCGATGCATTTTGCAGGATAGATCGTTTGCAGGTGGCCGCCTGGTAGCCAGCTCGGGGCAGGATAGATCATTGGGAAATCATTCCATGGGAGATGAGGCTGGCACGGACAGCAAGCCATTTGCATGAAGCGTCACCGCTTTACAGATTGCGTGCTGCTGTCAGACGCTTTTGCGGAAAATGGAATTTTTGATCAAGTGAAAATGCGATTCAACTCTCAATGCAGGACATTGTTTGCAAGCAACTCCGTTTTCGCCTTGCCGGGTGCAGTCGAGGCGTGATGCAGGACGATGCGCCAGCCGGCTGGCGTTTTCACATAGACATTGGTTGCGAGGATATGTACATCGCGTTGCGTACCTTCCGGCGTGTACACGGCTTCAATCAGGTTGTGTACCGAGCTCATCAGGTTGTGCGAAGCGTGCAACTGCAACGGCAGTATGTGTACGCCGCCGCGGGAAAAAATCTCTTCCCACGATGCGCGGATTGCTGCATAGCCGATCAACCGTGTGCCGTCAGGATGGATGCAGACGACTTCCTCATCGTCTGCCCACAATGCCATCAGTGCTTCCAGATCGGCGCGACCGATTGCATCGTAGAAGGCGATTTCGATATCGTCTGCGGTGCCGAACTGCTTGCGTGCTTTTGGCATGATGATTGATCAGTGACCGTGTGCGGCGGCACCGGGTTTCAGGCGATACACAGTACCGCAATAAGGGCATTTTGCTTCGCCGCCGTGCGAGAACTCCAGGAAAACGCGTGGATGCGAACTCCAGGCCGGCATGGCCGGGTTGGGGCAGTAGGCTGGCAAATCTTTGCCGTCGAGTTCGATTGCGGACGCGCCTTGCGTTGCTTGTGTCATTTGATTCTCCGAATTGCTTGATAAATAATTACTGAATTAAGTTGTTAGTGCGCTAAATGCTTGCTGCATGTTGCAGATAGTAAAGTGAAGCGCGGCTATCGTATAGCAAATAATCCGCCCTTCCAAGCTGATGATCAGATGATCGTCAGCCAGTGACTGTATTGCGGTGCACGCCCGGCAACCGCATCGAAAAATACGGTTTGCAGTTTTTCGGTGATGGCTCCGCGCTTGCCGTCGCCAATGGCGCGATTATCCAGCTCGCGTATCGGCGTGACTTCGGCTGCCGTCCCGGTAAAAAAGGCCTCGTCGGCGCAATAGACTTCATCGCGGGTGATGCGTTTTTCGATGACTTCGATGCCGAGATCACGTGCAATCGTCAGTACCGAATCGCGGGTGATGCCGTCTAGGCAAGAGGCGAGGTCAGGCGTATAAAGCTTGCCTTTCTTGACGATGAAAACGTTTTCACCCGAACCTTCAGAGACATAACCGTCGGTATCCAGCAACAAGGCTTCGTCGTAGCCATCCGCCAGCGCTTCCTGATTGGCGAGAATGGAATTGATGTAATAGCCGGAGGCCTTGGCGCGTATCAGCGAGACATTGACGTGGTGGCGGCTGAACGAAGAGGTTTTGACGCGTATGCCTTGGTTGAGACCGTCTTCACCCAGATACGCGCCCCAAGGCCAAGCGGCGACCGCCACGTGGATGGTGTTCCCTTTGGCGGAGATGCCTAGTTTTTCGTCGCCGATCCAGACTAATGGACGCAGATAACAGCTTTCCAGCTGGTTTTCGCGCACTACTTGCAGTTGCGCCTGTGCGATCGCTTCCTGATCGAAAGGTATGGTCAATTGAAAGATCTTGGCAGAATTGAACAGGCGTTCAGTATGTTCACGCAGGCGGAAGATTGCGGTGCCCTGGTCAGTTTTATAGGCGCGTACACCTTCGAACACGGCCATGCCGTAATGCAGCGAGTGCGTCAGGATGTGTATGTTCGCATCGCGCCAGTCTATGAGTTGGCCATCTTTCCAGATTTTGCCGTCGCGATCAGACATCGACATTGGAAACTCCAGTAATTTTGCAAGAGCTCGATTTTAACGGATTCCAGAATGAAAAAAGAGGTCGCCAAGCCAGTCCAGGGGCGTCCGAATTGATTTGATTGTTTGGAAGCAGGTTCATTTCCATCCCTTTAATTTTCCGCCGAGTGGCCGCAAAATGATAATTAAAAGATAATTTATCATATTAAAAATGAATCTATTTGTTGAATAGCCTTCTAACTGGCGACTTTGCAATTGGCCTCATTCGGTGAAACCGCCTGCAATTTCCCCTCTTTCCGCATTTTCCGCCGAGAACATTGGCATGAAACCAAGGTTTTTGCGCCGTCCGGTGCGGTAAAATAGCGGTCTTTCGTCAAACCCACTAACGAATAACCTCATGCAATTCAAAAGATTGAGCGATTTGATCGCGCGTAATGAACTCAAGGGCAAGCGCGTATTTATCCGTGCCGATCTCAACGTACCGCAAGACAGCCAAGGCAAGATCACCGAAGACACGCGCATACGCGCTTCGGTGCCGGCGATTCAACAGGCGCTCAAGGCGGGTGCCGCCGTGATGGTGACCTCGCATCTAGGCCGCCCGGTCGAGGGCGAATTCAAACCGGCAGATACATTGGCTCCGATTGCACAACGCCTGAGCGAACTGCTCGGTCAGTCGGTGGAATTGAAACAAAACTGGGTAGATGGCGTGGACGTGGCGCCGGGGCAGGTCGTGCTGCTGGAAAATTGCCGCGTCAACCTGGGCGAAAAAAAGAATGACGATGCGCTCGCCAAGAAAATTGCCGCGCTGTGTGATGTCTACGTGAACGATGCTTTTGGTACTGCGCATCGCGCTGAAGCAACCACGCATGGCGTCGCCAAATATGCGTCTGTAGCTTGCGCCGGTCCTTTGCTGGCGGCAGAACTGGATGCTCTGGGCAAGGCCTTGCACCAACCGGCCAGCCCATTGGTGGCGATAGTGGCCGGCTCCAAGGTTTCGACCAAGCTGACCATTTTAAAAACGCTGGCCGACAAGGTCGATAATCTGATCGTCGGTGGCGGTATCGCCAATACCTTCATGCTGGCTGCCGGTTTGAAAATCGGTAAATCGCTGGCAGAAGCCGACCTGGTCGGTGACGCTAAAGCGATCATCGACATGATGGCCAAGCGCGGTGCATCGGTCCCGATTCCAGTCGATGTGGTGTGCGCCAAAGAGTTTTCGCCAACGGCCGCAGCGACCATCAAGGATGTGAAAGATGTGGCTGATGACGACATGATCCTGGATATCGGGCCGCAGACATCCGAGATCCTGGCCAGGCAGATTGCCCAGGCCGGCACTATCGTCTGGAACGGTCCGGTCGGGGTATTCGAGTTCGATCAATTTGCTAACGGCACCAAAACTCTGGCACGCGCAATTGCAGAATCCAAAGGCTTTTCAGTTGCCGGCGGTGGCGACACGCTGGCGGCGATTGCCAAGTACGATATCGCCGACAAGATCGGTTATATCTCTACCGGCGGCGGCGCTTTCCTGGAATTTCTGGAAGGCAAAACCTTGCCTGCAGTCGAGATTCTCGAACAGCGCGCCGGAGATTGATTCGGAAGAACGAAGCGATGCGAGCAGCGGAAGTTATGCTCGTACGCTGATGCACGAAAACGTAGTACGTATGTTTGAAGTATTAGAAAACTAATTTGTTGTGAAGATGATGGAAGAGTCGCTGCGGATCAAACGCGTGGCAAATAAAAATCATCTGTTCGGCAAACCTCATTTACTGTTTTGGAGAATTACCATGCCACTCGTATCCATGCGTCAATTGCTCGACCACGCAGCCGAAAACGGCTACGGTCTGCCTGCGTTCAACGTCAACAACCTGGAACAGGTGACGGCCATTATGGAAGCCGCCGATGAAGTCGGCTCGCCAGTGATCATGCAAGCTTCGGCTGGTGCACGCAAATATGCGGGCGAACCGTTTCTGCGTCACTTGATCCAGGCCGCAGTGGAAGCGTACCCACACATCCCAGTCGTCATGCATCAGGATCACGGACAGACACCGGCCATCTGCATGGCGGCAATTCGTTCGGGCTTCACATCTGTGATGATGGACGGTTCCTTGAATGCAGACGGCAAGTCGGTTGCCAGCTATGAATACAACGTCGAAGTGTCGCGCAAGGTAGTCGAGTTTTCGCACGCAATCGGCGTCACGGTAGAGGCAGAACTGGGCGTGCTGGGTTCGCTGGAAACCATGATGGGCGACAAGGAAGACGGTCACGGTGCCGACGGCAAGATGACACGCGAACAATTGCTGACCGACGTTGAACAGGCAGCCGACTTCGTCAAGCAAACCCAGTGCGATGCATTGGCCATCGCGATCGGTACTTCGCATGGCGCATACAAGTTTACGAAAAAGCCGACGGGCGATATTCTGGCAATAGAACGCATACGTGAAATCCATGTGCGCATTCCAAACACGCATCTGGTGATGCACGGTTCGTCATCGGTGCCGCAGGAATTGCTCGCGGAAATCCGCGAATTCGGCGGCGATATGAAAGAGACTTACGGCGTACCGGTGGAAGAAATTCAAATCGGTATCAAAAACGGTGTGCGCAAGATCAACATCGATACCGATATCCGCTTGGCGATGACAGGCGCGATCCGTCGCTACCTGATCGAGAATCCGACGAAGTTCGATCCGCGCGATTATCTGAAACCGGCAAAAGAAGCGGCGAAACAGGTGTGCAAGGCGCGCTTCCTTGCTTTCGGTTGCGAAGGCCAGGCGGCAAAAATCAAACCGCTGTCGCTCGATAAAATGGCAGAAAAATATAAGGCCGGCGAATTGTCGCAAATCGTTCAGTAAGCGTTCGATTGGCAGCAGATCGCTCGGCAAGCAGAGTGCCATGAGTCCTCTGCAACACAGAGTTAGCAGGCCTATTCAGTATTGCAACCACGTATCGGCGATTCTCGGAATCGCCGTTTCAGATTTATGGAAACGTCATGACCAGTTTGTATCAGTCCAGCATCACTTCATTGCCTTTACTCGGACGCGGCAAGGTTCGCGAAAACTACGCCGTCGGCGATGACAAGATTTTGATTGTCACCAGCGACCGTTTGTCGGCATTCGACGTCGTGATGAATCAACCGATACCGGACAAGGGGCAAGTGCTGAACCAGATGTCTGACTTCTGGTTTGAAAAACTGAAGGACATCGTGCCGAATCATCTGACCGGCATCGCACCGGAATCGGTGGTTGCGCCAGACGAAGTGTCGCAGGTCAAGAACCGCGCCGTTGTCGCCAAGCGTCTGCAACCGATCTTGGTCGAAGCCGTGGTGCGCGGTTACCTGATCGGTTCCGGCTGGAACGATTACAAGCAAACCGGTGCAGTTTGCGGCGTGCAATTGCCGGCAGGATTGAAGCAGGCAGAGAAACTGGCAGAGCCGATTTTCACGCCAGCTGCCAAAGCCGATCTGGGTGAGCATGACGAGAACATCACCTTCGCCGACATGGAGCAGCGTATTGGCAAAGAACTGGCGAACAAGATTCGCGACGTCAGCATTCAGCTATACAAGACGGCCGCGGATTATGCTGCGACACGCGGCATCATCATTGCCGATACCAAGTTTGAATTCGGGCTGGATAAAGATGGTGTGCTGCATTTGATGGATGAAGTATTGACTGCTGATTCTTCGCGCTTCTGGCCTGCTGATTCCTACGCGACCGGTATTTCGCCACCGTCTTTCGACAAGCAGTTTGTACGCGATTATCTGGAAACGCTGACCGACTGGAACAAGACCGCACCTGCCCCCACCTTGCCGGATGATGTCATTGAAAAAACCGGCGCAAAGTACCGTGAAGCATTGACCCGTTTGACTGGCGAAGACCTGAAAGGCTGATATGACAAACGAAGCATCGAGCCAGCCTGTTATCGGCATCGTGATGGGTTCTTCATCCGACTGGGATGTGATGCAGCATGCAGTCGCGATGCTGAAAGAGTTTGGTATTGCACATGAAGCGCAAGTGATTTCCGCGCATCGGATGCCGGATCAAATGTTTGCCTATGCAGAGTCCGCGCGCGCGCGCGGCCTGCGTGCGATCATCGCCGGCGCCGGCGGTGCCGCGCACTTGCCCGGCATGCTGGCAGCAAAAACCATTGTGCCTGTTCTGGGTGTGCCTGTGCCTTCCAAATATTTGCGCGGTGAAGATTCATTGTTGTCCATCGTGCAGATGCCGAAGGGGATTCCCGTATCGACCTTCGCCATCGGCGAGGCGGGCGCGGCGAATGCGGCGCTGGCTGCCATAGCGATGCTTGCGACTACCGATGACAAGCTTGCCGTGAGCTTGCAAGAATTCCGCGCCAAGCAAACACAAATCGCTTTAGAAATGATCCTGCCGAAATGACCAAACAATTATCACCTTTGAATCCATCCGCTGCCCCGGCCACCTGGCTGGGCGTCATGGGTGGCGGACAACTGGGCCGCATGTTTGCACATGCCGCGCAACAAATGGGCTTCAAGGTAGCCGTGCTGGAGCCGGCACTGGATTGTCCTGCGAGTCACGCTGCCGATCAGTTGCTTAGCGCTGACTATACGGATGCTGATGCATTGATCAAGCTGGCTGCGCAATGTGCGGCAGTGACCACCGAATTTGAAAATGTTTCGGCCAAGAGCCTCGCATTTTTGGGTGAGCGCACTTTCGTCGCGCCTTCATCGTCGTGCGTTTCCATCGCACAGGACCGGATGGCAGAGAAGCGCTTCTTTATCGAGTGCGCGACGACTTCTGGCGTGTTCCCTGCGTCGCATAAAGAAATTAATTCCGACGCTGACGTGGATGCCGTGCCTGACGATTTACTGCCAGGCATATTGAAAACCGTACGCATGGGTTATGACGGCAAAGGCCAGGTTCGCGTCAAGACCCGCGCCGAGTTGCACGATGCCTATGCGGCCATGAATGGCGTCGCCTGCGTGCTGGAAAAAATGCTGCCGCTGGCGTATGAAATTTCCGTACTCGCAGCGCGTGGTGCCGACGGCAAGGCGGTGGTTTATCCGATTGCAGAAAATGTACATAGAGACGGCATACTGTTTACAACGACGGTGCCGGGTCCACACATTACCCAGGCATCTGCAGAAAAAGCGCAAGCGGCGACGCTGGCCGTGATTGAGCAGCTCGGTTATGTCGGCGTTTTGTGCATAGAATTCTTTGTACTCACCGATGGCTCACTGGTCGTCAATGAAATGGCGCCGCGCCCACATAATAGCGGTCACTACACGATCGATGCATGCGTCACCAGCCAGTTTGCGCAACAGGCACGGGCCATGGCGCGCCTGCCTTTGGGTGATGTGCGTCAGCATTCGCCGGCAGCAATGCTGAATATTCTGGGTGACATCTGGTTTGAAGGAAAGTCGGATGAAGCGCGTGAGCCGGCATGGGACAAAGTGCTGGCGCTGCCTGGTGCCAATCTGCACTTGTACGGCAAAGATACCGCACGCCGTGCCCGCAAGATGGGTCACATTACTTTCATCGCAGCGACACTGGAAGAAGCGCAAGCCAATCTGCACAAAGCCTGTGTGATTCTCGGCATCGCGCCTTGATCGTCGATAGCGTTGAATAAGCAAGCGATGCCTGAATCACTGGATTTGCCCGCAATCGAAGATGCTGCGCGCCGCCTGGAGCGCGGCGAACTGGTCGCCTTTCCTACCGAAACCGTCTATGGCCTCGGTGCAGACGCCGAAAATCCAATGGCAGTTGCCAAGATTTATCAAGCCAAAGGGCGCCCTTCCAATCATCCGGTCATTGTGCATCTGGCACCGGAAGCCGACCTTGCTTATTGGGCGCAATCCGTTTCACCTGATGCGCGCAAATTGATTGCGGCCTTTTGGCCAGGCCCGCTAACCTTGATCGTCAAGCGGGCCGAGCACATTCCCGATACGGTTGCCGGCGGTCAGGATTCGATAGGGTTGCGGTGTCCTTCCCATCCGGTCGCACAAGCCTTGCTGCGCGCGTTCAAGAATGGCCAGGGTGGTGTAGCTGCGCCCTCTGCCAACAAGTTTGGCCAGGTTAGCCCAACCACTGCACAGCATGTACATGATGAATTCGCGGATGATGAGGGCGCGCTGCTGACATGCATACTCGATGGCGGCCAAAGCGAAGTCGGTATTGAATCGACGATCGTCGATGTGTCGCGCGGCCATGCTGTCTTGCTGCGCCCCGGCCATATCACGGCAGCACAGATCGCCGATGTATTGGGCAGCTGGCCCGCCTTGCCGGATCACACTGCACCACGCGCTTCCGGCACCCTGGAGTCGCATTACGCGCCGCATACACCGGTAGTGTTGGTCGATGCCGTGCAGTTGAATGACGTGCTGCAAAAATTGGATACCCGTGGTCGTCGCGTCGCATTGATGCAATACGATGCAGAAGTGCATACTCCGGTTTTTGCGCGCATTGCGTTGCCAACAAATCCTGCCGGTTACGCCTATGCGCTGTATGCCGCCTTGCGCGCGATGGATAACGCGAACGCGGATGTCATTGTGGTGCAGGCACCGCCTTTGGATGACGCGTGGAACGGCATTAATGATAGATTGCGCCGGGCCGCGTATGATTCAGCCGGTATCTTGTCGCGCCTGCTGCAGGATTAATGTTCCGTTATTTGCTGCGCCAATTTTGCTTTCTGGAATCCTGATCTTATTCAGACAGAAAGCGACCACCGTGAAAGACTAGCGGCTCTTTGGGCGACACCTTGCAACACTCGACTTCTCCCACAAAAATGACGTGATCGCCTTCCGGATAACGGCTGCGATTATGGCATTCAAACCACGCTGCGACGCCTGAGAGTATCGGCAAACCAGTAGGCGACAAGGTGAAATCCACACCCTCAAAACGATTCTTGCTGGGACGCGCAAACTGATGGGCGAGAGCAGCCTGATCGGCGGCCAGAATATTAATGACGTAGTGCGAATTGTTTGTGAAAACGGGCATGCTGCTCGCCGTCTGCGCGAGACTCCACAAGACCAGCGGCGGGTTGAGCGAAACCGAATTGAATGAACTCGCCGTCAAGCCGAGAAAGCTCTTGTCTGGCAAACGAGTCGTGATAATCGTGACACCCGTCGCGAATTGAGACAGCGCATCGCGAAAATGGCGTGCATCAACAACGGGGGCGGCGCTACTTGAAGGGGTGATAGACATCGGTGATCCAGGAAATTTCATTCATTATGCCGAAAAAATGAACTCTCATGGTTAATCGCCGCATAGCCTGCGTAGTTTTTCCGTAGAATTCAGGTTGCGGAGAAATTTACACATGAATCTTTTTACCATCTTGCGTCAGCATGTTGCGACCCAGCCGAATGCGATTGCATCGCGCTCGAGTCGGCGCGTGGTCACGTACAGAAAATTCTGGTCGCGTATCGAACGGGCCACTGCACGCCTGAAAAGCGAATGGCATGTGAAGGCGGGCGATACGGTCGTGTACTGGGGCCAGGGGCATCAGGATGCACTGATGTTCTATATCGCAGTGGCACGCTGCGGTGCGAAGTTGTTGCCGCTGGAGCACGCACCCTTGCATCAGGAAAGTCTCGCCATACTCAAGCACATCCCAGCAGTGCTGTTGCTGCACGATGACGAGACAATATTCGAAGTGCCGCCTGCGGCACCAGTGATCGCCAACCTCTCATCGCTGATTGCGACCCGCTGCCACCATACGCCAAACGTGATTGAGGATATTGCGCAACCCAGCCTGATCTCTTTGGTCGCTCCGGAAAACGGTGGCTTGCTAGTGGAGGAACAAAGCTTGCAGCAACTGATGGAAAGTGCCGCCGCTCACTTGCAGTCGAATGGTGGGCGGGAATTCAGGATTGCGGAAGCCCTGTTTGATGCCGATATTTTTGCGCCGCAGGTATTGCCGGTGCTGGTCAGTGGCGGCACCATTATTTTCCGCTGAACCTGATTTGCAGCCTGGATCGCAGCGGCCCACACTGTTGTTGACGCGGCAATTGCCTTCCGATTTCTTTGCACATTGATCGCTTTGCGCTACAGTCATGACATCTGGTCGCGTTATTTGACGACAATAATCAATCACGGAGCAAATGTATGGCAACTGAAATCGCAACGCTGGGTGGCGGCTGTTTTTGGTGCACAGATGTTGCCTAAAACACAAAAAGCCCATAAAAATCAACGGTTTACTGTGTTTTGTGTTGGGCATAATTTCGGGATCGGTGCAATTTTTGGGCAAATTGTTTCGGGTTGTTGGGTCTAGAACGGTCTACAAGCTCGTAACGGGTCTAGCTGGTGTGCTGGTCTAGGTCGTGTCCTGAAAGTGGCTTGTAGCTCGTTTCTGTGGCTCTGGTGTGGGTGTTGCAAGTGTTACGGGAGCAATAGAGAACGGACGGAGCCGTTTCCCTAACGGGACAATACAAAGAAATGGAAATAAGAAAGGACTCTTTTGGAGTCCTTTTTTGTTTTCATTCATAAGATTTAGCTATTTTGATAACTTCAATTTTAAATTGTTTGTCAGCTTCATAAATCATTCTATTAGTATAGTTTTCTTTTTCAGCCCAATTTAATTTCCTGTTTTCCTTTTTCTCTAAAAGTCTTATTTCTTTTCTTGCTTTTATTTTTATGTTCTTTCTGTTTTCAATCCATAAATTTTCTCTTAAATTTATTTCATCGCTAGATTGAATTTTTCCAAGCAATAAGACAGATTGAATGTATATAATATCAATGTCTATTTCTTTTATCATAAATTCCTTTCATCATTAAAACTTACTTTTTCTGTATACATTTTTAACTTTCTCATATCTGTAAAAAGTCTATTTAGTTTTTCGTCTGCCATTTCAATGTAACGAACAATAAACCTTTTCATTCCCATTTCTGGGTAAGTTGTAATATGGTTTATGAACTCTAAAAATTGTTCTGGTGAGTCTTCACACTTCACAATTCTTACCATTTTAAGAAAGTTAAAAACATCAACAGGGTAGAGACTTTCTAGCTCTTCTTTTCCATAAACAAAAATGTCTACACAATCTCTTAAATAAGTTCTTGTGTCAAATTCATTTGTTATATCAAAGAAGTAAATTGTTTTTAAAGATAAAATATTCATAAATTGCCTTTCTTTTTAGTTAAGAGCCGTGATATTAACATAGATTTAATTTTAGATCAAGTGTTTTTAACATCTTTCTTTAAAAAGATAAAGACAATAAAAAAGAACCTTTTTTAAGGTTCTTTTCTTTTATCTTCATTCATCATCTAACTGTAAGTCTAAGATTGATTTGCCTTGTTTTCCCTTTGGGTCTAGTCTGGTGTCTTCCATCTTTTCGGGCATTTCTTCAAGATAGATAGCTCCACCAAACTTTTTATCATTAAGTGAATGTAGAAGCTTTAAAATTTTCCATTTGATAGCCTTACATTTAACTAGGTCTTTCTCTTCCTGTTTGGTTATTGGGTTTTTTTCGTCCCATTCTCTCCAAACTCTACAAAAAATTATTTGGTCTTCTAGTTCTTCTAGATAAATAGTGTAGTCCTTAACTCCATTTATATAGAGTCTTGTTTTATTCTCATTAAGAAAATGTAAAACATTTACTTCTTGAAGACTAAAAAAGTCTGCTATTTTCTCTAAGCTATTTTTATTTATTATGTTGATTTCAAAGTCCATTTTATTTTCTCCTTATTATTATTATCTTATTATATAAAATTATCTTGTTCTTTCAAGTTGTTTTTGTAATTGTTTTTGTTGTTGTGTTTCTTCAATCATTCTTTTAACTTCTTCTTTGTTTCTTTCTTCTATCATCTTTGATAGTTGCCCTTGTAAGTTATTAAGCTTTTCTTGCAAAACATATCTTTCGGGATCGTTAGGTTTTAATTTAAATAATCTTTCTTCTAGACTCTTGATAGAACCCATTAGCTCATTAATTGACTGAACGGCATTAGCTGAACCTATGCCATTTCTTGAACTGCTAGCATTTGGGCTGTCTGCCTGTTGCTGTGGTTGTTGTTCTGGCTGTTGGCTCTTGGGTTCTTTATGCTCGTTCTGTGGCTGTTTAGATGATGTGTTTTCTTTACTGTCCTTAGATTTTTCTTGTTCTTTTTCTTGTTTCTCTCCTTTTGGTGGTTTTGCCTTCTGCACTTTTTCAAGTCCACCTTTTTGCATATCAATAGAATTTTTTATTTGTGCTGATTTAATTCTATTGTTAGCTTCTCCCATTTTTTGCATATCGTTTTGATAGCTTTTAGATGTTATAGCATTGGAAAAATATAAGGCTTGTCCATCTTTTGATTTTTGATTGGTTTTTACTAATGATTTATCTTTAAAAATTTCTTCCTTCATCTTCTTTTGGTCAAAATCAAAAACTTGTCCTTTTTGAGCTATTGCAATATCAATATGTTTTGAAGTAAAAGTAGATGATTTGGAAATTTGACAAGCTTTTCTTAAAATATCTTCCTTGCTAATGGTTTTTTGTGGCTCTTTTGGAAGTGTTCTAACTGTGTCTAGGGTGTCTCTTGTAACTCCGTGCTTTTCTAATCTTTCCTTCCATTGTTCCTTTAAATCTTCTAGCTGATAGTCTCCTTTTGCTTGTTTCTTGTTCGCTTCCTTCTGTTTTTCTTCATAAGTGGCATTTTCTCCAATGCCTTTTTTGATTTGTTCACCTCTGCCTGAAAAATCTTGTCTAACTTCATCACTTAAATGTTTAAGTTTCCAGCCTGTTTTAGCTTCTTCAATTTCAAAACCTAAATCTCTAACACCTTTTGCCATTACTTCTTGTGCTTTTGAGCCAATAAGTAATTTGTCGTTAAAGACTCTTCCAAAGTCCACAGCTTTCATAGTGCCATCTCTTGATGGCTGGTAATGTCCATAGACATTATGAGAATGTTTGTGTGGGTCTATCTTTCCGTCTTGTTCTCTTGCTGTTCTGTGTTGCCAGGTTGCAGATATTGCACCTTCTACGGGTGTAAATTTTCCGTTTTCTCTGGTTGTTAATCTCTGTTCTATTTCATCTCTCATTGTTTCATTTGCTTTATTCCATATTTCATCTAGCTTTTTAGACATTTCTGGGTCGTCTGCATAAACTTCACATAAAATAGTAAAGTCTTTATTTGCATTTAAAACAAAATCTTGTGCTTTGTTGGCTTCTGGCTGTTTGTTGGCTTCGTCATTTCTAACATAAGGGCTTAACTTCTCATTATGATTATTAGGATTTCTACCGTCTAAATAGTTCCAAAATTGCTTTTGGTTCACTTCTCCCTTTAATCCTAATCTGTCGCACCCTTTACCGTTCCATTGTCCTATTCCTTCTACTTGATTACCTTGTTTATTATAGTAATCATCTCTCATATATTCTTTTGTGTAGTAGTCCTTACTTTTTACATTGCTATTACTTATCATCTTTCATTCTCCTTTTTTCTTATAATTTTTCTTTTTTGCTTTGGCTTGTTCTCTTCGTTTTCCAAGGAAATTATTGTTTCTGTTCCGTTATCTTCTGGCTTGCTTTCTAGGTGTTCTAGAACTGTTAGAGCATTATCTAAGGCTCCTAGTGTTCCTGTGTGGTCTAAACCATGAAAAGCCGTTTCTTTGAGAATTTCGCTAGTAGTCTCTGCAAAACCTTCGGCTTTTTCTTCCTTCTCTTCTGGCTTCTTGTTTGCACCTGCCAAACTATCTACCTCACTACCTTTTTCAATTTTTACGACTCCTAAAAAATCATTTGTAGTTCTATTGGCTAATTTCTCTTCATTCTTTTTCTGTTCATTAGCCAATTGCTGATTTTTAAGCCTTGTATCTTCTTTTTTGAGTTGTGCAAGTTCTTCTTTTGTGTTTGCCACTCCTTTAAGGTCTTTATTATTGGCAAGTTTTCCTAATAAAGCTTCTTTTGCTTCTATTGCTCTTCTAATATATGAAAGATTTTGCTCTTCTTCTGTTAGCTGTATTCTTCTTTCTTTAAAGTGCAAAGGCTGTCTTATTGATCTTTTGAGCTTATCTTTATAGCAATATACTTCTAGTCCGTTTTCTTTTACTATTTTTCCATTCTTTAAAAGCTCTTCTCTTTTGTCTTTGCAAAAGTTTTCTTTAAAAGGAAAAAATAAATTGGCAGTTATATTAGTTCCTACAAGTCTAATAGCCATATTTACACCAATATTTTTATTAGTGTTTCTTCCTAGTTTCTGGTTTTGAACTCCTAAGTCTTCTTGGAGTTTTTGCCAAGTAATCTTTTCTACTCTGTCTTTTTCTGGGTAAGAAAGAGATTTTTTACCTGTCATTGTGTCTATTGTTGGTGTAGCTGTTTTGTCTTTATAGGTGACTTCTCCACAAATATTTTCTATAAAGTCTCCATCTTCTGGCGATGGTTGACCGATTATTTGAGTATGAAAAGAACCTAAAAATTTTTGGCTATCTACCTTATTTCCTTTAAGACAGCTAGCTATCTGGTGTGTGTTTTGGCTTGCAATGGTTGCAATGTTTCCAAACTTTCTACCTTCATTAATAATTTCAATCCATTTGTTCATCTCAATATTTTTAGCAAAGTTAGGGAACTCGTCTAAGATTTGATGGACTCTAACTTTATTCTTGTTAAATGCTTTTTCTCTCTGGTCACTTAATAAGAAAACACTAGCCATATTGATAAATAGAGCTATGTTTATCTTGCTGACTTCTGCATATTCCTTGTCTCCACATAAAACAATAACTTGTTTTTCTGGCAATGGTCTTCCCTTGTTGTCTAGCTCTGGAATGTCTAAACACCATTTTCGTAAATCAAAAGGCTTTCTATTTTTCTTGTAGAAGTTGTTTAATATTCCTAAATTGGTTAAAGATTTTGTAATACTAGCAATAATAGAAGCTGTCATTTTTTCGGCATCTTCACTGATAGTAAAACCTGCTTCTGGGTAATAAACATCTACTAGCTCTTTAAATTGATAGATTTGAGTTTTATTAACAAGTTCTTCAATCCATAAATCTAAACTTGCTAGTCCTTGTCTTTCTAAAATTCCTTGCTCAAAGTCTGTAAGGCTTAAACTCTCTTTCTCTTCTTCGCTATTTTTCTCTTGTTCTTTTTCAAAAGCTTTAAGTTTTTCTTGTAGTTCCAAGTATTTAATTTTAGAAGTATGTATAACTTTTCTAAGACTTGCTGTAAGAATGTAGACTGCTCCATTCTCAAAAAAAGCATTGTCGCTTGACTGGTCTACATAGCCGTGAATTGAAGTAATGATTACATCAATAAGGGCATTTTGTTGGTTAATGTCTTCTACTTCTAGTGTCTTAAAAATGTCTATATAGATGGAGTCTTTAAACCAAGGTGCTGATATTGCATATGTATAACCTGAACTAGCAATTTGATTTCTAGCCTTCTGGTCTGGGCTGTGTATGATTAGTTTTGTTCCGTTTTTTAGTTCTGCTTCATACAAATAATCAAAAAAAACGGATTTTCCTGATCCTGCAAGACCAATAGTAAACTTAGATAAGATAGAAGCATTTTTATTGATGACAACAGGACTTAGCCAAGGAAATTTTTTAACTTTGATTGAGTCAAACTGAAAATTAAAAGTCTTAAATATTAAATTAAGTTTAATGTTTAATGGCTTCAAACAATCATCTTGTGTTATTAAATAAGTTCCAGACTCATACAAAGTATTGTCTTGTTCCTTCTGTATTTTGTGAAATTCGCTGTTTGCTATCGCTGTATCTTCAAAGTAAAGATTTTTAGTTTCATTAGATAATTTAGTCCAGGTGACTTTTGGTGTTAGCTTGTAGCTTCCAAAAATTCCAGCTATGAAACTTAGGGCAGAAGTAAAAACAATCTTGTCCCTTGCCCACTCTCTATAATCTTCGTTTGATGATGTGAACAAGATTTTTACAGCCCAATCAATGCCCATTGTTGAACTAGCATTTATGATTAAATGCCAAAAATAGACACTAAAAAGGAAAGCTAAAATAAGATAAAAACAATGCTGTCCTATGTAAGTTCTTATGTCTGTTGGTGTAAGTAAATCATCATTGTTTTTAAATCTTAACCAATGTATTTTTTTATTCTTTTTCATTTTGGTAACTCCCTAACTCTATTAAACTATCTCTGTATTATCTAAAACTCTTTTTACTTCTTCTATGTCATTCGCCATAGTTATTTGATTGTTTAACATCAATTGCATAAGCTCTAAAATCTCTTGGCTTGTTTGATTTTCTTTCTTCTCCATAAACCATTCCGTTAAAGCTTTTTCTATAACTTCTATCTGGGCTATCTTGTTTTTTTCTGCATAATCTTCAATTGCTACTGATAGAATGTAATTGATCTTTATTGTCTTTTGAACTTTTTTCATACCGTTTTCTCCTTTTAAATTATTGTATTTGGTATTTACTTTTAATGTTATCAAATTAAAATCAAAAGTAAAGACCAAAGGCAATACTTAAATAATTACTTCTTCTTAGATGTTTCCTAGCTCTCTTGGTATTGCCTTTAAACAAAAAACTTTTATACATTACCGAAAGGTAATGCCTAGGCTCGCCAGAGCAATTAACGGTTTCCGTTAATTTGGTGCAATCGGGACGATTGCTATATGTGTAAGAACATTATTTAGGGCTTTACGATTTTGAAAAAGTCGTGAAAAAGCAATAAGGAATGTTCGCAAAAGCACTCTAAAAAAAGTTCAAGGATTAGCAAAGAAAAGTTTTCATCAGTCCTAAAAAGATTGAATGAAAATTAGGTAAGTAGTGCTGTTCTTTCGTATCTATGGGCGAAAAAAAAAGAGCCGTTAAGCTCTCTTCTTCGTCTAGTCTTCATAAGTTTTTTTCATATTCTGCTAGCTTGTTTTTAATGTCTTCTTCGTTTGAGTTTCTATAAATCTTTGGAAAAAAACTAGCGATTGAGCCATAAAGAATTATTGTTATTGATGAACTTACAATAAAGTTTTTCGCTGTTGCTAGTCCAAAAGTTTGGAAGAAAAGGAACAAAAGGAATAAAGTTAAAATTGCTTGATAGCTTATGAGATAGCTAAAATAAATTTTTCCGTCCCTGCTTGTCTCTATGTTTTCTCTTCTTATTTCTGCTAATTTTCTTTCAAGTCTTGTCTTGGTGTAATCATCATTTTTCATTTTCTTTTCTCCTTTTTAAATGATTATGTGTCTTTTTTCTATCTTTGCGAATGGAACAAAAAAGGTTTTTCTCTGCTTTATAAATCTTAATTCCTTTAAGGCTTCCTTCTGTTTTTCTATGTTGTCTTGATCGCCTATGTGGTCAATATCTCTAAAAATATCAAAAACTTTAATGCAGTTTTCTAAGACTCCTACTTTAATAAACTCTGTTTTTTTAAACATTCTTACTTCATCAAAAATAAAACCGTTTTCAAAAATTTGTCTGTATGCCTTCTCTGGTCTTTTGTTTCTGTAAACATAAAATTTGTCTGTGCTAGTCTTTTCTTTTGGCATTGCTATTAAACAATAGAGAATTTTAGAAGCTCCTGAAATAGCTTTCCAATTGCTTATGCTTGGTTTTCTTGGTTCAAGTACTGCAAGATTTCCCATGTCATAAGGTGTTAAATGGTAGTAAGTTCCATAGACTTCAAAAACACCTTTGCCGTTTATTTTCTTGTTGTGGTTGATGAACTTTAATAAATCAAACATCTTTTTTTCTCCTAAATATTAGTTTTATTAGACTCTCTTTGATGATTTTTAATCCGTCTAATAGTAGCTTTTGACTTTGTAAACTTTCCATTTTTTCTTACTCCTTTTATCTAAAAATTGAATTGCAAGTGTCTGTCTTGTGACACTTAAATGGCTTTTCATTGTAAATTGTTAATCCAATATACAAGGAAAATAAGAAAGTAAGTATTGCTACCACTGCTAAAAAAAGTCTGTATTGTTTTTCTTCTTCTTCCATTTTTTCTTTCTCCTTTTATTTGTTGTTGTTTATAATCTGTCTTAATAATAGCTTTTTATATTCTAAAATCTCTTCAAAACTTTTGAAAGTTTCTAAAAAGTAGTCATAAGTAATTTCTCCTTTTTCTAGTTGCTCTCTAAGTTCTTTAATCTCATTTTCCCAAAAAACTATTTGTTCTTCTAGCTTTTTTATTTTGATTTCTTTAAATAACATTTTCATTCTCCTTTGTTTCTGTTGCTGAAATACTCCTTTGCTTCATTCTCTTTTAGAGTTTTTTTATGGCAACTTATAAGATATTCGTTAAAGTGCATATTAAGTCTTTTTGCTTCTTCTAAAATTTCTTCTATCTCTAATGGTGTTCCATAAAAAGAGTATTTTATTTTATTTCTGCGATACTTCATTTTTTATCTCCTTTGTTTAATATACTTTCTAATTCTTTCTTTAATGTGCTGAATTTTAACAAAAGTCCCATTTTTTCATCTGTTAAAACTTCATTGTTTTCTTTGAATGGGTCAAAACAGTCTTGCTCGTCATAGTCTGTTAGTTCATCTTCGCAATCTATAAATACATTCAAGTCTTCATCTTCTCTTGCTGTCAATTCTTTTTCTACTGCTTGTATAAAAATTTCTAGCTGTTCTATTTCAAAAAGTAAATCTAGTTTTTTGCTTTTAAGGCTTGATAGTTTTTTAGATTTTGAGTCTATAAGACTTTCAAGTTCTAATTCTGTCATTGAACCTAATATGTTTATTAAATCATCATTCATTCTTATTCTCCTTTTAATAATGATAATTTAATAATACTAAATTAAAATGAACTGTCAATGATTTAAAGAATTTAAATGAAAAAAAGAGCATAAAAGCTCTTATTGTTTTAATCTTTAACAGTGTTTTTATTTAAGTTCTTTTGTTCTTCTACTTGTTCCAGGTTGAACCAGGCTAAAAGTGAGCTCATAGAACGGTCTACAAGCCGTTTTCTTGGTGGTGGGTAGGGGTGTGGTGCTTGAAGCTGTAAAAATCGCTTCTAGGTGGGTTTCTGTCGGTTCTAGCTGTGTTCACCATCTTGGTGCATGATGGCGACCGTAGGTCTACGGTGTCTAGCTTGCAAGCTCGTCTTGCTTTCGGGAAATTGTGCAGAGTGTTAAAGACTCTTCTTGTTCTTGATAAGCTTTTGACTTAAAAAAAGAAAAATTAAAAAATAGTAGTGGATCAAATGTATTGTTTATAACTTATGAACCCGTAGGGCTATCAATAGCTTTATGCTGTTGATAGATTAGTTATGAACAAGGAATGCGAAGGGTTTTTATCTGTTGGTAACTAATGAACCCGTAGGGCTATCAATAGCTTTATGCTGTTGATAGATTAGTTATCAATAGATTGTCTTTTGATTAAAGTTTAGGTAAAAAAATCGCCGTGCCATTTTTTATCCTTTGCTTCTTTGGGTTTAATTATTGTTTGATAGTGTTATTTCATTAAAGTGCTTTTGCTCTTTATCTATCTTTTGATATGGATTTAATGTTTTTACTCTATTAGTTTAATTAAATATTATAATAATATACTTAATTAATCTTATAGGGCTTTGCTTTTTTCTAAAGAAAAAAGGCAAAGCCTTACCCTTACGATCTTGAAAAATCGTTTGCTTTGCCTTGTTTCTTATTTTTAAGAAAAGGGTTAAGAATGATATATAGCCATCTTAACTTGGTGGTTTCTTTCAGTTTGCTAATAAACTGCTTACAGGGTATCCACTCTCAGCCTAAACCTTTTGCTTTGTAAGCCCTAACTTCTCGCTTTGATATGCTGGCATAGACTGCATATCATCAGTAATCTGTAAGAGACTCCATAGACTTATAATCTATGGCTTTTATGTTATTGGACTCGTTCGCTTGGCTGTTGTGGTATTTCTTCGCCTAATACCGTAGGTCTTACATTATGCCTAGTCGCTATAATTTGCCTTGCTACTTGTATTTAATGAGTCGTGCTGTTTTAGTCACATAAAAGACTGATTGAATACTTTTAAGCTTTAAATTACTTTATTGCTTAACTTCTTCCTAGATTAACCGATAACTGGGATTAGGTCTTTTTTAATCGCTTGATTACTCAAACTGCCTAACGACATATAACACTTTAATCTATCTTACTACCAAGGAACAAAATTAGACTAGCTATTGACTTTAAAAAAGAATTAAACTAATATAGTTTTGTTCGGTGGTAATATATTTATAAGAAATAAAATTGAACTGTCAATAGTTTTTATAAAATATATTTTGAAGACTTGGTAACTCTTCATCAAAGATAAAAAAAGACTGGTGCAATGCCAGTCTTTTTTTATTTGAATGCTCTTGTTTCTTCAAGAAGTGCTTGCAATCCTAGGGACTCGACGTTAGCATGCGCTAGCATGCGACTACACCAAAGGAGCTACTATGTCGTGGAACAGGCAACACAGCAATATTGAAGAACTTATGGTTAAGGTTCTCAAAAAGCATAAAGCATTGTCATTGCAAGAGATTGTTCTTTTTCTTGGTAAAAGTGAAGATGTTCCTTTTACTGGAAAAACTCCATCTAATTCTTTGTTTTCTATTATTTATAGAAGAGAAAAAAGAAGAGAGGATGGGAATGTGCCAAAATTGTTTTTAAAAGAGATTGTTAAAGGTCGCTCTCTTTACTCATTAAATCCAGAAAACAAGGAATACAAGTGAAAAAAGCACCGCATGCAATCCCTTACCAAGGTAGCAAAAGAAAGCTTGCTGACTCCATACTTTCATATATGGATTTTGAGATTGATACTCTTTATGAACCTTTTGCAGGTTCGGGAGCAATTACACTAGCTTCTGCAATTAATCATAAAGCCAAAAAATTTGTAGTTGCCGATAAGTTAGAGCCACTTGCAGAACTTTGGAAAATGATTGTCGATGAGCCAGAAAGAATTATTGAAGAGTATTCTTTTTACTGGAATGGGCAACTTGAAGACCCTGCAAAATATTTTAGAGATGTAAGAGAAATCTATAATAATACAAAGTCTCCTTCTGCTCTTTTATATCTCGTTGCACGATGTGTAAAGAATGCAGTTAGATTTAATGGTAATGGGGAATTTAACCAAGGTGCCGATAATAGAAGACTTGGAATGAAGCCAGAAAAGCTTGAAAAGGAAGTAAGGGCAATGTCTCGGCTTCTAAAAGGAAAGATTTCTATAAAAGGTTGTGATTTTAGGCAAGCAATCAGCCAAGCAACAGATAAAGACTTGGTTTATATGGACCCGCCTTGGCAAGGAACCAGCGGTAAGAGAGACCCAAGGTATGCTTATCTTTTGAACATAGATGAACTTATTGAAGAGCTTGATAGTCTCAACAAAAGGAATGTTCCATTTATGTTAAGTTTTGATGGGACTTGTGGAGATAAGTCTTATGGTAGTGATTTGCCAGATTATCTTAATTTAAAGAAAGTTTTGCTTAATGCTGGTCGTTCAAGCCAAGCCACTCTTCTAGGCAGAGATGATGTAACTATTGAGTCTTTATATCTTTCTCCTGCTCTTGTGAAAAAAACAAAAACAGTGTCCCACATAAAAGAAAACCCCCAACTTGACTTGTTGGGGGTGGATATTACTTAATCATTTTCTTTAATTCTTCTTGTATGGAGGAGTTGTTTTCAATGGATTTTTTCTTTAACTCTTCATAGAGTTCTATGTCTTTTCCATTGAAGGTTAAATCAACTCTTCTTTCTTGTTTTGTGGCGATGTGTTCAAATTGTTCTGGGTAAGCCCAATAACAGGTTTTGCAAACATTAATATCTTTGGTTGTTAAATAATTTGTGCAATGTTCACAAGCCCAAGATTTTTGTCTTTGTGCTGAACCAGATAGAAGCATAAAATCATCAGGATTTCTTTCGCTCCCTGTATCATCGCCTGCAACTCTATAAGGTATCCTGTGGTCTATTTGTAAATGTGTTTCATCATACATCTCTGTTGTGATTGCACATCTAGAACCTGCTTGCTCTATTAAAGACTTTTTAAGCTGTTTAGGTAGTATCTTTCTTCCTCCAAGTTTTCCATCTTCAATCTTGGAAGAGTCGCCAAAACGATATGCGGCGATTTTTCGACCATCACTACCAGTAACTTTGAATGTTTCTAGCGGGACACCTTGGTCTCTAACATCTGCCGCAGCTCTTGGAGGGTGGTTGTATCCGTAGGTCTCTTTGAGGTCTTCTGTTGTGATGTGACCGTGTTTGATGATGTGGTCTATCACAACCTTGGCTCTGTGTGCCGTAACTTTTCGTGCAAGTTCAAGCACTTTCTCGTCTGCTGACATTTTTTTACCAATTTTTGAGTTGACATCCTCAAAATTGTACGCTTGTCAGCCGTTTTCGAAAAGATCCTGTAAGTTTATAGACGAAAAAAAAGCCACTTTAAACAGTGGCTTTTTTGTTTGGTTCGGGTCTTCTTATTGACCATTCCAATCTTTGGCACCCTTGGATTTATACTTATTGTAAAAATCAACAAGAATGCTCTTTGTCTCTTCGTTTGCAAGATATTCTTTGCCTTTTTCTGTGAGAGTCGCTTTAAAGGACTCAATACCATTAGCACAAATTTGTTCGGCTTGTTGGGCATCCGCAAGGATTACTTTACCTTCGTAATAATCAAAGGTTCCATCTTCCATAATACCTTTTTCAGCATTCCGCTTTTGTTTCTTAACATCGGCATGAATAAGAATAATTGGCTTAACTTCCCCAACTTCCTTAAAGCTAATCTTGCGATTAGAAAGCAAAGTGTTAATAACATCAATACCATTCAAACGGTATTTATTAACAACTTCAATCAAAGATGTATAAGCTTCTGCTTTGGACTCTTCAATAATGCTTGTTTCTTGTTGTGCCAGTTCAAGCAGTTTCTTTTCAAACTCTGCTTTTTGCTGTTGAATTTGTTCAAGGGTGAGTGCTTGCTTGGTCGCCATTTTAAAAACTCCAAAAAAGAAAAGGAACTTAGACAATCAAGCAAGTTATTTGTTTTCTTACTTGATGTAGCTATTATAGTTCATCTAAAAAAAGATCGTCAACATCTTTTTTAAAAGATCTTTCAGTTCACTAGGTCTTTAAATATCTTACTCCATCATTGATAGAACAAGATTAGAAAGTTCTTGTGTTTCTTTATTTGTTATATTGTTTTCTTTCTTCTTCGCTTGAAGTTCTTTAATTCTTTGAAGCTTTTTTATGTCGCTTGTATCAATGTTTAAATAGTGTTTAAATGCAACTTCTAAACTATGTCCATTGCTGTTTGATTTTCCCGTTTGAGTAGATAGGTTGCCATTTCCTTTTGTGTGGATTGCTTCAAACTTCCTAACACTGGAAAAACCTAAAAGCTTTGCTACTAACATAGTGTTTTCTTCTCCACCTGTTGCCAGCATTCGGCTTACTTTTGTTCTTCTTAGGTCGTGGAAGTGTATATTTTCTAAACCATTCCTTTGCATTAACTCTGCAAAAACTCGCCCAAAGCCCATAATACTATAAGTAAAAAATCTATCTCCTTTGGCTTCTTTTGCTGGTTGCAAGGTCATTAGAAATTCTCTTGCTGTTTCATCTAAAAAAACATCTCTCGGTCTTCCACTTTTAGTCTGTTTCAAGTGAATTATTCTAAAATCTGCCGATATGTTAGATTTTTTTAAGTAAATAATTTCACTTCTTCGCATACTTGTTAAAAGCGAAAGCTTGCAGATATTAGCTAGTTGCTCGTTTGAGTAGGTGGCAATTACTTCTAAAAAGCTTTTCTCTTCTTCTTCTGTTAAAATTCTTTTCCTGTAATTGATGGTATTTTTAAGCAAGTTCTTATTATAAAGCCTTGTTACATTAAAAATATCTTCATAGGCTTCATCTATATTTTCTAAGTTGTTATAAACATTAGAAATATAAGTTATTTCTCTAACTACACTAATTGGCTTAATTGGCTTGTTATTGCTATCACCTTGGAGTCTGGCTTTAATGTAGTTATTTATGTCAATTTTATTTATTTCTGTTCTTATATCAAATTTTCCAAAGAGTCTATAAGTTACTTTTTCGTGGTCTATTCCCATTGCTAACTTTTCTTCATCGGTAATATATCTATCTGGAATAGAGATAGAACATATTTTTTTGATGACTGCTTTTTTCATTGCTACATTTCTTCTTTTTAATTCTGGCAATGTCTTTATAGATTTATCATCTTCTATATCAATTCCTCTTAACTCTGGGTCTGTATAAACTTGGTCTAATAACCATCGTTTAGCTACATACTCAAAAGTAAAGTCTTTTCCTTCTTTTTCTTGTATGGCTTCTCTTCTGGCTCTTTGTCTTTCTTCTTCGCTGATAGAGTAAATTAACTCTTTTCCTCTTTCTGTCTTTGATAGTGTCAAAAAGCTAATTGCTTCTTTGACATCATCAAAGTAATTATTCTTCTTTCCTACATAGTCTTTTCTTGAAATTCTTACTCTGTATTTGGTCGTAGTGCTACCATCTGCATTAGTCCATTGCACTACTTGAATGCCTCTCGGCACCTTGCTTTTTGTGGGTTTTTTCGTGGTCATTTTGGGCTGTTCTGTTGGGTGAATTGTTGGGTGAATTTTTCAGGATTTGCCCAAAAAGTCTAGCCGATTTGCCCGACGATCGTCAACTTGCGATTTTTCAACCAATGGAGCTAAGTCCATGATTTATAAAGAGAAAGGAGGTCATCTACAACCACAGTTTGAGACAATAGTTCTCGGCGGTGGTTGTAGATGACCAAAAAATGTTTCTGGTGTACCGAGGCTGTCTACCAACAGCTTAAAGGCGTTATTGCAGTCGAATCCGGTTACACCGGTGGCCAGATTCCAAATCCAAGTTATGAACAGATATGCGAAGGCACGACCGGCCATGCTGAAGTGGTACGCCTGACGTTCGACCCGGCAATTGTCAGCTTTCGTGAAATCCTCGAAGTGTTTTTCACGATCCATGATCCGACCACCCTGAATCGCCAGGGTAACGATGTGGGTACGCAATATCGCTCGGTGATTTATTACCATACGCCGCAACAGCAAGAAACGGCCAAGCATGTTATTTCGGAAATGGCGAATGTATGGGATGCGCCTATCGTGACTGAACTCAGCCCTGCGGAAACCTATTACAAGGCCGAGACATATCATCAGAATTATTTCCGGCAAAATCCGATGCAGGGTTATTGCGCGTTTATCGTTGCACCCAAGGTGTCCAAGTTCCGGCAAACCTTTCGCGACAAACTCAAGACTGATCTTTCCTGAAGTTGCGTCTTGCGACAAAGATTTTGATGCCGGATACCCCATGACGGAGGTGTTATGCATATCGAAGAATCGGTCAAGCTGGATTTCAAGGATGTATTGATACGCCCGAAGCGTTCGACGCTGACTTCGCGGCTGGGCGTTGATATCCGGCGCGAATTCGTTTTTCATCATTCCCGCAAAACCTATCGCGGCATTCCCATCATCGCCTCCAATATGGATAGCACCGGCACCATGGAAATGGCGCATGCACTCGCTGCACATCAGCTATCGGTTGCCTTGCACAAGCATTATTCGATTGATGAGCTGGGAGGTTTTTTTCTGTCGCTGAAGAAGGGCGATACGGCGCCGTCCAGTGCGTTCTATTCGATGGGCATCAGCACATCCGATTACGAGAAATTTACATCGGTGATGGCGCGCCTGAACGGCGCCATCGACTATGTATGCATCGATGTCGCCAACGGTTACACCGAAGGTTTCATCAATTTCGTCAAGAAAGTGCGCAAGGCATTTCCGCATTTGACCATCATGGCCGGCAATGTCGTGACCGGCGATATCACCGAGGAACTGATACTCGCGGGTGCCGATATCGTCAAGGTAGGAATAGGCCCGGGGTCGGTCTGCACCACGCGCAAGATGACCGGCGTCGGTTATCCGCAATTATCCGCGGTGATTGAATGTGCCGATGCTGCGCACGGCCTGGGTGGGCAGATCTGCGCCGATGGCGGCTGCGCGGTACCGGGCGATCTGGCCAAGGCCTTCGGTGGCGGTGCCGACTTCGTGATGCTGGGCGGCATGCTGGCCGGCCATGATGAATGTGCCGGTGACGTGGTGGAGCGCGATGGCAAGAAATTCAAACGCTTTTACGGCATGAGCAGTCGCGCCGCGATGGAAAAGTACGCGGGCGGGGTGGCTGAATATCGCGCTGCAGAAGGCAAGGAAGTGTTGGTCGAATATCGCGGCCCGGTTGCCAATACCTTGCAGGATATTCTTGGCGGCGTGCGATCGGCATGTACCTATGTCGGTGCGCACAAGCTGAAGGAATTGACGAAGCGCACTACCTTTGTACGCGTGACACAACAATTGAATGAAGTCTTCGGCAAGTCCTGACGCGGCTAGTCGCCGGGCGTTCAGCCGGCGGGATTACGCCGACGGGTCCTGATTCACTGCGCGTGCTGTACCGGTTTCTGCATCGGCTTCGGCTGCCAGCTTGCGCAATACGTGCGCGGCCGCGACCAAGCCAAACGATGCCGTCACGACCATCGCCGAACCGAAGCCGGCGCAATTGAGCCCGGTAATGCCTGTCGCGTCGTCGCCATCAACCGCGCACACTTCCAGGCTTTCCGGGAAGCGTAGCGGTTCGGTAGAAAACACCGCATCGATACCGAACTTGTTTTTTGTCCCGCGCGGAAAACCATGTTCGGCACGCAAGCGCTTGCGGACTTTTGCCAGCAGCGGTTCCTGCTCGGTGCGGCACAGATCCAGTACTTCAATTCGGGTCGGATCGATTTGTCCGCCCGCGCTACCTATGGTCACGAGTTTCAAGCCATGCTTGCGACAATATGCAATCAGCGCAGTTTTGGCGCGGACATTGTCGATGGCATCGATGATGTAATCGTAGTTGCGCGTGCCTATCATCTCGTCCAGATTGTCTGCCGTCAGAAAATCCTCGATCTCAGTCACGACGCAATACGGATTGATTTGCGCGATACGCTCAGCCAATGCGGTCACCTTGGCTTTGCCCAGCGTATCGGTCAGTGCGTGTATTTGCCGGTTGACGTTGGACTCGGCGAGGTTGTCCAGATCGATCATGGTGATGCGTCCTATGGCGCTGCGTGCCAGCGCTTCCACCACCCAGGAGCCGACGCCGCCCACCCCAACCACGCACACATGCGCCGCGCGAAAACGAGTCAGGCCGGACTGTCCGTAGAGGCGGGCAATGCCGCCAAAGCGGCGATCAAAATCGATCTCGTGATCAGGAGATGAATGATCAGGAGATGAAGTCAGGGAAACAGAAAGGGAAGTCATGTCGCCATTTTAACGGACGACGGGGATAAAGCTGTGCTGCACTGATTTTCTTTTGTTGAAAAGTGCTGTGGTTGCCGCATTGCGGTTATCACATTGCCAAATTATTTGCGGTATTCTTCAGATAGATTGAGATGGATCAATTCTGGCATGCACCGCTCCCTTTACTCTGCGGATGACAATCAGGGGGAGGCGGCATGAATATAGTGTCGCGGATGTCGAAATAAATCCATATGGTTCAGGCCGCATGCGTGGGCATCGCGTGAGCAGCTAACGATATAACGCATCATCAATGTAGAGATAGAAAGAGAATTCATGTCGATTGCAGATATTCGCACTGATTACACACAAGCTGACTTGTCCGAGACCGATACTGATGCCGATCCCATCGTGCAATTTTCGAAATGGTTTGCCGAAGCACTGCGTGCCGAAGTGCCGGAACCGAATGCGATGGGTGTATCGACCGTCGGCGAAAATGGCCGGCCTTCATCCCGCATTTTACTGATCAAGGATTTCGATCAACGCGGCTTCACATGGTTTACCAATTATGAAAGTCGCAAGGGTCAGGAGCTGGATAAAAATCCTTATGCAGCCTTGCTGTTCCATTGGACTGCGCTGGAGCGCGAGGTTCGCATCGAAGGTCGTGTCGAGAAAGTGCCGGCGGAAGAAAGCGAGCAATATTTTCAGAGTCGTCCGATCAAGAGCCGCTTGAGTGCAATCGCGTCAACCCAGAGCGCCCTGATCGCAGATCGTCCGGCGCTGGAAGCGCAGTATGCGCGGGCCGAGGCGCAATATGGCGAAACCACACCGCGTCCCCCGCATTGGGGTGGTTATCGTCTGAAACCGGAGTACATAGAGTTTTGGCAAGGGCGCAGGTCGCGTTTGCATGACCGTATTGCCTATACGCTGGAAAAAGACGGGCAGTGGAAGCGGCAGCGCTTGCAACCCTGAGAGGAGGTTTTCGTCAGCGACATCGCGCATGCGCATGTGCTGACGAGAACGGTAAAGCAAGAGAGCAAAAACTAGAGGGAGGCGGGCTTCTCGCTGCACTCTGCTTGTGGCGGGATGATGCCCCACTCGATCACCACTCGCGGGCCATCAGCTTTTCTGGTCCACGGGATGTCCAGCGTGCCATGCTGGGTACTTTGCGCCATCAAGGCGATCACTTCATTATCGATCTCAGGTGAGTTGTCTTTGCTGCGATTGATGGCAACCAGCATTCCGCATTTATCCGCCTGCTCTTCATCTACCCATGGTGATTTGCTGTAATCGCCATCGATCAAGACTTGCACCTGAGGGCCGATATGGGTGGCGATATTGCCGCCCAACCATGTATCGGCTGCCACCAGCTTGAGCGGCGTGTGCATATTGGCTTGCCATGCCGCATGCACTTGGCGGGATACTTCTGCGCCCGGGAAGGTGGCGCGGCTAGGACGTCCCGCTTTGTCTGCCAGCGGACCGCGTGCCAGGCCGTAACCGGCTGCGCCGAGAATCTGCATGAGTACGATGATGATGACCGTCTTGCGCAAAAGAGCGACATCGTCGCCGCTGCGCAAAAGCCAGAACGAGAAAAAGCCGAACAGGATGAAGAAAGTGGTGGCCCAGTGGGCTGCCAGCGGGATCTTCATTGCGCCTGCAATCAGCATCGTCAGCACCAGCGGTGCGATGCCGATCACCAGCAGGAAGAAGCGATCCGATGCTGCCAATTGGCTGGCGATAGTGGGTGGGCGGGCAGACTTCGGCGTCAATTTGTACTGGCGCGCGCTCCACATCGCAACGATGGCCACGGCCAGGATCAGCGCGGCTATGCGTCCCAGATTGGTGATGGAAAAGCTCAGCAAATCCTGCAGTTCCAGCAAATAGCTTGCGAGCGGCTCCATTTCGCTACCCGCATACGCTACCGGACCTGCCGCTTGCTGCTTGAGCCACAGCAAATGCGGCGTCACCATCGCGATCAGTATGGCCGTCGAGACCCCGATGCCCTTCCAGGTCTGTGCGCGACGCAGATGGCCGGCGCAGAGCAGGTACAGCGCGAATGCGGCGAATTGGATCAGCGCGCTGTATTTGGTCAAAAATGCACAGCCGCAAAAGAAGCCGAGCAGGGCCCAAGCGCGCATGCTGCCGGTATGCGTGGCACGATACAACATCCAGATCGCGCCGGCGACTGCCCACAATTGCATCGTATTGTGATTGTTCATCACGCCGCGTACCGTGAAATAGGCAACCACGGACACCAGCAAGGTGGCGATCAATGCGCGACGTTGCGAGGTCATTTCGCAGCCCAGCTTCCAGACCATCCACAAGGCCAGGATGACGCTCAATTGGCCGGTGAAAAAAGTCAGCCAGACCGGACGGCCGAAGATGGACACCAGTCCGTGCAGTATCCAGGACGGCAGCGGCGGATGTTTGTAATATCCCCATTCCAGCCCACTGGCCCAGACCAGCTCTTCCATATTGTCCCAGTCGGGCGAGCGATGGCTGAGGCCGGTGAAGATGGTCCACAGGGCCAGATGCAGCAAGAGCAGCAGGATCACCAGCGGCGCGATATTGTCTGCACTCGGCGAAAACAGCCGGGCGAACTTATTGGACGGGGAAACTGGCTGGCGTGACTGGGTGGGCATCATAGGTAACAGGTAAGTTATGTGCGTAGAAATCCGGAAACAATTTCAGTTTGGCAATCGCATACAGTGGCGGTGAATTATAATCGTTGGCCATAATGCTCCGCTAAATTTTTTACCCGGCAGCCGGCCTGAATTCCTTATGTTTAAAGGCTTGTGCGCTGTCTGGCCGCTTGATCCAGAAAGGTTATTCTCATGGTGACATTGACCGCACTGCCGCAACATCGTCCGGCCGATGCGTTGATTTCCTGCGTGATTCCGGCATACAACGAGGCCGCTCATCTGGCCGCGTTTTTGCGGGACCTGCGGAAAACCCTGGAGACCTTCGCCCCCCGTTATGAAATCATCGTCGTCAACGACGGCAGCAAAGATAATACCAATGAAGTGATGGCGCCTTTGCTGGCGGATGCGGGTTTGCGCTATATCAGTTTTTCCAGAAATTTCGGCAAGGAAGCCGCCTTGTCGGCCGGTATCGATGCAGCTAGGGGTGACGCTGTGATCCTGCTGGATGGCGACTATCAGCATCCATTGGAATTGCTGTCCGAAATGGTCAGGTTGTGGGTCAGCGGCATCGACATGGTGTACGGCGTGATCAGCGACCGCAGTAACGAATCGCGCCTCAAGCGCTGGGGTACCGGAATGTTTTACCATCTGATGGAATCCGGCGCACCGATCACGATTCCGCGCAATGCCGGCGATTTCCGCTTGATGGATCGCAAGGTCGTCAATGCCTTGCGCCAGCTGCCGGAACGTAATCGTTTCATGAAGGGCCTGTATGCGTGGGTCGGCTTCAGCAGCATTGCGCTGCCTTTCGTGCCGAACGATAGAGCGACCGGCGTGTCCAGCTTTAGTTATCGTAGCCTGAGCCGGCTGGCATTGGCCGGCGTGACGGCATTCACAACTCTGCCGTTGCGGATATGGAGCGCAGTCGGTGTCGTGATTTCCATCATTGCGATTCTGTATGCATTCTGGATTGCCGGTGAAGCCATCTTCTTTGGCAACGATGTTCCGGGCTGGTCCACTCTGGCGGCCGGCTTGATGTTTTTTTCCGGGATACAGCTGATCTCGATAGGCGTGCTGGGCGAGTATGTGGGGCGCGTGTACGACGAAGTCAAAAAGCGTCCGCTCTATGTCATTGCGCACGATATAGATAATGGAAGCGTCGATAAACCATCGCGCAATACATCTGCGGAAAAAGACTCACGTGCGAATGCCCATGCGCCTGACTGAACTGCTGCGGCTGGCGCGTTTCGGCATCGTCGGTCTGAGCGCTGCTGCCGTTCATTACTGGGTTGTGATTGCGCTGGTTGAATGGCTGGATATCGCTCCTTTGCAGGCCAACGTCGGTGGCTTCGTGGCCGCATTCGGGGTCAGTTATTTCGGCCATCGGCACTGGACATTTTCCGATGCGATGGCCACACATGGCGAGAATAAGCACGCATCCTTCCCGCGATTTTTGCTGGTTGCGCTGCTCGGGTTTGGCATGAATCAATTGATGTTTTATCTGCTGTTGCGGTACGCCGGCTGGCCGTATTATCTTGCCTTGGCCGTTGTGGTGTTTACCGTTGCCGCCATGACCTATGTGCTCAGCCGCTTATGGGCATTTCGCCACGCCTCCCATTGATGAGAAATGCCATGATACCGATTGCACTTTGTTCCGATGACTATGCGCAGAACCCGGGTATCGATGCCGGCATACTCGCATTGCTGGCGGCAGGTCGTCTCACGGCAGTCAGCTGTTTCAGCACGTCGCCGAACTGGCTGGCTGTGTCTGCACCAGCTTTGCGTGCCTATCGTGAACAAGCTGATATTGGTTTGCATTTCAATCTGACCGAAGGATTTGGTGCCGATGCCCCCAGTTTGAATGCCGTGATTTTTCGCAGCCTGCTGCGCAGCATGAATTCGCAAAAAGTGGAACAGCAACTGGAACGCCAGCTTGATGCATTTGAAGATGGATACGGACAAGCGCCGGATTTTATCGATGGCCATCAGCATGTACATCAATTCCCCGGTGTGCGTCAGATCGTGCTGAAGGTGATCAAGCGTCGCTATGCTCATCAGCCGATCTGGGTACGCAACACCGTGCCTGCGAATCCTGCATGGGGTGGCAAGCCGCAAATTCTTAAATATCTGGGCGGCCAGGCGCTGGCCAAAGATTTGCAGAGTGCGAGAGTTGCCAGCAATGCCGGGTTTGCCGGTGTGTACGGTTTCGATCAGGAAGACTATGCCGCCCGTTTCAAGGTTTGGCTGGATGCGGCGCAACCCGGCATGCTGATCATGTGCCATCCGGCAACCGAGCCTTATCCCCATGACGAGATTGCGCAACAACGCGTGGTGGAATACCGTTTCTTCCAGTCCGAGCAATTCACCCAGATGCTTGCTGCTGCGCAAGTCAAACTGGCGCGTCTGTCGCATCCTGTCTAGCGTCACATTCTTGCAGACAACAAGTCACTATTTAAGCTGCGGCTGCATGTCAGCAGCTTCATGTAAGCCATTCATATAAATCCATCACTCGGGCTCCGACCGATTGCATCGCAAACCCATGTTTGTCACGGATAAACAGAATATTTCATTGAAGGTTGATATGGCATAAGCAATGACGTGGTTGTCATTGACACACTGCGCAAGGCTATGAGAAAAGCACTGCTTGTGAGCGGTTGATTACCGAGGACTTGTCCAGACCTGAGGCATCACTCCATGCAAGCGATATTTGCACGTGCACCATCCAAGACTGATCCGCGCTATGCGCAGATCGACTGCATTGCGCCGCACATCATTCTGCGCGTGCTGGCTACAGTTGCGCTGATGTTGCCGGGCTGCACCTCACTTGCTCCCTCCTACCAGACTCCGCCACTTCCTGTCGCAGCGCATTATCCAGGCGATGCTATCCAGGAAGGCGCGCTTGCAGCAACCCTGGGTTGGCGTGATTACTTCACCGATCCGCGCCTGCAAGACTTGATAAGCCGGGCGCTGGACAATAGCCGCGACTTGCGCACTGCGCTGCTGCGCGTGGAAGAAGCACGCGCGCTGTTTGGCATCCAGCGCGCGGAGCAATTTCCCACCATCGCAGCGCAGGCAGGCATGGAGCGCGCGCGCGTTCCCGCCGATCTCAGCGTGACCCGCCAGTCGATGCTGGGCAGCCAGTATCAGGTGAGTCTGGGCATGGCGAGTTGGGAAATTGATTTCTGGGGGCGTGTGCGCAACCTGCGCGATGCTGCTCTGGAGAATTATCTCGCCAGCGATGAAGCCCGCCTTGCGGTGGCATTAGGCTTGATTGCGCAGGTGGCGGACAGCTATCTGACGCTGTGCGAGCTCGACGAGCGCATTGCACTGGCGCGCTTGACCATTGCCAGTCGCGAAGAAAGCCTGCGCATCTTCACGCGCCGGCTTGAAGTCGGTTCCACTTCGCGCTTGAACCTGACGCAGGTGCAGACACTGTTGACGCAGGCGCAGGGGCTGGCGGCGCAATTGGAGCAGGCGCGTGCGGTGCAGGCCAATGCATTGAATCTGCTGGTGGGCGCGTCCCTGGATCTGTCGGTCAGCGAGCGTCTGGATGAGCGGAAAATGCTGGTGCCGTTGCGGCCGGGTTTGCCTTCGGACTTGTTGCACCAGCGCCCCGATATTGTCGCTGCCGAGCATCAGTTGAAGGCTGCACATGCGCAGATCGGCGCTGCGCGTGCGGCATTTTTCCCGCGTATTGCACTGATTGCATCTTTCGGTACCGCCAGTGACGAACTGGATGGCTTGTTCGCTGCTGGCAGCCGCGCCTGGACTTTCGCCCCCATTATTTCGCTGCCGCTTTTCGATGCCGGCCGTCGTAGCAACAACCTCAGTCTGGCTGAGGCGAGGCGGAATATCGCAGTCGCCAATTACGAAAAAACCATACAGGCTGCTTTTCGTGATGTGTCGGACGCGCTGGCCGCACGACGGTGGCTGGCGCAGCAGTTGCTCATTGCACAGGCTGCGCTTGTGACTCAGGCGGAGCGTGCGCGCTTGTCCCAGCTGCGCTACGACAATGGCGCTTCGGCGTATCTGGAAGTGCTGGATGCGCAGCGCGACTTGCTGGTCGCCGAGCAGCAACTGGTGCAAATACGCCGGGCCTTATTGTCCAGCCAGGTCAGTCTATATGCAGCACTGGGCGGCGGCGTGGTGACTGCTGAGGCAGAACCGGTTCATCCTATTCCTTGAACAGATAAGCTGGTCTGGCCATGAATCTTGATTTCAAAAAACCGCTGCTTCTCATCATCATCGCGATGCTATTGGGTGCTGCAGCCTATGCCTGGATCAATTTACGCGAGACGGGGCCGGGTGCCGGCTTCGTCAGCGGCAATGGGCGCATCGAAGCGACCGAAGTGGATGTGGCGGCTAAACTGGGTGGACGCGTGGCAGAGATACTCGTCAAGGAAGGTGATTTTGTCAGTGCCGGTCAGCCCCTCGCACGCATGCAAATAGATACGCTGACCGCCATGTATGACGAAGCGCGCGCAAGTCAGCAACAAGCGGTGGCGGCGATCGCCAGCGCGGAAGCGCTGGTGGCGATGCGCCAGAGTGACAAGCAGGCAACACAGGCCTTGGTGGCACAGCGTCAGAGCGAAGTTGATGCAGCCCAACGTCGTCTGGTGCGGTCGCAGACGCTGGCGCAGGAGGGCGCATCGTCGCTGCAGGAACTCGATGACGATCGCGCCCGTGCGCGCAGTGTAGAGGCGGCGCTGGTGGCTGCCCGCGCACAGGTTGAGGCTGCGCAATCCGCGATCAACGCCGCGCAGACCCAGGTGGCGGGAGCGCGTGCCACGGCGGTTGCGGCAGCAGCGTCGGTGGCGCGCATACAGGCGGACATCAATGACAGTGTATTGACGGCACCGCGTAGCGGTCGTGTGCAATACCGGATTGCGGAAGCAGGCGAAGTGATAGGTGCTGGCGGCAAGGTGTTGAACCTGGTGGATCTGTCGGATGTTTACATGACCTTCTTCGTACCGGAAACCATCGTCGGCAAGCTGGCGCTGGACAGCGAAGTCCACATCGTGCTCGACGCCGCGCCGCAGTATGTGATTCCGGCCAGGCTGTCTTTTGTGGCCAGCACTGCACAATTCACGCCGAAGACGGTGGAAACCGCCAGCGAGCGACAAAAGCTGATGTTCCGCGTCAGGGCGCAGATAGACCGTGCGCTTCTGGAAAAACATGTAAAGCTGGTCAAGACCGGTTTGCCTGGCGTGGCCTGGCTCAAGCTCGACCCCAAGTCGGCATGGCCGCCCGCGCTGGCCGTCAAGTTGCCGGAGTGAGCCATGCCTGATATGGCGCTTCCGGTAATCCGACTGGCAGATATCAGTCTGCAATACGGCAAGACTGTAGCGCTGGCCGACATCAGCCTGGATATCCCGGCGCAATGCATGGTGGGGCTGATAGGACCCGATGGTGTTGGCAAGTCCAGCTTGCTGGCACTGGCGGCTGGCGCCCGCAAAATGCAGCAGGGTAGCGCTCACGTATTGGGCGGCGACATGCGCAGCAAGCGGCATCGCGATGCCGTGTGTCCACGGATTGCCTATATGCCGCAGGGCTTGGGCAGGAATCTGTATCCGACCTTGTCGGTCGAGGAAAACCTGCAGTTCTTTGCGCGCCTGTTCGGCCACGATGCTGCCGAGCGTCGTCGTCGCATCGACAGTCTGACGCGCAGCACCGGCCTGTTTCCATTCCTGGCGCGCCCGGTCGGCAAGCTGTCCGGCGGCATGAAACAGAAACTGGGTTTGTGCTGTGCGCTGATCCACGATCCCGACTTGCTGATACTCGATGAGCCGACCACCGGCGTCGATCCGCTGGCACGAGCCCAGTTCTGGAACTTGATCGCCGGCATACGCCAGCAGCGCCCGCAGATCAGTGTCATCGTGGCGACCGCTTACATGGATGAGGCGCAAGGTTTCGACTGGCTGGTGGCGATGGATGGCGGGCGGGTACTGGCGACCGGCGCACCGCATGACTTGCTGGCGCAGACCGGCAGCGCCAATCTGGAAGCAGCCTTCATCGCGCTATTGCCGGAAGAAAAAAAGCACGGCCATCAGGTCGTCGAAATCAAGCCTCTGGCATTGGGTGCGGATGCAGAAGTCGCTATCGAGGCGCGTGACTTGACGATGCGCTTTGGCGATTTTACGGCGGTTGATCATGTCAATTTTCGTATCCGCCGCGGCGAGATATTCGGCTTTATCGGCTCCAACGGCTGTGGCAAGACGACCACGATGAAAGTGCTGACCGGCTTGCTGGCGGCGAGCGAGGGCCAGGCCTGGCTGTTCGGGCATGAAGTCGATCCGCATGACATCGCCACGCGGCGGCGTGTCGGTTACATGTCGCAATCGTTTTCGCTGTATTCCGAGCTCAGCGTCATGCAAAACCTGGTGCTGCATGCGCGCCTGTTCAATGTGCCGGAAGCCGAAATTGCGGCGCGGGTTCAACATATGCTGGGTGGTTTCGGGTTGGCCGAAGAGTGCGATGCATTGCCGAACAAGCTGCCGCTGGGAATGCGCCAGCGCTTGTCGCTGGCAGTGGCGATGGTGCATGGGCCGGAATTGCTGATTCTCGATGAACCGACTTCGGGTGTGGACCCGGTGGCGCGCGATAATTTCTGGCGGCTCTTGATCGCATTGTCGCGCCGCGATCGCGTGACGATTTTTATTTCTACCCACTTCATGAATGAAGCCGAGCGCTGCGATCGGATTTCGCTCATGCATGCGGGCAAGGTGCTGGTCAGCGACACGCCCGCGCAACTGGTCGCGCGATGCCAGGTTGAGACACTGGAGCAGGCTTTCATCGCTTATCTCGAAGAGGCGAGCGGCGTAGCAGCCGCTGCAAATAATCAGGCGACATGGAATGGTGATGCGGAAACCGGCAAGGCGACGCATAGTGCAGCAGACAACGCAGCAGGCAGTACAGCAGGAAGTGCAGCAGGAAGTGCGGCAGATGATGTAACTCACGCGGCACCGGCCTATCTGCGTCGTCGTTTGAGCATGGGCCGCGCTCTCAGCTACATGTGGCGCGAGACGCTGGAACTGAGGCGCGATCCGGTGCGCGCCACGCTGGCGCTGCTGGGCACGACCTTGCTGATGTTTATCATCGGCTACGGCATGAACATGGATGTCGATAATTTGTCGTACGCCGTGCTGGATCAGGATCAAACCACGGTGAGCCAGAATTACACACTCAATCTGGCCGGCTCGCGCTACTTCATTGAAAAGCCGCCAGTGCGCAACCATGCGGAACTGGACAGGCGCATGCGTAATGGTGAGTTGTCGCTGGTGCTGGAAATTCCATCCGGTTTTGCCCGCGACTTGAAGCGTGGTCATGAGGTGCAACTCGCCGCCTGGGTCGATGGCGCGATGCCGGCGCGCGCAGAAACCGTGCGCGGTTATGTGCAAGCGATGCATGCCTTGTGGCTGGCCGACATGGCGCAATACCGGCTCGGCGTGGCGCTACCGGTGGTCAGCCAGATGGAAACCCGGTTTCGCTACAACCCCGATGTCAGAAGTGTGATGGCGATGGTGCCGGCCGTGATCCCCATGTTACTGATGATGATTCCCGCGATGCTGTCAGCGCTGTCTGTCGTGCGCGAAAAGGAATTGGGTTCCATCATCAATCTGTACGTCACGCCAGTCACGCGCACCGAGTTCCTGCTGGGAAAACAGCTGCCGTATATCGCGTTGGCGATGTTCAATTTCCTGATCCTGACGTTGCTGGCGGTGACCATATTTGGCGTGCCGCTGAAGGGCAGCTTCCTTACGCTGACGCTGGCCGCATTATTGTTCGTGATTTCTTCGACTGGTCTGGGTTTGCTGGCTTCGAGTTTCACCAAGAGCCAGATTTCTGCCATGTTTGTCACGATGATAGGAACGATTCTGCCTTGCGTGCAGTTTGCCGGCTTGCTCAATCCGGTATCGTCACTTGAGGGAGTCGGTGCGTTTATAGGCCGGATTTATCCAGCCACTCATTTCCTGACGATCAGTCGCGGCGTGTTCGGCAAGGCGCTGGATTTCAGCAGCCTGCAATCTTCGTTTTTGCCGCTGTTCATCGCAGCCCCGGTGATCGTCGTCGTCGCCATCCTGCTGCTCAAGAAGCAGGAGTCCTGATCATGCGCAATATTGCTATCGTCAATATCTATCGCCTCGGGATCAAGGAATTATGGAGCCTGCTGCGCGAGCCCACGATGCTGGTGCTGATCGTTTATACCTTTACCGTGGCGATCTATGTGGCGGCGACCGCAGCGCCCGAGAATCTGCACAATGCCGTGATCGCGATCGTCGACGAGGATGACTCGCCGCTGTCAGCGCGCATTGTCGGCAGCTTTTATCCGCCGCACTTCAAGACGCCGCGCTTGATTACGCATGCCGAAATGGATATCGGTATGGATAACGGCGACTACACTTTCGTACTCGACATACCCGCCAATTTCCAGCGCGATGTATTGGCTGGCGAGGCACCGGCCGCGCAGCTCAATGTGGATGCGACCCGCATGAGCCAGGCATTTATCGGCAGCGGTTATGTTCAACAGATTGTGGCTGGCGAAGTGAGCGAATTCGTGCAGCGCCATCGTGGCAGTACCAGCATGCCGGTTGAACTGAATCTGCGCATGCGTTTCAATCCCAACCTTGAACAATCCTGGTTCGGCTCGCTGATGGAAATCATCAATAGCATCACCATGCTCTCCATCATTCTCACTGGCGCAGCACTGATACGCGAGCGCGAACACGGCACCATAGAACACTTGCTGGTGATGCCGGTTACACCGACCGAAATCATGCTCGCCAAGGTTTGGGCCATGGGGCTGGTGGTCTTGCTGGCGGTTTCGGTCTCCATCCTGTTTGTGGTGCAACTGGCCTTGCGCGTACCGATACAGGGATCGATTATCTTGTTCATGGCGGTGACGGCCTTGCATCTGTTCGCCACCACGTCTATGGGTATTTTCATGGCGACCGTGGCGCGTTCCATGCCGCAGTTCGGCATGTTGATGGTGTTGATACTGATGCCGCTGGAAATGTTATCCGGTGGCATGACGCCTCGCGAGAGTATGCCATGGTTGGTACAGCAGGTCATGCTGGCAGCACCGACCACGCATTTCGTTTCTGCCGCCCAGGCCATCCTGTTTCGCGGCGCCGGCCTGGAAGTAGTGTGGCCGCAAGTTCTGGCTATCCAGATTATAGGTGCGGTGCTGTTTATTGCGTCGCTGCGACGCTTCCGCAAGACCATCAGCCTGATGGCTTGAAGGGACAAGTCAATTCTTTATCTACAGTTGGCATCATTCAGATGCCGCAGAGCGATACAGATGAGGAAAGCTAGGCGCGGCTCAATGCCAGTTGCGCCAGGCGCTCGGGATTTGCCGGTTTGCCGAGGAAGATGCAATGTGTCCTTGCAGCCATAGCGAAAACGCACCTGCTACAGAGCACATCGGCAGGAGCAGTGCAAATTCCGGGAAAACGGAATGCATGGTTTGATTCTCGTTTTTTGCCGTTACTGGACTTTCATGTTGATTGTTGCAAGGTGGAGTCGTATTTGTTTCTCGGTTTCGATAATGGCAAACAAGGCGACACCTATGGCGATCACAAGCAGGCCGTCCCAAAGAGGGACAGATTCGGTAGCGAACACGGCTTGCAGGGGCGGTATATAGGTGATTGCAAATTGCGCCACGGTGATGATGGTGACGACGGTCCAGACCACTTTGGTGCCGCGTACCGCTTTCCATGTTAGCGAGGTGCTGTAGAAATTACGGATAAAAAACAGGTGAAATATCTCCATTACAACCAGCGTGTTCAAGGCCAGCGTGCGTGCCAGTTCCAGAGAGTGCCCGCGGTCTATCGCGTAGGAATATATTCCGTAGACACCGCAAAGAAACAGAATAGACACCAGCACGATATGCCAAACCAGTACGCCGCCCAGTAGCGGTTCATTCCGGGGGCGTGGCGGGTGCAGCATGGTGCTTGCTTCTGTCGGCTCAAAAGCCAGGGCGATACCGAGCGTGATAGCGGTGATCAGGTTGATCCAGAGTATCTGGATGGAGGAGATGGGTAGCGTCAAGCCGAAGAGCAATGCCACCACGATCGTCAAGGCTTCCCCTGCATTCGTTGGCAACGTCCAGCTAATGACTTTTCTGATGTTGTCATAGGCAGTACGTCCTTCTCGCACGGCAGCGACAATGGATGCGAAGTTATCGTCTGCCAATACCAGTTCTGCTGCTTCCTTGGCGGCTTCAGAACCCTTTTTTCCCATAGCGATACCGGCATCGGCGCGTTTGAGTGCGGGCGCGTCATTGACGCCATCGCCGGTCATGGCCACTGTCAGTCCATGGGATTGCAATGCCATCACCAGCCGCAACTTGTGCTCCGGGCTGGTGCGGGCGAAGATGTCGCAATTCAATACCGCTTGCCGAAGCGCAGCATCATCCATAGCGTCCAGCTCGGTCCCTTGCAGCACCGTGTCTGGATTTTGCAGTCCTATTTGTTTGCCTATGGCCGCAGCAGTCTTTGCATGATCCCCTGTGATCATTTTCACGCGTATGCCCGCACCGTGGCATTCGCGGACCGCAGTGACCGCCTCGGGACGTGGAGGGTCGATCATCCCAACCATGCCCAGCAAAGTCAGCGTGCCTTCAACATCGGTATGCTCAAGCACGGTATGCGTTGTTGGAACAGGACGAGCCGCAAATGCCAATACACGCTGACCTTGTGCTGCGATCATCTCTGCGTGCCGGTTCCAGTAAGTGATGTTCAGCGGCTCGGTTTTTTCACCTGTTGTGTATTGGTTCATGCACATCTCCACTATCCGTTCCGGCGCGCCTTTGACGAACACATAGGTATGACGATCATGATCGTGGTTGAGTGTGGCCATGAATCTGTGCTGGGCATCGAATGGGATGGCGTCGGTTCGTGTCCACGTTGCTTGCTGGCTGCGCACGTCGATGTCCATTTTCCAGGCAAAGGCCAGCAAGGCTCCTTCCATAGGGTCGCCCTCCACATGCCAAACACCATTCTTCAGCTTGAGTGCGGCATCGTTGCACAGCGAGGCTGCACGAGCGAGTTGCTCGAGCACCAGATGTTCAGAAGGTGAGACCCGACTGTCTTGAAGCTTGAGGGTTCCGTCTGGGGAATATCCATCGCCATCCAGGGTAAAGAGATTCTGATGGGTCAACACGGAGGCGACCATCATTTCATTGCGTGTCAATGTGCCGGTTTTGTCGGTGCAAATAACAGATACTGAGCCCAGCGTTTCGATAGCCGGCAAGCGGCGCACGATCGCGTTACGTTGCGCCATCGCCTGCACGCCGACGGCGAGGGTGATGCTCAGTACGGCAGGAAGACCTTCAGGGATCGCCGCCACCGACAGGCCGACGACTGCCATGAACATTTCACCGAAGTCGCGATGACCTACGAAATAACCGTAAACAATCAGCGCTGAGGCAATCAGCAAGATGAATATGGTCAGCCATTTGGCAAAAATTCCCATTTGCTTCACAAGCGGTGTGGTGAGCGTTTCAACTTCAGCCAGCAGATCGCTGATGCGACCGATCTCGGTGTTAGAACCGGTCGCCACCACAACTCCTTTGCCTTGGCCACTAGTGACCAAGGTGCCTGAAAATGCCATGCAGAGGCGATCACCCATAGCCGCCTCTGCTGCAACGGCATCTGTGTGTTTTTCAACCGGCACGGATTCTCCGGTCAAAATAGCTTCTTGCATCGATAGTCCATGTGCCAAGACAAGGCGCAGATCGGCGGGAACTTTGTCCCCTGCCTCAAGTAGCACAATGTCCCCCGGCACAAGACGCTCGCCTTCAATGCCGATACGTTCGCCGTTGCGAATCACATTGGCGCGCGGTGCCAGCATATGGCGGATGGCGTCCATGGCTTTTTCTGCCTTGCCTTCTTGCAGGAAACCGATGACGGCATTGGCCAACACCACTGCCAAAATGACACCAGTGTCAATCCAGTGTCGCAAGAATGCTGTGATCGCAGCGGACCCGATCAACAGATAAATCAGAATATGATGAAATTGCATAACAAAGCGAATGAGTGTGCTGCGACGCTTTGATTCTGGCAGCCGATTGGCACCGTATTGCGCAAGTCGCGCATCGATCTCCAACTGGCTCAGACCAGCGGAGGAGGTTTCCAAATCGCATAATACAGAATCGACAGACAGGCTGTGCCACGCAACATGTTCTTCTTCCTGTTTTGGTTTCTGCATCACACTTCCTTCATATCGCTTACGCATTACTCTTTACGAAAACATCATTGGATCAGTGGACTTCCGCGTTGGAATCATCATCGCTACGTTGACCTAACGTGAAACTTGCAGCGATCGACAATCGCCTGCATCAAGCTGCTCCAGCCATTATTTTTGCGGTCTTGAATGTCAATGGTCAGCCAGAACTCAATTGCCACGCACATTGCGATTGCCGCTAGCTTGAACGAATGACGTCATAAAAACCGCGCATTGATGAGGCCAGACTCCATCGCTAAATCAAGACGCTGACTGATGCCGGAAATCAGGTTGGCATCGCAGTATTAGTTTCGTTTTGGTGAAAATATCCAAATATGGAAACCAGATACGGTGCATGTGGAATGCCTGAATTGTGCGTGTCGCTTTTGCGCGTCGTTGACTACTATTGCGTTACCAAAGGGATAAAAGACTGTACAAGAAAATTCTTGCACCTGGTTGGTTCGTGCATGAGTTATTGATCTGTATCAGGTGGATATGCGGTCAGGCAAGAAACTGTTGAACCGACAGTTCAACTGAGAACTAAAAATTATTTGTTCATGAGGTTCTGGATATCAATATTTTGCATGTGGCCTTTCAAAATGAAAAAGCCGCATTCTCATTGCGAGGAATGCGGCTTATTTAAGGGGCCAGTCCAAATCCCTAAACTTGTCTGCGGGTCATTCAGTTAATCATTCAGATTATATTTCCGGCCCGGCGAATGACGTCCAAGTCCGGTGGAAAATCCATCGCATTCTCAGCTCTGATCAATGCTGATTGGGCGTGCCGAATCCCTTCACGGCGCATGACATCGTTGCCACCTGATGCGAGTGTTCGCAAAGCTTTCTGCAGCCTTACCTGGACTTCCAATATTGCTGCACCATCACGCGCAATGGCTGTGAAGGCATCGTCAAGCATGTCAGCGATGCTTAGCTCGGGAACACTGACTCTGTCACATTCCGGTTCATGACGTTTCTCCGAGGGGTGGGACCATTGAACAAAGAGCCGCACATAGGTGCCGATGATCTGGATTGCTGTGCCGGGATCATTGACGGCCGGTGATAGCGCACGGCTGGCGATTTCGGATAAAACTACCAGCCCGAAGCGCGGATCGTGATCAAACAAACGGTCTTTTCCAATAGAAAACGCCTTTTCGATTTGATTATCTGCCGGCGTAAAATCGGCACCGTCATCTGGCAGCACATAGGCGATTGGCCGGTCAGGTGTTGCAAAGGCTCCTGGCAAAGCGGCAACCGTGATGCGGATCTTTTTTTCCTCCGCATAGCATTGCAGTTTTTTAATATCTACCTGCTGCACATAACCTATAGTCCCAGCGTACAAGGCATGTGCACGGCGCTCTGATAATGTGACCGGCATTCCGCCCAAGGTCGGAAAAGCCAGCCTGTCTTGCATGGCCTTTGCTGTCGCTATTTCAACTTTATCGATAACGGTGCCGAGTCGGCCAAGGCGGGCGATTTTGTCCACCCAGCGCATAAACGTGACAATCACCACCGCTAACGTAATCAGAGTCAAAGCAAACAATACAAATCGGCCCGGTTTTCCGTAGTACCCATTCTTCAACGCTACTAACGCGACGATACTGAAAATAAATACGCCGATAAAAGTCGAAAGCGCATTCTGTGAAACGTCGTCGGAAATAATCAACGGGAATGTACGGGGCGTTGCTGTATTTCCAGCCGAGGCATAGGCGGATACCATGGACGCGACGGAAAAAGTCGCGATAACCAACATGCTGGCAGCCGTGATTTTCAGCAAATCCTCAATTGATTCTCGCGTGATGTTTGGGACCAGTTGCTCAAGATTTACACCAAGAGGCTGGTTATCTGCCAAACGCGCTAACAGCGCAGCGATAATTGACAATATGCAAAAAAACAAGGGTTTGATCCACAGTTTTTCTTTTAGTCGGTTTAGGAAAAATACCAGCTGCTGCTCTTTCATATCGTATTTCCCTCAAGCAGTGAATGGAGCATCAGGATATCAGTCATTGGTCGATCGTCATTGGAGTTGCGCATCCGTCAATCATTCGCAATCTGTAAACGCCGATAAATCATGCAGATCATTAGAATTTAATGAATAGCGCAGGTGGTACGAACAATTGAGGATTCATGCGAATTAGTGTTTACAGATTCGTACTACTGTGGTGTTGATTTGCGCCGAGTATTGATCTTGATCCAATCCGATGGGGAGCCATTTTCGGTGCATGCGTCGCTCCTGTCTCATATGCATGCGACGCACATAGTGCGCATCAGTGAGTGGCTCGCAGCCACACCAAACAGTTGCCAGTTAGAGAAGGTTTGTTTTGAGAGCAAATCAAATCAACATTTTTTGATCCCCTGGCTGAAATGTGAATGAGTGTAAAAAATAGTCGTATATTCGCGGTGCTCAGATTCGCTCGGTGACTTTCTGCAGGAAAACTTTTATCATGGAACGATTCATGTCCCAACTGAAAGTAATTCTTGAGTTTTCTTTTTTCAAAAGCTGTGCTGCCGCTGGGACTGGTAGCTTGCGGCGTCGTTTTTGCCCAAACACCTCCGAACGCTGGCTCGCTGAACCAACAAATGGAACGGGAACAAGCGCCTCGTATTCCTGTGACAACAATTCCTGACATTCGTATTGAGCAGGGCGCCTCACCTGTTGCCGCCGCCTCTGACAATCAGAAAATTCTTGTCCGCAGCCTGCAAATCACCGGGGCGCAAGTGTTTGCCGAAGCCGCGCTGCTGGAAGTGACCGGCTTCACTAGCGGTCGCGAACTGACATTATCCGACCTGCGCGGTATGGCATCCAGGATTGCACGCCACTACCATATGCACGGTTATCTGCTGGCGCAGGCTTATCTGCCGGCGCAAGACATCAAGGACGGCGCGGTGAAAATCGCCGTGCTTGAAGGTCATTACGGCACAGTCACTTTGCGCAACAGTAGCAATCTCTCGGACGATTTGGCCCGCAGCTTGCTGAGCAATTTGAACAGTAGCGATGCCGTTGCTATCGCTCCGCTTGAAACCAGTCTTCTGCTGCTATCTGACCTGCCTGGCGTGAACGTAAGATCGACGCTGGTGCCTGGTGCTTCAGTCGGTGCTTCCGACCTGATCGTCGATGTAACACCGGGCCAGCGAGTAAGCGGAGCCGTTGATGTCGACAATGGAGGCAATCGCTATACCGGAGCTAATCGAGTTGGCACGACGATCAACATCAATGACCTTACCGGACATGGCGATGTTGCAACGCTGCGGGCGTTGACTTCAGGCTCAGGCCTCAACTATGCGCGCGCTTCCTATCAGACGCAGTTCGGCCGCGCCAAGGCCGGCGTCGCCTATGCCAGCATGCATTACCGTCTGGGACAGGATTTCGAGAGCCTGCAGGCGAACGGCACGGCGCAGATTGCTAGCGTCTATGGCAGCGTGCCGCTGATTCGTTCACGCAGCAATAATCTGTATGCAGTGATCAATTTCGATGCCAAGACCTTCCAGGATAAGGTGGATTCGACCGCTACCCTCGCAGACAAGAAAGCCCGGGTGGTAATGGCCAGCCTGACCGGTGATCGTCGGGACGGTTTCGGCGGTGGCGGGTTGAGTACATATGCGCTTACATGGACCACTGGGCAGATCGATATCAGGAGCACGGCGACAATCGCCACCGATGCGGCGACAGTGCAAAGCAACGGCCATTACGACAAGCTCGCATTCAATGCAATGCGCCTGCAAAGCCTGAGCGACAGCATTTCACTTTATGCTGCAGTCAACGGCCAGTTCGCTTCAAAAAATCTGGATACCTCAGAAAAGATGGGACTGGGCGGCTTGAATGGCGTGCGCGCTTATCCGGAAGGCGAAGCGTATGCCGATCAGGCATATGTACTCAATCTGGAAGCCAGGGCGCTGTTGCCGCACTTGTCGGAGCGTCAGTCGGGACAGATGCATTTCATCGGTTTTGTCGACACCGGCACGGCGATGCTGAACAAAAACCCGTGGGCCAGCGGACAAAATCGTCGAACCCTGAGTGGCGCGGGAATAGGACTTAACTGGTCCGACAGCAACAATTTCATGATAAGGGCGTATTACGCTCACAAGCTGGGTAATGCGAAAGCAATGTCGGCACCGGATGAGACGGGACGCTTCTGGCTGCAGGCAGCCAAATATTTTTGAACGCGGTATAGGGCAGGGACCGCAACGAACATGGACTGTACTCAGTCTTCAGTAACAACAGAAAGCCCATCATGAACCACATTTATCGCTCGCTCTGGAATAGTCGGACTGGCATATTCACAGCAGTTTCAGAGAACACCAGAACCAGCGGCAAGCAAGTGTCGGCGGGCGCAAGTGTCATGACGGAAGCCGGGTTCGCATTGAAAGCGCTGGCTGGCTCGCTGCTGCTGGCATTTGGAACCAGTAGCTACGCTTTGCCGGTCGATGGCGTAGTCGTGGCCGGCAGTGCTTCTGTCGCGAGCGGCAATGGCAGCATGACCATCAATCAGAGCAGCCAGAACGTGGTGCTCAACTGGCAGAGCTTCAATATCGGTGCGGCGGAAACGGTAAATTTCGTGCAGCCCAACAGCAATTCAGTCGCGCTTAACCGCGTCATAGGTGCCGATCCATCGAGCATACTCGGCAGTTTGTCGGCCAACGGCAAAGTGTTTCTGGTCAATCCGAACGGTATCTTGTTCGGCAAGGGCGCATCGGTCAATGTCGGTGGGCTGGTCGCATCGACGCTCAATATTTCCGATAACGACTTCATGGCAGGCAAGTACACGTTTGCCGGCGCGGGTGGAGGTAGCATCCTCAATCAGGGCAGCATCAATGCCGATGGTGGCTATGTCGCGCTGCTGGGTGCAAATGTTTCCAATGAAGGCTTGATCGTTGCCAGACTCGGCAGCGTCGCACTTGTTGCTGGCAATGGCATCACACTGGATGTCGTGGGGGATGGCCTGCTGAATGTCGCGGTTGACCAAGGCGCGGTGCATGCCCTGGTCAGTAACGGCGGCATGATTCAAGCAGATGGCGGGCAGGTGCTGCTGAGCGCGCAGGCGGCCGGCAATCTGCTGCAGACCGTGGTCAACAATACCGGCGTGATCCAGGCGCAGACCATCGAGAATCACGACGGCGTCATCAAACTGCTGGGTGACATGCAAAGCGGCACCGTCAACGTCGGCGGCAAGCTTGATGCGAGTGCGCCGACTGGCGGCAATGGCGGCTTTATTGAAACCTCGGCCGCCCACGTCAAGGTGACCGACAATGCACGCATCACCACTGCGGCACCGCAAGGTCTGACCGGTAGCTGGCTGATCGACCCTACCGATTACACGATTGCGGCATCCGGCGGCAACATCACCGGTGCGGCGCTGTCGGCCAATCTGGGCAGCACCGACATCATCATCCAGAGCATCTCGGACGGTAGCGGCACGGCGGGCAATGTCAACGTCAATGATGCCGTGAGCTGGTCGGCCCACAAGCTGACCTTGAATGCGCAGAACAATATCAACATCAACGCCAATCTGAACGCGTCGGCCACCGCCAGCCTGGCGCTGGAATTCGGGCAGAGTGCAGCGGCAGCAGGCAATACCAGCAAGGTCACTACCAACAACGGCGCATCCGTCAACCTGCCCGCTGGTACCACTAACTTCACCACTAAACAGGGCTCTGACAGCGTCGTCAAAGCCTACACGGTGATCACCAGTCTCGGTGCTGCGGGCAGTACCACTGGCACCGATCTGCAAGGGATGAATGGCAACACGGCGCTGAACTATGCGTTGGGTGCGAACATCGATGCGACCGCGACATCGGGCTGGAACGCAGGCGCGGGTTTCGTGCCGATAGGTACTGATCCTTCGCGCTTCGCTGGCATTTTTGATGGACTGGGTCACACGGTTTCCGGTCTCTTCATCAATAGAACCGGAAGCAACTTTACAGGTTTGTTCGGCTACACCGCCGCGGGCTCGATGGTTCGCAATGTGGGTTTGATCGGCGGCAGCGTCGCCAGCAATATGTGGGGCACTGGCTCACTCGTCGGCGCGCTCGGCGGTACGCTGATCAATAGTTATGCAACCGGTAGCGTTTATGGCTTCCAGACAGTAGGTGGGCTGGTCGGCGTCATCGACGGCGGTGCCATTGTCGATAGTCACGCAACAGGTAATGTGGTTGGTGGCCCAAATGGCGAGGCAGGCGGGCTAGTAGGATTGAGTTGGGGGCCGGGTGGTGGAACCGTTAACAACAGTTACGCCACTGGCAATGTGAGCAGCGCCGTCGGTAACGTCGGCGGGCTGATGGGGATCAACTGGGGCACGGTCACCGGCAGCTTTGCGACCGGGACAGTCAACGGTACCGACTATATCGGTGGCCTGATTGGCAATAACAGCAATGGCTCGGTTGCTAGCAGCTACGCCACCGGTGCAGTGAACGGAAACAACCGGGTCGGTGGTCTTGCAGGTAATAATTCCAATAGCATCACCAATAGTTACGCGACTGGTGCTGTGACCGGCATCGATGACGTCGGTGGCTTGGCGGGCAGCAATAACAGCACGATCACAAACAGCTACGCTACTGGCATTGTAAACGGCCACAATTTCGTTGGCGGACTGATCGGGCAGTCAGTCACCGGCAATGTGACCAACAGTTATTCCGCTAACAGCCAGGTCGCTGGAACGGATTCGGTGGGTGGGCTCGTGGGCTACAACAACACTGCGACGATTAACGATAGTTACTCATCCAGTGCCGTTAGTGGGCAGAGCAGAGTCGGCGGATTGTTCGGGACAACAAACGGTGGCGTTATCAACAGTCGCAACTATGCATCCGGCAACATTATCGGTACCAATTCCGTCGGTGGACTCGTTGGTCAAAATGGTTTCGCCTTTTATATTTTCGACAGCTACGCGACTGGCAATGTCACCGGCGTCGAAAGGGTGGGCGGCCTAGTGGGCTACAACGGCAATAACGGTAGCATCGCAAACAGTTACTCGATTGGAGCGGTCTCCGGCACCACCAGTGTCGGCGGTTTGGTAGGTAGCAATATCCACACTGTCAGCAATAGCTTCTGGGATACGCAGACATCCGGCCTGGCGACGTCAGCCGGCGGCATCGGTATGACCACTGCGCAGATGCATACGCAAGCCAATTTCAACTCTGCCACGGTTACCAATGACAACGTGAATCCCGGTTGGGATTTTTCCAATACCTGGATTGGGTACGATGGTCATACATCGCCCTTGCTGCGCTCTTTCATGACGGCTCTGGCAGTGACCGCCAACAGTGCGACCAAGACTTATGACGGATTGGGCACCACCGGCGGCAACGGCGTGACGTATTCCACTACACCCAATGGCAATCTGCTCGGCACGGTCAGCTACAGCAGCGGGATTAATGTCGGCAGCTCCACCATTACGCCGGGCGGTCTCTATTCTAATCAGCAGGGCTATATCATCAGCTACGTCGATGGCGCATTGACGGTGAATAAAGCCGACCTGACACTTGGCACCAGCAATGTCAGCAAAATCTATGATGGCAGCTTGACGGCAGCAGGCACGGCTACCGTGGCTAGCGGTACGCTGTTCGGTAGCGATGCGCTCAGCGGCGGCACATTCGCTTTCGCCGACAAAAATGCTGGCATCGGCACCAAGACGGTGACGACTACAGGCGTCACCGTCACCGACGGCAATAGTGGCGGCAACTACAACGTTACGTACACCGACAATACCAGCAGCACAATTACACCCAAGTCGCTCACAGTTGTCGGAGCAACCGCGCAGAACAAGGTCTATGACGGAACCACGCTGGCTACACTCGTCGGCGGCACGCTGGCAGGCTTGATCTCTGGCGATAGCGTGACCTTGATCGAGGCAGGGACATTTGCCACGCGGGAGCCCGGGAATGGAATCGCAGTTGCGGCAGCGGTCACGCTCGCCGGTACCTCTGCGGGAAATTATTCAGTAACGCAACCCACCGGCCTGACAGCTAATATCACTGCGCCGGTAACCCCTGCGGTTGGGAATATGCCTGATCTCGATACACGCAATCAGGGCGCCATCACCAGTGCGGTTTCGACCACGTTTTCTATGCCTTTGCAGGCTGGGATGGCAGGCGAGAAAATGCTATTGAATCGCAAGAGCAGTGATTTGACTATATCGACAACGGGTGATGAACCGGTATCAATTTTATCCTCCATCGTTTCGATACCTGGCGAATTAACCGGCTTGAATCTTTTGATCAAGGGTGATGGCTTAAAATTGCCGTCCGGTGAGCAATCAAGCAACGAGCGCGAAGACAAGAATTAAAAATTTCAGGTATTGATCGGTGAATTCTGACTTCATGGACATGCCTGAATCGCCGCGGGCCGGTTCCATTATGTCTACATCAATCATGGAGAAGTCGGCGAGAACAAGCATGCAGGAATGATCACGCGGCTTTTCCGCTAAGCTTTGTGCGGGTATGCGATCGTAGAAATTTCGATTTTTTTGATTGCGCAAAGTCAGTCGTTCATAACGTATCGTTGGCGATGCCGTGCGTATCTGCATGAAACGCAGCAGTCTTAGAATCTTTATCGTTGATTTAACCTACCATTTTTATTTTGGACGTATTTTTGAAGCACGAAATGAAATATTTAGCGGGTTACTCCGACGATTTGAAGAAACAGGTTCAGGGGCTCGTGGCGGAAAACAAACTGGCGAGTGTGCTGCTAAAGAAATATGCAACGGCGCATGAAGTCCGCACCGACAAGGCGCTGTATCAATACGTGTTGGACTTGAAAAGCGCATTCCTGCGCAATGCGGAGCCAATCAGCAAGGTGGGTTTTGATAACAAGATTCATGTGCTTCAGCATGCGCTGGGGACGCATACTTTCATTTCCAGAGTGCAGGGTGGCAAACTCAAGGCCAAGCATGAAATCCGCATCGCTTCCGTATTCAGGAACGTGCCGATCGAGTTCCTGAGGATGATCGTCGTGCATGAACTGGCGCATTTGAAAGAGAAAGAGCACGACAAGGCGTTCTACAAGTTGTGCCAGCACATGGAGCCGGATTACCATCAGTTCGAATTTGATCTGCGACTGTACTTGACCCATATCGATCTAGCGGGCGGGGCTTTGTGGGCCGCGCAGGGTGAGGCAACATAAGCACGAGCGGCTAGCTGGAAATCCTGGAACCACCCGCAAGGTACGTCTTTATCTGTACCTGACCTGCTCCTGTTGATTTCATCGAAAATTGAGCCGCTTATGGAGTGAACCCTTCGGGCTGGACCAAAGTAGGAGGATGAGGTGATCGACGTTCTCCGACTTCTCTCGACAAATACGCGTTCAAGCTGTTGCTCTCAACGAGCAGAATTTGCCTAGTGTTGCACATTCGCAGAGCGAGGAAACCTCTGAGGAATGATTTATCTCAGATTCATCTACGCCAAGCAGGGAAGATCCGATTCTGATGTTAGAAGCCTGACTTAGCCTGCATCACTCTTCATCGGCAGATAACGCGAAGACCAAGAGGTTATGAGGTCTGCCACATAGTCAGCATCTCGTTGTTGCGTGAGTAAATGATTGGCATCGTCGAGAGAAATAAAGCTTTTTGGATGCTTGGCTGCGGCAAAGATATGTGCGGCGTTGTCGACATATACAGTGTCGTCACCTGGTGCATGCATTACCAATAATGGCCGTTTCAAGTCTGCGATGTGCGAGCGCAGATTATTCTCGCGCAAAGCATCGATCAGGGTCTTACGTACAAAAAAAGGACGACCAGCCAAATGAACTTCAGCTTCTCCGTTCGCTTCGATTTCTTCTAAAGCGGCCGGATCGAACTGATGCAGTACATTTTTTAAATCGTATGGTGCGCCGATCGTTACGACCGCGCGAATATTGGGCATCATGCTTGCCGCCATCAAAGAAGCAGCGCCGCCGAGGCTATGACCGATCAACAATGAAGGCTCCTTACCCGCGGCCGTCATTGCCTGTCCGGCCGCAATCAGATCAGCCACATCTGCCGCAAAAGTCGAATCGCCGAACTTACCCTGACTCGCCCCTAACCCGGCAAAATCAAAACGCAACACGCCTACACCACGCACACCCAAAGCGCGTGTCGTCCGCGTCGCAGCCAGGCTGTCTTTGCCGCACGTAAAACAATGCGCAAAAATCGCCCACGCATGCGGCGCTTCCGGACCTTCAATGCGCCCGGATAGTCGATAGCCTTTGGGTCCGTCAAAATCAAATACTTGCGATGCCATATTCGGTCCTTAGTATGCAAATTCCACCTAATTGATGAATGCGGGATATGTCCTGAAGGTTAAGCGGTTTTGTTTTCCATTTTCCTGAAGATATGACATGCGTCATATTCTGGTAACCGCTGCTGTGATCTCAAGATACATGCCCAGGCCGTCAGCCAATATCTGGACTTTTCCTTCAATCGCTTTGGCAGTTCTTACGTGTGTGTCAGTTAGTGGTTTTACGAGTTTGGGCATTTTGCATCCATGCATTTTTTGAAAAAGGCCGGATGGATGCAAGTGTGGATGTAAAAGTGTTGAATTGCAATGGACCCAAAAGACGTCATAAAACAAAAAACCCGTATCAGCACGGGGCTTGATACGGGTTTCTGAACTACTTTGGACTCTACTGCATGTACGACTGGTGCCGAGAGCCGGAATCGAACCGGCACGCCTTGCGGCGCGGGATTTTGAGTCCCGTGCGTCTACCTGTTCCGCCATCTCGGCAACGCAAGCTGAGCATTATGCTCGATTTCGATAATTTGAGCAACCCTCATCTTGCTAGATAAGCGAAATTGAGCCGCATAATTTCCAGCTCGTCTGTTTTACTTCCGCGGCTGCGAGGACTTTGCCAAGGTCGATTGCATCGTGGTTATTTCTGCTCTGCGGAGGATGAATAAACGCGTCGATAAAGGCGGAAGCGTTCATCCCTGTCGGCTGGGCGGCGGCCTTGCCAGATCAGTTTCCATTGCTGGTTGTAGCGCGTCAGCGTCGGGGCAGAATCGTTGCCGCGATGATTGTCTTGCAATAGCAGGAAATCGCAGTTTTTGTCGTCAAACTGGGCGAACTGGATTTTTCCGAAGTAGGCAAATGACGCGCGTTGCGAGGCCCCTACATTTGTGGAGACGCAGCGTTTGACGTTCGGTAGTACTGCGTCAACTTGTTGCGCCACGCTTGCATAGCTCTTGATGTAATTACCCCACGGCAGCCACAGCGTCATTAGTAGCAGCCAGCACAGGATGATGCCGCCGGATGACAGGACGACAGCGCGCCACAGCACAGAAGGGCGGCGCGAAATGCGCCAGTACACAATCCATATCCATCCGGCCGTTGCGGCGGCGGCGATCAAAAAAGTGATCAGGCTGAATTCGGGTTTGAAGCCCGGCGCGATCTTGAAGGCATTCTTTGCAATTTGTGCCGGCCAGCCGGTCTGCTTGGCGATCCAGCCCAGCCAGATGAAGGTCGCACAGGTGCTGAGCATCATGACCGAGAACCAGTCGACTGCATTGATGGCACCGCGTTTCATGGTCGGCAAGCCGAATGCGGCGAGAATGGCCAGCATGGGCAGCAGCGGCAACAGGATGGCCTCTTCACCGTGCGGATTCAGGAATGCGAGCACGACCAGTGCGCCGAAAAACGTCAGAGGCAGCGTGATGTGCAGTGCTTCATGCTGACGACGCCATGCATAGACGGCCCAGATGGCAAACGGCCATGCAGGCCAGGCAAACCAGATCGCGTTTTTGAAAAAGTACTGCAGCGTCGGCAAAGTTGGTGCGCCGATTTGACGATAATTCCACGCCATCCATGCATCGGTCGGGCTGTTGCCAAAAGGTTGCACCTGTTGATTTGCGAATACCCAGGCGCCTGCCACTAGTGCTGCCAACGGCAATACAACCAGCATCAAGCGCAGCAGGATGCCGCGCTCGCGTGCAGAGGCGAGGACGACCACGCCGATCCAGATGGCGAGCGGTACGATCCAGCCACGCGACAGTACCAGCAGGCCCAGTACCAGGCCGAATGCAATTGTGCTTCGGGTCGAGTGCGATTCAAACAGGCGCGTTGCGGTATAGAGCGAGAAAGCGACGAGCGATACTTGCAGGGCTTCCGACGTAGTGCCGTGACTGTGAACCAGCAAACCCAGGCAACCTAGATAAATCAGTAACGCGCCGTCCGCCAGTGTGCGGCCGAAGTCGCGTGGTTCTGGTTGTCCGCCGAAGGCAAGCTTCAACGGTTGCGCTTCAGGCCTGCGGCCTAGCAGATAGGTGGTGTACCAGACCGACATCGAGCCCAGCAGGAAGAAGCAGATGGGCGCGATGCGTGCGGCAAGTGGATCGCCGAGCAGCCAGCCGAAAAGTTTGATGCAGACGGCGCCCAGCCAGAATGCCAGCGGTCCTTCATAAGGCATCGGCAAGCCGACGATGTGCGGTGACAGCCAGTCATTCAATGAGCCGTTCGCCATCGTCCACATGATGCCGAAGCCTGCCGCGTCATCCGGTTTCCACGGATCGCGACCGATCAGGCCAGGCAGGATATATAACAGGCACAGTGCGAACAGCGCCCAGCGCGGGAGAGCGTGCGTTGCGGAGGCGGGAAGGCGGACTGGCTTCATGAAGGAGGATTGGTTTTATTCGGTTCGGCGTTATTGTGCCGGAAAAAATCTGCACTAGTATGCATAGCAATAAAAAAGGCAGCCGTAGCTGCCTTTTTGAAACGCGGTGACGAAATTATTCGGCCACTTGCGTTTTGGAACCAACGGTACCGAACTTCTTGCGGAATTTATCCACGCGACCTGCGGTATCGACGATTTTGTGTTTGCCGGTGTAGAACGGGTGGGATTCCGAAGAAACCTCGATCTTTACCAGTGGGTATTCTGCGCCTTCAAATTCAATTTTTTCACGCGTTTGAACGGTCGAGCGGGTGATGAATTTGAAATCGTTGGAAACGTCGTGGAACACAACGTTACGGTAATCCGGGTGAATGCCATCTTTCATGATTTGCCTTAAATAGTTAGGTAGCCAATTGACACTTCGTCGGTCGCACTGCTTCTTGACCCGATTGCCTATCACTTGCCGAGGTTGGAACGAGCCCGAGATTATACATTGAAAATTCAATTAAATCATGGGTTTGTAGCAAGTTTGCTGATATCGTGGCCGCTGCTGTCAGCGTGGCAGTCAGCGCGGCATTTTTAGGAGTGATAGTGGCAATTGGTTTGCAAAATGGCATGAGTACCTTGCTGCAGGCAGTGGAAGTCTGCGGCATCATCGCCTTTGCCTGCTCCGGTTTTATCGAGGCGCGGCGCAAGGAAATGGATCTGGTTGGCGTGTTTATCGTGGCTTTTATCACCGCATTCGGCGGCGGTACCCTGCGCGACATGCTGCTGGATAGACGTCCCTTGTTCTGGGTCGAGCATCAGGAATATGCGATTCTGGTTTTTGTATTGGCACTGGTGGCGTGGCCGTTTTTCTCGCATTTGCGTTCGGCCGCGGCCGAAAAGACGATCGTGGTGGCTGATGCATTTGGTCTGGGATTGTTCAGTGCGGTGGGTACTTCGATGGCGCTGGAGGCAGGGATGCCGATTTTTATCTGCGCAATGATGGGTGTGACGACCGGTGTTTTCGGTGGCGTATTGCGCGACGTGCTGTGCAATGAAATTCCGATGGTGTTCCGCCGTGGCCAGCTTTATGCGACCTGTTCTTTCGTTGGTTGCTGGGCGTATCTGGGGCTGGAATTGCTCGGTGTATCGTCAGCGGTAGCCTTGATTGCCAGCGTGGCCGTTACCTCGGTAATGCGCTTGCTGTCGGTACGATTAAATTTGCGTTTGCCTGGCTGATTACTGCAGGATCAATTAAAAAATCACGGTGTTAAATAGATCGAGTAATCATTCTATTCAAGCAGTCCATTAAAAAAGCCCGTTTTCTTTTGCATAGCATGCAAGGAAAACGGGCTTTTTGATTTCAGCCTTGTTGGCTGAAAACTTTAAATACGAGTAGGCGAATCAAGAATTACCGCGGCGCATCATGTCGAAGAATTCGGCGTTGTTCTTGGTCGCCTTCATCTTGTCGAGGATGAATTCCATCGCTTCGATCTCGTCCATGCCGTACAGCAGTTTGCGCAAGACCCAGATCTTTTGCAGTTGATCCGGCTTGATCAGCAGCTCTTCGCGACGTGTGCCGGATTTGTTCAGATTGATCGCAGGGTAGACGCGCTTCTCGGCCAGACGGCGTTCGAGATGGACTTCCATATTGCCGGTCCCTTTGAATTCTTCAAAGATCACGTCATCCATGCGGCTGCCGGTTTCTATCAGCGCGGTAGCGATGATGGTCAGCGAACCGCCTTCTTCGATATTACGTGCGGCACCGAAGAAACGTTTAGGGCGTTGCAATGCGTTGGCGTCGACACCGCCGGTCAATACCTTGCCGGAGGCCGGGATCACGGTGTTGTAAGCGCGTGCCAGACGGGTGATAGAGTCGAGCAGAATCACGACGTCTTTTTTCATTTCAACCAGGCGTTTGGCTTTTTCCAAGACCATTTCGGCGACCTGGACGTGACGTGTAGCCGGCTCATCGAAGGTCGATGCGACCACTTCGCCGCGGACCGAACGCTGCATCTCGGTCACTTCTTCCGGACGTTCGTCGATCAGCAAGACGATCATCACGACATCAGGATGATTGGTGGTGATCGCATGTGCGATGTGCTGCAGGATGACGGACTTACCCGATTTAGGCGATGCAACCAACAGGCCGCGCTGGCCTTTACCGATAGGTGCGATCAAATCGATGATGCGGCCGGTGATGTTTTCTTCGCCACGCATTTCACGTTCAAGCAACAAAGGCTTGTTCGGATGCAGCGGCGTCAGATTTTCAAACAGGATGCGGTGTTTCGATGCTTCTGGTGGTTCGCCGTTGACCTTGTCGACCTTGACCAGCGCAAAGTAGCGTTCGCCGTCTTTCGGCGTGCGTACTTCGCCTTCGATCGAGTCGCCGGTGTGCAGGTTGAAGCGGCGGATCTGCGACGGGGAGATATAGATGTCGTCGGTGGACGCCATGTAGCTGGCGTCGGGCGAGCGCAGGAAGCCAAAGCCGTCAGGCAATACTTCTAGGGCACCATCGCCAAAAATTTGTTCTCCTGATTTCGCGCGTTTCTTCAGAATCGCGAACATCAGTTCTTGTTTGCGCAAGCGCGCGGCGTTGTCGATGTCCAGGCTGATTGCCATTTCTAGCAGTGCTGAGACGTGTAACGCCTTTAATTCGGATAAATGCATAGTATTTGAGTGTCCCGGGACGGGATATAAAAAGGTGGGGGAGTGAACTACGTGGTGATGTTGAGTACTGTAATAATAAAGCAGCGATGCGGGCGCATCGCTGCAATTTTCTATATCAGATGTTGCTATCGATGAAAGCGGTCAATTGACCTTTAGCCAGCGCGCCTACTTTTTGCGCTGCAGGTACGCCGTTCTTGAACAGGATCAGCGTTGGAATGCCGCGTATGCCGAATTTGGCAGGAACAGCTTGATTAGCGTCCACGTCCATTTTCGCGATCTGGATCTTGCCGCCGTATTCCTTGGCTACTTCTTCCAGGATAGGTGCAATCATTTTGCACGGACCGCACCATTCTGCCCAGAAGTCGACCAGAACAGGTGTGTCGGATTTCAATACGTCTGTATCAAAAGACGCGTCGGTAATATGTTTGATGTTTTCGCTCATGTATGCCTCGGTTTGAGGAGAATAGAATAAATTAGCGCCTTGGTGACAACCGTTCTTGTCAGTGTTTGCCTGCAGCGCCTCCGGGTACTGAACCTAAGATGGAGACGTTGCGATTTAATTCAAGTTTTGAAGGTGCGGCAAGAGGTAATCAGGCGGGGTCTGGGCAAATCATAACCTATTTTATAAAAAGTGTGGCATTGCTAAAAAAATTTCACGCCGGCTCGCATAAAATGCAAAACTGATTGCCTTGCCCACATATTCGCCCTGTCGTATTACCTCACACTGCCACCCTGATGCCGTCTAGCACCACCTTCCTGATTCCGCCTTCCGCCACCTTTTGGGACGATGCCGCATGCGCGTTGTTGCAAAGTGAGTTGCGGACGCAGGCGTCAGAAGCCGTCGATCTGCCCGCGAATGATCTGTCGGCAGTGCGTGTGCTGGTATCGACCTTTGCGCATATACAGCTATTAAAGTCGGCCCTGGCGCGCCAGATAGGTGGCGCTTTCATTCCGCCGACGATCACGACTTTGTCTGAATACATACGTCTGTTGCCGCCGGCGGCTGGCGTTTCGGCAACGGCGGCAAGCGAACGCCTGATGTCTCTGTATGCAGACTTGCGGCAGCACGCATGGCTGAAAAAACTCTTCAGTGCGCGCCGCAATACCGATTTGCTGCCGCTGGCGGAAATCTTGCTCGCGCTATCGGATGAATTGACGCAAGCGATGCTGCCATCGTTGAAAGTATCGCCGGATGCAGCCGACGCACGCTGGCAGGCCGCGCTCGAACAATTATCGCCGGTTGCGCGCAATCTGTTGTCGGATGAAACGCAACTGGTATGGACGATCTGGAAGAGTCAGCTCGACGCCAGCGATGCGATCGTCACGCGCTACACGCAAATGATGCGTATCGCGCAGCAAGCCCATTTGCCGCTGTTCTGGATCAGCCCGGTAGCACCTGATGCAATGGAACAGGCTTTTCTGGATGCCTACGCTGCGCGTCAGCCGCTGGCGGTGATGTCACTGGATTGGCGCGCGCACGCTATTAATAGTACGTATGCCGCAGCCTGGCCGGAAATGCTGGTTGATGACGCTATGCCGGAACCATTCTTTGATGATTTGCCCGCCAGCTTGCAGGTTGCGACGCCGGCGGCACTGAAATTGTATGAAGCGGATAACCTGGAAGCCGAAGCCAAGGCCGGTGCGCAGACCATTATCGATTGGCTGCAGGCAGGAAGAACCAATATTGCCATCGTCGCGCAGGATCGCGTCGTCGCGCGGCGCATACGGGCATTGCTGGAGCGCGCGCAGATTATGGTGGCCGATGAAACCGGCTGGAAGCTATCCACCACGCGCGCCGCCTCTGCCATCGCAGCATGGCTGGAACTGGTTGCGGCGCGTGCCGAAACTGTCGGCTTGCTGGATTTCCTCAAGTCGCCCTTTGTCTTCGCCGCACTGGAAGACAAAGACGACCTGGTGATGCACAGCGAAATGGCCCTGCATCGCGCCAATGTATTGAGCGGTTGGGAAGCCGCTGCAGACGCACTGACCGCGATTCCGCCTGCACAAAGAATGATCAGGCTGCTGGCGCAGCAGGCCAGCGGATTTGCCGGCCGCAAGACTTTATGCGACTGGATTGCTGCCACGAATCAAACGCTGGATGCACTCGGCATGCGCACAGCCTTGCAGGCCGATGCCGCAGGATCGCAACTGATTCAGTTGTTGCAGGACATTTCGCAGGATTGCGTGCAGGTCGGTCATACGTTTTCGTTTTCCGAATGGCGCGCCTTCCTGAATTTGCAATTGGAAGCGCAAGCCTTTGTGCAACTCAACCTCGATAAACGCGTTGTCATGCTGCCTTTGAACGGTGCACGTTTGCGCGCCTTCGATGCGGTGCTGATGGTGGGCGCGGATGCCGAACATCTGCCATCCCAACCCAAGGAAACGCTGTTCTTCGCCAACGTCGTGCGCCGCGAGCTGGGCCTGGCGACGCGTGAAAGCCGTCAGCGCCAGCAATTGCGTGACGTCACCGAACTATTATCGGCCAACGATTGCGTGGTGTTGTCGTGGCAGGCACATAAGAATGGCGAACCGAATCCTGTCAGTCCGTGGATAGAACGTCTGGAACTGTGTCTGGCACGCGCCGGCGTCGCGCCCATCGCCAAGCACGATTTACAGATTGCGCCCCGCGCCTTGCAAGCTGCGCCGGTATGCATGCCGGCTCCGAGCGCAGCGCAACTGCTACCGACGAAATTATCGGCCAGCGGCTACAACAGCCTGGTCGCTTGCCCTTATCAATTCTTTGCGACGCGCATGCTGGGTTTGTCCGGCATCGATGAATTGTCGGACATGCCGGAGAAACGCGACTACGGCGATTGGCTGCATCAAATCCTCGCGCAGTTTCATCAGGCTGGCGCTGTTCCCGCGAGCGAACGAGCGGCGCTATTGCAACAGATATCGGATCAGGTCTTCGCGCATGAGCTCGATAAAAGTGCTGCTGCACTTGGCTATTACGCGCGCTGGCAAAAAGCCATGCCGGCCTATCTGGACTGGATGGCCGAACGTGAAGGCCAGGGCTGGCACTTTGTATTAGGTGAGGAGAAGTTCGAGAAAGTGCTGCGCTGGGCCGATGGTGAAATCACCCTGCATGGTCGTGTCGATCGTATGGATGAAAACGCGAGCGGCGAACGGGTCGTTCTCGATTATAAAAGCACCAATCAGCTGGCGCTGCGTGAAAAACTCAAGCATGGCGAAGATCACCAGTTACCGTTCTACGGTTTGTTATCCGATATACCGCTGAGTGCTGCCTTGTATATTCCGCTGGAAGCGAGCAAGGACAAGATCAAGGAAGTCGAAGCGCCGCAATTTGATACATGGCAGCAGACCTTGTCCGAGCAAATCGTGCATAACATGCAGGCGATCGCGCAAGGTGCACCTTTGCCCGCGACCGGGCCGGAACCGGTTTGTCAGTACTGCGATGTACGCGGCTTGTGCCGCAAGGGCGCATGGTGATGACTATGGATGAAACTATATCGTCTATGAATAGCAATATTGCAGAAGCCAATCCGGCAATGACACCGCGTGCCTATGAAATCAATGGCGCGCATGCCGATGCGGCACGCTTCGTTGCCATCGCCTGCGATCCGTCGCGCTCGGTCGTGGTCGAAGCCTGTGCCGGTAGCGGCAAGACCTGGCTGCTGGTGGCACGCGTGTTGCGCTTGCTGTTGTCGGGCACCGAACCTGCAGCAATTCTGGCCATTACGTTTACCCGCAAGGCGGCGCAGGAAATGCGCGAGCGCCTGATGCAATTGCTGCATGAGTTGAGCCTGAAACCGGATGCAGAAGTGCTGCAGCTATTGCGCGAACGTGGTGTGGCGGAGCACGAACTGGCTTCAATGTTGCCAGTCGCACGCGCCTTGTATGAGAGTGTGCTGCGCAGTCCGCAGTCGCTATCCATTGATACCTTTCACAGCTGGTTCGCGCGCCTGATCCAGATCGCACCGCTGGCTTCCGGCGTACCGCACGGTTATGCCTTGACCGAAGCGACTGGAGAATTGCTGTCGGATGCCTACAGCCGCTTCATGCAAGCGGTAAATGAAGCCGACAATCAGGAAGTCAAGGAAGCGCTGATCGCCTTGTACGCACAAACCGGCGACTGGAATGCGCGCAATCTATTGAATGCCTTTATCGGCAAGCGCGCCGAATGGTGGGCGTCGGTACAGAGCGGCGTGCCGATAGACTGGCTGGCAGAATTATGTGGTGAAGATGGGGTAGTGGATGCGCGTCTCTCGCTGTGGGGTGACAAGAAACTTCTCGCACGCATAGGACAGATAGCGTGGTTAATGGGGCAGGGTACTGCAACCAACAAAAAGCGAGCGGTAGCAATTGAAACGGCCATCACTGAAGGACCGAGTCTAGAAAGTTTCGGTGCATTAGCAACTCAGTTTTTCGATAATGATTTTAAGCCGCGTGGCAACAGTGCCGGATTGGCTACTTTTTCTAAGGTTCTGAATCATAATCTTGGAGATGATGGTGTACATGCATTCGAAGTCGAGTTTGAAAGCGTGGGCGATGCGCTGAAAACAGTCTTGCGGCGCAGCATGGAACCGCAAGTCCTCGCACTCAATCGCGCACTGTTTACCGTCGGCGCTGCGTATCTGGAAACCTATCAGGTGGTCAAGGCCGAGCAGCGCGTATTTGATTTCGCCGATCTCGAATGGCAGGCGTATCGTTTGCTGACGAATGAAGAACATGCGGCGTATCTGCAGAGCCGCCTCGATGCGCGTTACCGCCATGTGTTGCTGGATGAATTTCAGGATACCAATCCGCTGCAATGGAGCATTGTGCAGGCGTGGCTGAATGCGTACGGCGATGATGCCGACAAGCCGAGCATGTTCGTGGTCGGCGATCCCAAGCAATCGATTTATCGCTTCCGGCGCGCCGAACCGCGCGTGTTTTCTGCCGCCAAAGAAAGCCTGATGGCGCAAGGTGCCGACTTCCTGCGTACCAATCAGACCCGCCGCAACGCGCTGGCGATCGTCGATGTGATGAATGCGAGTTTTGTCGGCAACCCGATATATCAGGCGCAAACCACACTGGAAAACGAGCGTGGCGCGGTCTGGCAATTGCCGTTGGTGCAGCAGGAGAAAACCGAAAAAGTGGTGTGGACGCCTGCGCAATTGCGCGATCCCCTCACCACGCCGCGCGAGGAAGAGGAAGATGCGCGGCGACTGGAAGAAGGGCGCGCAGTGGCGCAGGCGATCCTGCAGGCGCGCGCCGAACTGAACAGCGAGCGCTGGTCGGATGTAATGTTGCTGGTCAAGAAGCGCACGCATTTGCGGGCCTACGAATCCGCGTTGCGCGAAGCCGACATTCCCTTTGCATCGGACAAGCGCGGTGGCTTGCTGGAGTCGCTCGAAGTTGCCGACCTGATTGCCTTGCTGACTTTCCTCATCACGCCGCATGACAATCTGGCGCTGGCGCATGTACTCAAATCGTCGATCATGGGTGCCAGCGATGAAGATTTGATCGCAATCGCCTTGCGTCAGGAAAAAACATGGTGGTCACGCCTGCAGCAGAGTGCGCAAGAAGGTGCGTCGTCTGAACTGTCGCCCACCTTGCAGCGCGCAGTGCGCTTGCTGGATCAATGGCTGCAGCTGGCGCCCCGATTGCCGGTGCATGATTTGCTCGACCGTATCTTGCACGATGGCGATGTGATCGCGCGTTATGCGCAAACCGCATCGCCTTTGGTGCGCGGCCAGGTACTCGGCAATATTGAAGCGTTCACCGAACTGGCCTTGAATCTGGATGCCGGACGTTATCCCAGTCTGCCAAAATTCATAGATGCCTTGCGTCGCCTGCAAAAGTCCGCTGACAGTGATGCACCGGATGAAGCCGATATCGATGCCGCACTGGATGCGGTGCGCATACTGACGATACATGGTGCGAAAGGGCTGGAAGCACCTATCGTCATTTTGCTCGATGCCAATCATAGCGACGGTGCGCGTGACGATGTCGGCGTGCTGTGCGAATGGCCGCAAGACAAAGACGCACCTGTTCATTTTTCGGTATTCGGCCGTCAGTCTGAACGTGGCGCCGCACGCGATCTGCTGTTCGAAGAAGAAGAGAAACTGAAGGTGCAGGAAGACTGGAATCTGTTGTACGTCGCCGCCACGCGTGCCAAAAAGTTGTTGATCATCAGCGGCGTCGCCGATCCGCGCAGTTCTGCTGCGCATGGTGTGGCTGAAGGGCGTTGGTATTCGCGCTTCCAGGGCGCACAACAGATACAACTGGATGCCGACCTGCCGGCGTTTGCCGCGCAGCAGGAGGCAGAATTTTCGCTCGCTATATTCAATCCACCGGCCTTGCCGCCGCCATCGTTGCAGCCGCTGGAACTGGCGGCCTTTTCGAATGCCGAGATTGAAGAAGGGATTGCACTGCACGCATTGATGGAGCGCCTGACGCCTGCCCATGCGTGGCCGATCAGCATGCATGCGCCGGAGCAAATCGCACGATGGCTGCCGTGTTCGCACGAACTGGCCGTTGTGGTCCGCGCGCAGGCAGCAACTATTCTGGAGCAGGCTGGACTGGCGCATTTTTTCGATCCTGCACAGCATCGCTTTGCGCGCAACGAAATGGAAGTGCAAACTAGCGCCGGTGTCGCGCGTTTCGATCGTGTCGTGATGTTTGATGATGAGTTGTGGATACTCGATTACAAACGCAATTTGTTTGACAGTGAACGCTCAGAATATGCGGCGCAACTGGCGCGTTATCGCGCTGCAGCACAACAGGTTTTCCCAGAGGTGCGGATACGCAGCGGCCTGATCACGGTGGATGGGCGCCTGACAGAAATGTAAGGCGGATGCTGGTTCAGTGTGGAAACGCATGCATTTTTGGCAAGGAAGCAGACCATCCTGTCATTATTGATACACCGCGCACGCTAAATAGCTAGCAGGCGGCGAAAAACGCGTAGTCTGCCCGCTCTATCTATTGACTGCCATTAACCTGCGCCACTATAGTGGCGGGATGATTTCTGACTTCCATAAACTTTCCGAAAAAATCAGCCAACTGGCTGAATTGACGCAAGCCTTGCGCAGTGAAAATGCAGATTTGCGGCTCAAATCGGCGGCGCTGGCGGCCGAGAACGCAGAACTGGCTCGTCGCATGCAGGAAGCGCATGAACGCGTCGCAGCACTGCTTGAAAGTATTCCAACACCAGAACAAGATGAGGAAGCAGCATGATTCAGCTGGATGTTTCGATCATGGGGCAGTCCTATAAACTGGCATGCAAGGAAGGCGAAGAGGGCGCGTTGCAAGAAGCGGTCGCTTACCTCGATGCAAAAATGTGTGCGATTCGTGACGCCGGCAAGTTGAAGGGTAACGACAGGATCGCCGTGATGGCTGCGTTGGGTGTGACTGCCGAGTTGCTGGCAACCAAATCGCCGGAAGGTCCGCTATCCGATATGACCATGTCTGAAGTCAAGCAAAAAATCGCTGCGATGCACGACACGCTGGATGCTGCGCTTGCTCCGCAAGAAAAACTGTTTTAAATCCATACTAATTCTTCTACTCGCGGGCCGTTTGGAGTAAACTAAGCGCTCCTGCCGTGTTCGCCATTGCCATAATTCCTTGAACCATTTATGCGCAACGGCTGCGGAATTTTGTTCGATGGGAGTGCGCGTCGCTAGCTCGATGAACCCGAAGTTGAACTAACTGCGGCCAACTTGAACCTCTTGGTTCAGGATGCCGGCAAAGCGGCACTGGCGGGGCTATATGCTGAAACGGCTGCATGCAAATGCAGCCGTTTTTTTATGCGCGCTGTATTCAAATTGTTGTCTTTGATGCTTGGTATGCGAGCGCTTCCCTGGCGTCAGCCTCCATGCGATGATCCCCGTTTTTTTCTGTAATAATGGACGCAGTGTTCATTCCTGTTTTTCCTTGCAGTATTCCATTTCATTTCGCGATCACAGCTTATGCGCTACTGGCTCATGAAATCCGAACCCGGCGAAGTCAGCATCGATGATGCGCTGGCAGCGCCGAATCAAACCGTGGCATGGACAGGCGTGCGTAATTATCAGGCGCGTAATTTCATGCGCGACGCGATGACAGTAGGTGATGGCGTGCTGTTCTATCACTCCAGCTGTGCCGAACCCGGCATCGCCGGTTTGGCAGAAGTGGCGAGTACGCCTTATCCGGACGAAACACAATTTGATTCGGCCAGTCCTTACTTCGATCCGAAAGCCACACGCGAAACACCGCGCTGGATGCTGGTCGATGTCCGCATCCGACACAAGACGCAGTTGCTGCCATTGTCAGAGTTGCGTCAGACGCCGGAACTCGCCGATATGCTCGTCCTGCAAAAAGGCAGTCGCCTGTCGATCACGCCGGTCACTGCGGGTGAATGGAAATTCATTTGTAATAAGCTGATTAAAAAATAAGCAGACAGCGACGTACTAATTTTTCATCAAGTAGTTCCCTCTCGGCATCATTCATCGCCTCCGGGTCGCCTTTAATCTTTCATGAACGAGATTGAAGCAGCTCTCCATTCATACAAAAATTCGCCGCCTATTTGTAAAAGTATGTAACTGCGATCTGGTAGGCAGCGCAGCACATAGTCATATCCAGTTATAGCGAACGTCAATATCTATCTGCTTAAAATTTGAGCAGTTTCCTGTCTGCGTTATCTCGCACATTCTTTGAATCCCCTTATGCGTCAACGATATACGCAAGACAGGTACTTGGCTCCTTCCTCCTTTCCTACAAATTTATTTCACGCGCTTTGCGTTCGTAAATCTGATTATTTTCTTCTTGTCGCTGCATATAAATTCTGAGCGGTAACAGTTTTATTTTTGGTTCTGGCGTTCCGAGTTTTTTGTCATTGAACTAATGGTCGCCGCTGCTTCTCATACCGCCACTTCATATCAATACATAAACAATAAAATTTTGCGGGATCGATTTTCGATCTTGCCTTGCATGAAAAATTGTTGTCTGTGTGTGGATTCCTTGGGATCGTTTTTTTAGATCAAAACGAATTCTTGCAGTGGTCACAACAACAATTGGGGAATGGGAAAATGATATCGATTCAAACATGCCGCATCTGTGCACACATACCCTTGGGGCTGTCTTTGTGCAAAAACCAGCATCGTTTCTTCGATAGTCTGTGAGTCTAGATGATGAATGATCAACGCACGAACGAGCGCCGTCGCCCTTATGTACTGATACCTTTCGTGATGTTTGCAGGTGCGCTTACGTGTGTACCCGCCAGCGCGCTTGATGGCGACACCTTCACACCCTACGTCACATATGGCGTCTATTACGATGCCAACCTGTTGCGACTGCCTGATTCTGCCGCACAAAGTGATCGCTGGACGCGCGCTGCGGCAGGCATACGCATGGATAAGGAGCTGGGTCGACAACGCTTGACTGCCGACCTCTCCGCCAATCAATCCGAATACGATAGTTTCGATCAATACAGCAACGTCGGCAAGGATCTGCTCGCGAACTGGAAATGGGCCCTGGGCAATCATTTCTCGGGTAACGTCGGTAGCAGTTATTCAGAAGGTCTGACGCCGTTTGACGATTACAAGAGTCTGGAACGCAGCATTCGTACCCAGCAAAAAAATTACGTCGACGGTAGCTGGCGCTTCCACCCGAGCTGGCAAGTTAACGCCGCTTACAATCGCTTCGATCTGCGTTATGACACGCAAGCGCAAAGTCCGTCCGAACGCAATCTGGACATGACCGATATTGGCATCGATTATCTGGCGAAAAGTGGCAACAAGATTGGTCTGGTTGCTCGCCATATCGAAGGCGACTATCCGTACGCCGACATCAATTCCTATCAGCAGAATGAGTTGAAGGCCAAGGTAGATTGGCAATTGACCGGCAAGACTTACCTGCAGTTTCTCGGCGGTTGGGCCAAACGCGAATATGCATCCAATCCGCAACGCGATTCCAGTGTGCCTAGCGCACGCCTGACTGCATACTGGAAGGCCACCGGCAAGACAGCCTTCTCGCTAGGTATATGGCGTGAGCTCGGCGCGACCGATGACCTGGCGGCCAACTATGCACGCAATCAAGGCATCAGTCTGGGATCGACATGGGATGCCACCAGCAAGGTCAGCCTGGACGGTTTGGTCATTACCGAGAAGCGCGACTACAACGGCGTCGCGGTGATAGACGGGATCGCGCCATCGGATCGCGACGATCGCTATAACAATGCAGTGCTGGGTCTGACTTACAAGCCGACCCTGCATTTCCGCATTCGCGCCTCGGTCTACCGGACCAATCTCGATTCAAACGTCTCCTCAGCCACTTACAAGACGAACGGCGCATTGATTACTACTCGCTATGAATTCTGATATTAGTCAAATCAAATACCCGGCCGATATACCCGCACGCAAATTCTATCGCCGTCTGCTCGATCCGTTGATTGCCATCGGATTGCTGTATTTGCTGATGCGAGTGTCCGGCCATCCGTTTACGGCGAACCACGTGGTGCTGGCGATACTGACATTTTTTATCAGTTCCACGGTATTTGGCTGGACTGATCCATGGCGTGACGCATCGTCAAGCAATGTTCTTACCTTGGCGAAATCGATCGTCGGCGCCTGGCTGGCGACGATTGTGCTCTTGCTCTTTTTTTCGTACGTCGCTGGCCTGATCAGCTTGTTCCAGCAGCGTGAGACTTTGATCTGGCTCGCCATCACTCCACCAGTGTTGCTGGTCGCGCAGATCGTGTTGCAAAAAGCGGGAATGGGTTTGAGCCGCAGCAATGTACGTTCGGTCGTACTGGTTGGCGTAAACGAATTAAGCGTGAAACTGGCCGAGCGTGTCGATGAAAATCCCGATCTGCGCATGGAGATCAACGGCTTTTTCGACGACAGGGATACCTCGCGTCAACCGACAGGCCAGAAAGTCACATTGCTGGGCAGTATGTCGGACATTCCTGCTTATGTGCGCAAGCACAACGTCAACACGATCTTCATCAGCCAGCCGATTTCTGCGCAGCCGCGCATACGCAAGTTGCTGAATGAATTGCAGGACACGACGGCATCGATTTATTTTCTGCCGGATATCTATGTCTTCGATCTGATACAGGCGCGCTTCGATAGCGTGGCCGGCTTGCCGGTCGTGGCGATTTGCGAATCGCCGTTTACCGGCATCAACAACATGATCAAGCGCGGCAGCGACTTTGTCCTGGCACTGATGATTCAAATCATGTTGTTGCCGCTCATGCTCGGTATCGCGATTGCGATCAAGGCGACGTCACCCGGGCCCGTAATTTTCCGCCAACGCCGCTATGGCCTCGACGGTGAGGAAATCATCGTCTACAAGTTTCGCTCTATGACCGTGTGCGAAGACGGCGCACGCGTGGTGCAGGCGACCAAGAACGATCAACGTCTGACACGCATAGGCGCATTTCTGCGTCGTACCTCGCTCGATGAACTGCCGCAGTTCTTCAACGTATTGCAAGGGCGGATGAGCATCGTCGGTCCGCGTCCGCACGCGATCGCGCACAACGAACTGTATCGCAAGCAAATCAAGGGTTACATGCTGCGCCACAAGGTGCGTCCCGGTATTACCGGTTGGGCACAGGTTAACGGCTTTCGCGGCGAGACCGACACGCTGGACAAGATGGAGGCGCGCATTGCCTACGACCTCGATTACTTGCGGCGCTGGTCGCTGGCACTCGACTTGTGGATTATCGCGCGCACTGTCGGCGTGGTCCTCAAACGCGATAACGCTTATTGAGCGCGTTGCATGCGCTCTTAAGCAATCAGTAATACGTACTTGTTGATACAAGACTCGCAATACCGAAATTCAAGCAATGGAGAGAACAATGAAAAAAATCAAACACGCAATGCTGATGATACTGATGGTGACCATCGGCAGTTGGGCAACCGCGGCCGATGTGCCGCTAGGACCCGGCGACGTGCTGAAGATCACCGTCTTCGGCCAGCCTGACCTGACGCTGGAAACCCGCGTCAGCGAGGCCGGCAGTATTTCCTATCCGCTGGTAGGCGAAGTCAAGGTCGGCGGCTTGTCGTCGAATCAGGCTGAACAGAAGATTGCCGAGATGCTGGATAAAGGCGGCTTCGTGCGCAAGCCGCAAGTCAATTTGATGGTCACTGAAATGCAAAGCCAGCAGGTTTCCGTATTGGGACAGGTCAACAAGCCCGGACGTTATCCGGTGGATGGCAAGCGCAGCTTGACTGACATTCTGGCGATGGCCGGCGGTGCGAATCCGGAAGCGGCCGATACCGTGATTCTCACGCATACCGAAGGCGGCAAAACAACGAAGGAAAAGATCGATTTACTGGAGTTGGTGCGTTCCGGCGATCCTGCAAAAAATCGTCAACTCGCAGCCGGTGATTCCGTGTTTGTAGAACGTGCGCCGCGCTTCTACATCTATGGCGAAGTGCAAAAGCCTGGTTCCTACAAACTGGAACGCGACATGATGGTCTTGCAGGCACTGTCGACCGGCGGCGGCTTGAGCCCGCGCGGCACCGAGCGCGGTGTGCGCATCAAGCGGCGCGACGCCAACGGCGTTTTGCAAATCATCACCGTCAAGCATGACGACCTGTTGAAGCCTGACGACATCGTCTATGTAAAAGAAAGCCTGTTCTGAACCGGGAGTTGATATGACACTTGCACAAATTCTGCGCACCTTGCGCGCACGTTACAAGATCGTCCTGCTCTTGCTTGCCGTAACGGTAGTGGCCGCCTTCGCGGTCAGCCTGCTGATGCCCAAGACCTACAAGGCAACCACGTCTCTTGTGCTTAACAACAAGGGTATCGATCCTGTGACCGGCTTGAATGTACCGGTGCAGCTGACGCCGGGCTACCTGCCTACGCAAGTCGATATCGTCAAGAGCAAGATCGTCGCACTGAAAGTGGTTGACGACCTCAAGCTGGCAGAAGCGTCGGCCGCGAAAGAACGCTTCGCAAAAATGGAGCCTGGCGAAACCACGATACAGGATTGGCTGGCCGATGGCTTGCGTGCCAACCTGACGGTGGAGCCGGCGCGTGACAGTAGCGTATTGAACATCACCTTCAAAGGCGATGACGCCGAATATGTCGCCCGGATTGCCAACGCATTTGCGGCTGCCTACCAGCAGGTCAGCGTGGACTTGAAAGTCGCCCCTGCGCAAAAGGCCAGCGGTTACATCAATGACCAGATCAAGCTGTTGCGCGAAAATTTTGAAGCAGCGCAAAACAAGATGTCTGCCTATCAGAAGGAAAACAATATCTTCAGCAGTGACAACAAGCTGGATGTGGAAACCGCGCGCCTGAATGAATTGTCCAGCCAGCTGGTAATGGCGCAGGGTCAATCGATGGAAGCGACATCGCGCCAGCGTCAGGTACAAAGCAATGCAGGCGGTTCGCCGGACGTACTGTCGAACCCGTTGATACAGACTTTGAAATCGCGGTTGTCGGAAGCCGAGGCGAAATTTGCCGATACCTCCGCCAAACTCAATGTCAATCATCCGCAATACATCGCCGCCAAATCCGAAGTCGATAATCTGCGCGCCAATCTGAACCGGCAAATCGGCTTGGCCTCGACCGGTGTGATCAGCAATGCGCGCATCCAGCAACAGCGCGAAGCGGAAGTCCGTGCAGCATTGAACGCGCAAAAGGAAAAAGTCCTCGCCCTTAATGGTGCACGTGACGAACTGAGCATACTGGCGAACGAAATGGAAAACGCCAAGCGCGCCTACGAAACGGCGTCGCAACGTTTGACACAAACCAATCTGGAAGGGCAATCCACGCAATCCGATATTTCGGTATTGACCGCTGCCTCGGTGCCGCGCAGTCCGGCCGGCCCGCGCATGTTGCTGAACCTGCTGCTGGCCCTGGTGGTCGGCAGCATCCTGGGCATCGCGGCTGCGATCGCGATGGAATTGCTGGATCAGCGCGTGCGCTCGGCTGACGATCTGGCGCAGTTGTTCGGCTTGCCATTGTTGGGCGTGATTGAAAAAACGCGCGTGATCAGGCACAGACCACAGCGTCGCATCGGTGTTTCGGTACCGGCGTGAAGCTGATCTCCAGAGCGTATTTAGCTTCTATACATTCGATTTAAAAAAAAGCGAATTGGAAATATCATGATCAAGACACCCCATCAATTGCAGGATGCCGCAAAAATGCAGCATTCGCAGGCGCCGCGTCTGACCAGCAATCAGATCGGTAGCATCCTGATCGATAGCGGCCGCCTGACGGCAGACGAAGCGCAAAGAATTCTGCAAGAGCAGCATGTGGGCCGGCAACGTTTCGGCGACGCCGGCATTGCGCTCGGCTTGCTGACGCCGGCCGATATCGACTTCGCATTGTCGAATCAGTTTTCCTATCCTTATCTGATACGCGGTCAAAGCAATGTCAGCGAAGAAGTCATCGCCGCCTACGATCCGTTCAGCAAACAGGTCGAAGCCTTGCGCGCCTTGCGCAGCCAGCTCGTGATGCGCTGGTTCGGTTCCAGCGAACAGCGTTCGGCGATGGCGATTACCAGCGCCGAACGCGGTGACGGTCGCAGCTTCATCGCCGCCAACCTCGCCGTGCTTTTTTCGCAACTGGGTCAGCGTACCTTGCTGATCGATGCAGACATGCGCAATCCCAGCCAGCATCGCCTGTTCGGCATAGAAAATCGCAGCGGCCTGTCGTCGATACTGTCCGGCCGTAGCGGCGTGGCGGATATCCATCGGATTCCCTCTCTGGTCGATTTGTCCATCCTGCCGAGCGGTGCGACGCCGCCGAATCCGCAGGAATTGCTGGGCCGTAGCGCCTTCACGAATATGCTGCGCGAATTCAGGGGTGAATTCGATGTGATCCTGATCGATACGCCGCCGGATTTCGACTACGCCGATAGCCAGACTGCAGCGGCACGTGCCGGCTCTGCGCTGGTAGTCGCGCGCAAGGACATCAGCCATGCCGGTGCGATCGGCAATCTGGTCGATTCAATGAAGCATGCCGGCGTCATGGTGGTGGGCGCTGTGCTGAATGAATATTGAAGAGAGTGAAAGACAGATGCCGAATCTGAATGTGGAAATGGTGAATGACGCGCAGCGTGGGCACAGACACGACCAGTTGAGCGCGGAGCTGATCGGCCGGCATGAAGTCTTGTGCGGCCTGATTGGTCACGCCCCATTCCATTATGTCGATATTCCCACGCACGGCAATATCGGCGACCTGTTGATCATGCATGGCACGCTGGCCTTTTTCCGCAAGCATCGTCTGGTGCCGAAACTGATCGCACCTTATTTTGCCTACGATCCGCGCTGGATCGCGCCCGAAGATGTCATCGTGTTCCACGGTGGTGGCAATTTTGGCGATTTATACCCCTATTTTCAGGAGCTGCGTGAAAGTATCGTAAAGAACCATAGAGAAAACCGCATTATCGTACTGCCGCAATCGCTGCATTTTTCATCGCCTGAAAAGATGCAAGAGTCGGCGCGGCTGTTCCGCATGCATGCCGATGTACACCTTTGTGTGCGCGATCAGGTGTCGTACCAGATGGCGCAGCAATTCACCGATAACGTTTATCTGTTGCCTGACATGGCGCATCAACTGTTTCCAATGCTGGCGGATACCAGTTCGCCGTCTGCAGGCAGTCTGCACATCAGTCGTGTCGATGATGAAAGCAGTCCGCAAGCCGGTGTGCGCAATATGGTCTCGACCACGGTTACCGACTGGCCGGAGTTTGTTGGTCAACGGGAAGTCCGCATCAATCTGTTCCGTCGCGCCATAGGCGCTTTCTTCCGGCGCGGCCTGGGCTGGTCGGCCAACAGCATACTGGTGCGCTTGTGGATTGCTTATTCAGGCCGCCTGATCGCCGACGCGGCACAACTATTCGCACGACACGAATTGATCGTCACCGATCGCCTGCATGGCCACATTCTCGCCTGCCTGCTGCGCAAGAATAACATCGTGCTGGATAACAGCTACGGAAAAAATTCACGTTACGTCGAAGCATGGACCCTCAACAGTGAACTGGTCATGTTGCAGAAAGAAAATGCAGCGCATGCGACGACAACGTTTACACGACACGGCCCGATGGCCGCTGCACTATAAGGGAGCTGATTTTGGCGACGATAGATGTCTTGCTGCCGGTTAAAAACGGTATCGATTTTCTGGCAGATTCGCTGGATAGTATTTGCGCGCAGACTTTCAGGGACTGGCGCTTGCTGGTGCTGGATCACGGCTCCACCGATGGCAGTCTGGAAATGGCGGAGGATTATCACCGTCGGGATCCGCGCATACAGGTATACAGCTTTCCGGAAGCCGAAGGATTGGCCGGGCTGCTGAACCGCGGGCTGGATATCAGCGATTGCAAATACGTGATGCGGCATGATGCCGACGATGTGTGCTTTGTCGACCGGATGGACATTATGCTGGCAGCGTTCAAGCGCCAGCCTGATTGCATTGCGATCAGCGGCCAATCCGAAGTGATCAATGGCGCAGGCGCGGTGACCGGCAATATCAAGATGCCGATAGGCCGGCATCGTGTCGCGGCTGCCAGCTTCTTCCGCAATCCGATCACGCATCCTGCGGCGATGATGGATTTTACGGCGGTGCAAAAGCTGGGTGTGCGTTACGGCGTTGATTTCCTGAACGTCCTGCCGGCTGACAAACGCATCGAGGTAAATGCGCTGGCAGAGGATTACTTCATGTTCGGGCAGTTGGCGATACTGGGTAAATGCACGAACGTACCGTCCGAGTTGATTCAATATCGCTGGCATGGCAGCAACGTCAGCGCCACTCGTTTTCGCGAGCAAGTGGAAGTGTCATTGGAGATTTCGCGTTACCTTGCGCGTTCATTCAGCACCATGCATGGTTTGCCATACTTCGATCCGGCACCGTTCTGTAATCACGGTGGCATCCTGTTCGATGTCGCCGGCCAAAGCGATTTCTCCGATGCATTCGAACAAATGGCGTATACCTTGCGCCGCGGCCTCGGCCATTCGGAAGAGCTGGAGCGCGAACTGGCATTCCGCAAAATGGCGACCACGCGGCAGGACGCCCGGCTGTTGTGGCGTTACTTCCGCTTCCAGTCGCGCAACGCACCGGAAACCGGCGAGTGGAATGCGATCCGCTCGTGGCTGATACGCCGCCTGCCGGGCAAGCCGCAGATGAGTGTGGCGAAGGAATTGAATGCGCCACTGGCCGCAGAAGCCGCGATCTGAGCGCATGCTGAATCCGACGACAAACAGGCAGTTCGACAGCAAGGTGCATGCGCGCTGGGTGCCGGCTGCGTCGGATGCCTATGCCGTGCTGACGGTGGTCGTGCTGGCTTTGGTGATGGGCATCATCGTCCCTTTCTACACCGATGTGATGGATTACAAGCTGGCGCGCTTGCTGGCGTTGCCTGCGATTCTGGTATTCGGTTTCTTGCTGATATTCAATCGGCTGTTATTGCTGACGCTGATCATACTGTTCAGGTCTACCGGCGATGTGGTTCTGGAGTCCACCCGTTTTTCGCTCGGCGGCTACGAAACCGGCGTCGGTGGCTTGATCAATCTGTGCGTGATCATGCTGGCGTGTATGCTGGTATTTGAAAAGCCGTCGCGCTTGCCAAAGAAGATGGCCTTGTCCTGGGTTCCGTTCTTGCTGGTGGCCTTGTTCGGCGTCGTGATCTCGCCGGAAAAAGGCGATGCGATCCGCACGTATCTGACCTTACTGTCTTACTTCGCGATGTTCGTGATCGCGTTTTATTTTGTTCATTCAGGCCAGGATTTCAGACGCTGCGTCAAAATGGTTCTATGGTCGTCGGTCTTGCCCTCGCTGTATGCGCTGGTGGATGTCGCCATGCACGGTGGCACAGGCGGTGCAGAAGGATTCCGCCTGCAATCGACCTTTACCCATCCAAACATCTTTGCGTTTTACCTGACTCTGATGATTCCCCTGACCCTGTATGTACTCAAGGACAAGGTCGCGCCATTGAAAAGCGGCAGTCGGGTTGCGCTGACGCTGTATCTGTTTTATCTGCTGGCCTTGCTGGTACTGACGCAAACCAGAAGTGCCTGGCTGGCGCTGATGATCGTGTTTGTTGCCTATGCGCTGTTGTTCGAACGGCGTTATCTGTTGTATCTGATGCTGCTGCCGGTCGCCGCCTTGCTGATACCGGAGATACGTGACCGCTTGATGGATTTGGGCAGCGGTACGGCAGCCATCGGTTATGCAAAGCTGAATTCATTTGCGTGGCGTCTGTCGATCTGGGAAAGCGGCCTGCAATGGATGCGCCCCAGTCATTACGTGTTTGGTTACGGGCTGGAAGCGTTTCGCCATTATTCACAAACCTTTTTCCCTGCTGCCAATCACATGAACTGGGGCGCGCACAATGTGTATGTGCAATGGTTCTTCGATGCAGGCCTGCTTGGATTGTCGGCATATCTGTTCCTGTATGCACGGGTCGCGATGATGCTGAAATCGCTGATGAAGATCGACAAGCTGGCCGCCTTTGTGAGCTTGAGCCTGGTCTTTATCTACCTGGTGGTGTCGTCGTCGGACAATATCTTTGGCTATCTGGTTTTCAATTGGTACTTCTGGTTCACAGTCGGTATCGGTTGCGCATTGGCGGCCAGCCGCATAGCGGATGCCGGGAAGACCGATGCGCCGCGTGCAGAGCCGCATGCCGCCGCGTGGGGACAGGCATGACCACGTCGATCCCCCGTCTGGAGGTGCTGGATGGCTGGCGCGGCGTCAGTATTCTGTGCGTGCTGGCAGCACATTTGCTGCCCATGGGGCCCAAGGTCTTGCAACTGAATGCCATGTTCGGGCTGCTGGGGATGGCGCTGTTTTTTACGCTGTCCGGATTCCTGATCACTTCCTTCCTGCTGAAGAATCCGGCCACACTGGATTTTCTGGTGCGTCGCTTCTTTCGCATCATTCCGCTGGCCTGGCTGTATTTGCTGATCGCCTTGGCGATCGCTGGCGCATCGTCGGATACCTGGCTTGCGCATTATTTCTTCTACGCGAATCTGCCGCCCAAGCATCTGGTGTCGTTGACGGATCACATCTGGAGTCTGTGTCTGGAGATGCAGTTCTATGTCGGTATCGCCTTGCTGTACGCAGTATTCGGCGTGCGCAGCCTGCTGGCGATTCCATTGATCGCCTTGTTGTTCACGCTGCTGCGCGTGATGGATGGTGTCTATGCGTCCAGCATCAGTTATTACCGCATCGACGAGATTCTGGCCGGCTGTACGCTTGCACTGATTTATCACAAGCGCCTTGATCCGCGCTTGCTGATCTGGATGAAAAAAATTCCGCAAGTACTGCTGCTGATCTTGCTGCTGGTGTCCTGTCACGAGCAGGGCGGGGCGATGAATTATCTGCGTCCTTATCTGGCGGCCTTATTGATAGGCAGCACCATCCTGCACCCGAATCGGGCGATTGCGCCCTGGCTGAATAACCGCGTGCTGGTTTATCTGGCCGCCGTCTCTTATGCGCTGTATGTGATTCATCCGCTGCTGGCCGGCACCTGGTTGGGAAGTGGTGATGTCATCGTCAAGTACCTGAAGCGTCCACTGCTGTTCGTGGTTCTGTTTGCGCTGGCCCATCTGTCGACTTTTTACTATGAACATTGGTGGATGGCGAACGGCAAGAGTTTGATCAAGAAATTGAAATTGAAGGCCGCCTGAGCAATCCGGGCCGCCTGAAAAAAGGATATTCGTAATGCGCATCAAGTTGAATCACTCTAATGTTTGCTCTTCGTCCCTGTTGCTCGCAGCAGGTGTCGTGATCACTGCTGCGATTGCGTTGCCGGTCAACGCTGCCGAACCATCCTCAAGTAAAGCGGTAAAGATATCAGCTACAAGTTCGACTGCCAGTCAGGCAGCCTGGGGCACCTATCAAAAGCCATTTGCAGCAACGTCGCCGTGGAATAGCCGACCTGTCGCGCCGACCTTCGGTGATTTCGTGATTCCAAAATCGACTTACTCGCCAGGAGTCGCTGGCGGCGAATGGTCGACTGGCGTGTTCCTCGCGAATGCCGGCGATGCGCCTATGACGATTACCGGTTTGCCGAAGACAAAAGGTTTGTGGGATCCGGATGCAGAAGCTTTTCATGATGTGACGGTGCCGCGTTGGCCATCGAATGTCGTCGCAGCAAGTGCCAGCGATGGTCACGCCGATATCGTCGATCCTGCAAGCGGCATCGTGCACTCATTCTGGCAATTGAAAAAGGTCGATGGCAAATGGGTGGCCGCGCAATATGCGTGGACCCGTATCGATGGTCGCGGCTGGGGTGATCCTGCGCATTACTTCCAGGGTTCGCGTGCTGCCGGCGTGCCAACTGCGGCAGGTTTGATACGCAAGCACGAAGTCCATGATGGCGACACCATGTATCGCCACGCGCTGGCGATGTCGCTGACCTTCAATGCCTTGTCGGCTAATCCGACTTATATCTTTCCTGCAACGTCTGCCGATACCAACGCCGCAAAAGAGAACAGCGGCAAAATTCCGGAGGGCGCATTGCTGATGCTGCCGGCATCGTATGACACGCAAAAAATAATCAACCCTGATTTACGCAAGGTTGCAGAGACCTTGAAAACCTATGGCGCGTATGTAGTCGATCGCAATTTCGGCACACCGTTTTTTATCTATGTGGAAAACGGTGCCGGTTTCGATCTGCACAAGGGCGGCTGGAACAAGACTGTAGCCGACGATCTGGAGCGCATGCGCGTTGCCTTGCGTCAGGTGGTGAATGTGCAATCGTGGGTAGACGGCAACGAGAAGCCTGTGGTGCAGGAAAAGAAATTGAATCTGCTTTCCATGCGTGGGCCGTGGCAATTGCAGGCGGGGACTAGCGCTGGGAATTTCGATACATGGCAGCAGGCCGTGGTTTTCCCGGCGACCAGTACACGCATCACCCAAGTTAATTATTCGTCACGCGGCTTGCATCCACTCGCCTGGATAGGACCGGAAGTCGGCAAGACGTATCGCGTGACCGCACACACCACTGGTGATGCAAAGCTGCGTTTGCAAGTGCGCGAACCCTCCGGCACGCCGCTGTATTTCGATAGTACCGAATTGGCGAATGGCGAAAGCAAAACGTTTAACTGGCCGTCCAAGACTGCGATTGTCACCGTGCATGCAATCAGCGGCGTGGGCGGACCGTCGACAGTACGCGGCGACTTGCTGCTACAGGATTGATCAATCATGAGCCGACTTTCAAACGATAACGATTGGGATGCCGACTTGCAGCGCTATGCGCTGCGCCGTCCATTTTTGAAAGAGCAATCGATCTGGGCAGTGTGGACATATCGTTTCGGCCGCCGTGTCGATCGGATGCCGGTGGGCCTGGCGAAGAAGATGCTGACTTCGTTTTACTGGCTGTGGTTTCGCCTGGTGGAGACCGCAGTGGGCATCAGCCTGCCGAAGGCTGCAGTGATCGGTCCCGGTTTGCGGATATGGCATTTCGGCGGAATTTTTTTGCATCCTGACGTGCGCATAGGCGCGAACTGCACCTTGCGACAAGGCGTCACGATCGGCAATCGCGTGGCCGACGGCGCGGTGCCTGTCATCGGTGATGATGTTGATTTTGGGGCCTATGCGCAGGTCCTGGGTGGTGTCCGTATAGGTAACGGTTGTCACATCGGTGCGATGTCGGTGGTCTTGTGCGATGTGCCGGATGGTGCAACCGCAGTGGGCGTGCCGGCCAGAGTGATTCTGAAGCCGGATACCCAGCAGCAAGCCGCATCGGCGGTCGCAAAAACAAACAAGGAAGATAGAGAGGAACTGGTTTGAGCGAACTACGTATAGCCTACCTGATCAATCAGTATCCCAAGGTCAGCCATAGCTTCATACGCAGGGAAATCCTTGCGCTGGAAAGACAGGGCCTCGCGATACAGAGATTTGCGTTGCGCGGTTGGGAAGGCGATCTGGTGGACGCCGAGGATTTTGTCGAGCGTGAACGCACGCGCTATATCTTGCAGCGCGGCGTAGTCGGCTTGTTGCGTTCCGTGCTGGAGCTCAAGCTGACTTCGCCTATGCGCTATATCAAGGCCTTGGTTCTTGCTTGTCGCATGAGTCGGCGCGCCGATCGCTCGCTGCCTTACCACCTGATCTATCTGGCCGAAGCATGCCGCCTTGCCCTGTGGCTCAAGCGTGGCGGGATTACGCATTTGCATGTGCACTTCGGTACCAATTCAGCCGAAGTCGCGATGCTGGCCAGCGAACTGAGCGGCATCCCTTACAGCCTGATGATTCATGGTTCGGAAGAATTCGACAAGCCTGAATTCATCGGCCTGCCCGAAAAACTGCGACGCGCCACATTTGTCGCGGCGATCACGTCGTTCTGCCGCAGTCAGTTGTATCGCAGTCTGCCCTATGCGCAATGGGGAAAAGTGCACATCGTGCATTGCGGGCTGGAACCGGCTTTTTACGACAACGTCGACATGCGCTTGCCTGCACGTCCGCGCCTGATCTGCGTCGGCCGCTTGTGCGAGCAAAAAGGCCAGCAGCTATTGATTGAGGCCGCGGCCATACTCGCCGGAAAAGGTGTGGCGTTTGAACTGGTGTTGGCGGGTGATGGTGAAATGCGCAAGGACATCGAAGCGCAGATTGCGCAATGCAACTTGCAGTCGCGTGTACGCATCACAGGCTGGATCAGCAGCGATCAGGTCAAGCAGGAAATACTCGAGGCGCGCGCGATGGTCATGGCCAGTTTCGCCGAAGGCTTGCCGGTCGTGCTGATGGAGGCGATGTCGCTGCAGCGACCGGTGTTGAGTACCTGGATTGCAGGCGTGCCGGAACTGGTGATCGATGGCGAAAACGGCTGGCTGTATCCACCCGGTTCGGTAGAAGAACTGGCGCTGGCGATGGAGCGCTGTTTGACAACGTCGGACGCAGACTTGTTGCGCATGGGACAAAACGCACGCCTGCGCGTACTGGAACGTCACGATATCGAACATGAAGCAGGCAAGTTGCATGCACTGTTTCAACAGGCGTCGCAACATCCGCGGCAGGTGGCAGGAGCTGCGCAATGGTGAGCTTGCTGCATATCGGATGGATAGTGGTGCTGATACTGGCGACCGTACCGGTTGCCGTATTGCTGGTGCAGGCTGTGGCGGCAATGAAGCGCACCCGTGTGACGTCCCTGCACACCGAGTGGCGCCCCAGTGTTGCGGTGCTGGTGCCTGCGCATAACGAAGCGCAAGGCATCGCGGCCACGATCGCCTCCATCCGCCAGCAATTGCGCGATGGCGATCGCCTGCTGATTGTTGCCGATAACTGTAGCGACGATACGGTTGCGGTGGCGCTGGCGGCAGGCGCGGCTGTGCTGGAACGCAGCAATCTGGAACAGCGCGGCAAGGGTTATGCGCTGGACTATGGCGTACAGCATCTGGCACACAGCCCGCCGGAAGTCGTGCTTATGATCGATGCCGATTGCCGCCTGCTCGCAGGCACGATAGATCGACTTGCGTGCATGGCGATGACAACGTTGCGTCCGGTGCAGGCGCTGGATCTGATGCGGGCGCATACGGATGGCGGTCTGAAAATGCGGATTGCCGAATTCGCCTGGATAGTCAAAAACCATGTACGTCCCCTGGGCTTTCTGAGGCTGGGTTTGCCTTGCCAGTTAATGGGCACCGGCATGGCGTTTCCGTGGAGCTTGATAGAGAAGGCCGGTCTCGCAACCGGCCATCTGGCGGAAGACATGCAACTGGGAATAGAGATGGCACGCCGGAATGCGGCGCCTGTATTCTGCCCCGAGGCATGCGTCATCAGTTACTTCCCGCAAGGTGAAGAAGCAGCGCGCATGCAAAGAACGCGGTGGGAACATGGTCACATGAGCATGATCCTGCACCATGGCTTGCCCTTGCTGGTGCAAGGGTTGCGGCGCGGCGACCGCATGCTGATCGCGCTGGCACTCGATATGTGTGTGCCGCCGGTGGCCTTGCTGACGCTCGCCACTGTCGCGCTGTTCTTCGGCGCGGTGCTGACGTATTTCGTATTCGAATGGCTGGCGCCGCTGTTGCTGGCCAGCGCCAGCCTGCTTGGCTTGACGCTGGCAGTGCTGCTCGCGTGGCAGCGTTTCGGCCGGCATGTCGTCAGCTTGAACGACCTGCTTTCTGCCACGACTTATATCGTGTGGAAGCTGCCTTTGTATCTGAAATTTCTGGTCAGCCGCCAGGTTGAATGGGTGAGGGCAAAACGCGATGCCGACTAATCACACAAGCCGGCAGTCTGAAGAAGTTGTTGCCGACGTACAGCCGCTTGCGATCCATCCCGTCCATACCGTACGCACCGATTTCCAGCGTCCTGTCTATTGCATACTCGGTCTGCCCTTCGATGCGATCACGATGGAGCAGGCAAGGGCAACAGTTACCGAGGCGGCCCGCAGTCGCCAACGCTGCTTCTTTTCCACGCCGAATCTGAATTTCGCCGTGGCCGGCCTGGATGGCGGTGAATTCCGCGATTCCGTCATACGCAGCGATCTGTCGGTGGCCGATGGCATGCCGCTGGTATGGATCGCCAAATTGCTGGGGTTGCCGATCACGGAACGGGTTGCCGGTTCGGCCTTGTTTGAAGCATTGCGCAACAGGCCGGGAAAAGCATTGTCGGTCTACTTCTTTGGCGGCCCGGACGGCGTGGCCGAGATCGCATCGAATAAATTGAATGCGACAACATCCGGATTGGTCTGCGTCGGATTCAAGTCCCCCGGCTTTGCCAGCGTTGAACAGATGAGTAGCGATGCCGTCCTCGCTGACATCAATGCCAGCGGCGCAGATTTTCTGGTGGTGGCCTTGGGCGCAAAAAAAGGGCAGGCCTGGATAGAGCGCAATCTGGCACGACTTCAGGTACCTGTCGTGAGCCATTTAGGCGCGGTCGTGAATTTTGTTGCTGGTACGGTAAAGCGCGCACCGACGTGGGTAGGCCGCCTTGGCGGTGAATGGTTATGGCGCATCAAGGAAGAACCGGCATTGTGGAAGCGTTACTTCCATGATGGTTTGACGCTGATCAGGCTGATGACCTTGCACGTGATCCCTTGCGCAGTAGCAATGCGCCGGCACAAGCGCGATGCACACGCAGTAGCGACCGCACGCGTTGCGCTGCTTGAGCAGGGAGGCCACTGCACGATCACTGCAAGCGGTGCATGGGAAGCAGGTAATTTGTCGGCACTACGCGCAGCATGCGCCAGCGCGACGGCCAGATCCCGGCATATCCGGCTCGACTTTTCCGCTGTGAGCTATATCGATAGCGCATGCATTGCCTTGTTAATGCTGCTGTATGGTCATCAGTCGAAAATCAATTGCGGTTTTTCATTATGTAATCTGCAGCCTGCAGTCAGACGCATGCTGCACCTATATTGCGCCGATTATCTGCTGGAGCAGCATGCAAAGGCCGGGCCGGTAGTGCAGATCGGGCGCATCAAAAAGATCGGTGAATGAGTAGAGAATCATCAGTAAATGAGCGCTGATGTCGGCGCTGTTGATCTTTATCCAGGCGCATCGCATGAGCGAATGTATTGCCATGAATAAATGTTAGCGCCGCTCTGAAAATGTGCGATCGCCGATAATTTTTTCAATCAGTGCGCGCGAATTTTACAAGGACACTTTTTGTTACGATTTCGTCTCGTTAAAAAGTGAACTTTGTAGTCATA
>CAYOQL010000002.1:231558-232973 GCA_964406085.1 uncultured Herminiimonas sp.
AAGGACACTTTTTGTTACGATTTCGTCTCGTTAAAAAGTGAACTTTGTAGTCATACATACATCTTTGTAAGGGTGCACTTTGCAGTCTTCTGGATAAATGGAATGATGAAAATACTGGTAACGGGAGGAGCTGGCTATATCGGCTCACATACATGCGTAGAACTCATCAAGGCCGGTTATCAAGTAGTGGTGGTCGATAATCTTTGCAACAGCAAGGCATCCGTACTGGAGCGCGTGGCCACCATCACGGGAACCACAGTGTCTTTCGTGCAGGCAGATGTACGCGATCGCGCGCGCATGGAAAAAATATTCGCGCAGCATCGCTTCGATGCAGTGATGCATTTCGCCGGACTGAAAGCAGTCGGCGAATCCGTGGCAGAACCCTTGCGCTACTACGACAACAATGTGGAAGGCAGCCTTGTGTTGTTACAGGTCATGGCGCAGCACGGCGTCAGAAACCTGGTCTTCAGTTCATCTGCCACCGTGTATGGCGATCCGGCCACCGTGCCGATACTGGAAAATTTTCCGCTGGCAGCCACCAATCCCTATGGTCGCAGCAAATTGATGATCGAAGAGATGCTGCGCGATCTTGCTGCTTCCGATACAACATGGCGCGTCGCATTGCTGCGTTACTTCAATCCTGCCGGTGCGCATGAAAGCGGCTTGATCGGCGAAGATCCCAACGATATCCCGAATAATCTCTTTCCTTATGTCGCACAAGTCGCATCCGGCCGGCGCGAATTGCTATCGGTGTTCGGCGACGATTACCCGACTAGCGATGGCACCGGCGTACGAGATTACATCCATGTGGTTGATCTGGCGGTAGGACACGTCAAGACGCTGGCTAAATTGATCGCTAGCGAAACCGGTGTGCAAACTTACAACCTTGGGACAGGTTGCGGCAGCAGCGTGCTGCAAATGATCAAGGCCTTCGAACGTGCCAGTGGTCGTGCCGTTCCATATCGCGTCGTGCCGCGCCGCCCCGGCGACATCGCGGTTTGTTATGCCGACCCATCACTGGCCAGACGTGAGCTGGGCTGGTCGGCGCAGCGCACTATCGAACAAATGTGCATCGATACCTGGCGCTGGCAAAGCCTGTCGCAAGAACATTTGTCTTATGCCTGATGCAAGTGGTGTCGTCTTCTGAAGTCGGACATTCCCAATTCCATCATCTCGAATCCAGCAACGTCAATTACGTACCAGTCCATTACATAATCCAGGGAAAAACATGAAAGCAATGATACTTGCAGCAGGCAAAGGAACCCGCGTCCAGCCACTCACTTATGAATTGCCCAAACCGATGATCCCCATCCTCGGCAAACCCGTGATGGAATATCTGGTCGAGCATCTGGTCAAGTATGGCATCACGGAAATCATGGTGAATGTCAGTTATCTGCATCAAAAGATAGAAGACT
>CAYOQL010000003.1:0-35920 GCA_964406085.1 uncultured Herminiimonas sp.
GGATTTCACGCTGGAAGGACATGAATCAGATCAATGACTGCGGCGTACGCGCGGCAGCGAAGTATCCGGACATGCTGTACTGGGAATACAACTGGCGCAAAAAAGGCGGCTCGGCGCGCATGATTGAAATCTCCAAGCGCGAGAATTTCTATCAGCAGGAATATTGCGGCTGCGTCTATTCACTGCGCGACACCAACAAGCACAGACGCGAAAGCGGTCGCGAACGCATTGCGATGGGTGTACAGTTTTACGGCAAGCAAGACACGACTGAAAAAACCGACGAGTAATTTTCCTCGGTCCGGCGCTGCCCATTTGATCTCGCTATTGCAAGGCGAGACACTCTCCCTCTAGATGCTATTCCGCAGCAAACAGCTCGCCCTGCTCCACCAATGCGGGCAACACGCCGCTAGGCTTCGACAAAGAACTGATGCGCACGCCCAGCAGACGCAGGCGCTTGTCCAGCGGCACACGGCGCAGACATTCACTAGCCGCCTGGCGTATCGCTTGTGCATTATTCGTGGGATCGAGCAGGGTTAGATCGCGCGTGACGGTACTGAAATCGGCATAGCGCAACTTGATCCCGACGGTGCGGCCCAGATAATCCTTGCGCACCAAATCATCTGCCACGCGTTCGCACAAGTGCGTAAACAAAGCGCTCAGTTCGCTGCGATCCAGTTTGGCATGCAGATCACGCTCCAAGGTTGATTCGCGACTGATGGACTTGGGCTCGGAGCGCGTCACCACTTCCCGCTCATCGATGCCTTGCGCCACACGCATCAACCATGCGCTATAGACGCGTCCGAAATTTGCCTGCAATACAGCCGGGTCGCATGCAGCTAATTGTTCTATGGTCAGTATGCCGAGCGCCGCCAGTTTCTCGCTTGACTTCGGACCGATGCCGTTGATCTTCTTCACCGACAGGGGCCAGATGCGGGTGGGAATATCGGCGACCGAAAGTATCGTCAAGCCATTCGGCTTTTCCAGATCGGAGCAAATCTTGGCCAGCAACTTGTTAGGTGCGACGCCTATCGAACAAGACAAGCCGGTCGCGCTAACAACTGCATCCTTGAGGCGTTGCGCGACGATGGCAATATCGTCAGTCTGATCGTTCAGATCGAGATAGATTTCATCAATTCCGCGATCTTCCATCTTGGGCGCAAGCGCGCTTACTGCGGCCTTGAATAATTTTGAATAATGGCGATACGCGGTGAAATCGGTAGGCAACAGGATCGCATCCGGTGCCAGCTTCGCAACCTTCATCAAACCCATGCCGGAAAACACGCCGAGTGCGCGCGCTTCATATGTCGACGTCGTCACCACGCCGCGCCCCGTATAGTCACGCAGACGTGAATAGCTGCGCGTGCCATCGGCCTGCAATACCGGCTGATGTGCAGAACCCGCACCAATCACGACAGCCTGACCACGCAATTCGGGATAACGCAGCAGTTCAACCGATGCGTAAAAAGCATCCATATCAAGATGGGCGATATGGCTTTGCAATGGAATCATGAAAAATCAGCGTCGAAACGGAATGAGCGCAGCATATCATTTACTGTACAAACAAACAGTAAAATGCAGTCTCGAATGATAATCCTCTCGCCATCAGACGCTGTTTTTAGACTGGATCTGCGCATACTTGGGTTCAACGTATGACGACGCACCCGACCACAATCTTTATTCAGTACAAAAATAAAAAGGCGGAATCACTCGCGCGATTCCGCCTTTTTTCAACTAAATAAATTTACTTCGGAGCTGGAGCAGGCATTCCGGGATCAACCGGCTTTTTCATTCTCATGTGCTGCACTTCGGCATCGCGGGTTTGCACAGCTTCTTTTTTCTCTTGCTTGTACTCTTCCTTGGCAGCCTTTTTGTCAGCCTTGTACTCCATTTTGGCTTCTTTCTTTTCAGCCTTGTATTCTGTTTTCGCTTTTTTTACTGCCACACGTTTTTTCACGTAGGGATCATTTGTCTGATTCAGGCGTGACTGGTCAGTATATGCGGGGTCATTCGGGTTGGAAGGTGCTTGCGACGCTGGAACGACTATTGTGCCCGGCGGGTTTGCCTGAGCAGCTGCGAATTGGGTAAACATGGCCACTGCCGTGCCGGCGAGGATTGTACGTAGTTTTATCATGCGAACTCCTTGTTCAATAATAAGAAACCGATACGAGCTGTTCGTATGGAAATGGATGCAACCAACTAAAATGGCTAACACTCCTTATTACAGACCGGGGTGGTTAACAGAAGTTCATCTTATTCTTGTTTTTACTTCCATCAGGCAATATCCATGCGGCAAGTTATTGTCGTTTTAAACGATATATCTAATTACCTCGCAACCATAATCCTATTGCTGTCAGCGACAAGGCGATGGCGGTCCAGGCCAGCACTGACATACGCCGATAGCGTCGCTCGTTGGCGATGACACCTTGCTCCAGCGTGACGACCATCTGCCGCAATTGCTCGGCCAGATCCTTGATATGTAACGCATTCAGGGACGCCACTTCCTGCAGTTCATTGATTTGCCTTTGCAGCAAAGCCTCCTGGGTTGCCGCATTTTCATCAATCTTGCGGCTTTTGAATACCGGCAATGCCGCATTAACGATGTCGCCTACATAAGGCAGTATCGCCTTGACGGCGGGGAGCAGCCATGTATACATATTTATCCTTGCCTTGAATTGCGGATGAGTGTGATCGCCCTAGTATGGGCCATATCAGTGGATATCCTGTTCAGAGTCAGCCGCACGCGATAAATTCAGTGCTAATTCAGCTCTGTGCGCGCTTTTCCATTTCGTTGCCGTCGTGTTTTAAGTTATATTGCAACGACTCCTGTTGCCGGACGATTGCTGCGCAGTTACCGCATGATCGGCAGCGACAAACCCCATCAATTTAAACATGACCACACCGCATATGCTCGACCCAAACGCATTACTGAAACCTCTGGATGGCTACATCGTCGAAGATCTGACCAACGCCGATATCGCTACCAGCAGCGCGATTGCCGCATCGATATTGAGCGAGCTCGCCGCACCTGTATTGAAAATGCTGTCGGTCGCCGGCGATTCCGCCAATGACATCTCGGCCGAATTTTTCCCCGACCCTGACGACGAAAGTACGCCGGGCACATTGATTTTCTGGCCGGCCACACGCACCAGCAACAACAGCACGCGCGATGACGCATTCAATGCGGAATACTCGTTGCGCCTTGCCGTGTTCTTATCGGAACGCGAAGATGAAGATGTGATTTACCCTGCCGGTTTCAGCATGGTATTGAAGCTCAATGAAAGTGCTTGCGAACTGGTAAAGGATTTACCACCCGCAGTGTTTGAACGCCTGGAATTTCAGATGAAAGGCGGTTCCCTGCCGAATGGCTTTGAATTTCTGGACGATAGTGAACACATCACGGTTTTGCCGAATATGCGCAGGCAGTTTTTGAAGGCGATCACGCGTGCGCATTCGGTCACGACTAAAAAACGCAGCAAGGAATTTGAGGCAGTGATGGCCCATTACATCTGGGACAACACCGAACCGGAAGCGCATTTCACCGCCGTGCTGTCGACGCTGGCGACGCTATTCGTCGCGATACACCATCAATCCAAACTGTAAACGTCGCCCGTCTGTCTGGCTGTACGCCCTGCCATCGCGATATCCGGTCAGTGATCGGACATCGCGATAAACAATTCCTCAACCCTGACTCTCGCCCATGGCGTTTTACGTAAAAACGTCAAACTCGATTTGATACTCGGATCGATATTGAAGCACTTGATGTCGATGCGCCTGCCCAGCTCTTCCCAGCCATAACGCTCGACCAGCGCCAGCAGGATTTTTTCCAGGCTCAGACCGTGCAAGGGGTCGCTGTTGTGTGCGTGTTCGCTCATTGTTGTTGCCGTCAGAGCAGCTTGTTTTCCTGTACCAGCACCCATGGCCGCGCCACGACTGCCCATAGCAAGGTATCGGCTTCCAGCCATGCAGTCGCCTGTTCATCCGTCGCCTTGGCGAGTTTGCCGCCCAGCAGCCAATGTTCGACCGTTGCTTTGTCATCGATGGAAAAACGCGCCGCGACATCGACCAGATCTAGATCGTTGCTCACGACAATCACCAAACCGCCGGCAAAATAGCGCAACAATTCCGACCACGCAATCTGCGAGGTTTCCATATTGAGTTTGGCGTGCAGGAGCTTTTGCTCCTGATTCGCCTGGTCTGCGGTAGTCATCATCAATTCAGTCGGTAAAAATAACGGGGATTCGATCTGGCTGCGAAAAAATGCGCGCCGATCAGTAATGTGGCGGCCGCTCATGCGCGGCACCGATCTCGTTGCCGCCACTGGCGATCTCTTTCAGGCGCCCGGCCAGCGCCACGCACAGCGCTTCCAATTCATCAATTTTCTTTTGCTGCTCGTACACCATCTTGTTCAGTGCATCGACCAGATCTTCCTGGCGTGTCAGCTTGATTTCGATATCGATAACGCGGTCTTCATTCATGCTGCATATTCTTTCTCAAGGCTGGACCACCGCTCATGCCGTCGGCGCGGCCTGATGCTTGTGCATTGCTTCTCGCCGAAAACCGCGTGAAGCAGTGTGATAAAAGGGGCGCGGGCAAAATTGCCGCGAGATCACGGATGCGGTCAGGGTCGTGGCCAGCAATAGCAAGGTCACATCCTGACTGCGCGTCATTTCCATCACGATGACGCTCGCCGTAATCGGCGCCTGGGTGGCCGCAGCAAGAAAAGCCGCCATAGACAGCAAGGCGATCAACTGGCCGTCCGAGGTGCCGGGCAGCAACAGAGCGATATTGTCGCCGATGCCGGCACCAATCGCCAGCGATGGCGTGAAAATGCCGCCGGGAATGCCCGCGAAGTAAGACAGTATCGTCGCGCCCAGTTTGGCAATACCGAACATCAGACTATCGCCGGGATGGCCGTTCAGCAAAGCCGCCGCCTGTTCGTAACCGGTACCGTATGTCGCGCCAGCGGTCAGCAAACCCAGGAGCGCGACCAGCAATCCACAGATGCCTGCCAGCAAAACCGGATGACGCTCGGGCCAGCTGCGCTGCGCCGCCGGCAGCCACGCTTTTGGCCCCGCCAGCAATGCCTTGGCAAACAGGCCGCCCAGCACACCGTTGACCGTCGCGCACAGCGCCACTGCGCCCCATGAAGAATGCAGTGCCAGTATCGATTGCTCAATATGAAAGTAGGCATTATTGCCCACGACCGCCAGTGCGATGAAGCCGGCGCACAGCACCGCCGACATAACCAATCTATCCCAACGCACCGCCGTACCGCGACCCAGTTCCTCAATCGCAAATACGACTCCCGCCAGCGGTGTATTGAAAGCGGCAGCCAGGCCGCCGGCAGCACCAGCAGCAATCAGGGCCTCAGGGCGAAAGCCGACGGCAAGGCGCGGTCGCTTTTGCCACCACTGACCCCATGCCAGCATGACCGCTGCACCTACCTGTACCGACGGTCCTTCGCGACCGATCGATGCCCCGGCAAGCAAGCCGGCTGCGGTCAACACGATTTTCCACAAAGATTGCGGCAAGGACACCAGCGTGCTCTGCGCTGGCCCGGCTGGCATCGACATTGCAGCAATCACTTGCGGGATACCGCTACCGCGCGCCTGCGGTGCCAGTCTTATCGTCATCCAGCGTATGCCAGCGAACGCAAGCGGCAACAGCAAGAGCGCGCTCCACCAATAGGCATGGGTCAGCTCGCGATTCCATTCGAGCATTTTTTCGGCCAGCCAGGCAAAACCCAAGGAAAAAACTGCCACGCACGCGGCACCACCGAGAAAGACAGCAATGCGAAAAGAATGACGCGATATCCGCATCGTATGGCGCGCGGGCTTTTTAATCGATTTGGGTAGGCGGCGTTCAGTCATCATTCAAACAATGGAAGTCGATAAGATCAGCACGTGACAAACACGGCCGGACGTATAAATATCGACGCATAATCCGTGCCTGTCATCATTTACATCGGCACCGCAAAACACGGCCAAAATATTACGCGGCCTTAGGTTTTTGCAGCAATGCCTTCAAATTCGCGAGCCGGTTTTGCGGCGTCATGATTTCATCTTCAGTAGGTACGGCATCGCCTTCATCAAGTTTCATTTCCTTGATGAAGCGTGAAATATCGCAATGCACGTGTTCGCGTGCGCGCTTGCGCTTCTTGCACCAGGTCACATGCAGCGAGCGTTGCGCGCGCGTGATACCGACGTACATCAGGCGGCGCTCTTCTTCTATGCGTGCGCCCAGCGTCTCGATAGGCGCATCCGGATCGCCCTTGTGCGGCAGGATGCCTTCCTCGACACCAACCAGAAACACATGCGGGAATTCCAGCCCCTTGGATGCGTGCAGCGTCGACATGCGCACCGCATCAGGCTCTTCATCCTTGCCTTCGAGCATGGACATCAGCGCCACCATTTGCGTCAGGTCGAGCAAACTTCTTTCGGCATCGGTGCCATCCTTGCCGCCTGCGCCCTTCTCTTTCAGCCAGGTCGTGAAATCGATCACGTTCTGCCACTTCGACTGCGCCTGCCTGTCGTCAAAGCTGTCGTACAGATAACCTTCGTAATTGATCTCTTTCATCATGTCGTCGAGCAGCGTGCTGGCGTGACTTTCACGATGTGCATGCATTTCGAGATTGTTGATGAAGGTACAAAACTCGCGCAGCGGCGTCAACTGCCGGTCGGCCAGCCTAGATTCCAGCCCACCCTTGAAGACCGCTTCAAATAATGAACATTGCCATTGCCCGGCGAATGCGCCTAGCGTTTCCAATGTCGATTGGCCGACCCCGCGCTTGGGCGTCGTGACGGCGCGAATGAAGGCCGGATCGTCATCCTGGTTGGCGATCAGGCGCAGGTAGCTGATGATGTCCTTGATCTCGGCACGGTCGAAAAAACTTTGGCCGCCGGAGATCGTGTACGGGATGCGTTCCTTGCGCAGCGCCTGCTCGATGACGCGCGACTGATGGTTGCCGCGATACAGAATTGCGTAATCAGAAAACTTGGCGCGGCGCTCGAAACGATGTGCCGACAGCATGATGGCGATCTGTTCGGCTTCCTGATCGTCGTCCTGCATGCCCATCACTTTGATCGGGTCGCCCAAGCCGTGATCCGACCACAAGGTTTTCTCAAACAGTTTGGGATTGTTGGCGATCACCGAGTTGGCCGCCTGCAGGATGCGCGTACTGGAGCGGTAATTCTGTTCCAGCTTGACCACTTTCAGATCAGGGAAATCGACTTCCAGTTGCTTCAGGTTTTCTATCGTTGCACCGCGCCATGCATAAATCGCCTGGTCATCGTCGCCCACTGCGGTAAACATCGGTTTCTTGCCGACGCCGGTGACCAGCAATTTGACCAGTTCGTACTGACAGGTATTGGTATCCTGATATTCATCGACCAGCAGGTAACGCAGGCGGCGCTGCCACTTATCGCGCACTGCTTCGTTGCTGCGAAACAGTTCCACCGGCAGGCGGATCAAATCATCGAAGTCGACTGCCTGATAGGCTGACAAGGTCGCGACATAACTGCGATAGATGCGCGCAGCTTGCACCTCATCTTCGTCCTTGGCCTGATTCAATGCGGCATCAGGATCGATCAAGCCGTTTTTCCACAAGGACATCGCATTCTGAATGCGACGTATCAGCTGCTTGTCTGTCGTGACCGCCAAATCCTGCACCAGGGAAAAGCAATCATCGCTGTCCATGATTGAGAATCTATCCTTGAGGCCCAGCTCCTTCGCTTCCTGCCGCAGGATTTTGACGCCCAGCGAATGGAAGGTGCTGACCGTCAATTGCTTGGCCTTCTTCGGCTCTTTCAGCAATTTGGCGATACGCTCCTGCATCTCCAGCGCGGCCTTGTTGGTAAAGGTCAGCGCAGCAATGTTTTTCGCTTCGTAGCCATGTTCTTCGATCAGGTTCGCGATCTTGGTCGTGATCACGCGCGTCTTGCCCGAGCCGGCGCCGGCCAGCACCAGGCACGGGCCATCCATATACTGGATCGCTTCGCGCTGCGGTGCGTTCAGACCGTGCGAGGATGAATTCGGGGGAGATGACATCGAAAAGACCGGGAGATAAAGCAAGCCATTGTATCAGCGCAGGCCGCCGGGCCGATCCAAAACCCTTAATGGAGCGCTATTCACCTTATGCCCATAGTCTAGCCAATATTGACACGGCCGCTCGGGTACTCGATGTCTGCACGGCGCGGATTAGCCAGCGTAAAAGCCAGCGTCAACGGGCCCACGCGCCCTATCAACATCAATGTCATGACGATGCATTGTCCGGCAGCAGATAAATTCGGCGTCACATCACGCGACAAACCGGTGGTCGATGCGGCGGATACCGCTTCGAACGCCAGATCGAGAAAGGGCTTGTTTTCGGTTAACACCAATAAAAATGTACCGGTAATCACGCAAAATAATGCCATCACGGTCACGGCCAGCGCCCGAAGTATCATCCCTGACTCAATGCTGCGGCCGAACAACACGGGATTGCGCTGCTGTCGCAGAAATGTCCGCGTTGCCACCAGCAATACGACAAAAGTCGTCAATTTGATACCCCCGCCCGTCGATCCGCTACCGGCACCGATGAACATCAGCGTCATGACAAAGAATGCCGTCGCTGGCATCAAATGCACGGTATCCATCGTCGTAAATCCCGATGAACGTGGCGCTACCGCCTGAAACCAGCTGGCCCATAATTTTGTACCAAAGCCATGCAGGCCGCCCAGGGTATTCGGATTCCCATACTCCAGCATTAACAACGTCAGCATCGCAACCAGATTGATCGCAACCGTAGCAACCAGCATCAACTTGGTATGCAATGCAAATTCGCGAAAACGCCGTTTGGTCCGCAAATCAGCAATCACAGCAAAGCCGATGCCGCCAGAAATAAACAATGAGGAAATCACCAGATTGATCACCGGATTGCCAACGTAAGTTGCCAGACTGTGTGATGCGAGTCCGAACCCGGCGTTATTGAAAGCAGAAACCGCGTGAAAAAAACTGTAAAACAGTCCGCGCGACCAACCCATTTCCGGCACCCACTGGGTAGCAAGCAATAAGGTCCCCAACAATTCGGTGAGCACGATGAAACTGAACAGCACGCGCAACAATCTGCGCATATCCAGACGACCGCTTTGATTGAAGGAGTCTTGCAGCGCGGCACGATTACGCAGCGTCAGGCGACCGCTGGCCATATGAATGATCAATACGCCGAACGTCAGCAAGCCGATACCACCGAGCTGAATCAATGCCAGCAGTATCCATTGCCCGAACAGGGTGAAATGACTGCCCGTGTCGACTACGGTCAACCCGGTGATAGTTGATGCGGACACGGCAGTAAATAGCGCTTGCGTCCATGATGTCGGCGCATTGCTGGCGAAAGGCAGCTTGAGCAAAAGCATCCCGACCAGTGACAGGCCGATAAACGACACGATCAAGGCCTGCGGCGGCGTCAGCCGCAAGACCTGCCGCGTTACTTGCCGATACAGTATCGGCGATTGGAACCCTCGCCTCATAAGGTGCCGGAGATACTGCGTAAATTATCCAAAGGACCCGCCATTACCAGCTGATCGCCGACGCGGAAAACATAATCGCCAGCCGGCGCTGTCAGCATTTCCCGTTGATGCTTGATCAATAACAAATGCACTCCGCGCGTGTCCAGCTGAAGCGAAGCGACAGTCTGTCCTGCCAGATTTTCGGACACGCGCACTTCAACGGTAAAAAGATCATGTCCAAGACTGATGTAATCAATAACCTCTGGATAAATCATTGCATGCGCCAGCCGCAAGCCCATTTCATGTTCGGGGTGCACGATATGATCGGCCCCCAGCTTGTGCAGAATACGATGGTGATTATGGTTGAATGCTTTTGCCCATACTTTTGGTTTGGGCATGTTCTTGACCGTCAATGTCACCAGAATATTGGCTTCCAGATCCTCGCCTATCGCCACCACGACAGCGTCGCAATCCGGCACGCCAAGATCGCGCAAGATATCTTCATTGCGCGCATCAGCCACTACTGCCTGCGAAATATCATCAGCAATTTCGTTAACCCGTGCGGGATCGAGATCAATGCCGAGAACGTCATTGCCTAATCGCGACAGTTCGCGAGCAATAGTCAGGCCAAATGCGCCAAGTCCGATAACTGTGAAAGTACGTTTCATAAATAAGGGTGCGCGCGCCGCGCGTTCACGCATAAGAAGATGGAGCCAGCATTAAAACATAGTTGAGCAAAACGGCAGACTGCAATATGCAGCTTAATGCTCGCTGATTTAGGGTTCAGTTGTGCTGCGTCGAAGTAAAATGACGTCGACCTTGCATTGGCAACTCATCGACAGCAAAATACCATTAAGTCGATTCCATCCTTTATCATTCTTACAAAACGCCTGCACTATGCAATTCCAGCATCTGATTGAAATCAATGACCCACTCAATCCCCTGATCGACGCGCTAACGCGCGATCAGCTTTGGCGCGGGCTGGTGTTGCGCGCAGAAGCGCCCAAGCTGTTCATACCCTGGCTGGATGAGTGTAGCCTGCTGGGGCGCGAGGAAAATGTGCTGTCGCGTGTATTACGCTACAACGCATTGCTAATCCACGATCACGTCACCTTCACGCCACAGAAAAAAGTACATTACGATGTGCCGGCGCAGGAAGATATTCCCGCTTCCAGTTTAATCGTAACGATAGAAGAACCACAGCCGGGTGCCTTGTTTGTGCGCTTTGAATATGACAGTGGTTTGCCCGATGATGACATGGATGCGTTTTACAATGAATTCCGTCGTTCGGCCTATCAGGAAGCAGACATCGATACGATACGCATCATCCGTCAAATGGCAGAAGAAGGCCGCCTTGGCTTGCCGATCTGAACAAACGATGAAGAATTGAGCAACGCAAACGATATTCGGAGAACAATAAAAAACGCCGGGCATGCCCGGCGTTTTGCTTTTTAAGCGTAAAAATCAATCAGGTACTTTAATCGAATTTTTAACGGTTTTGACGCCTGCTGTTTTCTTGGCGATGTCGCCAGCCAGATACTGCTGCCAGCTATTTTTAGCCGTACCGCTCAACATCACTACGCCATCAGTAGTAGCAGCGGCAGTAATTTTGATGCCAGCCAATTGCGCTTCTTTGGCCAGAGCGGCTGTCACCGCGTTGGTCAATGCAGCATCTGGTGCCGCCGCCGGAGCCGCCGCAGCAGCAGGCGCTGCTTTTGGCGCTTCTGCTTCAGTGGTGGCACAACCTGCCAGAACTGCAGAAAAAGCGACCAGTGCCAAAGCGCTGTGAATCTGTTTCATAGTGTGCTCCTCTATATTTTTTTGGACATTATTGGTTTTTGAGACAACCTATTATTGAAAGCTAAAACTGCTTCCGGAATTAGTATAGCCACAGCATTTATGAAAAGGGTGAATGTCATGGCTATTTTTTTTGTCGAAATTGACCTTGATCAGCGTCTATCCTCGCTTATGTCGTTTGCCAGCAACATCCTTTTCAAGCGCTTGGAAAATCCTCTGTCAGCGTGTGCCGACAATAGTCAGTCTGCGCCGCGAAAACGCTGTCAGCGGTGCGCTACTTTGGAACTCGCAGCCGATTTTGATAGTCAAGACATCACTATCAATCGAGGAGCTTGCCATGACCGTCATCATCGCCGGACGCTTTGCACTACAAGACCAGGTACAGGAGGCGATTGTTGCGTTGCAACGCGCGGGAGCACCATCCGACCAGATCACCTCCTTTTACGTCAATCCGCCGGGGCAGCATGATCTCTATCCGATAGGTGGTGATCGAAATGAATCGCCAGGCGCTGAAGATAGCGACAAAGGCACGGCAGCCGGTTTAGGCGCAGGTGGCGTCATAGGCGGTGCGGCCGGCGCTGCAGCCGGGGCACTGGGCGCGATTACCGGCGCTCTGGTTGGCGCACATATTGGCTCGCTGATAGGATCTTTATCGGTTACCGATGAAAACAAAGACATCCCGCCGCTGCGACAAGCCGGCATGCTGGTGGCCGTCACTGCTACCAGCGAAGAAGAGGAAGAAAAAGCCATCGCTACCTTGCGTGCAGCAGGTGCGACTTGCCTGGAGCGGGCGCAAGGACAAATTATGAATGGTGACTGGACGGACTTCGATCCCTTGTCGTCACCACAATTCGTTTAAGCGGCTACGCAGATACTGGTTTGAATCCGGCTGACGGGCGGTGTGAAGTGCACCTCAGTGAATCAGACTCAGCCGATGAAACCGACACTTTCCAGACCTGTCACGATCATGTCGATCGCAATCGTACCGATCAACAATGCAGACATGCGCCCCACCAGATCGATATAGCGATCCGTGATGGCCGCATGCCTGTCCTTGAGTTTGTCATGCGCGATTTTCATCGCCACCAGAATCGCAACCGTCAGTACCAACGTACCTGCAATGACGGCGGCGGCACCGGGCAAGGGCAAACGCGTCCCCATCACCACCGCCGCACTCACTGTTCCAGGGCCGATCATGATAGGCATTGCAATACTACCCGCCATCGCGGTCGGGTTATCGCGCATGCTCTCTATCGCGTGGGCACCGGAGAACACGTAGCGCAAACCGATCAGCAAAAATATAATCCCGCCAAAAATCTGGAAGGATGCAAATCGCACCTGCAGGTAATCGCGGAAGAATGCTTCGCCACCCCATGCAAACAAGATGAATACACATGCGCTGATTAGACTGCCGCGTAGCAGCACACGCGCAAACACCGGAGTGGGCAAACCGCGTATCAGATCGAGCAGATAAATGCTCATCAGGAAGGGATTGAACAGCGCGAAGAACAGCGCAAAAGAACGCAGATAGGTTTCTTCCATCAATTCCTTATGCCGGATTTAGTCGGTATACCATTGCCAGCGCGTACTTTAATGCGCGCAGCAAAGGCAAGCACATTCAATCTATTGCCAATTCCCGCGGCGACAGTGGTGCGATGTCCTCACGGGTCGCGACAAATTCAGGGCGCGGTGTCAAGCCGCCTTTCGGTAACTCGAGCTGATTGGCAATGCTGTTATAGACAAAGAACACATTGCTGCGCGGATAAGGCGTGATGTTGCCGTTGGAACCATGCATCGTATTGCAGTCGAAAAACACCACCGAACCAGCCTTGCCCGAACAGGATTTGATTCCTCCCATATCGGCCAGATAGCGCAACAAAATTTGATCCGGCACGCCGACGTCTTGTTTTTTCAACGAAGTTTTGTAATTTTCGTCCGGTGTCTCGCCCATGCAAGAAACGTAATGATGATGCGATCCCGGGATCAACATCAGCGGGCCATTGCAGTCGCTATTGTCTGTCAGCAGAATCGAGCAACTCACAGCCCGCATTGCGGGCATGCCATCTTCGCTATGCCAGGTTTCAAAATCGGAGTGCCAGTAAAATTCCTTGCCTGCAAAGCCAGGTTTGTAATTGATGCGCGACTGGTGAATATAGACATCGCTACCGAGAATGTCGCGCGCGACATTCAATACGCGAGGATCCCGCACTAAATTAGCAAAAACTTCATTCAAGCGATGCACATTAAAAATAGAACGCACTTCACCACTATCCGGCTCAGCGATGACTTCCTTGCGGCCAGTATGTGTGAACTCTTCACGCATGCCCTGCATGGCATCAAACAAATACGTAACTTCATCCTGACTGAACAAATCGGGCATTAACAAAAACCCGTTTTCCTCATAGAAGGTGCGCTTACTTTCATCCAACTGTACGCTGGAGCCAGCTTCCTCTGCATAGATCACAGGGTCTTGGCGCGCCAAAATACCAGCGTTATTTTGCGTGCGTGTCGGGTAAGCGTCTTGCGATAGCATGATCATGTTCTCCTCAACTTTCTGCCATAGCCTTTTCAAGCTTGGTACTACTAAGTACCTTGGTAGCGGGTGCATAAACGCCATTTTCATCGTGCGTTTCGTCACCCACCAAAGGTGGGTTAAAAGTGCAAATCAGATGTAGATCAGTTTCTGCACGTAGCCAATGTTCGTCGTTCTTATTCAGTGCATACAAGGTACCGGGTTCAATACGAAAGGTTTCTCCGGAAGGAATCAGCTCGACCGAACCAACGCCTTCTACGCAATACACACCTTCCAGATGGTTTTGATACCAAATATGCGTCTGCGTACCGGCATAAATCACCGTGTGATGCATGGAGAAACCCATGCCATCCTCTTGCAGCAGCAGACGGCGGCTACACCAATTCTGCGCCTTGACATCACGCGGAGTGTCGACGATCTCTTTCAGTGTGCGTACGATCATGCTGTCACCTTTTTATCCGATTCAACATTGGCTTCTGTCTTTTCACTGACCGCTTCTGCGACTGCGTGCTCCAAAATATCGAGCCCAGCCAGCAAGGTTTCAGGCTCAATGGTCAGCGGCATTAACAGCTTGACCACCTCATCTTCACCGCCTGAGGTTTCAATGATCAAGCCGTTCTGGAACGCAATCGATGTAATGCGATCAGCGACTGCCGAGTCCTCGCAAGCAATGCCTTGCATCATGCCGCGCCCGCGACGAGTGAGCTTTGCATCTGGATAACTAGCAACCAGCTTGTCGAGGAAAACTTCTATTACCAGCGCCTTCTTTTGGATTGCAGCTTGAAATTTGTTATCGCTCCAATAATTTTCCAGGGCCGCTGTTGCGGTAACGAAAGCCATGTTATTGCCACGGAAGGTACCGTTATGCTGACCTGGCTTCCATACATCCAGCTCTGGCTTCATCAACAGCACTGCCATCGGCAAACCGAAACCTGACAAAGACTTCGACAAGGTAATGATGTCCGGCTTGATACCAGCTGGTTCGAAACTGAAGAAAGTACCAGTACGGCCGCAACCTGCCTGGATGTCATCGACGATCAACAAGATTTCGTGACGCTGGCACAGTTGTTCCAGTTTCTTCAGCCAGTTCAATCCGGCGACATTCAAACCGCCTTCGCCCTGTACGCATTCGACGATAATCGCTGCTGGCAGATCCACACCACTACTTGGATCTGCGATCATTTTGTCCAGCATTGCGATCGTGTCGATATTCATGCCGAAGTAACCCGAGTATGGCGCACGGTGAACATCAGACAGCGACACACCAGCCGCATCGCGGAACTTGCGATTGCCGGTCAATGCCAGCGAACCCAGCGAAACACCATGGAAACCATTGGTAAATGAAATCACCATTTGGCGACCAGTCACATTGCGCGCAAGCTTGATTGCTGCTTCCACCGCGTTGGTGCCGGTCGGGCCTGTAAATTGGATCTTGTATTGCATCTTGCGCGGCTTGAGTACATGGCTTTCAAACGTTTGCAAAAATGCTTTCTTGGCGCTGGTTGCCATGTCGAGGCCATGCACAATGCCGTCTTCCGCAAGATACTCAACAAGTGCCTGCTTCATGATCGGATTGTTGTGACCATAGTTCAGCGACCCTGCGCCGGCAAGAAAGTCGATGTAGGTATTGCCACCTTCGTCGGTAAGCACCGCATTCTGTGCTTTCGTAAAGATGGTTGGGAACGAGCGGATATATCCGCGAACTTCTGATTCAAGTCGATTAAAGATACGCATCATGCTTCTCCTGATGGATGGTTGATGGAATGGTCCGGGCAAACGCGATCAAACTACGTTGATTACGCGACGTGTAGGCGAGGACCAATTTGATAGAGCCACTCTTCTTCGTGCTGACCGTCGCCAAAATCAGCGACAGTGAAGTAAGGTGCCGCGTTAATTTCTGTGTCGTGACGTCGCGCGTAGCTGGCAAATAATTTTTGCGAACCGATATTGCTCGGACTGATCGTGGCTTCGATCATCTGGAAGCCCATCGACTGCGCACAACGCTCTGTCAGGCTGTCGAGCATGCGCGAACCCAGATGCTGGCCTTGCATATTGGGGGCAACCGCTACCTGCCAGATGAATAATGTGTCCGGTTTTTCCGGTGGAATGTAGGCGGTAATGACACCAGCCAGCTCGCCGTTAAACTCCGCTACCACACAAGTATTTGCGTGGTGCTCGCACAGCAGCACGTAGGCATAGCGCGAATTGAGATCAAGCGGCGGACAACGAGCGATCAGCTCATGCAGATGTGCGCCGTCACGACGATCCGGCTGACGCAACACAATGAGATTTGCTGCGGCGGAAGTAGGTATTCGTGCATTCATGCTTTCTCCTTTTGTGAGAAAAGCGATCCCCGCAGCCAGCTTGGCCACAGTTACACTCGTCGGTAAAAAGGGAAATCAGGTTTGCGCAGAAACCAGAAACTGCAAGGCTCTACACAGGCTCTACAGGTATTTTTGCTTCAAGCAAAGAGGCGAATTGTTCTAGCGTTACGACTAGAGCCTGGCGATCGTCTTCCGGTAAAGCGCCAAGTGCGCTACCAAATCCGTTCGGTAATGCCGACGGCGCATTGGCAAGAACCAGTTGGCCCGCCACTGTCACTGCGACAAATACATTGCGACGATCACGCGTATCGCGCTCTCGTTGCACCAAACCTTTTTCTTCCAGCCTATCGACAATGCCGACCACGGTACTGGGACTGAGTTGAATAGCGCGCCCGATACTTTTGAGCGTACTCGGCCCCATTTCCGCAATTGCAAGAAGCGCCACAAGTTGTGGCGATGTGATGTTGTGTGTAGCAGCTAAACGCTTTGAATGGTGCTCTACGCATTGCGCAATGCGACGAACGCTTTGCAAAATACGGATCGAATCATTTACGGCAACAAGTTTGGTGATGTCATTCATGACCGCGAGTTTAGCGACATCTTTTCATTCTGTCGCGCTGCATCACTACAAGCTCACATTTTCCTGTTTTTGATATCCCGGGTGCTTGATTAACGAGCCGTCATTCTAGCCGCCAGATGCTTCGATGTCAAATCATTCCTATACGAATGATGCTTGAGCGAATTATTTCCTGAGCATTTCGATATGGGGGATTCCGTCTTCCAGATAAGCGGCCGAGGCCTGACAGAAGCCGAATGCACCATAAAACCGCGCCAGATGTTCTTGCGCCGAGATGCGAATTGCGCTGCCGGGGAAATGTTGCTCGACACGACGTATGCCCTCTGCCATGAGTTGTTTGCCGATACCGATGCCGCGCATGGCTTGCACTGTGAGCACGCGACCCAGCGCCGCTTCCGGATATCGGTCGCCAGGTGCAAAGCAGCGCAAATATGCCGCCAGTTGTTGCGTGCCTTCTTGTCGCGCGATCAGGTGATAGGCGCGCTGGTCATTGCCATCGATATCCGCATATAGACATTGCTGTTCCAGCACGAAGACATCTTGCCGTGCAGTTAGCACCGCACACAAGGTCGCGGCATCCAGCTCTTCAAATGCGGCCCACTGCCATGTAATCACTGCACTCCGGTTTTGACTTTGCATGGTGCTCGCCCGCGCCTTATTGTGCGCAGCCTTGCAAGCCGCAAGCCTGCAATTTCAGATCTTCGGTGCGGCGCACAGTATGTTTTTCCAGACAGGAAAAATGCAGCAAAGGCCAGATCGAACCGGACTCTGCGCGCGGGCCGGTATCGGCCAGACAATCCTTGTCGCGAAAGACAAGCCAGGCGCGTTGCGCTTCGCGCAAGCGAGTTTGGGTGGCGGCATCCTGCAAGGCGGCCAGGTTTTGCTTGTATTGTTGATTTAGCGCCTGGTCCGCAAGGTCAAAGCGATGGCTAGCGCAGACATTCATTGCCAATTGATTCTTGTCACAGCCTTTTAGCGACTCTTGCAGCAAGCCTTGACCCGCCGCGAGCGCGGATCCGCTTGCTGCAAGCAAGGTGCAGAAAATCAAACGACGCATATTCATTTCTTGCCCCAATAAGAAAATTCGGCTTCGTAGCAGCTGACATCCAATTCTGCGACCTTGTCCTGCATGGCTGCTTGCGCATCCAGAATCGCTTGATTGTAAATGCTGGGGCCCAATTCCTTCACGCAAAAATCCAGCAGCAGCCTGGCCTTCAGGTCGCCTATGCCTTCATCCATATTGACGTCGCAGTAGCGTTGTAGTGAGCCGATCAGCCGTTCTTCGGTTTCCGGATTCAGTTTGATAGCCATGAGAATGTCGGGTTAAAAGCTAGGGTTGTCTATTTAGATATCGACCGGGTCCACTTCCAGCGACCAGCGCACGCGGGACTTCATCTCGCGCAAAGTGGCAATCCAGACTTTCAGGAAGGCCTGCAAGGCCGGCCGGGAGACGCATTCGACCAGCAACTGGGCCCTGTCGATATTCGCCACCCGTGTCATCGTCATCGGGATCGGGTCGTTGATCGTGATGCCATCATGTTCTATGCAATCGATCGCCTGATGCAAAAAGTCGAGCGCAATCTGCAGCTCTTTCGCCTCTGCGCGCAGCAAGGCTTGATACATGAAAGGCGGAAAGCACGCCTGCTGCCGCTCTTCCAGCAATTCAGTAGCAAAGGTATCGTAGTCGTGCACACGCACCGCTGCATAAAGCGGATGTTGCGGATAACGCGTCTGTATCAGCACTTCACTCACGCTGCCGCCCTGCTTTTGCGCGACGCGGCCGGCACGCCCTGCCACCTGCATCAATTGGGCAAACAGGCGCTCGCTGGCGCGGTAATCATGCGAGAACAAGGCGGTGTCAGGATTCAGTACCCCGACCAGCGTCAGGTTCTGGAAGTCATGTCCCTTCGCCACCATCTGCGTACCGATCAGGATATCGACCTCGCCCCGGTGCACGCTATCGAAGGCTTCCTGCGCACTGCCCTTGCGCCGCGTCGAATCGGCATCGATGCGCAAGATGCGCGCTTCCGGGAAGATCGCCTGCAGGTTTTCTTCGACCCGTTGCGTGCCGCGTCCCAAGGGTTGCAGATCGACGTTGCCGCACGTTGGGCAGGAGCGCGGGATGCGCTGTTCGAAGCCACAATGATGGCAACGCAAGCGTTTGTCGAGTTTGTGCAAAACCAGGAAAGCGCTGCAGCGCGTACAGTTGCTGACCCAGCCGCAGGAATCGCAAGAGATCACCGGCGCATAACCGCGTCGATTCAGGAACAGCAGCGATTGTTCGCCGCGCTCCATGCGCAACTTCAATGCAGCGATCAAGGTGGCGCTGATGCCCTCGACCATTTGTTCGCGCGGCGCCTTGCGCTCCAGATCGATCAGGCCGACCGTGGGCAATACCGCATCCTTGACGGCGCGCTCGCGCAATTCCAGCTTGCGATAGCGCCCCGATTGCGCGTGATGCCAGGTTTCCAGCGACGGCGTGGCGGAACCCAGCACGATCGGAATACTCAATTGATGCGCGCGCCAGACGGCCAGGTCGCGCGCCGAATAGCGCAAGCCTTCCTGCTGCTTGTAGGAAGGATCATGCTCTTCATCGACGATGATCAATTTCAGATGCGGCAGCGATGACAAGATCGCCAGCCGTGTGCCGAGAATAATGCGCGCCTGACCCAGATGGGCAGCCAGCCAGTGCGTCATCCGTTCGCCTTCGGCCAGACCGCTATGCAGGGTGGCAAGCGCGACACCGGGGAAACGCGCACGGACATTTGCTTCCAGTTGCGGCGTCAGATTGATCTCCGGCACCAGAATCAGGATTTGCGCCGGATTGTGTTCGTCTATGCTGTGCGCCAGAATTTGTGCCGCCGCCTGTAAATACACTTCCGTCTTGCCGCTGCCGGTCACGCCATACAGCAAGGTCGGCGCGAATCCCTGCGCGCTGGCAATTGCATCGGCCGCGGCTTGTTGCGCAGGATTCAGCTGCGGCATCGCAAGCGGCGTGGCGTCATGCACTGCATCGACCTTACCCAGCTTCTTGACGGCTTTATCCAGCGATGTGGTTTTGAGCGCGCGCAGGTTTTTCGGCAAACCGGGAATTGCGACTTCGCCCAAAGGCCTTTGGTAATAATCGGCGGCAAATGTGCATAACGCGATCCACTCGGCGGACAGCGGCGCTAATTGCGTACGCACTGCGATAGCCTGCTTGAGCTTGTCCAGCGGCACATCCGTCGTATCGTGCACGGAAACGATCAAGCCCATTACTTCGCGCCGACCAAAAGGCACCAGCACCAATTGCCCGGGCAATGGGCGAATAAGGCCTTCTTCGATGGGCCAAACATAGTCGAAGCAGAAATCAAGCGGTGTGTCGAGAGCGACTTTAAGGATGCAATGTTCCACAGAGTTAATGTAATACCTGAGGAAGTGGTCTAACTACCCGTTTCATAAGCGCTTTTTTATCTATCCACAGCGATTGTGGATAACTTTGTGGATAACAGCCTCTTGACAGCTGGAGAGGCCAGTATTTATGCGGGCTTCAACAGATTGCCTAAAACCAAAGCATAAATTTAATTGTATGTAATCAATGACTTACAAATACGTGATTTTTATAATTAATAAATTTTCGAAATAAATCATGTTGCTACGCACAAGCTCTTTTTTGTGAATAAGTTTTTGTTTGTCGGACAAAAGATGTCATCAGAACAAATTAAATATGCATTTTCAATTACTGTTTTGACAAGTCCTTGTTTCCATACAAGAAAAAGCGCCAGCAGGCGCTTTTTTGCAAGGACTCAAGAACTTGATGCGGGACAAAGAAAATCCGCTAAGCCCTGATTTTGTATGGTTTTTACCAACTATCCACAATTCCTGTGGATAACTTTGTGGACAAATCAGGTGGCATTCTGTTCGGCAACTTCTACAGTTTGATGCACAATATTTAACCCAATTGCAGAAAATAAATAAATCCATATAAATCAATGATTTATTAAAAACTCCTTACCGCAACACAATATCCAGATAATAGGCATTCTCGTTATCTCGACGCACTATTTTGTGAATAAGCTAGTAAGGTTTCCGTCATTTAAATATCCATTAAGCAAGCTTTTTGTTAAATACTCTTTTCAGCTCACATTGTGAAGTGCTGCTTTAGTGCATCTTTTCTTCCACGGCTCGCGTTGGATGTTCACTATTCGCGGTGAAACAAGCGCCGACCACACCTCATGTGAAGTATCAGCAAATGCGCTAACTCCACGTTTCTAAAGCTCTTTTTTATCTATCCACAATTCCTGTGGATAACTTTGTGGATAAGCCCAGAAAATGCTCATTTTCGCCAGATTCCATGCGGGTTTCAATAAAATGCCAAAACAAAAAGCAAAATATTTTCCCATTCAAATCAAAGACTTAAAAAATTCACTTTGTTAAGAAACGTTAAACACGATATAAATTGACAACACTCCGTCGATTTACAATTTCTGTGCATAAGGTTAATTACTGCGCGCCAAAACCGCGCGCTCCTACGGCCAAGTCTGTACTTTATTGTGCTTTGCCAAACACCAGGGCCTGCATATGGTGCGCACGCTCCGCGAACAGGCGCCACGGTCTTTATCCGTGCAAAGGACGACTGAATTCGTGCACGGCATCCACCAGAATAGAGACCGCTTCCGGCGGGGTGAATTGCGAAATGCCGTGCCCTAAATTAAATACATGGCCTGAGCCTGCCGCGTGCTGGCCATAGGATGCGAGCACCTTGGCGACTTCCGCCCGGATTTGATCCGGTTGCGCAAACAGGATCGTCGGGTCCAGATTGCCTTGCAAGGCAACCCGATCACCCACTTGCGCGCGCGCTGCCGCCAGGTTCACGGTCCAATCCAGACCCACCGCATCGGCGCCGACATCGGCAATGTCGTTGAGCCACAAACCGCCACCTTTGGTAAAGACGATGCTAGGAATACGCACGCCGTCTTTTTCCGTCTTTACGTGCTTCATGACTTCCCGCATGTAATGCAGCGAGAACTGTTGGTAGGCGCCATCGGCCAAGGCACCACCCCAGGTGTCGAACATCATCACCGCCTGGGCGCCGGCATCAATCTGTGCATTCAGGTAGCCGGCAATCGTGACTGCGTTGGTTTGCAGGATGTGGTGCATCAGATCCGGGCGGTTATACAGCATGGCTTTGACCGTGCGGAAGTCATCCGAACCGCCGCCCTCAACCATGTAGCAAGCGAGCGTCCACGGGCTGCCGGTAAACCCTATCAGTGGGACTCGCCCCTTCAGCTCGGTGCGTATCTGCGTCACGGCATCGAACACATATTGCAGCGAACCCAGCTCCGGAACGCTCAGCGCCATTACCGCTTTTTCATCGCGCAAAGGACGTTCGAACTTCGGTCCTTCGCCTTCGATGAAATACAGGCCCAGACCCATCGCATCCGGCACCGTCAAAATGTCGGAAAACAAGATGGCGGCATCCAGATCGTAACGGTCCAGTGGCTGCAAGGTCACTTCAGTTGCGTAATCGGGATTTTTCGCCAGGCCGAGAAAGGAGCCGGCGCGCACGCGGGTGGCGCGATATTCAGGCAGATAGCGTCCCGCCTGCCGCATCAGCCACAGCGGCGTGTATTCGGTTGGTTGACGCAGTAAAGCACGTAGAAAGGTGTCGTTCTGGAGCGGAGCAAATTGTGTAGGCATCAGGACTGAGTTTCTCGGTATGAATACATGGCATGAGATTGGATCTGGAAACGAGCCGCTATTATCGCCGAAAGCGGATGTGTCGGGACCGCAATGCGGCTGGCGGCCCCTCTGCAGCGATTGCGGATTTATTGCCGATGGCCGATATTGAGCAATTTGTCGGCGCGCTCTTCCTCGGCGATGGCGCGGATGTAGCTGGCAAAGTCTTCATCTTCACCGCGCAACAACTGCGGCAGCAAATAGTAGAAATCCTGGCGTCGACACCATTCGCGCATGTAATCGTCCCACGAACCCCAGCGCCGCAAGGGCAAACCGCGCAAATCCGGCTCATAAGAAACGATGTAGGCGCGCTCAAACAAGGCGATTAACATCTCGAAAATGATCAGCGCACGCTCTTTTTGTTCTTCGCTCAAGTCCGTCTTCGACGTGGCGCTGCGCAATTGCAAATCGGGATTGTCGAGCACGATCTTCAGGAAATCGTTGTACGCATTTTGCAGCAACTGATACGCCTCTTCATCCTCGGAGTCGCGCTCCTTGCGCTGCTCATAGAGAAAAAGAAATATTGCAAACGGCAAGGCGAGCGCCGTTACTACGAAGCTGGCGAGTTCCCAGAATCCCGGATCCAGTATGAAATTCATGTGTGCATGTCGCAGGTCAGAAGAAACTTCAGTGTACCGTGCGCATCGGTCACCGTGCGCTGTATCTGGCACCAACATCGATGCCGGCTACGATTTTCAATGCGAAAGTGCTGCGAACAAAATTCAACAGACAAAAAAATACGGCGCCCGGGCACCGTATTTTTTGAAACCTATCCGTGATGCATGTCGAGCACCTGTCTTTTATTTTGCGACCACCGGCTGGCTGGTCTCGCTGATGATTTGCCAGCGGCCATCGATATTTTCCCATTCCAGCGTTTTTTGCACAGTGTCCTTATAAGATGAGGAACGATAATTTTGTACAAAACTACTGGCCGCGAATTTGGCGTCCTTGATATCGATCTTGATATCGCTGACCGCCAGTTCGATATTTTGCGCGCCAGATATTGCTGCCGTACGCTGCGCTGCCCACGCATCGCGCGTCATGCCACGCGCAGGGGTGAAGTTTTTTGCATACGCCTGCAGATAATCGGCCACATTGCGGCGCGACCAGGCATCTGACCAGCGGGTGATTGCAGCGGTTACTGCATTGCGCGGGGCATCCTTAACTTCCACAGCGGATGCCGTCGATGAAGTAGCAACCATGCCGGGTAACGCAGTCGGCGAGCCATTGGCGGCCGAAGCTGCGCGTGCCGCGGCAGCCGAAGCTGCAACAGCAGCAGATTCACGTACCAGCTCTTCAGCGCGTGCATTCAACGCGTCTTTATCGACCACATAGTTATCCGGTCCCAGCGGAGGGCAACCGGTTGCGGCTTCTCCACTTTCCGCTATGTCAGGGAGCTTGGAAACCGCCTGACGTGCCAGCCCGAGGCTGGAAAACAGCGTACCCATGCCGGCGTTGGTGCGTGCATAGGCAACACTCAAATCAAAATCGGAATTCACATAGGCGCGCTTAGCCTGGAATAATTCATTTTCGGTATCCAGCACGTCAAGCAAACTGCGTTGGCCGATATCAAACTGCATGCGATAGGCATCGCGCGCTTTTTCAATCGATAACTGATGCTGGTCAAGATAGATCAACTGTTCCGTCAGCTTGCGGGTATCGTTATAAGCGATCGACAAGGTCTGGCGCAGATCGCGACAGGTTTTATCACGCAGGTCGCGCGCAACGTTGATTTGCTCTGCGTATTGACGCACACGGGCGCGATCGCTGCCGCCATTGAATAGATTCCATGTCATGACGATTTCGGCGGAATTGCTTCTACTTTCGCCGGTAGGACCGGTATTGCTCGACAGGTTGTCGCCTCGATCGCTACGCAAACGGAAATCGAAACGCGGCTGAAAAGCAGCATTGCGGATTTTTGCCGAACTGTTCGCGGAACGGACATTCTCGATCGCCGCCAGCAAAGCCGGATTGCGATCGGCGATTTTCAATGCCGCATTCAGATTTGGCGGCATATTCTTGTTCAAATCGCCGGGCATTGCCATATTCGGGCCAGGGGCGGTGCCGACCAGACGCTGAAAACGCGCGCTGACATCGTACAAATTAGAAGTGTCGATCAATAGATTCGATTCTGCGAGCGCAAGGCGACCAGCGGCCTGCTCCAGATCCACGCGGCGTCCCACACCAGCATTGGTTTTTTCACTGATTTGCGAAAATACCGAACGATGGCGTACGTAGTTTTCTTCAGACAAGGCGGTCAATGCACGATGGCGTAACACGTCTGCATAGGCACGCACGACTTCCAGCGTCGTGCTTTCAGTCATGTCGTACAACTCAAACAGGCGCACGCGACGCGCAAAATCCAGCCGATCGACTTCATTGCTGGTAGCAAAGCCGTCATAGATCAGCTGCGTCAACGTAACCGTTGTGGAATTGCGGTTGCTGCGCGTCTGTACCGGCTGTCGATACTGATCACGGCCAACACCGGCAGCGACGTCCAGCCGTGGCAGAAAAGCGCCGAAAGCCACATCGCGCTCGCCGTCAGCGGCTTCAAACGCGTGAACGCGCGCTTCGATTTCGGGATTAGTGAGCACGGCCTGCTGCGCCGCATCTTTCAAAGTCTGCGCCGACGCGCCTAGCGGTAGCAGCAGCAATAAACTCCAGTAAATTTTACGCATAGGGCCTTACTTGTGCCTGTCCAATAGACTGACGAAAATAAAATTCCTTCTTTATACAAGAGATTTCGATGGCGGAATGTTAATTCTTGTGAATGGCGTATCGATAATACGACGGTTCTTGTACTATCCATCCGACGAAAATGCTCTCTAACACCTGCCTTTTCCGGCGAATGCTATGATCAAATTGTTCGAGCATTCATAGACATCGCAGGCCTTCACCAAGTTCTCTCCATTGATCAATTGCATCCGTCGATCGCCGTGCCTGCTGCACTTCCTGCTGCTCATCATGGCGGGAACGCTGCTGCTGCCGCCCCATCCGGTCGCTGCATTTGATGTGTCACAGCTACAGGCCAGCTTGCGCAAACTCGGCGGCAATCCAAAGTCGTTATCCGACTGGCAGCAGATGCTGCAGGAAAGTAAAGAACTTCCCATCGCCGCCCGCCTGAAACGCGTCAATGAATTTTTCAACCGCCGCATCCGTTTTTCCAGCGACCAGGAGATATGGCATCAATCGGACTATTGGGCGACCCCGATGCAAACCTTGGCCAAGGGCGCGGGCGACTGCGAAGACTTCACCATCGCAAAATATTTTACCTTGCTGAACGCCGATGTTCCAGTCGAGCAGCTGCGGCTGATCTACGTCAAGGCGCGCATAGGCGGCATGAACAGCAATCTGCAACAGGCACACATGGTGCTTGCTTATTACGAATCGCCGGATGCGGAACCACTGGTTCTAGATAATCTGATCACTGATATACGGCCGGCATCGCGCCGCATGGATCTGTCGCCGGTTTTCAGTTTTAACAGTCAAGGCATCTTCAAGGGCGTCGACGCAAAAACCAAACCGGAGACGGGCGGCGTCACACAATTATCACGCTGGAGCGAGCTGCTGCAACGCGCGCGCGCTGAAGGTTTCGATTGATTCATGTAACAAAGAGGGGCACCAATATGTCGATGTACCGCCAACTTTGGCTTGCACTTATTCTCAGCACGACGCTGTCACTGGTCGGGGGCTTTCTCGCATCGACGCTTGGCGCGCGGGTCTACCTTGAAGAGCAGCTGAGACTGAAAAACAATGACACTGCCGCCGCGCTGGCGCTGTCACTCAGTCGCGGCGGTGTCGATGCGATCGAAATGGAATTGAGTGCTGCCGCGCTGTTCGATAGTGGATATTTTCAATCGATCAGAATCCTCGACCCCAAAGGAACTGTCATCGTTGAACGCGTTGCAGCGCAAGTTCAGGACAGCGCACCGCAATGGTTTGTGAACAGTCTCCCTATCGTGGCGCAGCCGGGCGTGGCAAATATTACCGACGGTTGGAAACAACTGGGCACTGTCGTATTGTCGAGCCAGACATCACACGCATACAAAACTTTATGGACGGCGACCAAGGAATTAATGGCTGCGTTGTTCTTTGCGGGCTTTTTGGGCGGCTATCTCGGCACACTGATTTTGCGTCGTCTGAAAGGTCCGCTGGCAAAAGTCATAGAACAGGCGCGCGGTATTAGCGAACGACGCTTTTTCACCACCCCAGAGCCCAAGGTCCCCGAACTACGCCAGCTGGTCGCCGCCATGAACTCTTCGGTTGTGCGCCTGAAGAGCATGTTTGACGAGGAAGCAAGGCGTCTGGAAGCAGTACGCCAGGAAGTTAACTACGATCCCTTGACCGGCCTCGCCAATCGCGATTATTTCATGGCGCGCCTGCGCGCCGCACTGGAAACGGAAGAAGGCCCTGGCGGACAATTATTCTTGATTCGCATCGCCCGCCTGACTGAAATCAATCGTCGTCTGGGTCGCGAATCCACTGACGCGCTACTGCAAACCGCAGGCAAAACTATCGAGGAATTTGGTACCGGCTTGCCGGATGCGTTGGTGGCGCGCTTGAACGGCGCAGATTTTGCCCTGATGGTGCCCGGACAATGGGATGCGCTTGCGATGGGTGATGAATTGCTGCAAAAGCTGATCGACGGCAGCCGCGCCTTTTTGCAAAATGAGCCGATTGCCTTTATCGGCACTGGCGCGTTCCATCCGCAGCATGCGATGGGTGAACTCTTGACACAGGTTGACAGCGCAATGGCCAGCGCCGAGGCAACTGGCGTCAATAATCTGCGCGAAGCCGTTTCTCATATTGATGAAGGGCCTAGTAGTGCCGAACAATGGGGACGTCAGATCGAGCACGCGCTGGATAATGCGCTGACCAAAATCGCCTTGTTCCCGGTCGTGGATTTTTCCGGTCAGCTCATCCACAGAGAAAGCGCATTGCGTCTGATGTTGACGCCGGGTAGCCCATGGTTGCCGGCCGGCCGCTTCCTGCCTGCGGCAGAACGTATAGGCATGACTGCGAAACTTGATTTGGCAGTAGTGAAACTCGGATTGGCAGAGCTGGAAAAAGATCCGCAACTGCCAGGTGTTGCGATCAATCTTTCAGGACATTCCATCCATGAGCCTGCCTTCTGCCAAAAGCTGCTCGCCTTGCTGACGGCACAGCCACTGGCGAGCAAGCGTCTGTGGCTGGAAGTGCCGGAATACGGCGCGATTGCTTATTTGCCGGCCTTCCGTGATTTTTGCCAGCAGCTTGCAGGCAGCGGCTGCCGCCTCGGCATCGAACACTTTGGCAATCAGTTCAGCCACATCGGCAAGCTGCACGATCTGGGACTCGATTACCTGAAAATCGATGCGAGCTTTATCCGTGACATTCAAGACAATCAGGGCAATCAGGTATTTTTGAAAGGCCTGACGAATATTGTTCACAATATCGGCATGAAAGTATTTGCCGAAGGTGTGATCTCGCAACAAGAAGTCGACATGCTGGCGACGCTGGGCTTTGATGGCATCACGGGTCCCGTTGTGAAGTAAGAGGAGAAGCAGGCCGCGTCGACGAGACCAACGTTGGGACCTGATCAATACAACAGTAACAATCGCGTCTTTGGACAAAATAAAAAAGCCGTTCAGTGTTGACACTGAACGGCTTTTTTCATTGCCAGACTTGCAGCAAGTGCAGATTAGTCCGTGATCAATTTGCCCCGCGTGATCATGTCCTGTATGACTTGCTGGTCGGTACTCATACCGCTCATCAAATCCACCCCTTGCAAAACAATCGTCTGCGCCTCGTTAGCCGGATTATAGCCATCCTGGAATCCACCATTGGTGCTGACATGGACAATAGTATCTGCACCTGATTTTTCAAAATGCAGATAGCTGTCGAGATTGCTGCCGACACCCTGACTGATTTCACCTTGCAGCAAATCACGCAGGTCCAGCTGGTCGCCGGTCGACGCATTGTTGAAGTCGGTAACGGTATCGACGGCAGGTGTGCCGGCGGCACCCTTGTCGGCAAATTTCCAGACGAAGACATCTGCACCTGTACCGCCGGTCAGGATGTCGTTGCCGGCACCACCAAGCAGGATGTCATTGCCAGCGCCGCCATCGAGCGTATCGTTGCCGTCGCCGCCTTCCAGGCGATCGATGCCTGCATCGCCATAAAGCTGGTCGCTGCCGATGCCGCCTATCAAGACGTCATTGCCAGCACCACCGTGCAAGATATCGTTGGTACCGCCACCGATGATGATTTCATCGGAATCGGTACCATTGATCGTGTTGCCGGCCACATGAATAACTTCAGCAGTCGCGCCGGAAGTTAAACCGTTTTCAGTCACGGTGTAATCAAACGATCCTGCATCCGGACCGATTGGACCATTGACCTGATCGATGGTCAGTACCAGATCGTAAGCAGTACTGTAGTTAGTAGTGCTGGTGTTGGTATTGTTTGTCTGAAGCTGGATGTAGAACTCCCCACTCACCGTCGCCGTATACCAACCATCCGTCGTACCAAGAGATGCAGTTTGCCAGACTCCTGCAGCATCCTGATATTGAATCTGTCTGCTGATCGTGGCGCTATTGTTATCGACATCGACATAAATACGTTCACCGGCATACAAGTGAACCGCAACAAAATCCATATCGCGACCACCAGTACCAGTAGCGTTATTGGTTAAATTGCCTTTGAACACTTGCGTGTATCCGGTCACGCCTGCATCTATCGTCCAGGTATTCGTGCCTGCCGGAACCTGAGTCCCAAACTTGCTGCGATCGGTCAAATCAATGGCGTTTTCACGCACATCGTTTTGACGCTGCGACGATGCGTCATAAGGTGCCTCGGTCAATACCCTGATGGTCTGCGTCGGTACGGTACCCGGGGTGTAAGTGATATTCGTGCTGCCACTTACCGAACCGTTCACTGCGTTTTGTGAGCTGGTGACGCTGGCGTTACTGCCTATCGAGTCGTTGTGCAACAACGCGTCGGAAGAGATAACTATTGGCGTACCATTTTGAACGTTAGTCAGGATGATGTCCTGGTTCGCATCCAGATTGGCAACATAGTCGAGATTGACATTCAGGTTGATCGTCTTGGCATCGCCATCGGCATCCACTGCCGTGATTTTGAAGGTCTCCTGTTGATTTTGAATCGTCTTGTTGACCGTCAACTCGTAATTGTATGTGCCGGTGACAAAATCCACCGTCAATTCACCGCCCTTGGCTGTATCAATGACAAAGACACTGTTACCGGTGCCGTTATAGCTATAGATAACGCCATCGACTTCGATGCTGGTGAGCGTGCCACCATCTGCACCCAGCAGGAAACCACTGGTGCCGTTACCAGTCAACACGGTCACATTGCCTTGTACGATGCCGGAATTGACTGTGGCCAGCAAGGTATCGGTCAGATCGGCCGCGTTCGCAACCTTGATCGCATAATCTTCACTGCCATTGCCATCCGCATCCGTGTTTGGATAGGCAATCGGTAATAGGGCTGCGAGAGATGCGCTACCGATACCGATACCAAACGAGATATCGGCGTTCGCTGCGACAAAATTCTGCCAATTGGTTTGCAATGTCGTCGTATTCAAGCCGCCATCGCTTGGTTGACCGTCAGTAATGAAGTAAACCAGTGTCTTGTCGGCTACCGGCTTGGTGAAACCGCTCATGACTTCATTCAGCGCCGTTTGATACTGCGTACCACCACCGGCTTGCACGGTATTGATGTAGCTGATGGCATCAGTCTTATCGTCAATGAACCAGCTGGTTTCATTGGCACCGTCAGCGAAGTCGATGATCTTCACGTTGACGTTGCCCAAACCGTCATAACGCTCGATCAGTTTCGCCAGCGCCTCTTTGGCAATATCCATACGAACAGTAGTTGGATCAAATCCAGCCTCGTTCGACCAATTGCCGTTCGCATCCGTGGTCATACTGCCTGAGCGATCCAGCACGATCACCAGATTGTAGGTCAAGGCAGCATTCGAAGCGGCTTGCAGAGTCTGAGTTATATCGCCGCCTATAGGTGCATCATCGACAATGTTTACAACCAGATTCGCGGTGGTGGTTTGGCCCGTTACGCTATCTTGCAACGTATAACTGAAAGTTGGCTTGTCATTCACGCTTTCGGTCGTCGCCGCATTGAGCGTATAGGTATAAGCGCCCGTGCTTGAGTTGACGACCAATGTGCCTGTGGCGTTCGTAATCGTGATAGTGCCACCGGATGCCGTCGTGCCATTGATGCTGGCCACCGTCGTGTTCGACGTAATACCCGCATCGTTGGCAAACAGATTGCCGGTCGCAACCGTTGGCAACGAAGCCGCGGCTGGTTGCGTACCAGACGCAAGACCGGATTCATACACTGTTGCACTATCCGCTGTTGCCGATATCGTGCTGTCGGTGGTCACCGTCAAGGTGGCAGAATTAGATTGCGTGCCGTCGCCATCAGTCAACGTGTACCCAAATTGATCCGGCGTGATGCTGGTCAAATCTGGCTGTGCAGTGAGGCCGTTGACGAGATAATTCGTTCCACTCGATGTTGACGTAAACACCAGGTATTTATAACCACTTGACGTTGCAATTGTGGACGTAACGATATCGCCGTTAGCGCCGTCAATCATGCCACTGCCGACGATAGCTCCGCTAGCGTTGTATGCACGCCATACAGCTGTCTCGCCATTACTCAAGGAGGTGAGCGTGACGCTTGACGATTTTGTAGAGAAGCCAATATCAATGACCAGATTTTCGCCATTTTGGATCCGCGCGCTTGTGCCTGTAGTGTTGCTATTGTCAACCCCTATACCATCATCATTTGTCCCGGTTTCATTTCTTACTCTCACGCGCCCCGCAGCAGCAGCATCAAGATTGGCCGTGACAATACTATTCGTGTTACTGCCATACAGGGTCTGCCCTTCAAAGCCATATACCGTGAAGCCGGCATTCGTCCATTCGCTCACACTGGCAGTTCCGCTTGCCGCGAGAGCATTGGTTTGATAGGTAGAGGTATACGTATAACTGCCATCCTGCTGAATCACCAACACACCATTGGTTGTCGTGATCGTGCGTCCACCAGCCGGAATTGAATAACTGGTTCCACCAAAAGTAACGGATGTGACGGTAGTCGGTCCGTCGCTATAGGCATCTGCGCCACCGACCACATTGCCGCCTGCACCTGTAATGACGTTGCCAATAATGCTTGAACCGATGCCAACACTGTCCACGTCGTTATTCGCGACCGGCGCCGAATCCGTGATGTTGATATTGACGGTGGTCCAGCCGGAGTTCAGGCTGCCATCCGATGCACGATAGACAAAACTGTCGACGTCGGCGGTAGCATCCGCGTGATTGCGCACCGGTGCGGTGTAGGTGAACGTGCCATCTGCGTTCATGACGACGGTGCCGCCAAGAGCGGTCGTAATAGAGTTACTGCCGTTCGCCGTCGCTGCGGTCGCACCACTGTTGCTGGCAAACTGACCTACGGTCAAGGTGGCGGAATCGATATCCGTGTCATTGATCAGCACACTGCCACGTACGACCGTCTTGCCTTCAACCACGCTGTTGGCGCCATTGTAGGTATCGGCCGTGCCTATAGGTGCATCGTTGACCGGTGTGATGTTCAACGCAACGGTATCCGTATCCGACTTAGCTCCGCCGCTGCCAGTATTGCCCAGGTCATTGGTGGTAACCGTCAGATTGACGCTGCCGTTTGCATTGGCCGCCGTCGTGTAACTCACGCCCGTACCAGCAAGGAAGCTGTTAATCGCGGCTTGCGTGCCGGTCAGCACAATCGTGCCAGTACCAGAACCGCTAACGATTACGCCAGGCACCGCAACCGAGGTCAAGGTGCCAGTCGGTACGCTCAAGGTAACTTGCAGATTGGTGGCACCCGCGTCAACGTCACCTACGCTGATACCGGTCAATTTGGTTGCAACGTCTTCGGTCACTGCGATCGAAGTCGGCACCGTATTCACTGGAGCATCATTGACGGAAATAACGTTGATGGTTGTTGTCGCGGTGTTGCTGGTATTCGTGCCATCAGTAACAACGACGGTAATCACGCGCGGCGTGGTATCCGGGATTTCGCTGGTATTGATAAAGGTCAGCGAACGAATCGCGGTTTGATAAGCAGCCAGACTTGCAGAGCCGGTCAGTACAACCGAGTTGCCGACAATGCTGCCGGTGATGCCGGCTGGCAGACTGCCAAAATTACCAGAGTCGCCGGTTTGCGGATTGGTTAACGTGATGGTTGCGCCCTGAATATTCGAGCCATCCAGATCCGTAATCGAGATATCGATGTCAGCAATCGAAATCGCAGCACCGTTTTCGGTAAAGGTCGTGGTGTAACCGGTACCGGCACCGGAAGCATCCAGATCCAGCACTGGCGCGTAGTCGTTGTTGAGAATAGTACCGATTCCAACCACGCCACCGAGAGTGAGGTTCACGGTCTCATCCGGCTCAACCAGTGAATCATTCCCGGTAGGAATACTGATCGTAAAGCTGCTGACACCCGGCGGCACCGTCAACACATTGCCAACCAGTGTGACGCCATTGGTAAATGTTGGAGTCGCCGTGTAATCGGTGCCGGCAGTTGCCGACCCACCACCCAGGTTGTAGGCGAAAGTTGTGCCCGTGCTGGAAGTGCCGGTAACGCTCACGGTATAAACCAAGGTACCACCTTCGACTACCGAAGGACTCGTGATGCTGCCAATTACTGGGACAGCGTCGTTGTCGGTAATGGTCCCTACACCCAGATTGTCGCTGATGGTCGCATTGCTCGGCGACGTTAAATTGACATTGAATGTCTCACCAGTCGTGCCTTCATAGACCGTATCGTTGATGATGCTGACAGTGATGGTTTTTGTTGTCTCACCAGGAGCAAACGTCAACGTGCTGGAAGCCGCCGTGTAATCGCTGCCTGCGGTCGCGGTACCGTTGCTGGTGTTATAGCCAACTGTGACCGTTTGACCAGAAGCCGCACTCAAGGTCACCGTGAAAGTCGCGGTACCCGCTGCTTCGTTGACCGTCACATCGTTGATCGACAAACCTGGTTGCGCATCGTTATCGGTAATCACCCCGGTTCCGGTCGCCGTACCAATCGTCAATGGAACCGTCTCGCTAGCTTCGTTCAATACGTCGTTGACCGTTGGGATAGAAACGGTAAAGCTGGTGACCCCTGCAGGTACAGTCAAGACGTTGCCGACCAGCGTTACGCCATTGGTAAAGGTTGGTGTCGCCGTGTAATCAGTACCTGCCGTTGCCGACCCACCACCCAGGTTATAGGTGAAGGTCGTGCCAGTACTGGAAGTACCGGTGACGTTGACGGTGTACACCAATGCTCCACCTTCCACTACCGATGGGCTGCTGATGCTGCTGATCACTGGTGCGGCGTCGTTATCGACAATCGTGCCAACACCAAGATTGTCACCGATGGTTGCATTGGTTGGCGCGGTCAGATTGACATTAAATGTCTCCCCAACTGTACCTTCATACACAGTGTCATTCGTAATATTGACGGTAATGGTCTTGGTAGTTTCGCCAGGAGCAAAGGTTAGCGTATTCGCTACAGCAGTGTAATCACTGCCTGCCGTCGCCGTACCATTGCTGGTGTTGTAGCCCACAGTAACCGTTTGACCGGAAGCTGCACTCAAGGTCACCGTGAAGGTCGCGGTACCGGCGCCCTCATTTACTGTCACGTCGTTGATCGACAGACTTGGTTGCGCATCGTTGTCGATGATCGTTGCGACACCGCTTGCAGTTGCATTGCTGGTATTGCTCGAAGTAACGTTGGCAGTGAGCGTGAAATTTTCACTGACTTCATTCAAGGTATCGTTACTAACAGGCACACGCACCAGTGCACTGCTACTGCCGGCTGGAATGCTGCCATTCGAGGTTGTCGTCCAGGTCGCACCACCGTCAGTGGAAATCTGCAGCGCGTTGGTGAAATCCTGACCCAACGTTGCGGTACCGTTGTTCAATCCCAACCAGAAGTTGGTTGCGCTACCACTGACGCCGGAGAGAGACACTGTGAATACGGCATAACCGCCGTCTTCTTGTACTGATACATTGCCGACACTGATGGCAGGGGCTACTTCGTTATCGACAATCGTGCCCTGCCCGATAGGATCTGTAATCTGCGCGTGCACGGCATTCGACAAATCGATGAAGAAACTTTCGTTGCCTTCAAAGACCACATCCTCGTTAATACCGATGGTGATGGTTTTTGTTGTTTCACCTGCGGCGAAATTCACCGTGCCACTGCCTCCGACATAATCCTGACCTGCTGTTGCGCTGCCATCGCGTGTCGCATAGTCGACGCTGATCGGTTTGCCGCTAGCAGAAGACAAGGAAACCGTGAAAGTAATCGTGCCGGCACTCTCATTCACACTGACATCATTGATCGTGATGTTAGGCGCGGTGTAATCGTTATCCAGAATTGTGGCGGTCGCACTATCGCTAGTGTTGCTGGTGACGCCGGCAGTTTTCGTTGCTGTCAGCGAGAATGTTTCATTAAACTCATTGAGTGCATCATCAATCACTGGTGTACGTACCACAAAACTCGTCGATCCTGCCGGAATCGTCGCCGATGTCGCGTTGCTCCATGTCGCACCGCCATCGAAAGACACTTGCAGATTGTTCGCGCCGGTCCAACCATAATCGACGCCGCCACCTGCCGCAGTGCCATTGCTCAATGCCAGCGAAATCGTGGTCGCAACGGAACTGGTCGCAGACAGTGAAACCGTAAAGTGAGCGAAACCGTTGCCTTCAGTAAGGTTGTAGTTGTTGAGTGCATCATTCACCGCCACTTGCAATGCAGGAGCGGTATCGATAGTCACATTATCACTACCACCTGCGCCCGCATTGTTTGCGGCGTCGGTATAACTGCCAGCGGTTACGGTTACCGTACCCGTGCCGTTATAACCAGGAGTCGCCGTGAACGTCGCGGTCCACACCAATGGATTGCCGGTTGCAGTCAAACCGCTGATAGTGCCGCCGGCAACCGTGATGTCGCCAGAGGTAAATCCAACTGGCACTTCGCTGAATGTGAAGGTGACATCTGACACATTGTCGGCAAGATTCAACGCGCTATCGACAATGTTAACCACAACAGTCGGTGCAGTCGTATCGACTGTATAGCTTTCTGTGTCTGTGCCTGCACCTGTATTACCTGCAATATCTGTCGTTATGACTTGCGCATCAATAGTCTTGTCGCCATCAGCGACCAAATCCGATCCCGGCACGTCGATACTGAAACCGAGCCCTACTGCCACTGTTCCGGTATAGGTATGACCATTAACTATTAAAGTTACTGTGTCGCCCACTTTGGCATCGCCACCAACCGTGCCTGTGATCGCGATAGTTTGGCCTGCCTCGGTCGCATTGATCACGTCGTCGGCTGTGATGTTGCTGCTTAAAGTAATCGTTGGTACTGGTGGGGTGACATCCACTGTGTAGCCTTCGGTGTCCGTCGCACTCGCGCTGTTGCCCGCCGCATC
>CAYOQL010000003.1:36020-166497 GCA_964406085.1 uncultured Herminiimonas sp.
ACATTCAAGCTGCCATCAACAATGTCGACCACAACACTTGGGATGCTCGCATCCACTGTGTAGCCTTCGGTGTCCGTCGCACTCGCGCTGTTGCCCGCCGCATCTGTCGTCGTCACGCTGGCGTCGATCACTTTGTCGCCATCGGCGACCAAGCCGCTGCCTGGAACAGGGATCGAGAACACGTTGCCTGCCAATACCAAACCTGTGTAGTCCACGCCGTTGACCGTCAGGGTCACCGTGTCGCCTACTTTTGCATCGCCACCTACCACACCGGTGATGGCAATGTTTTGGCCTGCCTCTGTCGCGTTGATCACGTCATCTGCCGTGATGCTGGCGTTCAACGTAATCGTCGGGACTGGTGGCGCCGTGTCGATCGCAACACTGTCGCTGCCTGCTGTTCCTGCATTGCCCGCGGCGTTTTCATAGCTGCCTGCGGCAACACTCACACTGCCTGGCGTGGTGCTGCCGGCCGTCGCTGTGAACGTCGCTGTGTAGATCTGTGGGTTGGCCGGATCAACCACGATGTTGCTCAACGTGCCGCCAACAACTGTAATGTCGCTCTGCACAAATCCAACCGGTACTTGGCTGAAGGTGAACGTCACCAACGAGCTGCTGTCTGCAACATTCAAGCTGCCATCAACAATGTCGACCACAACACTTGGGATGCTCGCATCCAGTGCTATACCGCCACCATTATTGCTAACCGCAACGCCCGATCCAGACTGCTCCGGAAACTCCGGCAAAACGCCGCGATCGGCGACGCCGAAATCAAATGTCAGCGGTGTAACGCTTTCAAACAAACGCGATAGTTGGACAAATGTATGTCCACCGCCAGACGAGCCGCCACTTAAGCCGGCCTCAGTTTCATCCAGCAAGTCATCCAGGCTGCCGCCCAAGGCAATTGCGTCGTTGATACTAGTATTTTCACTGACCCGCGCCAGCAAGGCCGCATTGTGGGCTTCGGCGTCGGCATCGAATATGGTGGCATCCAGGGTGACCACCTCGGCCTGCCGGATGTTATAGACAGCTCCATTGCTGGATTCCAGCTCAACACTGGCATTGGCGCCGGTGATGATGACATCGCCTTCGCGGACTTGATCGCCCAGCTTGAGCAGCGTGCGCGCACCGTCTTCTCCGCGGATGAATACCTCGCCTTGAAGTGCGACAACTTTACCGATAACGCGTGCTGATTCAGCCATGATGAACATCCAACATATAGATTGAGATGCTATCGACTGTAGAGAGCTTGATGCCTCAGGTAAATAGTACCTAGGTACTAAAGAGCAACAATTGTTTTATGGAAATGTTAAACACTGTTAAATCGTGCCTTGATTTCGTATCAACAAGGCAAGCTGCAAACGATCGCGCACACCCAGTTTTTCGAAAATGGCGCCCACGTGGGATTTGACTGTACGTTCGGCAATGCCGAGCTGGCTGGCAATCTCCTTATTGCTGGCACCGCTGACGACGATTTGCGCGACTTCCAGTTCTCGCTGCGTTAACAAGGTAGCCAACTCTTTTCCCGGCGTTTTCGGCGCTGGCGCAATGGCTTGCGCACTCATCGCGACCATCCTCTGCATGAGGGATGTGCCTATCCATAGCCCGCCCTGCGATACCACGCTGGCGATCTGCTGCAAGACGGCGGCCGAAGCGTGGCTATTGCAATAGCCACGTGCGCCGAGCGCGAATACCGCCAGCGCCTCATCGTCATGCGGCATATCGCTCATAACCACATACGGATATTGTGCGACCTGTTCACGTGCAGCCAACAACTGTTCGCGAAACGGCACGTCTCCGCGCAAGCGCAGCCAAACGATATCCGGCGCCGGCAGCACCATCGCAGGATCACCAAACCGCAACGCTTTTAAATTCGAGAAAGCCTGCTGCCAGTGAGGTAGTACCTTGCCAGTATCCGACAAGAAAAGGTGGTGGGAAGCTATCAAATAAATCTCGTAATTTAGCGCTCGGTCATTGCCGCCTGCTTGGCGCGCAAAACCGGCTTCATGAGGTAAGACAAGATGCTTTTCTTGCCCGTAATAATGTCTACCTCGGCAACCATGCCGGGAATGATCGGCAAATTATTGCCCAGCGTCGATTTGTTGGTGATCACCCTCACCATGTAATACGTATTGCCTTTATCGTCTGTGATTGAGTCGGCTCCAATGTGTTCCAGCGTCGCCTCCATCCCGCCATAGACAGAGAAATCATATGCAGTAAATTTGACAACCGCTTCCTGGCCCGGCTTCAGGAACGCAATATCTTTCGGCAACACGCGCGCTTCCAGCACCAGCTTGTCTTCGAACGGCACAATTTCCACCACATCGCGGCCTGGCTGCACGACCCCGCCCACCGTATTCACCATCAAGCGCTTGACCGTACCCTTGACTGGTGAACGGATCGCCGATTGCTTGACCTTGTCGGCCAGACCCGTACTACTTTCCGTCAATGAATTCAGCTTGGCCATGGTTTCGGAATATTCCTTGCTTGCCACGTTACGCGCCGCCAGCTCCACTTCCTGAATCTTGCGCGACGCTTCTGAAATGGCAGACTGTGCACGAGCAATTTGTGTTCCCGCGACATCGCGCTCAGCGCGGAAGCGCGCCACATCGCGCTCCAGGCGCAACAATTCAACCTCAGATACCGCGCCGGAAGCCAGCAGAGGCTTGGTGACTTGTAACTCTTTTGCACTGGAGTCATACGCCTGCGATGCCTGCGCCTGTTTCACCCTAGCCTCCGACAACTCTTGCTGACGCTGAATCATTTGCTGCTGCGCGATCGAAATCTGCGCCTGCAGTTCCGACGTCGCCGTCTCATACAAACGGCGTTCTTCTGCTGCTGTCTGCGGATCTTCCTTCACCACTTCTTCTGACGGTACGTAAGGCTGGCCGGTACCAATCGCCTGCAAGCGCGCCGCCTTGGCCGACAGCGACAAATACTGCGAACGGCTTTCGCGTACCGACGATTCAAAACGTGTCGGATCGACTTGCAGCAAGACTTGCCCCGCTTCTACCAACTGGCCTTCGCGCACATTGATCTTTTCAACTAAACCGCCATCCAGACTTTGTAAAACCTGCAGTTGGCGTGATGGAATAACCTTGCCATCGCCTTTGGTAATTTCATCGACACGCGCAATGGCAGCCCACAAGATAAACAGCAACACCACCCATAACAGTGCACGCATCAACGCACGCGCGCGCAACGGCTCCTGCTGAATAATAAAATGATCGGCATCGCGTACAAAATCCTTGTCGGCCTGCTGCGGATCGTCTTTCCAGCGACTCAACCAGTTGACCGTTTTCGGCTCTACCCGCACGCGTATCCACTCAAGCCAGAGATGAATGCGACTCGCTGTCTTCTTGGAACCATCAATCACACTTGGCAGCATTTTCTTGATCATGACGACCTCGCAATACGACCGGACTGCAGTGCCGCGATAATCGTATCGCGCGGTCCATCGGCGACGATGCGTCCGTCGTCCATCACAATGATGCGGTCAGCCAGATCCATCAGGCTGGAACGATGGGTCACAATGATCATGGTCTTGTGCTGCGTAAATACGCGTATGCGTTCTTTCAGTTGCGTTTCCGACGTGTAATCCATCGCACTGGTTGGTTCGTCCAGCAACAACACTGGCGGATCCATCAGCACCGCGCGCGCAATCGCAATTCCCTGGCGCTGACCGCCGGACAGGGATTCACCGCGTTCACTGATAGGCATATCGAAGCCTTCTGGATGGTTGTTGACGAAGTTCGTCAAGCCAGCCATTTCCGCCGCTGCCACGATCGCAAGATCGTCGGCATACGGCGCACGGATCGCGATGTTTTCGCGCAGGGAACCGTAAAACAAAATCGAATCCTGCTCGACATAACCGACGTTGCGCCGCAAATCGGCCGGATCAAGCTGTCGCAGATCGACGCCATCCAGCAGTACCGCGCCTTCGGTCGGCGCATACAAACCCAGCAACAGTTTTTGCAAGGTGGACTTGCCGGAACCGATGCGGCCGATCACGACCACCCGTTCGCCCTGCGTAATGCGGAAGCTGAGGCCGCGCAAGACTTCTTCCTTGCGCCCGGGATAAGTGAAATGCACGTTGCGGAATTCGATCTCGCCGCGAATTTCCGGCCGGTGGATGAAGGCGCTCTGGTCCGAGCGTTCGCTCGGTGTTTCCATGACTTTTTCCAGCGCGGACAAAGCCGTTTTTGCATTTTGAAACTGCAGCAACAAGCCAACGACTTGACCGAGCGGGCCCATAGCGCGCCCGCTCAACATGGTGGCGGCGATCAAGCCGCCCATGGTCAGCATTTTTTCGTGTATCAGATACACGCCGGCGATCACCACCATCACGTTGACGAATTGCTGCAAGGTGGCGACGCCATTGGTGCTGGAAGACGACAACAAGCGCAACTGCCCGCTGACGCGCGCCAGGAACGCCGTGGCTTTTTCCCACTTCTCTTGCATCTGGCTTTCGGCACCGTGCGCCTTGATGGTTTCCAGCGCAGTCAGGCTTTCCACCAGCGTCGCATTGCGCAAGGCAGAAGCGCGAAACGTCGTTTCCGACAGATCATGCATTTTGTGCTGGACGATATAACTGTAAATGATCACCAGCACGATCCCGATCAGCGGTAAAAATACCAGCGGCCACGAGATCCACGCCAGTACCACCAGGAACAACAGCGCAAACGGCAAATCGATCAGCGCCGTAACAGTGGCGGAAGCAAAGAAGTCACGCACCGTCTCAAAAGAACGCAAATTGGATGCGAACGCACCTACCGACGCCGGCTTGTGCGACAAACGCATGCCGAGTACGCGCTCCATGATCAGCGAAGACAATTTCAAATCGATACGCGCACTGGCCAGGTCGACAAAGTGCCCACGCATCAGGCGGATCACATAATCGAGGATCAATACCAGCGTCAGGCCGGCGGCAAACACCCACAGTGTTTCCTGCGCAAAATTGGGCACCACGCGGTCATAGACATTCATCGTGAACAGCGGCATGCCCAACGCAAACAGATTGATCAGCAACGCTGCTGCCAATACATCCTTGAAGATGGATGCCTGATCCATCAGCGCACCCCAAAACCAGTGGCGCTGCGGCAGTTCGGCAAAAGTTGGTGTACGTTGATCGAAACGGAAATGCGGGCGAGAGAAAATGGCTACACCGGTATACCGCTCAGCAAGTTGCTCACGCGAAAGCGCCACGGCGCCCTGACCGGAATCGGGAAATAACAGACGCGCAGTCTGATTGTCGTCATCCCAGCTCAACAACAGACAGGATTCATTGCCGGCCAACAACAAGACCACCGGCAGCAGAGCCGTATCGATTTTTGCGAGGGGGCGACGTACGACTTTACTGGAAAATCCGGCACGTGCCGCCGCTCTTGCGAACAAGGACGGTGTCAGCACACCTTCCAGTAATGGCAGTCCGGCAGAAAGGGCCGCATGCGTACTGGGACGGCCATGTATGCGTGTCAGCTCAACGAGGCAATCGAGCAAGGGATCGTGATGCAGGACATCTTCGCGCAAACCGTCGATAGAATGGTCCGCTTTGACAGAACCGGCAACAACTTGCGCCTTGTCATCAGAATTTTCCAATTGACTCATTGTCCCTTCGTTTTTGTTTCCACTTGAAGCGTCTATTCACCGAAGATGTATCGCTTACTCGGCACGTTAACGGCGCTATTTTTATTTCCATAAAACAACTTTTTTGTTCGATTTTTTGAACGCAAATTGCTCAACAAAATATTTAATTGCCCTATGCCAATCTATATACCATGTAAGACGATATGTGACTGCAAAGGCAAGCGCAACTTAACAAAATTTTGCATATAAAAGTGCAATTGCCACGGTAAATTGTTCAATTCGCGTCACAATATTTCCGTACGGAATTATTTTGTTGTGCGCTTATGATGTGGGCTTCATTCAAGGACCAACCAGATGAATCAACCAATCAATTGCGATGTCCTGATTGTCGGTGGCGGCATCAACGGTGCCGGCATTGCGCGCGATGCTGCAGGTCGCGGCTTGTCGGTAGTCTTGTGTGAAAAAGATGATCTCGCCTCGCATACCTCTTCGGCGTCCACCAAGTTGATACACGGCGGCCTGCGCTATCTGGAGCAATACGATTTCAGCCTAGTGCGCAAGGCATTGATAGAACGCGAAATCCTGATGCGCGCCGCGCCGCATATCATTCGGCCCTTGCGCTTTGTGATGCCGCACGACCAGGGTCAGCGTCCGGCGTGGATGATACGCGCCGGCATGTTTATCTACGATCATCTGGCCAGGCGAGAATTGCTGCCTGCCTCCGAAGGCGTCAATCTACGCACACATGCCGCTGGCGCGCCGCTGAAAGATAATTTCGTCAAAGCTTTTGCGTACTCGGATTGCTGGGTCGATGATGCACGGCTGGTTGTGCTGAATGCGATGGCTGCTGCAGAAAAGGGCGCCACCGTCCTGACGCGCACGGCTTGCCAGGCTGTCACGCGTCACGCAGATCACTGGCGCGCCACACTGCGCAGGACGCCGCATGCATCCAGCGTAGACATAGACCGAACCGACGCACCGATTACAGTGCGCGCCAAACTCCTGATCAATGCCACCGGCCCTTGGGCGGCCAGCTTTTTGCACGATACCGTACACGGACGCACCGGTAAAAAACTGCGCCTGATCAAGGGCAGCCACATCGTCGTCAAAAAATTATTCGATCATCCCTACGCCTATATCTTCCAGCATCCGGATGGCCGCATCGTGTTCGCCATCCCGTACGAACACGACTACACGCTGATAGGCACCACCGACATCGACTATCACGGCGACACCGACAAGGTCACCATAGCCGCAGAAGAAATCGAGTATCTGTGCGATCTGGTGAATCACTACTTCGCCCGATCCATTACGCCTGCCGACATCGTCTGGACATACTCGGGCGTGCGCCCTCTGGTTGAAGATGAAAAGGAAGAGGACAACGAAAGCGCCTCCGAAATCACACGCGATTACAAGCTCGCGCTCGATACCGATGCCGCGCCTTTGCTCACCGTCTTCGGCGGCAAGATCACCACCTTCCGCAAATTGGCGGAAGAAGCGGTCGACCTGATCGCGCCGACCTTCGGCAACCAACATGGTGCATGGACTGCAGATGCGTGCCTGCCAGGCGGCGATATCTTTAGCGCGCAACCGAATAATCGCGGCGTGCTGGAATTCGATCATTTCGTGCGCGACATGCAGCAGCACTATCCATGGTTGCCGGCTGCCTTAGTCGAACGCTACGCACATGCATATGGAACCCGGATCAAGGTATTGCTGGCGGATCGATTTAACTTGAGCGATATGGGGGAAGAAATTTGCCCAGGATTATTCGCTGCAGAGGCAAGCTATTTGCTGCGCCATGAATGGGCTACTGTTTCGGAAGATATTTTATTGCGACGTTCCAAGCTGAACTTGCACACAAAGAATTCAAACAGGCAGCTGGATTTGTGGATGGCCGCAAATACCTCCATCACCACCTAGCGCGCCGCTTTGAAAGAAATACGCGCAGGGCGACTGCATTTTCATTTTCACGCTACTGCATTTACGTACGTATCTGGAAATCGCCGACAAACCACAAAGTACAGACCGTGCGGTTACCGCCGGCTCCGACATCGCACCCAACAGGTGCAAAATAGTTAATTTCCATTCAAACCAAATGTTAAAATGTTGCCTTGCGTCACTTTTTATTTGTCTGCATTCATTTGCCCGCGTCAAATCCATTCGAACTCCCGCAACAGACATCACCCATGCGCACGACAATCATCGAATTAAGCCTGGAAAAAATCAGCCAGTTCATTGACGGCGTTATCCGCGGTCGCGATCCTGATTTGGCCGATCATCTGAAACGTCTGGAAGGCAGCGCACTCAGGTTTGCCCACTATCTCGGCTTTTCATCGGAAGATGCACAGATGCTGGCAATCGGCGCCAGCATGCACGACGTCGGCAAATTGGGGATAGACGAGCAAATCCTCCACAAGCCCGCCAGCCTCACGCCGACCGAGTTCTCTGTCATCAAACAACATCCGGTTATCGGCCACGAGATGATCGCGCCTCTCGAACTGGATCAGCGCATTGTCGACAGTGTGTTGCATCACCATGAAAACTTCGATGGCAGCGGTTATCCGCACGGCCTGTCAGGGCAAAGCATTCCCTTGTTCGCACGCGCGGTGCGGATCTGGGATTCTTACGATGCGCTGACGATGAACCGGCATTATCATCGCGGCGAATCCAAGGATCATGCATTGGCGATATTGCAGCGCGACCACGTTTACTACGACCCCGAGCTGCTGAAACCTTTCATTACAATGATGCGTGCATGACAGCCGCAACGCCGGTTGTTTTGATAGCGACTGCCAGACCGCGTTGAAGACGCGGCTCCTGTGCAGGATCGCTGCGATCTATCCTGATCGGGTTAAAAAAGAAGCGGACAGATTGTCCGCTTCTTTTGAGTGATGCTTATGCCGCCTTGCGCTCAAGTGTCTGCACATTGTCTCCAACCGCATCAATCACAATCTTCCGCGGCTTTAACGCTTCCGGAATTTCTCTCGCCAGAGAGATATTCAACAAACCATTCTCCAGTTGTGCACCGACTACACGCACGTGGTCAGCCAGCCGAAAATTATGTTCGAAATTGCGTGAGGCGATGCCGCGATGCAGGAAGTTACGCGGCGCTTCTTCGTGTTGTTTGCGACCGCTGATCTTGAGCGTGTCGCGCTCGGTTTCTATCTCGATCTCGGATCGGTCAAAGCCGGCAATCGCCATCGTGATGCGGTATTTGTCTTCACTGACTAATTCAATGTTGTAGGGCGGATAGCTGGGCTGCGGATCATTCAGTTGCGCACGCTGCGCATCATCGAATAATTGTGCCAGGCGATCAAAGCCGATAGCGGAACGGTACAGCGGCGAAAAGTCATAAGTACGCATGAGAAATATCCTTTTGAAAAGTAAGCGATATGGTTGATGCGGACCTCATCATCGAGCATCCGCAACTCACATATAGGCCTATCAAAATGCTTTTCAAGACCTTGAAATATCGACGGGTCGTCCCTACAGCAAATGGATTTTTCTTTTAATGTCCCCTTCCATTGCCGGCTGGCCTGTCACGCAACTAGCGCACACGGCCCATCTTTATATTTCTTTACATGAAAATCCTTGCAATCGATTACTGAATCAACGAAAATCTAAATGAGAATTATTGCTATTTGTAGGTCGTCCGTTTTACCCAACAACATGAAGAAAAATCCGTAATGCAAGCAAGCGCAAAAAGCCCCCAACGTGCTTACTGGCTCAAGACCTTACATCAATGGCACTGGATCAGTTCAGCGCTGTGTCTGCTCGGCATGTTGCTGTTCAGTGTGACCGGCATCACGCTCAATCACTCGTCGCAGATAGAAGCCAAGCCGCAAGTTGCTACGCAAGAGGCGCAACTCCCGGCGGAATTGCAGGCGCAGTTGGCAAAGCTGGATACCGAACGAGCGGTGGCCAACAAAACGCCGTTACCGGTCGAACTGGCGGGCTGGATGAAGGACACGATGGCGCTGGATGTGAGCGGGCGCGACGTGGAATGGTCGCCGGAAGAAGCTTATGTCGCGCTGCCGCGTCCCGGCGGCGATGCGTGGGTGCGTATAGACAGAGCCAGCGGCACGGTCGAATCCGAGGCCACCAATCGTGGCTGGATTTCTTACCTGAACGATTTGCACAAGGGCCGCAACACGGGTGAAGCGTGGAGCTGGTTCATCGATATTTTTGCGGCAGCCTGTTTGGTTTTTTCGATTACCGGTTTGTTCATCTTGAAGATGCACGCGACCAACCGACCGACTACCTGGCCGATAGTCGGACTGGGTGTTCTGATTCCATTTTTACTGGCTATTTTATTTATTCATTGATCGATTCATCTACGATTCATTAAAGGTTTTTCTATGCAGATTCGTTATTCCTTCATGCTCGGCGCAGCCCTAACGGCACCGACCTTTGCAGCCGATCTGAACGTGAAGGTCGAGATCCCGCGCCTGACCGTCGCTGAATATCACAAGCCTTATGTGGCGCTCTGGATTGAAGGCGCAGACCAAACCTTCGTGCGCAACCTGGCCGTCTGGTACGACCTGAAGATGAAGAATAACGAAGGCACCAAATGGCTGAAGGACATGCGCCAATGGTGGCGTAAAAGCGGGCGCGATATGCAGATGCCGGTCGATGGCTTGAGCAGTGCAACGCGCGCACCTGGCGAACATCAATTGAGTTTCAACGCGGCCAAATCGGGCCTCGATAAATTACCGGCCGGCGAGTATTCACTGGCAGTGGAAGCAGCACGTGAAGTCGGCGGGCGCGAGTTGATCCGTGTGCCCTTCCAGTGGCCGCCAAAATCGGCGCAAACCGCACAAGGTAAAGGCGAGCATGAACTTGGCGCCGTCACCATCGAATTAAAACCATAAATCAAGGACACTGAAAATGCAAAAAGCTTCCATGTGGCGCGTTGCTGCGCTGGCTGTTTCTCTCTCCGTTGCCTTACCAATGGCGGCACATGCGCACCGCTCGTGGATGTTGCCATCCGCTACCGTATTGTCCGGTAATGAACCATGGGTGACAGTCGATGCAGCGGTTTCCAACGATCTGTTTTACTTTGAACATAATCCACTGCGTCTGGATAACCTGACCGTCATCGCACCGGACGGAAAAACCGTCGATGCAGAGAACAAGAGCAGCGGTAAGTATCGCAGTACCTTTGACGTCAAGCTGGCGCAAAAAGGTACTTATAAACTGACGATGGTGAACGATGCCTTGAGCGCAAGCTACAAAGTCGGCACTGAAAACAAACGCTGGCGCGGCACGGCAGAAAGCTTTGCCAAAGACATTCCAGCCGATGCAAAAGAGGTAAACGTCAGCCGCATGCAAAGTCGCATGGAAGTCTTCGTCAGCTCAGGCAAACCAACTGACACCGTCTTGAAATCAACCGGCTCCGGACTGGAACTGGTGCCGATCACCCATCCTAACGATCTGTTCGCCGGCGACACCAGCAACTTCCGTTTTCTGCTGGATGGCAAACCCGCTGCCGACATCGAAGTCACGCTGATCCCGGGTGGCATACGCTACCGTGATCAACTGGGCGAGATCAAGGTCAAAACCGACAAGGATGGCAAGTTCAGCGTTAAATGGCCAACTGCCGGCATGTACTGGATGAGTGCAAGCAACGGTGGCGCACGCATGGCGCCGCCGGCTGCTGGCGATGCGAACGCCGCTGCACGCGCACCGCAACCGGTAGGCACGCTCGCCAAACCAATCCGCCGAGTTAGCTACACGGCAACCCTGGAAGTACTGCAACCTTAAGTTCAGGCCAGGCTAGCCGCCCGTTGACCGTTCGCGGCAACGGGCGTTTTTCATTTTGCTATCAACACGTATATGCGACGCACACTGGTCCCCTTCATAGACACCCCGCCCTTGCCACCGGCTTTGGGTGGTGTGGTGCATACCTTGCAGGGCGAGACTATGGGAACGACCTGGTCCGTCAAGCTGGTGGCAGATGCCGGGCGTCGCTTGTCGCCTTTGCACGAATTGATTCAGAGCCAGCTCGATAAAGTGGTCGCACAAATGAGCACGTGGGAACCTGACTCCGATCTGAGTCGCTTCAACAAATCAGCTGCAGGTTCATGGCATCTTTTGCCGGATGAATTTTTTAGCGTACTTGAATATGCCTTGGACGTCGCACGAGCAAGCGACGGCGCTTACGACCCGACTACCGGCGCATTGGTTAATGCATGGGGCTTTGGCCCGACCCAACGTTATAACGAAGCAGGCTTTGTTGCACCAACACGTACCGCGCTGGATTTCGCGCGCGCGCAATGCGGCTGGCAACGCATACAACTCGACAAGACGACACGTCGCGTACTGCAGCCGGGGAATGCCTACATCGATCTGTCTGCGATAGCCAAAGGCTTCGGCGTCGACCAGGTTGCACGCGCTTTACTGCAGCGGGGCATAGACAGCTATCTGGTTGAAGTTGGGGGAGAATTGCGCGGCGCAGGTGTCAAGCCGGATGGGCTGCCATGGTGGGTCGCACTGGGGCATCCTTTGCCGACATCACTAGCTTCTGCCGCGGTTAAGGACGCAAGCATAGAAACCATCGCCGCCCTCTACAATTTGTCTGTCGCCACATCGGGCGACTACCGCCGTTATTTCGAAGATGGCGAAATACGTTTCTCGCACACCATAGATCCACGTAGCGGTGAGCCGATCCGTCATGGCCTTGCGTCCGTGACTGTACTCGATCGCGATTGCATGGCGGCCGATGCATGGTCTACTGCACTAGGTGTGATGGGGGCAGAACAAGGTTTGAAATATGCGAATCAACACGATCTTGCCGCCTTGTTTATCAATCGCAGCAAAGACGGTTTTGAAGAACACATGAGTGCATCACTGGCGAGCTTGCTGCAATGAACTGGAGCGATCAAACCCGAGCCATTGTTGCGACCGTTCTTGTCGCCGTATATGCCGTCATGTGCGCCGCAATTTATTACGCACAATTGCGCAAACGTCAGCAGGCATTGCGTAATGCCGCGGCGCTGATTCCCGCAGCAGAGGGTGCGCAGCCATGGTTAGTCGGCTATGCAAGTCAAACCGGTTTTGCTGAAGAGTTAGCCTGGCACACGGCGCGTTTGTTGCACACTGCCGGTGTTCCGACACGCGTAGCCAGCTTGTCGGAAATCAGCGCCACCGATTTGTCGCAGACCGAACGCGCCCTCTTCATTGTCAGTACTTATGGCGAAGGTGATCCACCGGATAACGCGTCCCTGTTTGCAGGCAAACTGATGAACGCGCAACTCGCTTTGCCGCATTTGCATTTCGGGGTGTTGATGTTGGGCGATAGCGAATATGTAAATTTTTGTGGCTTCGGCCGTAGCTTGACAATCTGGCTCAAAACATCCGGCGCGCAAGCATTGTTTGACAGCATCTTCGTCGACAAAGCCGCAAACAGCGCATTGCAAACCTGGCAGCATCAGCTGAGCCATATTGCAGGCACCAGTGACGCCCCCGATTGGCAAGCACCGTCATATCAACAATGGCGACTGGCTGCACGTCAACATTTGAATCCGGGCAGCGCCGGTGCACCAACTTTTCATCTGGAACTGGAAACAATCGGAGCCGTTGCAGATGCGGCAGCAAGCTGGGAAGCTGGCGATCTTGTGCAAGTACTTGCGCCCGACGATGCACAACGTCCGCGCGAATATTCAATCGCATCAATTCCATCTGATGGCCGCGTACATTTACTGGTTCGCCAAGAACAGCGAGAAGATGGCAGTCTGGGTATTGCATCCGGCTGGTTGACTGAACACGCTGCGATAGATGCAGCGATTACATTGCGCCTGCGTCCACACAACAATTTCCGCCTCGGTGACAATGCGCATCGTCCTATGATACTGATCGGCAATGGCACTGGCCTGGCCGGTTTGCGCAGCCATTTGAAAGCGCGCGCAGCAACTGGCGTGTCTCGCAACTGGCTGATATTCGGGGAGCGCAATGCCGCTCACGATTTTTACTATCGCGATGAAATCGAAACATGGAAAATCCAAGGTGTCTTAAAGAGCGCTGATCTCGTATTCTCACGCGATCAGATTGAGCGGGTCTATGTACAAGACAAGTTGCGCGAGCAGGCAGAACAGGTACGCGCATGGATCGCGGCAGATGCAGCGGTATATGTGTGCGGCAGTCTGGAAGGAATGGCTCGCGGCGTCGAAGACGCGCTGACCGACATACTTGGCAAGGAAGCCGTGGAACAGCTAATCGCGCAAGGACGTTACCGACGCGATGTGTATTAGGCGATCAACTACGCTGAACTTTATCACCAACTAGACAGCGGCCCATTGCCTTAACAGATTGTGATAGTGCCCGGTCAGACCGACCACTTCTTCGCAATCGCCTACTCTTTCTCGCAATTTTTGAATGTTCTGGTCCAGTTCAAATAGCAGGCGACGCTTGCCCTCATCCGCCACCATGCTTTGCAGCCAAAAAAATGAGCATACACGCGCACCTCGTGTGACCGCCTCAACTTTATGCAGGCTGCTAGATGGATACAGAATCATGTCGCCGGCCGGTAGTTTCACTTCGTGTTCGCCGTAGGTATCAGAAACAATCAACTCACCGCCATCATAATCTTCCGGGTCGCACAGAAACAATGTGCACGACAGATCTGTACGCAGACTCAGATTGGAGCCCGGTATTGTTCGAACCGAACCATCGATATGAAAACCGTAGTGATCGCCACCTTCATAACGATTGAATAGTGGCGGCATGTAACGCATCGGCAAGGCTGCTGCAAAAAATAGGGGATTGTTCACCAATGCCTTGAGAATAATCTGACCCAGCTCCAGGCCTACTGGCGAAAGTTCTGACAACTGTCGATTCTTTTTGACTTGCGCGCCTTGAGCACCAACGGTCGCTGCACCGTCTACCCAATCGGTCGCATCCAAACGCTTACGGATGTCAGTCAGTTGAGAGGCGGTGAGTACTTCTGGTATGTGCAACATCATAATGTGCGTCCTCAATAAAAAGAGCCTCTCTTGCAGGAGAGGCTCAAAAGTATAGCGCTACGTTGACGCCTAATTATGATTAGAAGCGGATGTTTGCCGTCAATCGTGCCGAGCGCTCTATGCCGGGCGTATAGCGATAGCCGCTCTTGTTGATAGAAGCGACGTAATCCTTATCGGTCAGATTATATAAATTGAGTTGTAAATCAAAGTTCTTCGTGACCATGTAGGTAACCATTGCATCATATACCCAGTAAGAATCAACAAACTTGGGCACGTCGGTTGCGCCATCCGCGGGCTTTTTCAACTGATCAACAAAGCGCGCACCGCCGCCAACAGTAAAACCGCCGGGCAATTTATGCGTACTCCACGCAGTAAATGCTTGCTTGGGCGTATAGCTTAACGCATTCGATCCATCTGCATTGACAACTGCACCACTCACTATTTTGGTATCCATCGTGGTGTATCCAGCACTGACTGCCCACGCAGGCGTGATATCACCTACCACCCCAATCTCAATACCCTGCACTCGCTTCTTGCCAGTTTGTGAGTAGCCGTCGGTTGCGTTTCCTTCAACTTCATTTTTAACCGTAGTTCTGTATACGGCCGCGGTCAGCGCTAACTTATTATCGATCACATCCCATTTGCCACCGATTTCAGTTGTCTGGGTCTCTTGCGGATCGAAATTAATATTCGATGCGCTATTTGCCGCTGTACTTAATGCAAAGTTGGCGCCGCCGGGAGGCTGCTTTGACGTTGCAATGGCTGCGTACAAACTGCTGCTTTCTGTTGGCTTATAAAGTACGCCAAGCTTCCAGTTGATTAAAGTGCCGGATGCAGACAATGGATTGTTTTGACGAACGGTATTCAGCGGAATACCGTTACATCGGCTTGCTGTCGCGCTCGTACAGTCTGCGCCGAAAGTACCCGTTCCCAGCGTTGCGCTGGCGTAGTCTGTGTCATAGCGATCAACGCGGACACCACCGTTAACTTGCCACTTTGGACTCAACTCCACTGTGTCAAACAAGTATGCAGATACGGTATCTGTTTGACCAAATGTATCGACACCGTTACGTGTCGGATTATAACCAACACGGAGAATATCGGAATTAGGATTGTACAAACTTGCATTAGCCAAAGTCCCAAGGCTCGCAGATGCGTAACCAAACGAGGATTGCTTTTCTCTACTTAACTCCAAGCCAGTTACTAAAGAATGCTTCAGTCCCGCGGCATTAAATTTGGCGGTTAAATTGGTTTGGTTAGCCCAGATTTCATTCTCCTGGTCTTTCATTTGACTGGATCGCGCCAGACTCATCGTAGCGGGCGTAATTGTCATGAAACCGGTCAGCAAGTAATTTTGCTTGGTTTTACCAAAGCGACTGGTATTCTGCAATTTCAGATCCGACGAGAAATCATGCTCAAACCGGAGGGTAACCATGTCCGCAGTAACATCGTCATAGTCAGCTTTGGTACCGTAAAAATTACTTGGTTCGACCTTGCTTGCATTATTTAGAGTTGCATTAGAGCTGGTATAGCCAGGCAAGCCAATGGTCGGCACACCGCCATTCGGCACATTACTTTGATCGATGTGCAAGTAATTCAGGTAGGTCCGCGAATTTGTTTTAAGACCAACTGCCAATGCGGCGGCAATACCTTGTCGGTCGCTTTTAACCTCGTCACGTCCGGCTATCCCCGAATCATCCTTCAAGAGATTAATACGTACTGCTGCCCCACCTTCGACATCCAAGGGCTTGTTCAAATCGGCCGTTACGCGCTTGTAGTCTCCGCTGCCGACACCGACTGACGCCGAATAGGCTTCTTTCAATGTTGCCTGTTTTGTTGCTAGATTAATCGACCCAGTTGGCGCGCCGCGACCAGTATCTGCTCCGGCAGGGCCTTTAGTCACCTCGATTTGTTCGATATTGAATACATCGCGCGAGATCGAACCCAGATCGCGTACGCCATCAACGAAGATTGAACTAGAGGTATCGAACCCTCGCATATAGATGGCATCACCAGTCGTCGTGTTGCCATTTTCACCCAGTGAAAACGTGCCAACGCCTGGTGTATTGCGCAAAGCTTCAGTCAATGTCGTGCCGCCTTGCTGCTGCACGATCTCTTTCTTGATGACTGAAATGGTTTGCGTTGTATTCAGCAAAGGCTGTGTGAATTTCGGCGAAGAAACCGTATCTGCCTTGTAGCTTTCCGCTGCGCCATGTACTTCGATTTCCGGCAATACGTCGGTAGTTTGTTGCGCCAATACTGCGCCAGGCAATGCAATGAATGCCATCGCAACAGCTGCTGAACAACTTGAACGGCGCGCGACAGGATGTTTGCGGCTTTTGATGTGAGCCATCTGTACTTCTCCCAAGTTATGTTGATTGCACTGGCTAGTCTGCAACCGGCACGACATGGGTCGAGGGCGAATCAGATGGCTGGCAGTTAATCCACATCGGATCAACGAGATGTGAATGATAATGATTCTTCTTCACGAAGTCAAAACAAAGCATCAACACTGTTGCATTTATTTCCCCCGGGGGGGCACCCGCACGTCATATTGATGCGCACGAATTTATATACAAAAAACTTCTTCTAGGAAAATTTTTCTTGTAGTAGCTTGTCTACAGGTCGTGAAATCGCACTGTTTGACATATAGATATTTTTACAAGATATAGCTTATCAATGCCCATTCGCTCTCGCCTGTTAATTCTGGTCCTTGCAGTTCTGATTCCCGCGTTCATGACCGCTGGCGTCGGCATGATCTATATTTATTCAGAGTCGCAACAAACACACCGCCAAAGCATGCGCGAAGTGGCTCACGCTTTGGCACTGGTGGTCGATAAAGAGATCGCCAAGCGCGAAGCCATTCTGCAAACGTTGGCAACTTCTACGGCGCTGGATGCAGCAGATCTCGACCATTTCTACCTGCAGGCAAAGCGCCTGGCTCCCACCATTGAAACTTCGATCGCGCTGCGCAACGTCAGTGGCGAGGTGTTGCTGAATACGCGCTTGCCACAAGGAACATCCGTACAACCCTCGCCAACCGGCATTGCTGAATTGCGCGCGCTCTATGGACCGGACGCGACGGTGGTGTCAAACATGTATTTCGCACCGGTAGGCAAGCAATCCAGTATTTCGATCCAGATACCGGTCAAGCGTGCCGGCACGCTTATTTATTATTTGGAAATGAGCCTGTTTGTCAGCCAGCTGCAACGCGTCTTCAGTGAACAGGAACTGCCAGGCAGCTGGATCGGCACCATCGTTGATCGCAATTCGGTCGTGGTCGCGCGCAATAAGGATGCGGAAAGTTTTGTAGGAAAAAAAGCGTCTGAAAATATTAAAAAGAAGATGGATGAAAGTAGCGAGGGGTTCAACGACGGTGTAGCACTCAGCGGTGAACCGGTCTTTGCCTTCTTTAGTCGCGCGCCCAATTCGGAATTGCGTTTTGTGGTCAGCGTACCGCATAAAGAATTGCAACAGACCGCTACGCGTGCGGTTGCCTACATAGGATTGTTGTCGCTGCTCTTATTGGGCGTCGCGGTGATTGCCGCGCTCGCGGTAGCGCGTAACACGGCCACATCTGTAGAGAAATTGCTGCGCTCGGCACAGGCACTCGGCAAAGGGGAATTGCTCACACCTATGCAATCAGGCATAGCCGAGTTCGATGCGGTCAGCCGCGCAATGATGCAAGCCAGCCATGAGCTGAAAGCCAGCAGAGAAAATTTGGAGCGTCGCGTCGCCGAGGCCGTTTCTATTGCTGAACGCTCGCAACGCGCGCTGTTGCAAGGGCAAAAGCTGGAAGCATTGGGACGTTTGACCGGAGGCATTGCGCACGATTTCAATAATGTGCTGCAAACGCTGACCAGCGGCTTGCAAGTATGCTTGATGTCCGCCTCCACCGATCGCGAAAAATCGCTGTTGCAAGCCTGTCTGCGCGCCGTCAAACGTGGCGTCGAATTAAGCCGGCAGTTGATGGCTTTCGGACGCGTGCAAGATGCGCGACTGGAAACGCTGGATGTCAGCAAACATTTGCAATTGGCCGTTCCTTTGCTGACCGGTGCCTTGCCTAGCAATATTGAATTCAAGCTGCTTGTGCATGACGATCTGTGGAGCATCACCGTGGATCCTTTGCAGTTAGAACTTGCACTGCTCAATCTGGTCATGAATGCACGTGATGCGATGCCGAATGGTGGTGCAATCAGATTGGAAGCGCGTAATGAGATCATCGACACTGTCGGCAACGAGTTGCCCGCTGGCGAATATGTGCGCATCAGCCTGACCGATACCGGCGTCGGCATGAGTGAAGAAGTCGCCGCGCGTGCACTGGATCCATTCTTCACCACCAAGAACGTCGGTGAAGGTGCAGGCATGGGCTTGCCGCAGGCGTACGGTTTTGCGAAGCAAAGCGGCGGCACATTGACCCTGCATAGCGAACCGGGCGCAGGCACAACGATCGTGTTTTTTCTGCCGCGCAGCAACAGGGAAACCACCTTGCCGCAACTTGCCGCCAATAGCCTTCCATTTCAACAGTCCAGCGGCAAGGTGCTGTTTGTCGAAGACGATCCGCTGGTGCGCGAAACTGTCACGTCGGCCTTGACCGCCGCAGGACTGGACATACAGGTTGCGCAAAGCGGCAAGGATGCCTTGCTGTTGCTGGAATCAGGACAGACGTTCGATGTTGTGTTCTCGGACATCGTCATGCCGGGTGGCATCAGCGGAATCGATCTGGCGAATATTGTTCGCGAGCGCTTCCCCACTACCCGTATCGTGCTGGCAACCGGCTATTCAGAGCGTCGCATTAACGTACCGGACGTGCGCTTGCTGGCCAAGCCGTATTCGATGACTGATGTCGTCGCGGTATTGAACAAAGAATTGACACATACGACCCGCGGCTAGGTCGGTCCCGGATTGACGTCAACATTCCTGCGGTTGGCTGATTAAATATAACGAGATCAAATAGCGATGACGGCGACCCGCATCCTAGCGTTCGTCAAACAACCTTCAGCTTTGAGTATTCAGGATTTGCGGCCGGATAAGCTAGCTTCAGGTTTTGCAGCGTTTCGACCACGATGGTGGCAATCGCCAGATTGCGCTGCGTTTTTGAGTCGGCCGGAATCACATACCAGGGCGCGTGATCGGCATCGGTTTCATCTATCGCTTTTGCATACAGGCGCTGGTAATCGCTCCAGTATTTTCGCTCTTCCAGATCATTGGGATCAAACTTCCAATGCTTGTCCGGATCGGCAATGCGTTGTTCCAGCCGCTTCTTCTGTTCATCGCTGGAGATATGCAGAAAAAATTTGAGTACGACCGTACCGGTTTCCGCCAGCATTTTTTCAAAGCTGCGTATGTGCTCGTAACGTCGCGCGCATTCCTTGTCATCTATCCAGTCATGCACGCGCGTAATCAATACATCTTCGTAATGACTGCGATTGAAAATGGTGAGTTCCCCCTTGGCCGGCACTTGCTGATGCACGCGCCACAGGAAGTCACGATCTTTCTCGGCCGGCGTCGGTGCCTTGAAGGCGACGCTGTGTACGCCCAAAGGATCGATTTTGCCAAATACGCCACGCACGGTACCGTCCTTGCCGGAGGTATCCATTCCTTGCAGTACGATCAATATCTTGTGTTTGTGCTGTGCATACAAAATATCCTGCGTCTCGGCGATCCACGCTGCCAGCTCGTCGATCTGCAGTTTGTCCTGCGTCTTGTCACCGCTGGAAAGCGGTTTTTCGGCCGCGGCCGCATCGGCTATCTTCAGTTTTTTTGCGGCGCGGAATAGTTGCAGGACACTGGCCATGATTATCCTCGTTGGTCTTGTTGAGCCCGCCAGATTGCGTGATCAATTTTTGTGCAGCGATCTGCCACCACATTCAGGCCGGCCGCACGCGCCTTATCGGTTGCGGCTTCATTGATCACGCCAATTTGCAGCCATACCCCTCTGGCCCTGATGGCGATCGCTTCATCAACGATTGGCGCGACCAGTTCGGATTTGCGGAAGATATCCACCAGATCAATGCGCGTCTGCTGTTCCGCCAGGGCTGCAGCAGCCAGCGTCAGCGTGGCATAGCAGTGTTCGCCCAGTATGTGTGTGCCCGCACAGGCGGGATTGACCGGAATAATACGATAACCATGGCGCTGCAAATAGGCGGCGACTTCATGGCTGGGCCGATCGGATTTCGGCGACAAGCCAACGACGGCGATGACGCGCGATTCCGACAGCATTTTGACGATGGTTTGCGGATCTTGATTCATGATTTCTTTTCCAAAAACAAGAAGGGCAGCCTAAGCTGCCCTTCATTGTATGCGGGAATTCGCGATTAGCGCTTGTGACGCAACCGTTGAATCGCCGCCAACTGTGCAATTGCGGAGGCCAATTCGGCCTGAGCTTGTGCGTAGTCGATTTTCGATTCTTTATTGACCAGTGCTTCTTCGGCCAATCGTTTCGCTTCTGCTGCCTTGGCTTCATCCAGATCGGCACCGCGAATTGCGGTGTCGGCCAGAACCGTTACGCCGTGTGGTTGCACTTCCAGAATGCCGCCTGCCACAAAGACGAATTCGTCTTCAGCCTGGCCAGCAATCTTGATGCGTACCGCACCTGGTCGGATGCGTGTGATCAATGGCGTGTGGCCCGGCAAAATGCCGAGTTCGCCCGATTCGCCCGGCAGCGCGACAAACTCTGCTTCACCGGAGAAGATTTCTTCTTCGGCGGAGACTACCTCTACGCGCATTGTGTGTGCCATGTTAGAACCTTATTTCTTCGTCCAAAGACCGATACAAAAACGTTTGCTTGCACAGTGCCGGGATTGAATCCGGCGCCGCGCAAGCTGCTCAATGATTAGTTGAGTTTTTTCGCTTTTTCGATTGCTTCTTCGATGGTGCCTACCATGTAGAACGCTTGTTCTGGCAGGTGATCGAGTTCGCCGGATGCGATCATTTTGAAACCATTGATCGTATCTTTGAGCGAAACGTATTTACCTGGTGCGCCGGTAAATACTTCAGCAACGTGGAACGGTTGCGACAGGAAACGCTGCATCTTACGTGCACGTGCGACCAGCAGTTTGTCTTCTGGTGCCAACTCGTCCATACCCAGAATCGCGATAATGTCGCGCAATTCCTTGTAGCGTTGCAAGGTACCTTGAACAGCGCGCGCTGTGTCGTAGTGATCTTGACCAACGACGAGTGGATCCAATTGACGCGAGGTCGAATCGAGTGGATCAACCGCTGGGTAGATACCGAGCGATGCGATGTCACGTGACAGAACAACGGTGGAATCCAAGTGAGCAAATGTGGTTGCTGGCGATGGATCGGTCAAATCATCCGCTGGAACGTAGACAGCCTGGATCGATGTGATCGAACCGGTTTTTGTCGATGTAATACGCTCTTGCAGACGGCCCATTTCTTCAGCCAGTGTAGGTTGATAACCCACAGCGGAAGGCATACGACCCAGCAACGCAGATACTTCGGTACCAGCCAGTGTGAAACGATAGATGTTATCGACGAAGAACAACACGTCTTTACCTTCGTCACGGAACGCTTCAGCCATCGTCAAACCGGTCAACGCAACGCGCAGACGGTTACCTGGTGGTTCATTCATTTGACCGTAGACCATCGCTACTTTCGAGTTGGCTGGATTTTCCAGATCAACTACTTTCGCGTCAGCCATCTCGTGGTAGAAGTCATTACCTTCACGAGTACGTTCACCCACACCAGCAAACACGGACAAGCCGCTGTGTGCTTTAGCGATGTTGTTAATCAGTTCCATCATGTTGACTGTCTTACCGACGCCAGCACCACCGAACAGACCGACTTTACCGCCTTTTGCAAACGGACAAACCAAGTCAATAACCTTGATGCCTGTTTCCAGCAAATCCTGCGATGGCGACAATTCGTCGTACGCAGGTGCTTTGCGGTGAATCGATGCTGTGCGCTCTTGGCTCACAGGACCGCATTCGTCGATCGGGTTACCCAACACGTCCATGATGCGGCCAAGAGTAGCCGTACCGACTGGTACCGTGATTGGATTACCGGTGTTTTGAATGATCATGCCGCGACGCAAACCGTCGGATGTACCGAGCGCAATGGTACGAACAATACCGTCACCCAACTGTTGCTGAACTTCCAGCGTCAGCTCGGAGCCTGCCATCTTCAAGGCATCGTAAATCTTAGGCATCGCATTGCGGGGAAATTCGACGTCGATCACCGCGCCGATACACTGAACGATTTTGCCATCAGCCATTTTCGTTCCTTCAATATATAAAATTTAAAATCTGGTTGTTGAGGACAACTTGCGTTGCCCCGCAATCGAATTAAACCGCAGCCGCACCGGCGACGATCTCGGAAAGTTCTTTCGTAATCGCTGCCTGACGCGTCTTGTTATAGACCAGTTTCAGTTCGCCAATCACGCTACCTGCATTGTCGCTTGCCGATTTCATCGCCACCATGCGAGCCGATTGCTCGGACGCGAGGTTTTCTGCTACAGCTTGGAAAATCAGCGCTTCAACGTAACGCACCAGCAATTCATCAATCACGGTTTGCGCATCCGGCTCGTAGATGTAATCCCATGCCAGCGAATCCGCATCTGCCTTCAACGCATCAGCAGCCAATGGCAGCAACTGCTCCATCATCGGCTCTTGCTTCATCGTGTTGATGAACTTGGTGTACACAACATACACCGCGTCCAGCTTGCCTTCTTGATACGCATCGAGCATCACCTTGACCGGGCCAATCAGCTTTTCCAGGTGTGGGGTATCGCCGATTTGCACCGCATGCGACACGACACGCGCGCCGATACGATTCAGGAAACCCAAACCTTTATTGCCGATCGCAACGGTTTCGACTTTCTTGCCCTGCGCTTCAAGTTCGCGCAACTTGGTCGTCACGATACGCAGGGAGTTCGTGTTCATACCGCCACACAAACCCTTGTCCGTCGTTACGATGATGAAACCAACCGTTTTCGACACATCCGACTTCACCAGAAACGGATGCGTGTATTCCGGATTGGCTTGCGACAGGTTGGCAGCGATATTACGAATCTTGTCGCTGTACGGACGAGCCGCGCGCATCCGGTCTTGCGCCTTGCGCATTTTGGATGCAGCGACCATTTCCATCGCCTTGGTGATCTTCTTCGTATTTTCTACGCTCTTGATCTTGCCACGTATCTCTTTGCCTGAAGCCATGAGTTATTACTCCTTATAGCCCCGGAATCAGAACGATTTTTTGAAATCAGCAATCGCGGCAGCCAAAGTAGCTTCGTCATCTTTCTCGAGCTTTTTGGTGTCTTCGATTTTTTGCAGCAATGCTGCGTGGCTGGACTTCATGAAACCGTGCAGACCTGCTTCGAATGCGAGTACACGTTTAACTTCGAGGTCATCGAAGTAACCTTTGTTGACCGCGAACAGCGAAACCGCCATCAACGAAATCGACAATGGTGCGTACTGAGCTTGTTTCAACAATTCGGTTACACGTGCACCGCGGTCGAGTTGCTTGCGGGTCGAAGCATCGAGGTCGGAAGCGAACTGAGCAAACGCGGCCAATTCACGGTACTGCGCCAAATCGGTACGGATACCGCCGGACAGGCCTTTGATGACTTTGGTTTGAGCAGCACCACCAACGCGCGATACCGAGATACCGGCGTTAATCGCAGGACGGACGCCCGAGTTGAACAACGATGTTTCCAGGAAGATCTGACCGTCGGTAATCGAAATTACGTTGGTTGGAACGAATGCAGAAACGTCGCCAGCTTGTGTTTCGATGATAGGCAGAGCGGTCAACGAACCGGTTTTACCTTTAACTTCACCTTTGGTGAAAGCTTCGACGTAATCGACATTGACGCGTGCTGCGCGTTCGAGCAAACGGCTGTGCAGGTAAAACACGTCGCCAGGGTACGCTTCGCGGCCTGGTGGGCGGCGCAACAGCAGCGACACTTGACGGTATGCAACAGCTTGTTTCGACAAATCGTCATACACGATCAGCGCATCTTCACCGCGATCGCGGAAGTATTCGCCCATGGTGCAACCGGAGTAAGCCGAGACGAATTGCATCGCAGCCGATTCAGAAGCAGTAGCAGCAACCACGATCGTGTATTCCATCGCGCCGTGCGCTTCGAGCGAACGAACGATGTTTTTGACTGAGGATGCTTTTTGGCCGATCGCAACGTAGATACACGTTACGTTTTGACCTTTTTGATTGATGATGGCATCGATCGCGACAGCCGTTTTACCAGTTTGGCGATCGCCAATGATCAGTTCACGTTGACCGCGGCCGATAGGTACCATCGCATCAATCGCCTTGATACCGGTTTGCATCGGTTGATCAACGGATTGACGAGCAATAACGCCTGGAGCGATTTTTTCGATAGGTGCTGTCAACTTGGTGTTGATAGGACCTTTGCCGTCGATCGGCTGACCGAGAGCATTCACGACGCGACCACGCAGTTCAGGACCGATAGGCACTTCCAGAATACGACCGGTACATTTAACTGTGTCGCCTTCCGAGATGTGCTCGTATTCGCCCAGAATAACGGCGCCGACGGAATCACGTTCCAGGTTCAGCGCGAGGCCGAAAGTATTGCCTGGGAATTCCAGCATCTCGCCTTGCATAACGTCGGACAGACCGTGAATGCGGCAGATACCGTCGGACACGGAAATGACCGTGCCTTGATTGCGAATCTCAGCGGTGTCGCCAAGGCCTTGAATGCGGCTCTTGATCAGTTCGCTGATTTCAGACGGGTTGAGTTGCATATAAACTCCTAAAATTTTTCTCTGTAGCTTGGGCTAGGCTAGGACGACGATTACGCGGTCAACGCAACTTGCATCTGTTGCAGTTTCGCGCGCACCGAGGTGTCGAGCACTTCATCACCAACAACGACACGCACGCCACCGATCAATCCGCTATCAACAGCGACGGTCGGGTTAAGCTTGCGGCCGAATTTCTTTTCCAGCGTTGCGACCAGCTCGGTCAACTGCGCTGACGACAGTTCAAACGCGCTGACGATTTCTGCATCAGCGGCGCCTTCTTGCGCATTTTTCAATGCGTGAAACTGTGTCGCGATTTCCGGCAACAGCGTCAGGCGGTCGTTTTGCACCAGCATGTTGATGAAGTTTTTCGCTTCAGCGCCAACCGGCGATTTGAGCGCCGAAATGAATGCACTGCTGATAACTTCGTCCGAAATTTTCGGGTTGTGCGCCAATGCATATACATCGGGATTCGCAGCAACCTGTGCCATTTCAGAAACCAGTTCAGACCAGCCATTCAAATCAGCGGCTTTCGCCACACGGAACAGAGCTTCGGCGTAAGGACGGGCAATCGTTGCGAGTTCGGCCATGATTACAGCTCGGCTTTCAGTTGGTTCAACAGATCGGCGTGGACTGCAGCATTGACTTCACGCTTCAGAATTTGCTCAGCACCTTTAACTGCAAGGGTTGCAACCTGGTCACGCAATGCTTCGCGGACTTGGGTTACTTGCTGATCAGCATCTGCCTTGGCTGTCGCGATAATACGCGCAGCTTCTTCAGCGGCTGTTTTCTTGGCTTCATCAATAATGCTTTGGCCGCGCTTCTCGGCATCGCCGATACGCTTTTGACCTGCTTCTTGCGCAGATGTCAGTTCTGCCTGGGCGCGCTTTTCAGCGGCTGCCAGATCAGACTTGCCACGTTCGGCAGCTGCCAAACCGTCCGCGATCTTCTTGGCGCGCTCATCGAGCGCATTCATCAGTGGTGGCCACACGAATTTCATCGTGAAAGCTGCCAGGATGAAGAAGACCACGAACTGCGCAATCAAAGTTGCATTTAAGTTCATGGTAATTCCTTCTCTAAGTAACGTATGCCGAAAATGTCTTCAGCGTGAAACGGTCAACGACCGAATTACTTAGCGATGAACGGGTTAGCGAATGCGAACAACATAGCGATACCAACACCGATCAGGAACGCAGCATCGATCAGACCAGCCAACAGGAACATTTTGGTTTGCAATGTGTTCATCAATTCTGGTTGACGAGCAGAAGCCTCAAGGTATTTGCCACCCATGATAGCGATACCGATACAAGCGCCGATTGCGCCCAGACCAATAATCAAACCACAAGCCAGCGCTACAAATGAGAGATCAGTCATGACAATTCCTTCAAAGTTAAGTTAATACAAAAATTAATACAAAAAGTTAAATCAAAATCCAAAAGCTTTAATACAGAATCCAGTACTTACACCATCAATGCGATTCGTGAGCCTGACCGATATACACCAGTGTTAGCATCATGAAAATGAACGCTTGCAAGAAGACGATCAGGATGTGGAAGATTGCCCACACAGTGCCCGCAAGTACATGACCGAAGAAACCGAAAGCGGTCGCGGTCGAACCCAGCAATGCAATCAACAGGAACAACAATTCGCCGGCGAACATGTTGCCGAATAACCGCATTGCGAGGGAAACGGTTTTCGCAGCGAATTCAATGATGTTCAACAGCAAGTTGAACGGTGCAAGCCAAATACCAAACGGTGCAGCGAACAGTTCGTGAACGAAACCGCCAGCACCTTTGATTTTGATGTTGTAGAAGATCATCAGCGCGAATACGCCAAGTGCGATACCCATGGTGCCGTTCAGGTCGGCAGTAGGAACCACGCGGTGATACGGGATAATGTGATCAATGCCGACTGCATGGAAGAATGCCGAAAACATATCAACTGGTAAGAAATCCAGTGAGTTCATCAGCGCAACCCAAACGAATACAGTCAATGCCAGTGGCGCGATGAAACTACGATCGCCGTGGACAATTGATTTAGCTTGGTTATCGACCATTTCGACAATCATTTCAACCGCAGCCTGGAAACGACCTGGAACACCGGACGTGGCCTTGCGTGCTGCCAGCCACATGAAAAAGCTGCCAACGACGCCAGCAAAGATGGACCAGAAAATCGTGTCCATATTAATGATCGAAAAATCAACGATCTTGTCCTGGTGCTTGGTCGAAAAATGTCCCAGATGGTGGACGATATATTCGGAAGCGGTCGGTGCTGCGTGTGCCGCCCCTGCAGTAGCCATTTCAGTCGCCATGTCAGTGCCTAAATAATAAGATGATGTAACTTTTTAGCGCCACAATGAACGCGGCGACCAGCGCCAGCAAATTCAAATCGCGGTACAACCAGACCACCGCTCCTAACAGAGCAATCGTCAATGCAATCTTGATAAATTCACCGATGAAAAAAGTCATCGGATTAACAGACTCGGATTTTTGCGCAGCGGAAAATAAACGTAGCGCAAAGAGACCATTCGGCACCACGCAGCACAACCCACCTAACAGCGCCGAATACAGCGCAGGCATCCCAGCGATCAAACCGGCAATTATGCTGGCAATTACCGTAGTCGCGAGTTGCAAGAGGACGACGGGCAGCATACTGGGTCCAAATGATGCAGCCTTTTGGCGATCTTTCGATCAAGCCATACGGGCCGGAGTGAATTAAGTCGTGCGTTCCATGAAGCCACGGGATTATAAGGGCTTTCCTTGTGCACCGTCAAACGTTTGCGTCGGAAAAAATCGCTGTCTTGATGACAGTTCAATGACCTTCGCCGATCCCGCATCGCAAATATTTGCCTTATGCCAACGCCATCAGATATTCACGGCCTCGCGGCCAGTCGCCCAGATTGCTCTGCGCATTGATGTGACCGCAAGCCCCGATCGAAATGAATTGCGCATGCCAGTTCGTGGCAAAAGATTGTGCTTTTGGCAGCGCGCACCATGGATCGTCCGAGGAAGCGATGACCGTCGCCTTGAATGGCAGACGCAGACGCGGCATCGGGGCAAACCCGCTAGCGGCCACCGGGAAATCGACTTGTTCTACATCGGCAGGTGCTACCAGGAGGGCGCCATTGATTTTATTTGCATGCAATGCATGCCCATATTCCAGCGTCCACCAGGCAACCAGCGCACAACCCAGACTGTGTGCGACCAGAATAACCGGGCCTTCTATATGTAACAACGCAGTATTCAGCGCCTCAACCCATACCCTGCGCTGCGGCGCATCCCACTCCTGCTGTTGCACCCGCACGACATTTGGCAGGATCGCTTCCCATCGCGTTTGCCAATGGGTTGCGTCGGAATTGCCCAAGCCGGGCAAGATCAGGATCGTGGCGGGTTCAGTGGATTCTTTGCGGGACGCACCTGAAGACAGTCCGGATGATATCTCTGACATTGCACCCTGCTTGCTTGCTTTTCTCTTGCTGCTTGCTCAGGAGGTTTCGCGCAATTTGGAAAGTATGCCGTCGAGCGCATCCAGATCCGCAAAATCGATGATCAACTGCCCTTTGTTTTTTGCGCCCAGCTTGATCACCACCTGAGTTGCCAATGCATCCGATAGCTCTTCTTCCAGACGCGTGATATCGCGCGATTTTTCCTTGCCGTTGGCACGCGGCTTGTTGCCTGTCGATTGTTCCAGCGTGGAGCGCACCACCAGTTTTTCTGCTTCGCGTACCGACATGCGTTTGGCGACGACCTGATTCGCCAGATTGATTTGCGTCGCGCTATCCACCGCCAGCAAAGCACGTGCGTGGCCCATGTCGATATCGCCGGCCATCAGCATGGTTTGCACCGGCTTGGCCAGATTCAGCAAACGCAGCAGATTGGAAACCGCACTGCGCGAACGGCCAACTGCCGTCGCCGCCTGCTCGTGTGTGAAATTGAAATCGGCGATCAAGCGATGTATGCCTTGCGCTTCTTCCAGCGGATTCAAATCTTCGCGCTGAATATTTTCAATCAGCGCCATCGCGGCGGTAGCTTCGTCGTCGACTTCCTTGACCAGCACCGGCACTTCGGTCAGGCCGGCAAGTTGCGCAGCGCGAAAGCGGCGTTCGCCAGCGATGATTTCGTAACGCGGCTTGCCATTGCCGGATGCAATGGGTCGCACCAGGATCGCTTGCAACAAGCCTTGCGCCTTGATAGATGCGGCCAGTTCATTCAATGCACCTTCATCCATGCGCGTGCGCGGCTGATACTTGCCGGCCTGCATGTCGGTAACCTGCAATACCGAAGGGGCGCCCGGAATGGCCGCAATCGCTTCATTGAAATCCGTCGCACCGCCCAGCAATGCATCCAGACCGCGACCCAAACCTTTTTGTTTTTTCGTGACCATAATTCCTGACTCACATCGATAGATCAGCGAAGTGGCGCAAAGCGCCCTCTTCTTCGCAACGTGTTATAGCGCCTTGATGCGCTCAACCATTTCCGCGCCGAAAGCCAGATACGCTTGCGCACCCTTCGACGCCGGATCGAAATTAATGCCCGGCATGCCATACGATGGCGCTTCCGCCAACCGTACATTGCGCGGGATGATAGTTTTGAATACCTTGTCGCCGAAATGCTGCTCCAGCTGCGACGACACTTGCTGCGACAAAGTCATGCGCGGATCGAACATCACGCGCAGCAAGCCGATGATCTTCAAATCCGTATTCAGTTTTGCATGCACCTTCTTGATCGTATTGACGAGGTCGGACAAACCTTCCAGTGCGTAGTATTCGCATTGCATCGGAATAATCACGCCATGGGCCGCACACAAACCGTTCAAGGTCAGCATGGACAAAGCCGGCGGACAATCGATCAACATGAAATCGTATTCGGCATCGACCACGGCCAACGCATCCTTCAACCGCTTTTCGCGATTGTCTAGCTCAACCATTTCAACTTCTGCGCCCGCCAGTTCGCGGTTGGCCGGCAGCACATCGAACTTGCCCGCTTCCGAGGTCACGCGTGCCGTGTTCACATCAGCCATGCCGAGCAGGACTTCATAAATCGACGACTTCAACTCGGCCTTGTTGATGCCTGCGCCCATCGTCGCATTGCCTTGCGGATCCAGATCCACCAGCAGTACGCGCTGATTCAGTTGTGCCAGACCTGCTGCCAGATTGACTGCGGTAGTGGTTTTACCGACGCCGCCTTTTTGATTGGCGACGCAAAATATTTTTGCCATATTCTCGTTTTAGTTAGTGGTCAATTTGATGCAACAGTCCATCGCAAAAACACCAGCCCCGGTCACCGCATTGCATAACGGCAGCGACAAACAACTGACACAACACTCCCCTTACTTTGCTGCTTTTTCCTGCACGGTTTTTACCAGCTTGGCTGTATCAAAGCCTTGCGCAGTCACCCGGTTCACCAAGGCTTCGTAATCGGCATCCGCAATGCTCGGCGTACGCGACAACACCCACAGATAATCACGCGACGGATCGCCCACTGCAGCCAGCGAATAATCCGGCGCCAGATCGATGATCCAGTAATCTCCCCAGATAAATGGCACCCAGTTCAACCAATCCGGCGCGAAACTCACTTTCAGCTTGGCATTGGTTTGCGGATTCTCAATACGCGCCAGCCCAAGCGCCTGATCGATTCTTCCATCGGCTTCCTTGCATTGATTGATGACATCGATATCGCCATCTGCACGCTTGTTGTATTGCGCTGTCACGTTAGCAACACAATCCTTTTGAAACCGGTTCGGAAAGCGCGCAATCTCATACCAGGTGCCGACATAACGCGTCAGGTCCACCTGAGCAACCGTACGGACTTGTTGCGACCATGCAGGATTGCTGAAAACGGCAACGGCCACAGCGGCAAGAACAAAAAGTTTTTTCAAGACCCGGCCCTTTCTATGAAAATCAAATGACGCTCGGCTTGCAAGGTGGGAACGTGCAAGGCGCGCACTTCTCTTACCTTCCAGCCAGCGGGCAACTGTGCCACTTCCGCATCGGGAGCTACGCCCTTCAAGGCGATGAATTCACCGCCATCGGCCAGCAAATGACCAGACCAGTTAACAAAGTCGCTTAAATCTGCAAATGCACGCGAGGTGATCACATCGAATTTCTGCGGCGCCTCCCACTGCTCTACCCGCGCCGTATATACGCTGACATTGTTCAAGCCCAGTTCCGCTTTGACCTGTGTCAGGAACGCGGTTTTCTTGTGCACGGTATCTATCATGGACACGCGCATCTCCGGTCGCGCTTCCGCTGCCCAGATCGCCAGTACGATGCCCGGCAAACCACCGCCGGCACCGACATCCAAGACCTGTCTGGCACTGTCGAAGGCGGAGACAGCCGCCAGAGAATCCAGCAAATGTTGCGTCACCATCTGCACCGGGTCGCGCACGGCAGTCAGGTTATAGACCGAGTTCCATTTGGACATCAAGGCCAGATAATCTATCAACCTGGCGACTTGCGCATCGCTTAACTGCAGCGACAAAGCCTTTGCACCATCGGCCAGGATGGCCGTCAACGCGGCACGATCAAAACTCTTCATGCGGCAGCTTCAGTCGTCGGTGGCACGGCGGCAAATTCCTTGAAGCCGCCTTTTTTCAAATGCACCAGCATCAAGGAAATTGCGGCGGGCGTGACGCCTGAAATACGCGACGCCTGGCCCAGGGTTTCCGGCCTTTGCTTGGTCAGCTTCTGGCGCACTTCGATAGACAAGCCTTTGACCGCCATGTAATCGAACTCCGGCGGCAGCTTCAGATTTTCGTAATGATCGTGGCGCTCGACTTCTTTTGCCTGGCGGTCGATGTAACCGGCGTACTTCAACTGGATCTCTACTTGTTCGCGGACTGCCGGTTCGGCTACGCCCGGCCCGCCCAGATCCTGGCCCTCGATACCCTTCAGGCTCATCAGGGTTTCATAGCTGACGCTCGGGCGGCGCAATAGGTCTGCAAGTGCATACTCACGCTCTATGCCTTTACCCAACACACGTTCCGCTTCTGCTTCGGCCAAAATACGCGGGCTGACCCACGTCGAGCGCAGGCGCTCCAGCTCACGCGCCACCGCTTCGCGCTTGGTTTCAAACATCGCCCATTGGGCGTCGCCGACGCAACCGAGCTGACGCCCGATCTCAGTCAAGCGCATATCCGCATTGTCTTCGCGCAGGCTCAAACGGTATTCGGCACGGCTGGTAAACATCCGGTACGGTTCCAGCACACCTTTGGTAATCAGGTCATCGACCAGCACCCCAAGATAGGCTTCGTCGCGACGCGGTGTCCATGCATCACGTTCTTGCGTTTGCAACGCAGCATTGATGCCCGCCAACATTCCTTGCGCCGCTGCTTCTTCGTAACCGGTAGTACCGTTGATCTGGCCAGCGAAAAACAAACCCTGGATTACCTTGGTTTCCAGCGAAGCCTTCAAGCCGCGCGGGTCAAAATAATCATATTCGATCGCATAGCCGGGACGCAGGATATGCGCATGCTCGAGGCCGCGCATCGATTGCACCAGCGCCAGTTGCACGTCGAAGGGCAAGCTGGTCGAGATGCCGTTTGGATAGTATTCGTTGGTGGTCAAGCCTTCCGGCTCGAGGAAAATCTGATGCGATTCCTTGCCGGCAAAGCGATGTATCTTGTCTTCGATAGACGGGCAGTACCGCGGGCCCACGCCTTCGATTACACCGGTGTACATCGGGCTGCGATCGAGTCCGCCACGGATCAGGTCGTGGGTCTTTTCATTGGTGTGCGTGATCCAGCATGGCATCTGCTTAGGGTGCATGGCCACCGAGCCCATCACGGAAAACACGGGTATCGGATCCAGATCGCCCGGTTGCTCCTGCATCACGGAAAAGTCGATGGAACGGCCATCTATCCGTGGTGGCGTGCCGGTTTTCAAACGACCTTGCGGTAGCTTCAATTCTTTCAGGCGCGCCGATAGGGAAATCGCCGGTGGATCACCGGCCCTACCCGCCGAATAGTTATTCATGCCGATATGGATCTTTCCATCCAGGAAAGTCCCTGCCGTCAGCACGACTGCCCGCGCACGGAAATGGATACCGGCTTGCGTGACCGCACCGACGACGCGATCACCCTCGACCAGCAAGTCATCTACTGCCTGCTGGAACAGCCACAAGTTTGGCTGATTTTCCAGGCGTGAACGGATCGCCTGCTTGTACAGAATACGGTCGGCTTGTGCGCGGGTCGCGCGTACAGCCGGACCTTTCGATGAATTCAGGATACGGAATTGAATGCCAGCTTCGTCAGTAGCAATCGCCATAGCGCCGCCCATCGCATCGACTTCTTTGACCAGATGGCCTTTACCGATGCCGCCGATAGACGGGTTGCAGGACATTTGTCCCAGCGTTTCTATATTGTGCGAAAGCAGAAGCGTCGATTGACCCATGCGCGCAGAAGCGAGCGCAGCCTCGGTCCCGGCGTGACCGCCGCCGACAACAATGACATCAAATTTGGTAGGAAAGATCATAATGCGCCTCGATGAGACGGTAAGCAGAGGCGAGATTATAAAGTCTTTTTGCGATTATTTCGCCGTAACCCTGTTTTACCTGTGAATTAACAGGCATTTTGTTTCACGTGAAACAATCGCCCTGCTCTTCACGCAATGAACGCATCATAACCAGTCTTCAGTATCAATCCGGAGACAACCAGCAGGAAGAGTTTGCGAACAAAACCTGTCCCATGTTTCAACGCGAGCCGAATGCCTATCAATGATCCGAGGACATTGCATATCGCCATCACCGCGCCGAGCTGCCACAATAAATGCCCGCTATAGCCAAACCATAGCAAGGCTGACAGGTTGCAGGCAACATTCACCACCTTGGCGACGGCGGACGCGCCGAGGAAATCAAAGCCAAAGAAACGCACAAACAGGAATACAAGAAAACTACCAGTGCCTGGGCCAAAGAATCCGTCATAAAAACCGATGCTGCCACCTACCAGAATCGCGAACAGCTTTTCCTTGCTCCCCACATGGAGCGGTGCATGAATACTGCCAAAGTCTTTTTTACGGTAGGTATAGACAGCAACCGCCAACAAAACAAAAGGCAAAATCTTGCGGATAAAGTCGGGGGGAATATGCGTGACGGAGTAAGCACCGACAAAAGATAAGGCGAAAGCAGCAGTGGCGGCAGGGACAGCGGTACTCCACTGCAGCTTTACTCGCCTGGCAAAACCGAGCGCTGCGGCACCGGTACCCCAGATCCCGGCAAATTTACTGGTCCCTAAAAGGGTGGCGGGTGCGGTATTGGGCAAGGCCGAGAACAGGGCGGGAATCTGGATCAAACCTCCGCCACCGACTACGGCATCTACCATCCCAGCTAGGAACGCGGCGGCAGCAAGAATTACGTAGTCGGTCATGCTTGATTATTAAATTCCAATTCAAAACTCCAACTCGAAATTTCACTTCAAAATTTCACTTGATTGCTACAGCTCGCGGCAAACTGCAGCGCAAGCACTCACGGCTTGCGCCCCTTGCCGCTTAAATTCAACGCTTCAATATTAGGGAACTGGCGCTTATCTACCGGCGCGCATCAGTATTGCCGCCCTCTCCGCGATCATGATTGTGCTTGCGCTCGTATCACCAGCAGGAAGCATCGGCATGATGGAAGCATCGACCACCCGCAAGCCAGCAATCCCTCGCACGCGAAGCTCACTATCCACGACCGCAGAAGTATCGTCCGCCCTACCCATTTTGCAGGTCCCAACCGGATTTGTTCCCGCAAAGGCCAACTCTCCCGCCAGATGCGCCAGATTATGATCGACTTGCATAGGCTCCAGCACATACGGCCGTAATGCCGGGGCGGATACTATTTTTTGCGCCAGCTGTATCGCTACCCTTGCCATTTCCTGATCTTCCGGCGTACTTAAGTAATTGCTTTTAATCGTGGGTGGGACAGTCACATCGGCAGACTTGATCTGAATACTGCCCCTGGAGGTGGGCTTCAGGTTAGCCACGCTTACCGTAAAAGCGGCGAAATCATGCAGAGGCGTACCGGCAGCATCCTGCGACCACGGCTGCACTTGATAGAAAAGGTTGGGGCTTGACTGCGCTGGATCGGACCTTACCATTGCACCGACAGGCGCAGGCACTGTAGTCAAAGGTCCTTTTTTCTTCATCAGGTATTGCAAACCTAAAGAAGCTTTGCCCAGCAAACCTCGTGTCTGACTATTCAAGGATTCAGACTGACTTATCTTGAAAACCATCTTCAGTTGCAAATGATCCTGTAAATTTTCACCTACACCTGGCGCATTTTGTATTGGCGCAATCCCGAGTTGCTGCAACAAGGCAAGTGGACCTATGCCGGATCGTTGAAGTATTTGCGGCGACCCAAACGTTCCTGCCGCCAGAATTGTTTCACGTGAAACGTCGGCAGTCCATGCACGACCTCCTCCGACAAACTCCACTCCAGTACAAACATTACCCTGCTCTGCTTGCTGAATAATCAGGCGCGTTACCTGTGAACCCGTCATGATGTCCAGATTGCCGCGTCGCGTGATAGTCCGCAGGAAAGCCTTCGCCGTATTCAGACGCAAGCCGGCTTTTTGATTAACATCGAAATAGCCGCAACCTTCTGTACCATCGCCACGATTGAAATCGTCTATCTTTGGAATGCCGTTTTGCTCCGCCGCATCGCGGAACGCATCAAGGATATCCCAGCGCAAGGTTTGCTTCTCGACATGCCAGTCGCCGCCAGTCCCGTGCAATGCATTGCCACCTTCTGCATAATCTTCAGACTTCTTGAACAGTGGCAAAACCTGATCCCAGCACCAACTATCATCGCCCGTCAATTCCGCCCAACGATCGTAATCCTGAGCCTGGCCCCGCTGATAAATCATTCCACTGATGGATGAAGAGCCGCCCAGGATTTTTCCACTTGGGTAAAGCAGGCTGCGCCCGTTCAAGCCAGAATTCGGCTCGGTACGATATTGCCAATCCGTGCGCGGGTTGTCGGTAGTGTGAAGGAAGCCGATAGGAATATGCACCCAGCCATAATCATCCTTGGCTCCAGCCTCCAATAGCAAAACTGAGATATTCGGATCTTGCGTCAAGCGGTTAGCTAATACACAACCGGCGGTCCCTGCCCCAACTATGATGTAGTCGTACTTTCCTGCGGATTCGGCCATTGTCTCTATCGTTATTCGTTATTTTTTTGTAGGCGATGATGTGGCATCGAGCGAACCCCATCATCGCCTATCGTACTTACAGTCGACTGACAGACTCCCTGGCGAAACTACTTACTGGTTGGCATCGTGAATTCTGCCCCTTTGGATATAGATTCAGGCCAGCGCTGCATGATGGATTTATAGCGCGTGTAAAACTTGATGCCCTCTTCACCATACGCATGCGTGTCGCCGAACATTGATCTTTTCCAGCCACCAAAAGAATGCCACGCCATAGGAACGGGAATCGGCACATTGATACCGATCATGCCGACTTCAACCCGACGGGAAAATTCGCGCGCCGTATTTCCGTCAGAGGTGAACAAAGCTACGCCGTTGCCAAACTCATGCGCATTGATCAATTCCAGCGCAGCTGCGAAATCTGGTACACGTACTACGCATAAAACCGGACCAAAAATTTCTTCCTGATAAATAGTCATGTCCGGTGTAACGCGATCAAACAGACATCCTCCTAGAAAAAACCCATTACTGTGTCCATCTACTTTCAAACCACGACCATCTACCAATAACTTCGCACCAGCTTTAACACCGGCATCTATATATCCTTCAATTTTTTCCTTGTGCGCTGCGCTCACCACCGGCCCCATTTCCGCATCAGCGTCCATGCCGTTTCTTACCTTCAGCGATTTCACGCGCGGGATCAAGGCATCAACTAACTTATCCGCAATGCTGCCGACAGCGACAGCGACCGAGATGGCCATGCAGCGCTCGCCGGCCGAACCATATGCAGCACCTATCAAAGCATCGACTGCCTGTTCGAGGTTGGCGTCAGGCATGACCACCAGATGATTTTTTGCGCCGCCCAGCGCCTGAACGCGCAAAGGATACGGTCCCTTGCGGGCAGCGCCCGTCGTATAGATATGTTCGGCTATCGGTGTAGAACCGACAAAAGAAACCGCTCTCACGTCCGGATGCTGCAGCAAACCATCGACTGCATGCTTATCCCCTTGCAGGACATTGAAAACGCCATCAGGGAGGCCCGCCCGCTTTAACAGGTCGGCAACCATCAGGGACGGTGATGGATCGCGCTCAGAAGGCTTCAAAATGAAAGTGTTACCCGTTGCCAGTGCAACCGGTGCCATCCACATCGGTACCATGAACGGGAAGTTGAAAGGTGTGATTCCTGCCGTCACGCCTAGAGGCTGACGCAAATTCCAATTATCAATGCCGCCACCGATATTGTCGGTGAACTGCGTTTTGAGCAGTTGCGGCACGCCACATGCGAATTCGACAATTTCGATGCCGCGTGTTACTTCACCTTTCGCATCGGAAAACACTTTGCCGTGCTCACGGGTAATCGCGGCAGCAAGGTCATCATGGTGCTTTTCCAGCAAATCCTTGAATTTGAAAAGAATGCGGGCACGCTTCAGCGGTGCAGTATCGGCCCACGCGGGCGCAGCTGCTTTAGCGGCAGCGACAACCGTCTGTACGTCTGTATCACTGGCCAATACTACTTCAGCACTGACCTCGCCGGTCGCCGGATTGAACACGGCTTGCTGGCTGCCGCCCGCCGTTTCGGCCAAACGGCCGTTGATATAATGCTGAATCCTCGGAGTCAAAGAATGGGTCATCGCTATTCTTTCAAAAATAGGACTTTTCAGTCCACATTAACAAGAGATATACACAGCAAGACTACCATGATGAGGTCATCAAAATGGCTAAAACCGCTGTGGATAAGCCTCTGTTAAACAAGTGGATAGCTTGTGGATAATCTTGTGGAAAGGTACTGCATTTTTTTTATGCAGAATCTATTCATGCCGGATACACCGTTTATGCAGGGTTTATCCTATTCCCAAGTTCTTGATTTCAAACTCACTTATACGGTTATCCACAGAAAACAGCCTGTGTTAACTATTACTACTAAACATATATATAAACAATTAAGTTAAAACCAGAAACACTATCGAAACCTCAAAATGCCAAAAAACAAAGTCAAAAACCTCTATAAGAAACAGAACTCTCTTGATCAATTATGAATAAATAATCCATGAAAAATCAAAAGATCAAAATAGGTGTTATCAGTGCATTACATCAAGAACAGGCTGGATTGATAGAGCAGATGCAGGACGTGGTTAAGACTGAGCGCGGCATGCGTGAATACGTCAACGGCAACTTATGGGGAATTGAAAGCGTATGTGTACTATCGCGAATCGGCAAAGTAGCCGTAGCCGCAACCGCAGCGACTTTGATTGAGCGCTTCGGGGTAACCCATATCATCTTTACCGGCGTCGCAGGAGCAGCCGCTACAGACGTTCGTATTGGCGACATCGTTGTGGCCAACCAATTGGTGCAACACGATATGGATGCTTCGCCACTGTTCCCCCGCTTTGAAGTCCCATTGACGGGCTTGTCCCATTTCTTTTCGGACAAGGAGTTATCAAGCCTGATATCACAAGCTGCCAGTCAGTTTATCAATGAGGACTTCGCGGCAAAGGTATCCGAGGAATGCAGGCAGGAATTCTTTATTGATAGACCTGTTGTCCATCAAGGTTTGGTCGCCAGTGGCGACCAGTTCATCTCTACCGCTATTGAGTTGGATCAAATTAATAACAACCTGGAAGATGTACTGGCAGTTGAAATGGAGGGGGCGGCAGTAGCGCAGGTTTGCTTTGAATTCGGCGTCCCGTTTGCAATCGTGCGCACGATTTCAGACAACGCAAACGAAAACTCGCCAGTAGATTTTGTCCAGTTCCTGGAAAAAATCGCTGCCTGCTATGCATACGGCATAGTCAGGCAATTCTATTCATTGCTGAAAGAAGAAAAACGATTGCCGACTTAGTTTAGCAATGGAACAGGTGGATGACGTATCAATCGTCTTGATAAAAGAAGCCTGCTTCCAAGAGCTATATTTCTATTTTGCAATCACTTTTTTATACGTTTTGCCAGGTGGCGGTGCGACCGGTTTTTCCTGCGCTTCTTTCAACAAGACAGCACATTTATTATCTTTCTCGTTTTGCGATCCGATATTGATCAATGGCAGTAATGCGGTCACGGGGGCCAACGCTGCCAGAGCAATTACACCACCGGTTTTTAACGCCACTACGCCCTTGTCGATACTTACCGTCGGCGCCTTGAAATCGCCTTTGACATACAGAGGCGCACGCAGAGAAATAATCCTTAGGCCCTTGGTTTTCGGATGAATCGTCAGATCCAGATGTTCTTGCGCAAGGTCAATATCGCCGGTGATGTAGAGAAGGGCATCTTCTGTATCAAGCATCATTGTCTTGGTATGAATTAAACCATTGGTGACAGATAAGTCACTCGCCATGCAATTCAATTTAACCTGCTTGTCACCAAAAACCTGCGATAGAACAATGTTACCCACATTCAAACCGATTTGTTCTAGCAGTAATTTGCTGATAGTGCCTTCATTGATCAGGGCCTTGATTTCACCGTTTGAGGAGCCAAGCATGCTGCCAATCGAATTGCCGGTAGCTGACAAGGAAGTATCTCCGTTGACTTCTCCGAAGCTGGCTTGCATCGCTTCAAAAGTCGGGAACAACTGTTTAAGTTTGAGATGACGTGCCGATAATTTTATCTCTGCCTTGATAAGATCATTGCGGCCGTCCATCTTGATATTTGCAATCATGTTGCCGCCAGCTACGCCAAAATTCAAAGGCATCAGCGTGACAACCTTGTCTTGCAATTTCAGATGTGTATCCAGATTTTCGATAGGCAGGGATTCGTCGCGGACGATCTTGCGACCGGTGATCTTGACATCGGCATCCATGCTGCCCCAACGCTCGGTCGTGAACTTCTCGACCGGTAATACCTTGTCCGACGGTTGATTCGGTGTAACGCCACGTTCTTTTTTGCTCTCATTTGAATCGGCACCGATGATAGGTCCAAGATCGCTTAAGCGCAGCAGATTTGAAACTACGGCCCCCGATAATAATGGGCGTGTTTCTCTTGATTCATAAGTCAGCGTGCCACCGATATCGCTCTCGCCAACCTTGCCTTTGAATTTATCGTAAGTCCATTTTCCACCCAGCGCATTTGTCACACCGGTAAGCTGCCCTTGCGTGGAGAACTCAGGCGTTTTCGGCAAAGTGATCCCCGTGATCGGATAAAGATCTGCCATGCTGGCGCCCGACAAATGCAACTCCATGTTGATCGCCGCCAGTTCCTGCGGCTTGGTGACGGTTCCGTTAACGCGTATAGACGTTTTACCCACATTCAAGTTTGCCGTTAGCGGAAAAGGTTTATCCACATTTTTCAATGCGAGCAAGGCGCCAGCTTTGCCGTCACCGCTAATTTTTGCGCCGTTGAAAGTGCCGGATAATTTCCAGCCGACCACATAATCATTTCCTGTCGTTGGCTCCAGCGAATCGATCTTTGCTTTTGCATCGATATGCTTGACCTCATCTTTCAAGGTAATTTCGCCCTTGTAAAAAAGCAGGCGTTGCAGATCCAGCGTCCACGGAGACGGCTCGGTTTTTTTGAAGGTCCAATTGTTTTGCCCATCCCGTTTGCGCTCAAGGCGCACAATAGGATCATCCAGTTGCAGGGTCGGGATCACAATCGCCTGTGTCAGCAAAGGTAATGGATTGACTGAAAAAGTAATGTGGCCGACTTCCACCATGTTCGTATCGTCTTTTGATCCTGGCGGATTGCCTAAGGTGACGTCCTGTGCGCTCAGGCGGGGGAATGGAATCCAGTCGCGCCAGGTATCTGTCGCGGGTTGCGCGCGTTGCCAATGAAGAGCCAGATCGCCATTGATGGCAAAAGTGCGCCCACTAGCCTCGCTTACGCGCTGGTTGATCCAGGGGCGTGCCGCATTCCAGTCGAAGGTCAGTAGAAAAAGGACAAAGACCAGCGGGATCACTAACAATCCAGCCGTGCTCCACATCATTATTTTTTTTGTGCGTGGCATACAAACCTAGTTCCAAGAATAGAGAAAATAGGACTGGTTTGCATCTTGCGAGTTCAATAATATTTCTAATATGCATTTTTTACATGGAAATGCATATTGCTAGTGATTTTTACAAATAGTGCTGAATCCAATGCACGTAAAAAACCCCGCAGTGAGCGGGGTTTATAAACAGCGTTCATAAAATGGAACAATTACCAATACAAAGTGAAGCAGATCAAATACGCTTTTTGAAGTTTCGCCCGATCCCATCGTCTGTACTGGCACTCAATTGTTCGCGCAACCATTTATGCGCCGGATTTCGCGCATCACGTTCATGCCACAACATGTCGACGTGAACATCTGGCAATACGAATGGCAAGTCCTTGGCAACCAGGGCTTCAGCCATGCCGGTGGATGCGATCAAATGACGCGGCAAGACGGTAATCAAGTCTGAACTCGCAACAACTTTACCCGCGGTAAAGAACTGGTTAACCGTCAGCAAAATGCGGCGTTCACGACCCAGCTCCGACAATGCATCATCCATCAAGCCTTTGGCACGACCGGAAAAACTCACCAGCAAGTGATGCGCAGCGCAATATGAATCCAGCGTCAACTCGTCCTGTGCCAAAGGATGATTCTTACGCATCACACATACATATTCGCCGGTGTACAAGCGCTCATGGCGGATCTGCGAAACAGCCGTGTTTTGGCCACTCGCCAATTGGGCGGCGACGCCAGGGAAAAACCCGATTGCGAGGTCGATATCGCCGCGCAACAGCATAGGTCGCGGCTCACGCGTGGTCAGCGGAACCATGCGTACATTCAAGCCAGGCGCTTCCTTCTCGATGGCCCGTACCAGGAAAGGCAACCACAAGGCTGCAGTCGCATCTGCCATCGCCATCCGGAAGGTGGTGGTAGCGCGTGAGACATCAAAAGTATCCGGCGTAACCGCTGCTTCCAGATCGGACAGGGCTCGCCGCACGATAGGCCACAACTCGGTGGCGCGCGAAGTTGGCTTCACGCCGTGGGCGGTGCGTATTACCAGTTCGTCGCCCAGCGTGTCGCGCAGACGTCGGAGCGCGTTTGACACAGCGGGTTGGGTCATCGCCAATAGGTTAGCGGCGCGCGTCAAATTTTGTTCTGTCATGACTGCATCAAAGACACGCAGCAGATTTAAATCAAGGGTTAAAAAGCTCATATTTTTATTTCCAAAAGGAAATTAATTAATTTTACATTATTCACAAAAAGTATAACTCATATCCGAAATTGAAATTAGATTTATATCTCTCGCGTCCCTATACTTCAACTCATCAACAAGGTTTATTAAATTTAGAGAGAAGGAAAAACATCATGTCTACATCATTCGCCCTGTATCGCAAAGCAAATCAAATCGCACAATCAAACCCAAAACTGGCTGCGCAATTGCGTATGCGCGCATTTGAACAAGCACCGACAGTCACCCGCGCTATCGCTAAAGTAGCTGCACCAGTTGTTATCTCGCGCACTGCCATGTTCAGCAAAGCAAACAGCATTGCACAAGCAAAACCGAAAGTCGCTTCGATGCTGCGTTTTCAGGCTGCTTACGCTTAACGCAACTGCAACGCGATCCGTTGAACGCAAATTAACATTTTCTGGATTAATTTAATGCGACCTTTAGTACGCAACCTCCATGCCAGTTACATCGCATATATGTTGCAGTGGTCGCCGCGTTTGCAAGAGCTATTCGCCGTGGTGCTGATGAACGGCAGCGGTGGTCTGACCAGTATGGTTGTGGCAAAAGTTTTACGCCCGAGCGTGGTACGTATCAAGGCGCATATAACAAAACGTTGTGTGCCAGCAATTGGTCAACAAGGTTGACTTGCACTACCGAACAAAGTTTTTACCGAGTCTCCTCTTTCCCTCTCAAGGAAGGTTTTAAGCCCCGCAGCCTAAGTCTGGCGGGGCTTTTTTTCGTTTCATGCTTTAGCTTTGTGTTGCGCGAACCGGCTATTTTTTCATCGGTAGTGATAAAGACCTTTATTTGGTGCAAAATACATCAACGTGATCGTTTTAAATGTCTGCCGGTTGTCCGGTAGGCAGTGATGTTGATACTTAACTACGGAGTCAAGCAACTTGGGCCGTCTCATTAAAAACAACTACACCAATATCGCATTGTTGAAAGACTTGATGACAACGCCGCCTATGACGGCGAAACAACATGCGGAGATCATGCGCAAACGCATCGCACATCGCAGGATGGTGGAAGAAGCGAAAGAATTGAAAATAGCCAGCGAAGATGTATTCGAAGGCCAGTAATTAAAAGCGCAGATTTCTGCGCTTTTTTCTTTTCCAATGCATCTTTCTGATAGCTCCCAAGAACCTTCCATGTCGAGGCAAATGGCTAACGCATCTTGTTGACTTCAGTTAACGAAAAAGTTTGCGATTGCCTTCATAAAAAAGCGTCTTGTAGTACTTTCTTTCCCGCTTCTCTCATGTGACACTGTCGTCATCGATGAATAAATGAGAGAGTAAAATCATGGCCAAGAAAGAAGAAGAACTGGATCCGGAAACACTGGCACTGATTAACTGGTGCATAGAAGTGGAAGGCTTTTTAGTGGCTGCAGGAGCGACCATTGAAGAAGCACAAGATCATATTGAAGAACAAATCGAATGGTTTACCGATCAATTCTATGATGGCCTGACACCGGAAGAAGCAGCCAAAGAAGCGCTTGCCTGAAGAGAGAGCAGTGAAGTTGCTGAATTGATTGCAAGGTCTGCGTCTGAAAAACCATTGACCTAGCATAGCCTCGCTACAAAATCACTAAACAGCCCATCGAATCCGGATATTCGATGGGCTGTTTTTTTGAATGATTTACTTAAACAGCTTTGAACTTTGCGGCTTCTTCCGAGCCCTTGGTTGCATTGCCGTCACTGTAGGAGTGCGCGCCAACACCAGCCAGTTTGCCACCTTGCACGATCAGGTATTCGTCACGGATAGGACGACCTTCGAAGTAGCATTCTAGAATCTCGCGAGTACCTGCTGCGTAGCGTGTTTGCGCTGTCAGGCTTGTGCCGGAAATGTGTGGCGTCATGCCGTGGTGCGGCATGGTGCGCCATGGATGATCCGCCGGGGCTGGTTGCGGGAACCAGACGTCGCCAGCATAGCCCGCCAATTGACCGCTCTTCAATGCAGCGACGATGGCATCGCGATCGCACAGTTTGCCGCGTGCGGTGTTGATGATGTAGGCGCCACGCTTGAAGTTTTTCAACGATTTCTCGTTGATCATGTGTTCTGTTTCCGGGTGCAACGGGCAGTTCAATGTCACTACGTCGCAGACCTTGGTCAGGCTTTCCAATGTGCTGTGATAAGTCAGGTTCAACTCTTGTTCCACTGTGCTTGGAAGGCGATGTCTATCCATGTAATGCAGCTTGACGTCGAATGGATGCAACAGACGCAAGACACGTAGACCGATGCGGCCAGCTGCAACGGTACCGATGCTCATTGCTTCCAGATCGTATGAACGTTCGACGCAATCAGCGATGTTCCAGCCGCCGTCGATGACTTGTTTGTACGAAGGAATGTAGTTGCGTACTTGTGTCAGGATCATCATCACGACGTGTTCGGCAACACTGTGGCTGTTGCAATAGGTCACTTCGGCCACGGTGATGTTGTGCTTGTTCGCTGCTTGCAAATCGGTGTGATCGGAACCGATACCGGCTGTCACGATCATCTTCAATTTCTTCGCTTTTGCAATACGTTCTGCCGTCATGTAGGCAGGCCAGAATGGCTGCGAGATGATGATTTCTGAATCATGCAATTCTTTGTCGAGGACGCTGTCAGCGCCGTCTTTGCTGGAAGTCACGACCAGAGTGTGGCCGTTCGCTTCCAGGTATTTACGCAAGCCGAGTTCACCCGATACGCTACCGAGCAAGGTACCTGGTTTGAAGTCGATACCTTTTGGTGTCGGCAGTGTTTGGCCGTCAGGATAAATCGATGGTTGCGCTACGTCGTCGCGCGCATAAGTTGTTGGATAACCGTTGACCGGGTCGTCATATAAAACGCATAGAACTTTTGCCATGATGCTTCTTCTCCGTAAGATTGCGTGATTGCCGCAGAAAATAGAAATTCGCGGAACGCTGAAAGTCTTCTGCAAGCGGACATCGAAATGAATGCCAGCGCAGCGATCTTATGAAGGAAGCGAAATACCGTCTAATCGTTTGATGTGATGGGCTGATAGCTGCCAGTTATGTAGGCGTCGAATCGTGCTTGCAAATCAATCTGTGCGGCGATATTCCTAGCGGCAGTGACTATGGGTGAACACGGACTATGCGCGAGTGAAATCATCCCTATTGTGCGGCTCAACTCAGGGACTAGCGGTATCGCCACCATGTCGTCGCGCAATTCAAACAGGCACAACAGACTATGTGGCACGACGCTGAACAAACCTGCATGACGCACATGGGAATACAGGGCAAAGGTTGAATCCGTTTCGACGACGACATTCGCAGATACATCTGCGCGACGGAATGCGGCATCGACGATGCGGCGATTCTGCATGTGTGAAGTCAGCAGGCACATGGGCAATTCCGCCGCATCTTTCCAGCTGATTTCCGTTTTGTTGCCAATCGCGGATTGATCGCGCGCCAACAACATGTAACGTTCGCGATAGAGCGGCTGCACATGAAAGCCCTCAAGGCGCTGATCTTCCAGATAGGTCAGGCCTGCATCGAGTTCGAAATCATCCAGCTTGCGCATGATCTCTTCCGTACTTAATGACAAAACTAGCTGGCGCAGATCGGCATGCTGCGCGCGACATGCGCCGGTTAACAACGACACGATAGGCATCGTTGTCGGGATCGCACCGAGACGCATGGTTCCACTCAGCTTGGCGAGCGACATCGAGGCTTCCTGCTTCAATCCTTCCAGCGCTGCCAGCGTTTGCCGCGCCCAGTCGAGTATGCGCTCACCTTCGGGCGTGAATCCCTGGAAGCGCTGGCCACGCTGCACGATGGCGACACCCAATTCAGTTTCGAGATTGCGCACAGCGGCTGAAAGCGCGGGCTGCGAGACACAGCAGATTTCAGCGGCGCGTGCAAAATGTTTTTCACGCGCAAGCGTGACGAGATAGTCGAGTTGGCGTACGAACATGGTCTAGAGCATTTTCAAAATGGGGCGGGGACGAAGTAATGCGTCGTCCGGCGGATAAGGGACATCTGCGCCGGCAGATTCACTGTATCCGATTCCGTTCGCAAGTCCGGATATGACCGGAATCCAAAAAGGGTATTCGACAGAAGGGTTATTCCGTACTGAATGCGCTATGTCGTTATGTCGTTAAAAGTAATAACGTGTATTATAACGGCTGCAAGATCGCGACTTTTACACGACAACCAATTTCTTTTCCAAGTTGAACCATCAATGAGCAAGTCCGATTCCCCCATCAAGCTGGAAGGCTTGTCCAAGGCCCGCGGCAAGCGCTGGGACCATCTGGAATTGCTGGAGCGCATAGATGCATCCGGCTCCATTTCTTCCGCAGCCACCGCCATGGGCATGAGTTACAAGGCGGCGTGGCAAGCGGTGGAGGCAATCAACAATCTGTCACACGAGCCTGTCGTGATTCGTCAGCCCGGTGGTAGCACAGGCGGCGGCACATGCCTGACTGAATATGGCAGACGCATGGTCGCCACTTATCGCCGACTTGAGCACGAATGGGCAGCGGTGCCGGCGGCACTGGACCGCACGATGGATGATTTTGATCAGTACTACACAATGAGCCGGAGATTCGATATGCAAACCAGCGCACGCAACCAGTTTCTCGGCACTGTCACCGCAGTAAAAATGGGTGCGGTCAATGCGGAAGTCATACTCGACATAGGTCGTGGCGAGGAGCTGGCGGCAATCATCACTAATGACAGCGCCGAGCATCTGGCGCTGGAAGTCGGCAGCGAAGCTTATGCTTTAGTGAAGGCGCAGTGGATCATTCTCACGGTTGATGAAAACATGAAAACCAGTGCGCGCAATCGTCTCACCGGCACTGTTGTGCGTTGCCAGGAAGGCGCAGTGAATGCAGAAGTCGTGATCGAACTGCCAGGCGGGAAAACCGTTGCATCCATCATCACCAATGAGAGCGTCAAAGTGCTCGGCCTGAAAGAAGGCGTACGCGCTTCCGCCTTGATCAAGGCATCGCACATCATTCTGGCCGTCGCATCCTGAAGAACTTTTAACCTCTTTTTCAATTTTACTTATAGCTATCATGAAAAATATTTCTCGCACATTCATTGCCAGTTTGTTGTCGCTGGGTGTTTCATGCGCTGCACAGGCAGAAGAAGTGCAAGTCGCTGTCGCCGCCAATTTCACCGCACCGATGAAAGTCATCGTAGCGGATTTTGAAAAGGCAACGGGCCATAAAGTCGTGACGACCTTCGGCGCAACCGGCAAGTTCTACGCACAGATCCACAATGGCGCACCGTTCGATGTGTTCCTCGCCGCAGACGATGAAACACCCGCCAAGCTGGAAAGAGAAAACGGTACTGTTCCAGGTTCGCGCTTTACCTACGCAACCGGCAAGCTGCTGTTGTGGTCGGCCAAGCCTGACTACGTCGATGCCAAAGGCGATATCCTGAAAAAGAACACCTTCGCACACATCGCATTAGCCACGCCTAAATTGGCGCCATACGGTTTGGCAGCAGAAGAAGCCATGAAAAAACTGGGGCTATACGAAAGCTTGCAACCTAAGTTCGTACAAGGCGAAAGCATAGGCCAGACCTTCACCTTCGTTTCGACCGGCAATGCAGAACTCGGCTTTGTCGCTCTGTCGCAAGTCTACGAAGGCGGCAAGATCAAATCCGGTTCCGGCTGGATCGTTCCTGCCAGTCTGCACAATCCTATTCGTCAGGATGCCGTGATCTTGAACAAGGGCAAAGATAACAAGGCTGCCGCAGAGCTCACAAAATACTTACAATCGGAATCTGTTAAAACCGTGATCCGCAGCTTCGGCTACGATCTGTAAGAGAGGTCTGCCTTGTTCACCGATGAAAACATCGGCGCGATTGTTCTGACGCTCAAACTAGCCAGTCTCACCACACTCATACTGTTGTTGATCGGTACGCCGATCGCGTGGTGGCTGGCGCGCACGCGCTCCTGGCTTAAAGGTCCCGTCGGCGCGCTGATCGCGCTCCCTATCGTTCTACCGCCGACTGTCATCGGGTTTTATCTGCTGGTCACGATGGGACCCAACGGTCCGATCGGGCAACTGACGCAGGCGCTGGGTCTTGGCACCCTGCCCTTCAGCTTTGGCGGTCTGGTGGTCGGTTCGGTTTTCTATTCGATGCCGTTTGTCGTGCAGCCTATCCAGAATGCCTTTGAGGCAATGGGCGATAGGCCGCTGGAAGTTGCCGCAACCTTGCGCGCATCGCCACTCGATACTTTTTTCAGCGTCACATTGCCGTTGGCAAAGCCCGGCTATCTGACTGCCGTCGTGATGGGCTTCGCCCACACGGTGGGAGAGTTTGGCGTGGTGCTGATGATAGGCGGGAATATTCCGAATGAAACCCGGATGATTTCCGTGCAGATTTATGACCATGTCGAAGCGCTCGAATATACGCAGGCACACGGGCTCGCCGCCGGCATGGTGATCTTCTCGCTGCTGGTATTGATTGCGCTATATACATTGAATCCGACCGGAAGACGTAAATGAGCGACGTGCACATGACAGACATTCGCGCACGATTCAATATCAGCTATGGCAATTTCAAGCTGGCCGTTGACTTGACGATTCCGGGGCATGGTGTCACCGCATTGTTCGGTCCATCAGGTTCAGGAAAAACGACCATCTTGCGGGCAATGACAGGCATCGAGCGTTTTGCCGGCACTTACCTCGCGATCAACGATGAGGTGTGGCAGGACGACGAGGCCGGCATTTTCTTGCCCACTTATAAACGACCGCTGGGCTATGTCTTTCAGGAAGCGAGCTTGTTTGCGCATTTGAATGTGCGGCGTAATCTGGAATACGGCATGCGCCGCATTCCAGAAGCTGCGCGCAAGGTGTCGCTGGATCACGCCGTTGCGCTGCTGGATATCGGCCACTTGATGGCGCGCCAACCCGAGAAATTATCGGGCGGCGAAAGTCAGCGTGTGGCGATCGCGCGCGCGCTGGCAACCAGCCCGCGTATCCTGCTGATGGACGAGCCATTGGCGGCGCTCGACCCCAAACGCAAAGAAGAAATCATGCCCTATCTGCAGCGGCTGCGTGATGAACTGGATATTCCGGTTGTCTATGTCAGCCACTCGCCGGATGAAGTGGCGCGTTTTGCTGATCATCTGGTCTTGCTGGATGGCGGCAAGGTGGTCGGTAGCGGTGCAACGGCCGATCTTATGACCCGACTGGATCTGGATGTTGCACACGGCGATGCCGCCAGTGCCCTGGTAACTGCCACCGTGGTAGCCCATGATGCTGCATACCATTTAACCTCGGTTGAATTTTCTGGCGGACGCCTGTTGCTGCCACAGCAGCAAGCAACGATAGGTCAATCTGTACGCGTGCGTATTCAGGCCCGCGATGTCAGTCTTAGTCTGGCCCCGCAGCGCGATACCAGTATCCTCAATATCGTTGCTGCAACCGTAACGGAGTTGTCAGCCGATGCGGCGGGACAGGTAATGGTGGGGCTGGATGCCAACGGTACACGCTTGCTGGCGCGGATCACCAGCAAGTCATGCGTCGCGATGGATTTGGAGGTCGGCAAATCCTTGTATGCGCAGATCAAGGGCATCGCTATTCTTAAATAGCGCGTCCAGAAAACAAAAGCCAGGCGAGGAATTCTTCCATCGCCTGGCTTTGCATTCTGTCATTTGCCTTTGCCGACTCTCTATTTATGCTGCGGTTATCTTGGCGTGTCCGAACGCTTCCGACAGCAACAGGATCTTCCCCGTATCGCTCGAATCATAACCGGCCAAGCCATTGATCACCTTGCGGAAATAGCCTGACTGCACCACGTCGATCACCAGTTGTATCAAGGGATCGTCCATGATCGCCAGCGGCATGGCCAGGAAATAGCGTTCACGTATCAATGGAATGAAGTCCAGGCTGAAACGATGCGCCGCCGTCTGCACGCCGACCCCCACATCCGCCATGCCACTGGCAATAAAAGCGGCGACTGCTGAGTGCGTGAACTCGTTGCTTTGATAACCTTCAATATCAAAAGGCGAGATATTCGCGCCAGCCAGCATCAATTCCAGCAACATGCGCGTGCCGGAGCCGGCTTGCCGATTGACGAAACGCACGCCGGGACGCGTCAAGTCATGCAGCGCCTGGATTTTTTTCGGATTGCCGGGCGCCACAAACATACCCTGCGTGCGTACCGCCAGATGCAGCAGGCAATGCTCGCGCGGATTCAGCCATTGCGTATAACGCTCAACAGCTTTTTTCTCGAACTCGCCCAGCGGCACGTGAAAGCCGGCCAGGTCGCATTCATTGCGCGACAAGGCGGCGACTGCATCGGTGCTGTTGCGATAACGCAGATCGACCGGCAGATTGGCTTCGGTCAATTGATGCAGCAGCGCATCGACCGCAAAACCATGGCTGGCATCCAGACGCAGCGGCTTGGTTTTGCCGACGATCGTCTTGCCGATTTCGCTTTCAAGCTCGGAGGCCAGACTTTCCAGCGTTGGCGACAAGCGCGCACGAATGCGTCTATCCGCCCAGATCAGTTTTTCCGCCAACGGCGTCAATGTCGTGCCGCGGCCGCGGTCGGTATTCAATAGTGGCGTGCCGAACATCTTTTCCGCATCGCGCAACAAACCCCAGGAATAGCGATAGGACAAGTCGACCAGGCGAGCGGCTTTGGAAATCGAACCGGTTTTTTGTATCGACATTAAAAGGCCGAGCAAAACCGCGGTATCCAGCGGCGCATCAGCACTGTGCGTGATTTCCCAATGGGGATTGATGACGACCTTGAACATATGTAATAAAAAACCTATTGGCTTGAATGTCGCATTTGGCGGTTATGCAAAAGATAGCCTATTGAAGCTACGCTTTTCGAGTGCTACCTTTCAGATGTTGCAAAGGTACGCCTGCAAACTATATGCTATTAAAAACATATATACAAGATAATTTTTGACAAGGAAGCAGTATGTTTTCGTTCGATTTCACGACCTCGCGGCATGCAGTATTGCCATCGGTGTCGTTCACAGGAGCCTCTTTATGAGCACTGAACACACATTCGATGTGGCGGCGATTGAGTCCATCATCGCTCAGCGTAAAGCGATGCCTGGTGCATTGCTGCCGATTCTGCATGATATCCAAACTGTAGTCGGTTTCATCCCGCCTAGCATGGTCCCGGCGATTGCCGAAGGTCTGAATCTGTCGCGTGCAGAAGTGCATGGCGTGATCACATACTATCATTTCTTCCGTCAGCATCCAGCCGGCAAGCACGTCGTGCAAATCTGTCGCGCTGAAGCTTGCCAGGCACGCGGTTGCGAGTCGCTGGTTGACCACGCTAAAGAATTGCTCGGTTGCGATTTCCATGAAATCACCGACGACGGCAAATTCTCGCTGGAAGTCGTTTATTGCCTAGGCCAATGCGCCAGCGGCCCAGCGATTCAGATCGATGACGATCTGTACGCACGCGTATCGAACGAAAAATTCAACAAGCTGATCCAGGCGAAGCGAGGTGTGCAATGACCGCAGTGAACACAATCACTATTTTTGTTCCTCGTGATTCAACCGCGCTGGCGCTCGGTGCCAATGAAACGGCTGCAGCCATCGCCAAAGAGGCAAAAGCGCGTGGTATCGATATCAAACTGGTGCGCAATGGTTCGCGCGGCATGTTCTGGCTCGAGCCACTGGTTGAGGTTGCAACCGATGCTGGCCGTATCGCGTTTGGTCCGATCGAAGAGCATGAAGTTGCCGGCTTGTTTGACGCAGGTTTCGCCACTGGCAAGGCTGACGGGCAAACGCACCCAAAAGCATTGGGTTTGACCGAAGAAATTCCTTACCTGAAAAAACAGGAACGTCTGCAATTCGTACGCGTTGGTATTACCGATCCGGTTTCGCTGGATGACTATCTTGCGCATGAAGGCTATGTCGGTTTGAAAAAAGCCATCGCCATGGAGCCGGCAGCGATTGTTCAAGAAGTGACCGATTCCGGCCTGCGTGGTCGCGGCGGTGCGGCTTTCCCGACCGGCATCAAGTGGAAAACCGTGCTCGGTGCTGAAGCCGATCAAAAGTACATCGCTTGCAATGCCGATGAAGGCGACTCCGGTACTTTCTCCGATCGTATGGTGATGGAAGATGATCCATTCATGCTGATCGAAGGCATGACGATCGCTGGTCTGGCAGTTAAAGCGACCGAAGGCTATATATATGTGCGTTCCGAGTATCCGCACTCGATCGCCAACCTGAACGAAGCAATCGATGCGGCGAACAAAGCCGGCTACCTCGGCGAGAACATTCTGGGTTCCGGTCGCACTTTCAACCTGCAAGTACGTAAAGCCGCCGGCGCTTACGTTTGCGGCGAAGAAACCGCGATGCTGGAAAGTATCGAGGGCAAGCGTGGTCTGGTTCGCGCCAAACCACCGCTGCCGGCGCTGCAAGGTTTGTTCGGCAAGCCAACCGTTATCAACAACGTGATTTCGCTGTCTGCCGTGCCATTGATCTTGTCGCGTGGCGCAACCTTCTACAAAGACTTCGGCATGGGCCGTTCGCGCGGCACCTTGCCTATGCAACTGGCCGGCAATCTGAAATACGGCGGCCTGGTAGAAAAAGCATTCGGCGTTACCTTGCGCGAATTGTTGTACGACTTTGGTGGCGGTTCGGAATCGGGTAGGCCGATTCGCGCAGTGCAAGTTGGGGGGCCGCTAGGTGCCTACATGCCGGAATCGCTGTTTGACACACCGTTTGACTATGAGGCTTTTGCTGCTGTTGCCTCGACTGTTGGTCACGGCGGCCTGGTAGCTTTCGACGATACCGTCGACATGGCCAAACAAGCGCGTTACGCCATGCACTTCTGTGCGGTGGAATCGTGCGGCAAATGCACACCGTGCAGGATTGGTTCGACACGCGGTGTTGAAGTAATGGACAAGATCATCGCGGATCAGAATCGGCCTCAGCAAATTCATCTGCTGCGCGACCTTTGCGACGTGATGGTTACGGGATCGCTATGTGCGATGGGCAATATGACACCGTTCCCGGTGTTGTCTGCCCTGAATCACTTCCCTGAAGATTTTGGCGATCAAAAAGCATTAGCCAACGCAGCTTAAGCCTGCACAAGTTAAGAGACTGGAGCGAAACATGAATCAATTAAATGGTATCGATTACGGCACGCCGAAAAGCACATCCGAGAATCTGGTAACACTGGAAATCGACGGCGTAGAAGTCACCGTGCCGCAAGGCACATCCGTCATGCGTGCAGCAGCAGAAGTCGGCATCAACGTGCCGAAATTGTGCGCCACCGATAGCCTGGAAGCATTCGGCTCATGCCGCCTGTGTCTGGTTGAAATCGAGGGCCGCCGCGGCTACCCTGCATCGTGCACTACGCCGGCAGAAGCTGGCATGAAGATCAAGACACAAACACCTAAACTGGCTGACATACGCCGTGGCGTGATGGAGTTGTACATCTCCGATCACCCACTGGATTGCCTGACCTGCCCAACCAACGGCAATTGCGAACTGCAAGACATGGCCGGCGTGGTCGGACTGCGCGACGTGCGTTACGGCTACGAAGGTGAAAACCATCTGAAGCTGGAAAAAGACGAATCGAATCCTTACTTCACTTACGACGCATCGAAATGTATCGTTTGTAATCGCTGTGTACGCGCTTGCGAAGAAACCCAAGGTACGTTCGCATTGACTATCGACGGTCGCGGTTTTGCATCGCGCGTGTCGGCAAGTCAAAACGAAGACTTCATCGAATCCGAATGCGTATCCTGCGGCGCCTGCGTGGACGCATGCCCGACAGCGACCCTGACTGAAAAAACCGTCATCATGATGGGTCAGGGCGAACACAGCAAAATCACCACCTGCGCATACTGCGGTGTGGGTTGCTCGTTCAAAGCCGAAATGAAGGGCAATGAGGTTGTCCGCATGGTGCCAAATCCAGACGGCAAAGCCAACCAGGGCCACGCTTGCGTCAAGGGACGCTTCGCATGGGGTTATGCAACGCATAAAGACCGCATGTTGAAGCCTATGATACGCAGCAAAATCACTGATCCATGGCGCGAAGTGTCATGGGAAGAAGCGATCAACTACACCGCGTCAGAATTCAAACGCATCCAGGCTAAATACGGCAAGGATTCGATAGGCGGCTTGGTATCCTCACGTTGTACCAACGAAGAAGGTTACTTGGTTCAAAAGTTGGTTCGCGCTGCTTTCGGTAACAACAACGTTGATACCTGCGCTCGCGTTTGCCATTCACCTACAGGCTACGGTCTGAAAGTGACTCTGGGTGAATCAGCTGGTACACAAACTTTTGAATCAGTGATGAAGTCGGATTGCATCGTGATCATTGGTGCCAACCCGGCAAATGCCCATCCAGTGTTCGCATCGCAAATGAAACGCCGTCTTCGTCAAGGCGCGAAATTGATCGTTGTCGATCCACGCACAACCGAAATGGTGAAATCGCCGCACGTACAAGCGGACCACCATTTGAAATTAATGCCGGGTACCAACGTTGCTATCGTCAATGCAATGGCCTACGTCATCCTGAGCGAAAAACTGCACAAGCCAGAGTTCATCGCTGAACGTTGCGAAACAGCTTCGTTCACAGAGTGGGAACACTTCATTCTGCAAGAAGAAAATTCGCCTGAAGCCGTGGAAAAAATCAGCGGTGTACCAGCTGAAGAAATCCGCGCTGCAGCGCGCATGTATGCCAACGCTAAAAACGGCGCGATCTATTACGGTCTCGGCGTAACCGAACATGCACAAGGTTCGACCACTGTGATCGGTATCGCCAACCTGGCGATGGCAACCGGCAACATCGGTCGCGAAGGCGTCGGCGTCAATCCACTGCGCGGCCAAAACAATGTGCAAGGTTCCTGCGATATGGGTTCCTTCCCGCACGAATTGCCAGGCTATCGTCACGTTTCGGATTCGACTACACGCGCTGAATTCGAAGCCGCATGGAATTGCGTACTCGATCCAGAACCAGGTCTGCGTATTCCAAACATGTTCGACGCGGCAATGGATGGCACCTTCATGGGCCTGTATTGCCAAGGTGAAGATATTGTTCAATCCGATCCTGATACACAGCACGTTACTGCTGCGTTGTCGGCCATGGAATGTATCGTTGTACAAGATATCTTCTTGAATGAAACTGCAAAATACGCGCACGTATTCTTGCCGGGATCATCATTCCTGGAAAAAGACGGTACCTTCACCAATGCAGAACGTCGCATCTCGCGCGTCCGCAAAGTGATGCCGCCAAAATCGGGCAAAGGCGATTGGGAAGTTACCTGCATGTTGGCGAACGCATTGGGTTATCCAATGAGCTACAAACATCCACGCGAAATCATGGATGAAATCGCATCCTTGACGCCTACCTTCACCGGTGTGAGCTTCAAACGTATCGACGAGCTCGGCGGCAGTATTCAATGGCCATGCAACGATGCAGCGCCAGAAGGTACACCGACCATGCATATCGGCGAATTCGTACGCGGCAAAGGTAAATTCATCGATACCAAGTACTTTGGTAGCGGTGAAAAGGTCAACAAGAAATTCCCATTGATCCTGACCACCGGTCGTGTCCTGTCGCAATACAACGTGGGCGCGCAAACCCGTCGCACCGACAACAATACGTGGCACAGCGAAGACCGGCTCGAGATCCATCCACAAGATGCGCTGGATCGTGGCATCAAGCAGAACGATTGGGTAGGTATCCACTCGCGTGCAGGTGAAACCGTGTTGCGTGCTGACATTACGGAAAACATTCAGCCAGGCGTGGTCTACACCACATTCCACTTCCCTGAATCGGGTGCGAACGTGATTACGACCAGCTCGTCTGACTGGGCGACCAACTGCCCTGAGTACAAGGTAACGGCCGTGCAAGTCATGCCGGTTAGCCAGCCTTCCGAATGGCAGCGTACTTACAACCGCTTCAATACTCAGCAAGAAAGTTTTGCGAGTGAGCAGATGATTCCAAAAGAATCTGCGGTAGCGAAGTAAGCGCAGGCAACGAGAGCAGGTACGTAGATGAACGCCATCGCCGACGAAGAGCGCACCGCGCTGGTCCGGGTCACAGTAGAAAAATGGGACGCGGATCGGCGTGAGCTGTGCGAAGACGATGTCGCGGAAGAAGTGCCTATCGCGCTGGAATACAACGGCATCTCGCATGCGGTGATGCTGGCTTCGCCTTACGATCTGGAAGACTTCGCGCTCGGCTTTTCGCTCAGCGAAGGAATCCTGAAAGATCGTTCGGAATTGTACGAATGTGAAATCGTACCCGGCGCGCAAGGGATACAGGTACAGATGCAAGTCGCAACGGAGCGTTTCGTTACGTTGAAAGACAAGCGTCGCAACCTGACCGGCCGCACCGGCTGCGGATTGTGTGGTGCCGAAACATTGGCGCAGGCAGTTCGCCGTCCGGGCGCGGTTACAGGTAGTACCGCTTTTTCCGCCACGCAGATTTATGCCGGCATGAAGGCGATGCAAGGCAAGCAGCGTCTGCAACGTTATACCGGTGCGACACATGCAGCGGCATGGATGAATGCGGATGGCTCGGTTGATCTGGTACGTGAAGATATCGGGCGTCACAATGCACTGGATAAATTGATCGGTGCAATGGCAGACGAGAAGCGTGATTTTACGACCGGTGCTGCGTTGATTACCAGCCGCGCCAGTTATGAAATGGTGCAAAAGTCGGCAACGATGGGGGTAGGTTTTCTCGCGGCTATTTCAGCGCCTACCAGTCTCGCTATTCAATTGGCCGAAGAGTCGAACGTCACGCTAGTCGGGTTTGTACGCAGCAACAGTCATGTCGTATACGCACAATCGCATCGATTGCTGCGCGATAAAACCAAGTAAAAGGAAGAAGTATGAGTCACAGTACCGTAGATCATTTAGTCACCATGGCAAACCAGATTGGTGACTTCTTTGAAACCATGACAGATCGTGATCAATCGCTGAAGGACATCAGCGGTCACTTGAAGCGTTCGTGGGCACCGCCTATGCGTCGCAAATTGCTCGAACATATCGAGCACGGCGGTATGGGGTTGAAGGACATCGTGTTGCAGGCAGTACAGACGAACAAGATCATTTAAGTAGAATTATTAAGTATCGCGCATGCGGTTGAAGCAATGGTTCAACCGCATTAACATGGCTGCGCACAGCAAGTCGCAGCCATTTTCATTAGTACCTCAGGAGGAGAAATCATGTCACGTCGTTCCCTTTTACGTTTCGCTTCGGTTGCCTTGGCCGCCGCATTGGTTACACCATTCGGCTTTGCCCAGCAGATCATCAAGTTGTCGACCACGACCAGCACCGAAAGCTCGGGCTTGCTGCCATACATCCTGCCTGACTTCGAGGCGAAGACCAATTCCAAGGTGCACGTGATCTCGGTCGGTACTGGCAAGGCATTGGAGCTGGCGAAGAATGGCGACGTCGATGTCACGCTGGTGCACGCCCGTTCGCTGGAGGACAAATTTGTTGCAGAAGGTCATGGCGTTGATCGTCGCGACGTGATGTACAACGATTTCATCATTGTTGGTCCAACCAGCGATCCAGCGCGCATCAAAGGTAGTACAGACGTGCTGGCTGCAATGAAGAAAATTGTTGATAGCAAAGCCAAATTCATTTCGCGCGGCGACAATTCCGGCACCGATGTGATGGAGAAAAAATACTGGAAAGAAGTCGGTTCGCAACCAGAAGGCAGTGCCTATGTATCAGCCGGCCTGGGTATGGGCGAAGTCTTGACGATGGCCGCCGAATTGCAGGCATACACATTGAGCGATCGCGCCACCTATGGTGCTTACCGCGCTAAAACCGGTTTGGTGGTTGCAGTGCAAGGCGACAAGAAAATGTTCAATCCATACGGCGTGATTGCAACCAATCCCGCCAAGTATCCAGGCATCAACTACAAGGGTGCGAAGCAATTGATCGATTACCTGACATCGCCTGAAGGTCAAAAGAAAATCGCATCTTACAAAATCGAAGGTGAACAACTGTTCTTCCCTTCAGCGAAATAAATTTCACTGCGTCACAGGGTATTCAAGAAATTTGTATATCTTGGGCTAGAGCCGCAAGTTCAAACTGTTCTATGGTTTGAACGCAGTAAAAAAGCCGGAGCATGAGAAATTCATGCTCCGGCTTTTTGCATTGATGGGCCTGCATTGCCAGTCTTATCATGCTCATGACGTGTTAACAAACTCAGCTGGCTTTTTCTATCCGCGTTGACGCTTCCTTGTCTTTACTCGACATTGCGCGTCGCAACACCAACAGAATAAACAAGGCAAACAAAGTGCTCAAAATCGCCGTCGATTCGCGGCCCATACCTGCTGCCACACCTATCGCTGCTGTTAGCCACACACTCGCCGCAGTAGTTAGCCCCTTGATTTCCTGTTCTTGACTGAGTTTGATAATTGCGCCTGCACCCAGGAAGCCGACGCCGGTAATCACGCCTTGCAAAACGCGGCTCAAATCTGCCGGCGTGATGCCTGCTTCCAATGGCACCAAGACAAAAAGTGCAGAGCCGAGTGCAACCAGCATGTGCGTGCGGAAGCCAGCCGAGTTGCCATGACTTTCGCGTTCATAGCCGAGCAAGCCACCAAGTACCACTGCCACCAGCAAGCGCACGCAGACACGCGTGACTTGTGAGGGGTCGCTGATATCGGAAAATTCTTCCCGAACTGTTTGCGCTACTTCCATCCACCATGGATTCATCATTTTATTTCTGTCATTTTCTCGGTGTTCATATTCTGAATTTCTCTTTACGCGATCTTGATGCTGGCTGTGTCATTGTCCTGATAGCGCAATGGTGGAGCAAAGTCTTCAGTCAAAAATAAACCCGCGCTATTGCTAGGCGGGTTGGATGAAGGATCGAAAATCACTTCTTTTTTTCGATCGGCTCGGGGGTCGAGTGATTGTTGGCCTGACCGGACAGTGGCATATCTGTCGACTCTTGCTGCTTGGTTAATTCTTTTGGATCGGTCTGTGCCGGGCCGCCGGCATTACCGCTGCTGGATGTGCTGTAAGGAGTCGCAGGCAATGTGGCATCCGATGGTGGCAGCGTGCTTTGCGGTGCCGCGACCGAGTCCTCCATGGCAGGCGCTGGCGGGGCTTCTGCCTTTTTACAACCGGTCAGCAGTATCGCGAGAAAAGCGGAAACAAGTAGGGAACGGGTAAAAAGCATAAGACCTCCTGTGGTGGGTTGGCCAAGTCATTGTAGTGAGCGCAGCGCCGGATAGTAAGGCTTATTTTGCGAAATCAACAAGAAAGCCCAGGAAGATTCTGGTTTGCAAAAATTACATGGAAGATACCCGCGCAATTTGCAAAGCATGCAGGGAAATAGCGTACATCGCGGATGGAAATCGACATCGTCGCATTTGAAAAATTAAGGCCGATGAAGAAGTTGTAACAATGGCGGTGGCCGACCTCAATGTTCGATTCACGTTATCCTGTTGCTTCTTGTTCTCGCCCGCACGCATAGCCGCCGGGTCGGTATTGCAACCATGCATCGCTTACAGATTGCCATTCATGAAATCCCTGAAAAATACACCGCTTTCCGTTCTGGATTTATCGCCGATTCTGGTCGGCGGTACGCCAGCCGACGCGTTTCATCGTTCGCTGGATCTGGCGCAACGCGCAGAAAAACTTGGCTACAACCGCTACTGGCTGGCTGAACATCACAGCATGCCCGGCATTGCGAGCGCCGCGACCTCGGTGGTGATTGGCTATGTAGCCGGTGGCACGTCGACCATCCGTGTCGGCTCCGGCGGCATCATGTTGCCGAATCATGCGCCTCTGGTAATCGCCGAACAGTTCGGTACGCTCGCTTCGCTGTATCCCGGCCGCATCGATCTGGGCCTGGGCCGGGCACCGGGATCGAATCAGGCGACTGCACGTGCGTTGCGGCGCGAAATCAGTGACGATGGCAGCGAGTTCCCGCGTCAGTTGAATGAGCTGCGCGCCTTCCTCCAGCCGAGCGGCGACGACGCGCCGGTGCAGGCTATTCCCGGCGAAGGTCTGGATATTCCAATCTGGCTACTTGGGTCGAGCAGCTATAGCGCACAACTTGCCGGCCATCTGGGTTTGCCGTTTGCATTTGCCGGACAATTCTCACCCGACTATATGCTGACGGCGCTCGACTTGTATCGACAAACCTTTCGCCCATCGGCAAGCTTGGATGCGCCGTATGCGATGGTTGGCGTCAACATTTTTGCGGCGGATAGCGATGCAGAGGCGCAACGTCTGGCGACGTCGCAACAGCAAATGCATCTGGGTTTGGTGCGCGGCAAGCCGGGCAAATTGCCGCCACCTGTAGAGAACATGGATGATGCATGGTTGCCGCACGAGCGGGTCTCGGTCGAATCGATGTTGCGCGCGTCCCTCATGGGCAATGCAGCGACAGTAAAAGAAAAACTCCAGGCATTCCTGGATGCCACGCAAGCGGATGAAATCATCATCAACACGATGGTGTTCGATCATGCCGCACGTGCACACTCATATGAAATCGTGGCCGATGTATGGCAGTCATAAACGCAGCATCACGCAGCGCATTCCCTTGCCTGTACATGTGCAGTCACCTATCAATACAGTCAGGGCATTCTGATCATGCTGGATAAAGCGCTCTACAACACGGAAGAAATTGTCCGTTTGCTGAAGCCGGAACAGACCGGTCCGGACCAATTCCTCGGACAAAGCCATTTCATGGGCAGCCCGAATATTTTCGGTGGCCAGACGTTGGGGCAATCGCTGTACGCCGCCGGTCTCACGGTGCCGGATCGACGGCCGCATTCCATGCATGCGATGTTCCTGCTGCCCGGTAACCATCAATTGCCGGTTGAGTATGAAGTCGAGCGCGTACGCGATGGCGGCACCTTCAGTACACGCCGCGTGGTCGGTACGCAGGAAGGGCGACGCATCTTTGTGATGTCTGCCTCGTTCCAGGTCGATGAAGAAGGGCTGTCGCATCAAAAGCCGGCGCCGCCCATGAGCGATCCGGATGCCCTGCCATCCAGTCTCATGATATGGCAGGAGCGCGGGATTGCTAGCGGCCGTGCATTCCAGCCTGTGCCTGTGGATTTTCGTACCAATCGCGATGACACGCTTTTCGGCGGCCAGGTCGCGTCGGCGACCCGCAATGTATGGGTGCGCGCCCCGCTGCCGTTGGACGATGATCCGCTGATGCACGACGCACTATTCGCCTACGTATCTGATTACGGTTTCCTGTGGACTGCGCTGCAGCCGCACGGCATACGCATGGACGATCCGCGGCTGCAGATTGCCAGCCTCGATCATTCGATCTGGTTTCATAGACCCTTGCGCATGGATCAATGGTTGCTGTTCGCGATGGAAAGTCCGAATGCATCCGGCGGTCGCGGACTGTGTTTTGCGCATATCTACAATCGCGATGGCTTGCTGATGGCGAGTGCGACGCAAGAAGGCTTGATACGTTTGCGGGAAAGTAAAAAGTGAAGAGTGCCTATAGCCGTTTTGCATGGATCAATGTGATCGGATTGCTGTTGTCGGGTTTGCTGTTCACATGGTTGTCACGTGACGGCTCTGTGGATTTTTGGGCGGCACATCTGTTTTTCGATACCGCCACCCAGCAATTTCCTTTGCGCATTGCGCGTGGCCTGGATTTCTGGGGGCACACCGTCCTCAAGGCCATTACGGTGTGGGCATGGGCGCTGTGTATCGTGCTGGCGATTGCGAGCAATTGGCTTGCGTTGCTGCGACCATGGCGGCGCGCACTCACGGTGTTTGTCGTGATGGCCGGTTGTGCCGCCTTTGTCGTGCAGACGCTGAAAGGTGCCAGCGGGCATTCCTGTCCGTGGGATATCAATACCTTTGGCGGTCAGGGAATCTGGTTTCCGCTATTTGAATCCGTGGATAAGGTAATCGGGCCCGGCCGTTGCTGGCCAGGCGGCCATGCATCTGGCGGCTTCGCAATTATTGCAGGCTATTTTGCGTTCAGAGAGAGTAGGCGCCAACTTGCACGCTGGGTGCTGGTGATCGGCATGACCTTGGGCGTGATCATGAGCCTGGTGCAAATGGCGCGCGGCGCACATTTTTTGTCACACAATCTGTGGAGTTTATGGCTGGTGTGGGCGACGTGTTTTGTGATCGATCTTGTGTTGCACCTGCTTCAAAACAGGAAAAATCCGGCGAGCTAAGTACCAACTTCAAGTACTAGTTTCGAGCACAGACCTTGTATTCAAAAATCCAGTCTTTTCAAGACTGGATTTTTTCTGCGTGCGCCTTGGCCGCCGCTTCTTCCTCATCCTGCCGCAAATGGCGACGATCCAGCCACCACGCCAGCACCGGCAACACCAGAAATCCACCCGGTGCAACAAACAGCACCATGTAGGGACTCAGTTCTACCAGCTTGTGCAAATGTACCTTGATACGCTTGCGGTCGAGTTCGGTCCAGCGATAACCGTTGCGCTGCTTCATCAGCAACGGCAGCAAGCCGCGCATCTGTGTCATCTCATTCCACAGGCGCACCCGCTCGCGGTTCTGCAGCGCCCAGACGCTGTATGCAGATTTCTGTACTACGCGCAAAGGCAGGATAACGACAGTGATAATTCGGTGAGGCACGGGAGATCCGATTTGGGGACGCGACGGCTGATTTTACGCGAAGCTGCTGTTGCCAATCAGAATACTGCACATAGGCAATCGCTATTCCTGCGGTAAAAACTATCAATTTGTGCGCCATGATGAGAGTCATTATCATTTGCTTCATTGCCTCTGCAAGCGCACACGAAAGGATTACATCATGGTCACCGCAGCCAAAACCACCAGTCAAATCGGCATGCACATGGGCGTCGCGTTCGGCATCATGTATATCTTCACCGGTTCGCTTGCGCTGGGTGGCGTGGCAGCCGTGCTTGAGCCCATCGTCAATGTGACCCTGCTGCCCTTGCATGACAAACTGTGGGAGCGCATACGGGCAAGAGTCGATGCACGTAAGGTGCAGGCGGCAAATGTGGCAGCAGACAGTCCTGTAAATCCTGTCGTGCCGAAACAGATGCAGGCTACGTAAACACTTTTGCGCGCGGAACATCGCATCTGCTCCGGGTTGAATCGACACATGCAATGAAAAAGCCGCTGATTCTTTCAGCGGCTTTTTCATGTCTGCGCTTGGTACGTAGCAAGGCCGCAATGCGTGCCGGGCAAAGTCTGCGCGTTTTCGCTCCAGCTATCGGATAATACGCAACCATTGCCTTGCGTCCCACAGACGCAATCCCTCTTAATGCCTTGCGGAGTTTGTTCATGAAAATCGCGATTCTTGATGACTATCAGGATTGTGTACGCCAGCTCGATTGCTTCTCCATGTTGGCTGATCATGAGGTCAAGATATTCACCAATAGCGCACGTGGCGTGGGTCAACTGGCGATACGCCTCGCTTTCTTTGATGCGCTGGTATTGATACGCGAACGCACCGCGTTGTCGCGCCCCCTTCTGGAAAAATTACCCAAGCTCAAACTGATTGCGCAAACCGGCAAGGTCAGCGGCCACATCGATCTGGCTGCTGCTGCGGCCCGCAATATCGTGATCACCGAAGGCATCGGCGATCCGACCGCGCCGGCAGAATTGACCTGGGCCCTGATCATGGCGGCGACGCGCAAGCTGCCGCAATACATCAGCAACCTCAAAGACGGGTTGTGGCAAATCGCGTCTACCGCGCCGGCGCGCAACACGCTGGGCACAGTATTGAAAGGCCGCACGCTGGGTATCTTCGGCTACGGTCGTATCGGTCGCATGGTGGCAGCGTATGGCAAGGCATTCGGTATGCAGGTTTTGGTGTGGGGCCGCGAGGCCAGTCGCGCAGCGGCGGTGCAGGATGGCTATCAGGCAGCGGCATCCAAGGAAGAATTTTTCAGTACGGCCGATGTGATATCCCTGCATCTGCGCTTGAACGATGCCACGCGCGGCATCGTGACCGCCGTTGATCTGGCGCAGATGAAGTCGTCAGCCTTATTCGTCAACACCAGTCGCGCCGAACTGGTAGCGGCAGACGCATTGCAGACGGCACTGGAGCAAGGTCATCCCGGCTTTGCCGCACTGGATGTGTACGAGAACGAACCGCTTGCACCTGCATCGCCCTTGTTAAGGATGGAAAACGTATTGGCGTCGCCGCATCTCGGTTATGTGGAAAAGGATAGCTACGAAATTTATTTTGCTAGCGCATTCCAGAACATTCTCGATTACGCCAATGGCACGCCCAAGAACGTCGTGCCAGCATCGTCGTGAATCGATGCTGAAGTTGCCGGTGAAACATTCCGGCTGAAAAATCGTCGATGAAAATTATCAGTATCAACGTTGCGACTGTCGGCAATTTGTTTGTGACGGAAGCAGGTGAAGCGCCGCGCCGCGTGCCGACCGCATTCGATAAGAAGCCGGTCGCGGCAGCAGTGCGCGTAACCCGGCTGGGCCTGACTGGCGATGAGCAAGCGGATCTCGCCGCGAACGGCGGCATCAACAAGGCGGTGTATGCCTATCCATCCGAACACTATGCATTCTGGTCGGCGCAACGACTGGCCGCATTGAAGCGCGACATGCCTTTGTCACCCGGTGCAATGGGCGAGAATCTGACGATCACTGGCTTGCTGGAAGATGCCGTGTGGGTCGGCGATCAACTGCATATAGGCGACGCGGTATTCGAGGTGACAGAACCGCGTGTGCCCTGCTTCAAGTTCAATGTGCGTATGGGTTTCAGTCACGCCAGCAAGGCGATGATGCAGAGCGGCGCGACCGGATTTTTCTTGCGTGTATTGAAAACAGGCACGATCAGCGCCGGCGATGCGATTACGCTGCACGCCGGGCCGCGCCGACAAACGATACGGCAACTACATGAGCAGCGTTGCAACGTTACGCAACTTGACCTGTTTTAACTTTGGATGTTGCGGGCTGCTTGCGAGCCAGGGCGCGGATTAGCGCACCGTATCCGAGCGATCATCTGCAGGATTTTTTTGCGGTCTTGGCAAGAGCGTCGCCGTCGTGCTGGCAAGATGCGCACTGCCGAATAATTTGGCCCAGCCCGGCGGCCACGGCAAAGGCGGTCCCGCATATTCCGGTACGCCACGTCGTACCGGTATCACCGGCAATGCATCGGGGATGCGGCCATCCTGTTTATCCCAGCCCAGCGAAAAGGTGTAATCCGGCAGCAAGGCTTCGCACACCAGATCGAACCACGCCGCGTGATCTTCATCGCGTCCCAGTGCTTGCGCCATGCCGGTCGGGTCGAACTGCGCCAGGGTGCTGGCCAATTCCTCAGCCGTTTCTCCCGGAGCATCACCCCAGCCCATAACAGGATTGCAGTTGTATTCGGCACCTGAGCCGTACCATCCTTCACGCCACGGACGTTCCATCCAGTTGCGCGGGCCGGTGAACAAGTGCCAGCGCCAGTGCAGGCCGGATGGTTTGGGCCAGCTGTACAAATACAAGCGTTGATAGCCGGCTTGATGCAGCTTGCGCACCATCGCCATCAGCCGCGCATGCGGCATGGGATCGGGCGGCGTGCGGCGGAACAGGATGGGCTCGCCATCGGCGTGCTGTACTTCGTCGGTAGATAAATTCAAATCGAGCGTGCGCATCTCGTTGCCGAAACGCGCAGAGATCCAGCCCGTCATCAGATTGACGGCCGTGATCACGCCATAACCACGATGGCGGTGAAAAATCACGGTTCCCGGAGCGATAGGTTTCATAGCGAAAACAATACGTTTATAAAGGTTGCGAGCCGGCGATAGTGTAACGGCATTTGTGCTGCACAGTCAGCGGGCGGTTTTTTCTGATACGCCACGAAATGACGCAGAAATGTTAAATAGAAAAGTAACAATTGCCGTTGCCATGTCGCCAGCCGGCCAATCCTTGCCAGCACTCCCTATTTCAGCTGCCGCCTGTGCGAACCCAAACATTCAATGTGCCCGACAGCGCGCCTGAGTATACCGCGTGCAAGCAGGCAGTCACATCGTGCCACCGCAGCAATGACGGTTATAAAAGCACAAGAGAAGTTCCGCTGGTCTGTAATTTGCTTATTTCCCTTGCGCATTACTTTTGTGAGCAAGTGGCGCCCGTGTGTCGCTGGGGAGCGACACCGAAAAAATCACAGACCAGGGAGCTTCACATGGACCATCATTCTGCACTGCAAATCGACACCTTTTTACCCTATATGCGCGATGTCAGCCGCTGCGAAGAGTCGTTGCGCGAGCTGAACCTGATGTGGCGCATGATCGAAGCCTCCGCCAAGATGAACTGCCCGCTGGAAGCCAAGGCGATCTTGCCGACCATGGCCGCGACGCGCGCCGGCTTCAATCGCCTGGAGCAGGAGCTCGTGAGCAGCCTGGTACGTGAAAAAGTGTCCAATGTGCTGGAAGAGATAGGGACCAAGGCCCAGTATGTGATCGATATCGTGGTGCGCAATTTGTATGAGCGTACCGCCGACGTCGGCTTCCTTGCCACAGATCGCGAACTCTGCACGTTTGTCGCCGGCTTGCATGATGACCGTGACATGATCCGTGCGCGCCTGCGCGCCTATCGCAACAAGTACACCGTCTATGACGAAATCATTTTGCTGGATGATGCCGGCAATGTGCTGGTACAGATCGATGAAGCCACGCCGCTCGAGGGTAGTGCCGATCCGTTGCTCAAGCAAACCCTCACTTCCGAAACCTATGTGGAAACCTTCCGCAAAACCGATCTGCGTCCCGGCAAGGATGAGGCGCTGATTTATTCGCGTCGCATGCATCATCCGGAAACCGGTGCAGTGGTTGGCGTGCTGTGCCTGTGCTTCCATTTTGAAGAAGAAATGGCGAGCATCTTCCGCTCGCACCGCGATCCTGCCGAACGGTCCAACATGCTGCTGCTCGATGGCGGCAATCGCGTGATTGCCAGCGCCGATCCGCGCTGGATTCCGGTCGGCGCGATCGTACCGGTCAATTGCGATGCCGACCCGCGTCTGGTGGTCTATGGCGGTCGCGAATATCTGGCGCGCACCTTCCCTGCCGATGGCTATCAAGGTTATATGGGGCCACCGGGCTGGCAAGGACAAGTGATGATTCCGGTCGAGCTGGGCTTTACCGGCATGGCGACCAATGCCTTGACGTCGCTGGATAAAAATGTCGCCGATGGTTTGCTGTCGCACGCCGAATCGTTTTGCCCGCCGTTGTTTGAAATCATGAGTGCCGCGGAAACCATACGTCGCGTGGTCTGGAACGGCCAGGTCATGACTGCCGGTCAAAACGGTGAATTGCTGAAACTCAAAACCATCCTCGAGCAAATCAGCGAAACCGGCGCGCGCAGTAATGAACTGTTTTCGCAATCGATACGTGACTTGTATGAAACGGTATTGTCGTCCAGCCTGCGCGATTCAGAGTTCGTCTCGCATCTGATGGTCGATCTACTGGATCGCAATCTGTATGAGCGCTCCGACGATTGTCGCTGGTGGGCCTTGACACCGGAGCTGCAAGTAGCGCTGGCGGCACCGGTCAAATCGGCAGAAACCGTCGCGCGCCTGACGGAAATCCTCGACTACATCAACTCGCTGTACACGGTGTACACGCGCATCTTCGTCTACGACGCGAGCGGGACGATTATCTCAAGCAGCGACTTCAAGCAAGACGGCTTGAATGTCATCGGTACCATGATCGATGACGCCACCTTTGAACGCGTATGCGGTTTGTCCAACGATCAGCACTATTACGTCACGCCGTTTGAAAACACAGCGCTGTATGGCGATAGACCAACCTACGTTTATCACGCGGCGATTCGCCATCCGGAGAATCCATCGCAAGTGGTAGGCGGTATCGGCATCGTGTTTGATTCGGAGCCGGAATTTTCAGCCATGTTGCAAGGCGCACTTGGCGAGAAGGAAGACGTCAGCGCCCTTTTTGTTGACCGCAGCGGTCGCATCATTTCCAGCACCGATGCGACGCGTCCGGTAGGCGCAATCCTCGATATCGATCCAGAGCTGCTGAAGATGGAAAACGGCGGCAGTGCATCGCGCATCGTGATTCATGACGGACACTATGCCATTCTCGGTTGCACGATGTCACACGGCTATCGCGAGTTCAAAACCTCCGACGGCTATCGTGAAGATGTGCTGGCGGTGGTCTACAACAGTTTTGGCGAAGAGCGGCAACAGGTCAATACCGGCAATAGCGCTGCGACTGCGCTGGAGATCGATCCGACCGCACCGGCCGGTCGCGAATTTGCCACCTTCTTCATCGACGGCTCGCTGTTCGCTCTGGCGGCTGAATATGCGCAGGAAGCCTTGCCGGCTTCGGCGATCTCGCCGATGTCGATGGGCAATCGCGCAGAGCGGGTCGGCATCCTCGCCTTGCGGCAGGATAACGAAGCCAAGCATTTTGTCTGGGTCTTCGATCTTGGCCATCTGATGCGCGGCATCAAGTCGGAGATAGACAGCAGCAGCCAGGTCATCATCGTCAAGCGCGGCAACCAAAGCATAGGTTTGCTGGTCAGCGAGTTGCATGGCGTGCCTGAATTTCAGCCATCGCAAATCACGCCGACGCCGCTCGCAGCGCCGAGTACCGGCATGCTGGTGACGGAAGTCATCAAGGCCAATCGCGGCAATTTATTGATTCAGTCGATCAACGTCGATCACTTGTTCGCAGTGCTCAATAACGAGGAAATTCCGATCGATTCAGAGATGAAGATCGCCGCCTGATAGCAAACGGATTGAGCGGTACAGTGGCAGTCAACCGCTTCCCGACAAGCCGGCGCGTACTTATCACTCGATAAGTACGCGCCGCTTTTCATTGCGACCTTGGTCGCGTTATGATGCGCTATCCAACTGTGGACCATCCTTCGTTTCCTTGCGATCCAAAATGACATTGCGCATTATTGCTACCGGCGGCACCTTCGATAAACATTACGACGAAATCGAAGGTCGGCTCGGTTTCGGCCCGGGCCACCTGCCGCAGGTGATCAAGCGGGCACGTATCACGGTGCCGATTCAGCTCGAACAATTACCCTTTCTCGATTCGCTGGACATGCACGATGCCGATAGGCAGCGCATCGCGGCGTCCTGCCTGCGCGCGGACGAAGCCAGCATCGTGGTTGTACATGGCACCGATACGATGCGTGAAACAGCCGAGGTGCTGGGCGCCGCGCAATTGCCAAAGACCATCGTCCTGACCGGCGCGATGATCCCTTATGAAATAGAAAATTCGGATGCGCTGTTCAACTTCGGCTTTGCATGCGGCATTGCGCAGGCATTGCCGCACGGCGTCTATATCGCCATGAATGCACAAATTTTCACGTGGAATAACGTCAAGAAAAACCGTCTCGCAGGCATATTCCAGACGAGCTGAAGAAACACCTGGATGCAAATTGAATCAAATACAGGTTCACACAGCGCATGCTGTCAGTGCGCTCTTCATGCCCGCACAAAAAATGCCCGCAACCTTGCGGCAAGCGGGCAAAAAATCCAATACATGGAGAAGGACAAACCCATCGTAACAATTGATTGTTACCGCTTGGTGACAGCGCGCGCGTCTACAAAATCAGCAACCATGATTATCTTGCCGATACGATAGATCGTTTCAAATACAGAAAATTTGTAGGGGTAAAAAACCTTGCATCGCATTTTGTACTAGAATTTGAAGCAGGTGGCGAGCAGATGTAAGCTACTTGTCAGGAATAATAGCCAATATCAATCAGGAGGATTCAGCTGAACTCTTAAGTATCCAGGTTATCAAACGAGATCAAATAGAGAGACACATCGCAATCACTTAGGAGGAAAAAATGGATGCAGAATTAAAACCTTGCCCAATTTGCAATAGCAAAGCTGAGTTGAAAGAAGCCCATTACCTTGAATCCGAATTGCCTTACAGCTACGTGCACTGTACGAACGAGGCATGCACCCTGAATCACAACGCGGCACATTTCAGCTCCAGCAAATCCGAAGCCAAAAATGACGAGGATGCGATCGCAGCCTGGAACAAACGTCAGCAAATTCCTGCTCATCACTAACGAACATTTGACTTGTACATAGAAAAACAGCCCGAAATATTCGGGCTGTTTAAGTTTTGAGGAAACCAATCTCAGACTTGGGTGCTGAGTCTTATCTAAATGAGCGGTAAAGCTTAATCAGTATCTACACCAGTGAGATCGCACCAGCGTGCATCACGGGTTTCAGTTCGCTTATCGCGAAGTTGCAACAATCACCGGCGATTGACTCGTGGGGCTTTCCGCCATGACCATGCTGGCGCAGAAAAAACTCAGTGCCGCTGCGGCGGAGATCAAACCAAGGGTGGGTAATTTACGCATATTCAATTCTTCCAATTTTGCTTTTGTTATGGGCGGCGTGTGGCCGTACAAGGATAATAGGCAAAGCGGGGCGACATTTCTATCAGCGCCCTCCTCATCTTGCTGTAGGAAAAGATGAGGGTGTTGCAATATGGTGTCAGCGCAATATTGCGTAAATCTTTGCGCCTCGGATCGCACTGCGTAACGAAAAATAACGAAAAATAATCAAAAAGCCCCGCTACACGGTCACGTGCAACGGGGCTTGTTTAATTCAACTCTGCATGGTGCAAACCCGAGGCAGAAGCCCGGGCGTGCGACGCTGGACTCAGGCGATGGTATCCAGTACCTGATTCAGCGTCTTGCTGGGACGCATGGCCTGGCTGGTCTTGGTCGCATCAGGATGGTAGTAGCCGCCAATATCGACCGGCTTGCCTTGCGCCGCTTTTAATTCAGCCACGATAGCCGCTTCATTGTCGCTCAATGCTTTGGCCGGTGCGGCAAAGTGCGCCTGCAGCGTCGCATCTTCGCTTTGTTCCGCCAGCGCTTGCGCCCAGTAGAGTGCGAGGTAGTAGTGGCTGCCGCGATTATCCAGGCCGCCGACTTTGCGTGCAGGCGACTTGTCGTTATCGAGGAATTTGCCGGTTGCCTGATCCAGCGCCTTGGCCAGCACCAATGCCTTGGCATTCCGGTTGATCTGGCCCAAGTGTTCCAGCGATGCTGCCAGTGCCATGAACTCACCAAGCGAATCCCAGCGCAGGAAATCTTCTTCGACAAATTGCTGCACGTGTTTGGGGGCCGAACCACCGGCTCCCGTTTCAAACAAGCCGCCACCCGCCATCAAGGGCACGATGGACAGCATCTTGGCGCTGGTACCCAGTTCCAGTATCGGGAACAGATCCGTCAGATAGTCGCGCAACACATTGCCGGATACCGAAATCGTATCCTTGCCGGCGCGTATGCGTTCCAGCGTAAAGCGTGTCGCATCGACCGGCGACAGGATGCGCAGATCGAGTCCTGCAGTGTCGTGGTCTTCCAGATAAACATTTACCTTGGCGATGATTTGCGCATCGTGCGCGCGTTGCGCGTCCAGCCAGAACACCGCCGGCGTGTCGCTTGCGCGGGCGCGATTGACCGCGAGCTTGACCCAATCCTGCACGGGTGCGTCCTTGGTTTGGCACATACGGAACAGGTCGCCTGCTTCGACTTGCTGCTCAATTAATACATTGTCCTTTGCATCGATGACACGCACCACGCCGTCGGCGGCGATCTGGAAAGTCTTGTCATGCGAGCCGTATTCTTCCGCCGCTTGCGCCATCAAGCCGACGTTAGGCACGCTGCCCATCGTCACTGGATCGAACGGGCCGTGCTGTTTGCAATCATCGATCACGACTTGATAAATATCCGCGTAGCAGCGATCCGGGATCACCGCCTTGGTATCTTGCAGCTCACCGGCGGCATTCCACATCTTGCCGGAATCGCGAATCATCGCCGGCATGGAAGCATCCACGATCACATCGCTAGGCACGTGCAGATTGGTGATGCCCTTGTCGGAGTTCACCATCGCGAGTGGCGCGCTGCGTGCATACAAGGCCTGGATATCCGCTTCTATCGCGGCTTGCGTATCGGCAGGCAAGGTCTTGATGCGTGCATACAAATCGCCGATGCCGTTGTTCGGGTCGAAGCCGACCTGTTTCAATGCATCCGCATATTTGCTCAATACTTCTTCGTAATACACCGCAACAACCTGACCGAAGATGATCGGGTCGGACACCTTCATCATCGTGGCTTTCAGGTGGACCGAGAACAATACATTTTTTGCCTTCGCGTCGGCGATTTGCGCCGCAAGGAAGGTGCGCAATGCGTTGCGGCTCAGTACCGATGCATCGAGAATCTCGCCGACTTGTACCGCCGTCTTTTCCTTCAACACGGTTGTGCTGCCATCGGTCGCCGTCAGTTCTATCTTCACTGCCCCGGCTGCCGCTATCAATACCGATTTCTCGCTGCCGTAAAAATCACCGCTATCCATGTGTGCGACATGCGATTTGGAATCGGCAGACCAGGCGCCCATTTTGTGCGGATGCTTGCGTGCATAATTTTTGACCGACAGCGGCGCGCGGCGATCGGAGTTACCTTCGCGCAGAACCGGATTGACGGCACTGCCCTTGATCTTGTCGTAGCGGGCCCGGGCATCGCGTTCGGCTTCGGTTTGTGCATCGTCGGGATAGTCGGGCAGCTTGTAGCCCTGTTGCTGCAATTCCTTGATGGCAGCCTTCAATTGCGGAATCGACGCGCTGATGTTGGGCAGCTTGATGATGTTGGCTTCCGGCGTGGTGGCCAGTTCGCCGAGTTCGGCCAGGGCCGGCGCAATTCTTTGTTTCTCGTCCAGAAAATCAGGGAAGGCCGCAAGAATGCGGCCCGCCAGCGAAATGTCGCGGGTTTCTACAGCAATACCGGATGAGCGGGTGAACGCTTCTACGATAGGCAGCAGCGAGTAGGTCGCCAGCGCAGGTGCTTCGTCAGTGAGGGTGTAGATGATTTTCGAGTTTTTGGACATGGTCTAGAGTTACGTGGCGGTGTGAGGGAAATTCAATACGGCGACCGACAAGTTTACTATCGATCGCCACATTGAGTTTTTATTGCGGGAAAGGCAGGCGATTTCGCTGTCGATGCCGGTTGCGGTTATCGCAAATTCATTTGCCGATGCAAAAGCGGCTGAAGATCACGCCTAGCAAATCATCCGAAGTAAATTCGCCGGTGATGCTGCTCAAACGATCTTGCGCCAGTCGCAATTCTTCGGCGAATAAATCGAGTGCAGGATCGGTTGCTTCGCTTTCGTGCGCCGCATGTTGCGCGGCCATTTCCAGATGATCCTGTGCCGACTTCAATGCGATCAGATGGCGTTCGCGTGCCATGTACAGGGATTCGCCGGTTTGCTGCCAGCCGACCATGCGCAACAATTCACTGCGCAATAAATCCATGCCCAGCTTATCGGTCGCCGACAGATAGATATGCGTGGCATCCGGCATCCGATCAATCGCCGGACGGTGGCCGGACAGATCGATCTTGTTCCATACGCGCACGACAGGAATATTGGGCGGGAAGCGTTCGGTGATTTCTTCATCGCTGCGCGTCGGACCACGATTGGCATCCAGCATGTGCACGATGACATCGGCCGTTTGTACCGCCGCCCAGGTGCGTTCTATGCCGATGCGCTCCACCTCATCACCGGCGTCGGCTGCATCGCGTATGCCGGCAGTATCGATGACGTTCACCGGTATGCCTTCAATTTGTATCGTCTCGGTCACCTTGTCGCGTGTGGTGCCGGCGATCGGCGTCACGATCGCGATGTCGCTGCCGGCCAATGCATTCAGCAACGATGATTTGCCGACGTTGGGTTGGCCTGCCAACACGATATTCAAGCCGTCGCGCAACAAGGCGCCTTGCGATGCCTGATTGAAGACTTGCTGCAATGCGGCGCGTATACCGTCTAGCTGGCCGCGCGCATCGGATTTTTCCAGGAAGTCGATTTCTTCCTCCGGAAAATCCAGCGTTGCCTCGACCAGCATGCGCAGGTTGATGGTCTTGTCGACCAGTTGCTGAATCGTTTTGGAGAATGCGCCTGACAGCGATTGCGATGCCGATTTGGCCGCAGCTTCGGTGGACGCTTCAATCAGGTCGATTACGCCTTCGGCCTGGGCCAGATCCAGTTTGTCGTTCAGGAATGCGCGATGCGTAAATTCCCCCGGCCCTGCCATGCGCAAGCCGATGTCGGCACCCGCTTCCAGGCAGCGCGTCAGCAGCATTTGCAATACGACCGGGCCGCCGTGACCTTGCAGCTCCAGCACGTCTTCACCAGTATAGGAATGCGGTGCCTTGAAGTAAATCGCCATGCCTTGATCGATGACGCTGCCATCGTTGTTGAGAAAGTCGAGATACGTGGCATGGCGCGCCTGCAGGGTCGAACCCTTGTCGGCGCCGCATACCGCGGTCATCACACTGGAAAGATTTTTGCCGGAGACGCGAACGACGCCGATGCCGCCGCGACCGGGAGCGGTGGCGATGGCTGCGATAGGGGAAGAGTCAAATGTCATGTGTAATTTATAAACGGTTTAAATGGTGAGCGCAACAAAAAGCCCGTGGAATTGCACGGGCTTTTTGGGGAGGTAACAACACTTCGTTACCTAGGCAAAGAACTTAGCTCGCCGCTTTGCTGCCGCCCATCAGCTTCTCGTTGATGAACCATTGCTGAGCGATCGACAGGATGTTGTTGACTACCCAGTACAGCACCAGACCGGCCGGGAAGAAGAAGAACATGATCGAGAACACGATCGGCATCCACATCATGACCTTGGCTTGAATCGGATCAGGAGGCGTCGGATTCAATTTGGTTTGAATGAACATCGATACCGCCATCAGGATAGGCAGGATACCGACCGTCAGATGGAAACCGAAGATGTTATATGCGCCGAGCAAGATATCCGGCGATGCCAGATCGTGTACCCACAACCATGATGCATTGCGAATCTCTACGCTGGCCAGCAATACCCAGTACAGCGAAATGAAGACCGGGATTTGCACGATCATCGGGAAGCAGCCGCCGATAGGATTGATCTTCTCTTTCTTGTACAGCTCCATCATCGCCGCATTCATTTTTTGCGGTTCACCTTTGAAGCGGGTGCGGATGTCGGTCATCTTCGGTGTGACCAGTTTCATCTTCGCCATGCTCCGATAGCCGGCTGCCGACAATGGGAAGAATGCGAGCTTGATCACGATCGTCAGAACGATAATGGTCCAGCCCCAGTTGCCGAGGATTTGGTGAATCTGAATCATCAACCAGAAAATCGGTTTGGCGATAATCGTCAACCAGCCATAGTCCTTGACCAGTTCAAAGCCGGGAGCAACCGCTTCCAGACGTTTGGATTCTTGCGGTCCGGAGTACAGCGTCGCATCGATCGAAGCGGTAGCACCTGGTGCGACCGTGCCGATAGGCATGATGGTGCCGACTGCATACAGATTGGTAGCGAGCTTCTTGGTGAAGTATTCACGCGGTGTTTTGTCGGCCGGCACGAAGGCCGAAACAAAGTAATGCTGCACCAGCGCGATCCAGCCGCTGTCGCCCTTCAATGCGTGTTCGTCCTTGCCTTTTTCGATCGACTCGAACGTCACTTTCTGGAACTTGTCGGTATCGGTGTAGATTGCCGGGCCGGTAAAGGTCGCCGCCATGAACATCGAGCCGCCGCCGACTGCGGTGCCGTCGTGTACCAATTGCATGTACAGCGATGGGTTGATCGGTGCGCCGGTATTGTTGACGACATCATGTTTGATATCGACTTTGTATTCGCCACGCTTGAACGTGTAGGTCTTGATCAGTTTGACGCCTTGTTGCTCGGACTGCAGCACCAATTGCACTTGATCGGCGTTGTCCAGCGTGCGCACGCCCGGCACGGCTGTAAAGGTCGATTTGTGATTTGGATATGCGCCGCCGATCAAGCCGGTTTGGCCGAGATAAGTATGTTGACCATTGACATCGAACAGCACCACGTTCTTGCTTGCGTCACTGCTTTCGTGATGCTTCAGCAATTCCAGGCGACGGACTTCGCCGCCGGCGGTATCGATATCAACCTTCATAAGATCGGTCGTGATCGTTATCACTTCGCTCTTGGATGGCACAACGCCACCGCTTGGCACGCCGCCGCTGTTTGCGCCGCTCGCTGCCACAGTCGCCGCTGTCGGAACATCGGCAGTCTTGGCTTTATTGTCGCCGCTAGCTGCAGGTGCCGCTGCTGGTTGGGTGGTCGTGGTGTTGTCGAAGAAGATCGATTGCTTGCCGGTATAACGATTGTAGTTATCCCACAGCATCAACAACGAAAACGAGAAAATAACCCACAGGACGGTACGTTTGATATCCATAAGTGTCTTAATCAGTAATCAGGAATGGCCGCAACCGCAAGCGGTTGTAGAAGAAGTTTTTTCGGATGACGATTTTTTGGGTACAGGATCAACACCGCCGGGATGCCACGGATGGCATTTGCACAGACGTTTTGTCGCCAGAAAACTACCCTTCAATGCGCCATGCTCGCCGATTGCTTCGAAGGCATAAGCGGAGCAGCTAGGGTAAAAGCGGCAATTCTGCCCGAGGAAAGGGCTGATGCCCAACTGGTAAGCACGCACCAGTAACAAGAGGATTGTCTTCATTTTTGCCCTTCCGGCAAAGTCGGCGTCACATTCTGAGGCCGGTTTTGTGAAGCAAACAGTCGAGTCAATTCTTCCCGCAATGCGACTTTCAGGCCGGCCGTGGTGGCAGGTCCTTTTTTCGTATTGACAGGCTGCGACAGGCGAACGATGCAATCGATGGACGGCAAGGCCGTTTGTCGGAACAGTTCACGCGTCACGCGTTTAATCGTATTGCGCGTCACGGCGCGGGGCGCGAGGCGTTTCGCGGCGACCACACCCAGGCGGGCATGTGGCAGATCGGTTGCACGGGTGTAAAGGACAAAATGCGCGGTACGATACACGGGTCGCAAACGAAAAACGGATGAAAATTCATCCGTTTTAACGATCCGCCGATCGCGTGCAAAGTCGAGCGAGCGATCGCCGGTCACGCCATTCGCTTAAGCAGCGAGGCGTTTGCGGCCTTTGGCGCGACGTGCATTAAGCACAGCGCGGCCACCGCGGGTTGCCATACGGACACGGAAGCCATGAGTGCGCTTGCGGCGTACGACGGAAGGTTGGTAAGTACGTTTCATTGTGGTCTCGCTAATCGGCAAATAATAAATCGGAAGTCACGCGCCCATCGCCAAGTCTCTGGCAGCTGGTGCATGCTGAGCCGTACGGCGACAACACAAATACCAACACCCTGGGTAGTGAACCCTGAATTAGACAGCATTTTCCGCTTCCCTGTCAATCACTTAGCGTCATTGCGCCGTGTAGTTGCCGGATTGTTACTTGATGAAATAAGCGCCCAGCCTGTGGATAACTCTGGCCGCTCGGGTTAGAATAGGCCGACGCGTGGCATGCCACCAGGCATATAAATAGACCACCCAAGGGCAGTAAAGCAGTATCCCCGTATCAATTCAAGTAGACGATTCATGGAAAATTTCTGGCAGACCTGCTCCGCCCAGTTGGAGCAGGAGTTGACGCCTCAACAATATAGTGCGTGGATCAAACCGCTCGCCCCTCTCGATTTCGAGGATGGCAGATTGCGGATCGCCGCGCCGAATCGTTTCAAGCTGGATTGGGTAAAAACCCAGTTCGCCAGCCGCATCACCACCCTCGCTGCGCAGTTTTGGGAAGAGCCGATCGACGTCCAGTTCGTCCTCGATCCGCGTTTGAATGGGGTCAAGAAACCTGGCGCACAAGCCAGTGTTGCTCCAAGTCAATCCGATAACGTGCCCTCCAATGTGCTGGAACCGATCCCGTCCAATGCCACCGATCACACGCCGCGTCGCGATCAAAGCCGTATTAATACAGCGCTGACATTTGACAGTTTCGTCACCGGTAAAGCCAACCAGCTGGCGCGCGCTGCCGCGATCCAGGTCGCCAATAATCCCGGCAGTTCATACAACCCGCTGTTCCTGTATGGCGGCGTCGGCTTGGGTAAAACCCATTTGATCCACGCCATCGGCAACCAGATTCTGGCCGAGAACCCGGATACCAAGATACGCTACATCCACGCAGAACAGTACGTTAGAGACGTAGTGACTGCTTACCAGCGCAAGGGTTTTGACGACTTCAAGCGCTACTATCATTCACTCGACCTGTTGCTGATCGACGACATCCAGTTCTTTGGCGGCAAGAGCCGCACGCAGGAAGAATTCTTCTATGCGTTCGAAGCATTGATTGCAGCAAAGAAACAAATCATTATCACCAGCGATACCTATCCAAAAGAGATTTCGGGCATGGATGATCGCCTGATTTCACGTTTCGACTCGGGTTTGACGGTCGCCGTCGAGCCGCCGGAGCTGGAAATGCGCGTTGCCATTTTGCTCAAAAAAGCCGTGCAGGAAGGCGTGACTTTCTCCGATGACGTGGCGTTTTTTGTTGCCAAACATTTACGTTCCAACGTTCGTGAGCTGGAAGGCGCCTTGCGCAAAATCCTCGCTTACTCGCGTTTTCATGGCAAAGACATCACGATTGAGGTTGTCAAAGACGCACTGAAAGATCTGCTGTCGGTACAAAATCGCCAGATCTCGGTAGAGAATATTCAAAAAACAGTGGCTGACTTTTTCAATATCAAGGTCGCTGATATGTACTCCAAGAAGCGTCCGGCCAACATCGCGCGGCCACGCCAGATTGCGATGTACCTTGCCAAAGAATTAACGCAAAAGAGCTTGCCGGAAATCGGCGAATTGTTCGGCGGGCGTGACCACACGACCGTCTTGCATGCGGTCCGCAAGATCGCCGCCGACCGTGGCAAGAGCCCGGAATGCAATCACGAATTGCATGTACTGGAACAAACCTTGAAGGGTTGATGGCAGCAAAACTTGCTGCCTATCAGCCTGTGGATAACTTTGTGGATATCCTCGGTATAAGTTGTGAATAGCAGGTGAATAAGTAAGAAGAGTGAAAGAAGCCGCACAAAATAGCGCTGAAGCGGCCTTTAAGCGGGTGTTTCTGTCAAAATACGGTTTGTTATTTATCAGCGCCGCATCAGTAAAAAGAGCCTCATTTTCACACTGCCCGTTACGGGTGATGCATCGAAGAAAACGTCGCAAAAAGAAAGCTGCTCACCCGTTGATAGAATCAGCGCGTGGTTATGAAATTTTGTATATGAACGCTTATATATAAAAGCTTATAAATACTGCGCACGTAATAACAAGCAAGTTGCAGCAAGCCTGCTTCGCGTATGACAAGCGCAGGCAAGTGTTTGAAGCGCTTGGTAAGCGCTGGATAGGTGCTTGATAAGCGCTTGGTAAGAATGAGTACCGCACCGTTTAACCATCGATAAGGATCTAACTATGCAATTGGTCAAAACCCAACGTGACGCGCTACTACGTCCGCTGCAGATTGTGAGTGGTATTGTCGAGCGTCGGCACACATTGCCGATTCTGGCCAATATCCTCATACGCAAGGATGGCGAGCGTGTTTCATTCCTGTCGACTGATATCGAAGTGCAGATCACCACGCACGCTCAAGTCGGCAGCGGCAACGACATCGCATCGACGACTGTCGCCGCACGCAAGTTGCTCGACATTTTGCGCGCACTGCCGGATTCCGGCGACGTCTCCTTGACACTCGCCAACAAGCGCATGACCGTGCAATCGGGCAAGTCGCGTTTCGCTTTGCAAACACTGGCTGCTGAAGAGTTCCCTACCGTTGCGCAAGCCGAGCAATACAACGCCAAAGTCACGCTGCCGCAAAAAACCTTGAAGCACCTTTTCAACATGGTGCACTTCTCGATGGCGCAGCAAGACATTCGCTATTACCTGAACGGTTTGTTGCTGGTGGTTGATGGCAAGAACGTCATCGCCGTCGCTACCGATGGTCACCGTCTTGCATTCTGCCAAGTCGCCACCGAGCAAGAGTTTGCGCGCCAGGAAGTCATCATCCCGCGCAAAACGATTATCGAATTGCAGCGCCTGCTGGAAGACACCGATCAGCCTGTCGATCTCGAGATCGCCAACAACCAGGTCAAGCTGACCTTCGGCGATATTGAACTGATCTCCAAGCTGGTCGAAGGCAAGTTCCCGGATTACACCCGCGTCGTGCCCAAGGGTTACAAGAACAACTTCACGATCGGCCGCGATGCATTGCTGCGTTCGCTGCAGCGCGCTGCGATCATGACGTCCGACAAGTTCAAGGGTGTGCGTTGCATCATGAGCCCGGGCAGCATGAAGATCAGTTCGACCAATGCCGACCAGGAAGAAGCAGTCGAAGAAATCGAAATCGATTACGGCGGCGATAGCGTCGATATCGGCTTCAACGTGACCTACCTGCTTGATGTATTGAACAACCTCAAGGGCGACAGCATCAACATCGCTCTGGGCGACGCCAATTCATCCGCATTGATCACCGTGCCGGACAACCCAGACTTCAAATACGTCGTCATGCCGATGCGCATTTGATTCTACAAAAGCAACTCAAACTGCAACTGAACCGGCAGCTTCAGGACTAGCTGAAAAGCCAGCCAAAAAGCTTAGCCAAATCAGCCGCAGAATGAGAAGTAAAAATGGGGAAAAACGCTTTAAAAACAGCAGTTTGCCCCCATCTGGTTTAAAGTAGTAAGCAAGCCCGCAGCGCAGTTGGCAACACCTTCTGCGCCGCGGGCAGGCAAGTAGCCAGTGAATTGCCGGCTTGATGGCAATTCACTCAATCGTTTCAAGTATTCGCGGTCAAGGCGGCACTTTCCGAGTGACGTCCTCATCGTGAATTGAGTAGCAGTTATGTCGCAACATGAGTAAGAGGCCAAGCCAGCGCAGTGTTCCGCGCAAGCCAGTTTGTTCTCCGCCGCCACAAGCCGGAACAGCAACGTCCCACTCCCCTCGTTTTGCGCAATAACCAAGTAACCGTTTTTTAAAGGTAGCCATGTCCGCGATCCCTAACGACAACACCCCGCAATCGCCAGCCGCGCTTTCCGCGTCCTACGGCGCATCATCCATCCAGATCCTCGAAGGCCTGGAAGCGGTGCGCAAGCGCCCGGGCATGTATATCGGCGATACGTCGGACGGCACCGGTTTGCATCACTGCGTGTTTGAAGTGCTGGACAACTCCATCGATGAATCGCTGGCCGGTCATTGCACCGAGATCCACGTCACCATCCACTCCGACAATTCGATTTCCGTTACCGATAATGGTCGCGGCATTCCGACCGGCATCAAATGGGACGACAAGCACGAGCCTAAACGCAGCGCTGCAGAAATCGTCATGACCGAACTGCACGCAGGCGGCAAGTTCGATCAAAACTCATACAAAGTCTCTGGCGGCTTGCATGGCGTCGGCGTGTCTTGCGTCAATGGTTTGTCCAAGCTGTTGAAGCTGACCATTCGCCGCGATGGCAAAAAGCACGAGATGGAATTCGTCCGTGGCGTACCGCAAAATCGCGAAGTCGAAACCATAGACGGCATGATCGTTTCGCCGATCAAGGTCGTCGGCGAAACCGACAAGCGCGGCACCGAAGTCCACTTCTGGGCCGATGAAGAAATCTTCAACAATGTCGAGTTCCACTACGACATTCTGGCCAAGCGCATCCGCGAACTGTCCTTCCTCAACAACGGCGTCAACATCAAGCTGACCGACCAGCGTACCGGCAAGGAAGAAGTGTTTGCGTTCGAAGGCGGCACCCGTGGTTTCGTTGAATACATCAACAAAGCCAAGAGCGTATTGCACCCAACGATTTTCCAGGCAACCGGCGAACGTATGTCGGATCAGAACACCAACATCAGCGTTGACGTCTCCATGCAATGGAACGACGCCTACAACGAACAAGTGCTCTGCTTCACCAACAACATTCCGCAACGCGACGGCGGCACCCATCTGACCGGCCTGCGCGCCGCGATGACGCGCGTCATCAACAAGTACATAGAAGAACACGAGTTCGCCAAGAAAGCCAAAGTCGAAGTCACCGGCGACGACATGCGCGAAGGCCTGACTTGTGTTTTGTCCGTCAAAGTGCCTGAACCAAAATTCAGCTCGCAGACCAAAGACAAACTTGTTTCAAGCGAAGTGCGCGGCCCGGTCGAAGAGATCGTTGCCAAGACATTGAGCGACTACCTGCAAGAAAAACCAAACGACGCCAAGATCATTTGCGGCAAGATCGTCGAAGCCGCACGTGCGCGCGAAGCAGCACGCAAGGCGCGCGACCTGACCCGCCGCAAAGGCATCATGGACGGCCTCGGCTTGTCCGCCAAGCTGGCCGATTGCCAGGAAAAAGATCCAGCCCTGTGCGAACTGTACGTAGTCGAAGGTGACTCCGCGGGCGGCTCCGCCAAGCAAGGTCGCGACCGCAAGTTTCAGGCGATCCTGCCACTGCGCGGTAAAGTATTGAACGTCGAAAAAGCACGCTTTGAAAAAATGCTCGCCAGCGAACAGATCACCACCCTGATCGCCACGCTAGGCACCAGCATCGGCGCGGACGAATTCAATATCGAGAAGCTGCGTTATCACCGCATCATTATCATGACCGATGCTGACGTCGACGGCGCCCACATCCGCACCCTGCTGCTCACGCTGCTGTATCGCCAGATGCCGCAACTGGTCGAGCGCGGCCACGTCTACATCGCGCAACCGCCGCTGTACAAGGTCAAGCACGGCAAGGACGAACGCTATCTGAAAGATGACGCAGAAGAAGCCATCTACATGATGCAGATCGCACTGAACGACGCGGTACTGATTCCATCAGAAGGCGCAGCACCGATCAGCGGCGACGCCTTGTCCGAACTGGTCCGTCAATACAACACCGCCAACGCCATCATCAACCGCCTCACACGCGCAGTCGATGGCGCAGCACTCACCGCCATCATGACCGGCGTCACGCTCGACCTCAGCGACAGCGCCGCGGCAGAGGCATCGGCCAAGCGTCTGCAAGATGGCATCAACGAGCCATCGGTCACCGTGCACACCAAGTACGACGAACTGGCAGACAAGTACGCACTGCGCATCAACCGCATGTACCACGGCAACGTCAAAGTCAGCGCCATCGACGCCGACTTCGTCACCGGCCCCGACTACACCGTACTCGCCGCTGCCGCTGCAACCTTCAAGGGTTTGATCGGCACAGGCGCAATGGTCCAGCGCGGTGCCGGCGAAAAAGCCAAAACCATCGGCATCAACGACTTCCATCAAGCGATGAACTGGTTGCGCAGCGAAGCAGAACGCAACGTCGGCAAGCAACGCTACAAAGGTCTGGGCGAGATGAACCCATCGCAACTGTGGGAAACAACGATGGACCCAACCGTGCGCCGCTTGTTAAAAGTGCAGATCGAAGATGCGATCGCAGCCGATCAGATCTTCACCACATTGATGGGCGACGACGTGGAACCACGCCGCGCGTTTATTGAATTGAATGCGCTGTCTGCTGGGAATATTGATATCTAATTCAGTGCTAGACAAAAAAAATGGCCCTTTGGGGCCATTTTTTATGCAGCGGTTAAATTGCGTTGCGTCCAGTCACTAAGTCTTTTCACATTGAGAGCATAGTGTCCATGTGAAGGATGGGCGTGTATCTGACTTTCAAATAACAAGATGGCATTTGAATAAAGTGCGTCATATGAAAACGCAGATTTTTGAGTTGAGAGCTTTATTTTTTCCGCAATGAATTTTTGAACCGCAGATTCAAGAAAGTGGCCTCTGATTGCCATCAAAACTCCTTCAACGTCATTGGGGCATAGTTTCAATGCACCTTTAATCGATCGAACTTTGATTTGACTACTAACCAGCTTAACTTTTTCCGAGATTCTATTCTCACAGGCAGAAGATGACGAGTTTGATTTCATAAATTTACTGCAATTTTCGCCCATCACTGTAGTTCCGCCTGCGTGCAGGAAGTTTGCGAGTTCTAGGACCAAGAGCGTTTTAAAAGAAGCAGAAAATTTTTCAAGCCACTGAACACATTCGTCTAGAGAAGTGTTTAGATTTTTGCACCAGCTTTTAACGATATGAAAAATAGTTGCCGCCTTAAACAAACAATTCTCAATGGAATGACCGGCGGTAGTTAATATTCTTGGGTCGTCAGGAATTTCCCCATTGAACTTTAGATAGTCAGAGTCACGTCCTGCAAATGCTTGAATTTGATTGCCCAAAATTTGTTCAATACGTTTATCCAAGGCCGTTGAACTGTAAACGGGTTGAAATTCAAGATTTAAGTCTGAAAACGCTTTTACTACTACGCTCCAAAACAAAATATCATCATCGCCTTCGACAAAAAATAACGGCTTGCGATCATAAAATTCAGTAAGAGCATTTAAGGCATCGCTTGAATAGTCCCATTCATCATTCATGTCGAATGTCCGCCATATTAATAATTTTGTCTCTGAACGGACCGGCTACTTCGGGAGAGTGTGTTGCAACGATGATTTGGGCATTCGGATTCAGGCTTCGAATTGCTCCAATGATTTGTCTCTGCCAAGAAATATGAAGCGATAATTCAGGCTCATCGGCCAGAAAGATAAATGGCTGTTGCCGTTGTAAAAGCGCTTCGATAAAAAGGATAAGAAGTTGCTTTTCACCGCTGGATAATCTATTGATAGTAATATCGCCACCATTTTTGACGCTAAGGTCGCCGCTATTAAATTCAAATTTCTTATCAAGAATAAATTCTTCAAGTGTCTTTAAAAAGAGTGTTATTTGGTTGTACAGAGCTTTCGTTGCTTCCTTGGCGATTAACGAAAGATCGACTACTTTCTTTGTGCGATTTCTAGCTTCTAAGGCCGCAAGATTAATACCTGGGATATTTCCTTTGCCATTCGTATCAGCTTTTAAGTGCCCGATCGTTAAAGCAATTTCAGCAATATGTTCTTGAATCCTTTTTTGTATATCGCTATCCCTCACGCCAAGTTGGCTATAGGCAGCGACCAACGCCGATTTCTCCTGTGTTTCATCAAAATCGAAAATTCTGTAATTAAGCCTCGGTATCTTTTCCTTTTCATACAGAAGCGATTTAAGTACGTCACGTTGAAGCTTTGTAGATATTTTCAATGCTTGATCTGAAAGCTCAAGTTGAAAATGTGTAAGGCGAACCATTAAATCGTTAAGCCGCTGATCCACTGGGGATCGTGACTTCTTCACAGCGCTTTCGCGCACATTAACCTCGGCATCTGCTCCGATCCGATAAACGGAAAGCGACGCCAGAGAAATGTACTCTGACAGTTCTTGTTTTATGCTATTGGACTGTTCAAGCGCCCGGCGCCGATATGACGGGCCAAACGAACGAACGTCAGGTCCCGATGCCAACATCAGAGTGAAACGTCTTCTTGATATGTGATATGTAACGATCGGAAAAGCGTCCGCATCGCTCTTTTCCGCTTTAATGGTTTTTGTTTTATTGCCATTGGTAAGCGTAACCGTAATCTTCGTGAAATCGTGCTCGAAGAGTTCATCTACGTCTGCGGAAAGAACGGCATGCAGAAGATTCATGAAGGTGGTTTTGCCGGTGCCATTTCTACCAATCACGATGTTTACGTCCTTATCGAAGGAGCATGCCACCGCGTATTTCTGCCAAAAGTTTTCGATTGATATGCTTGAAACTTTGAACATAACCACCCTCTATTTATTGTCCGCAAGGGATATCTTGCTGATATCGCGTTCAAAATTCATATTTGAATTTGTGTCTTAATGCTCTTCCAGGTAACCAAAGAGGTGTCATCCTCCATGTGACTTAGCGCGCCTGACTATAGCTTAAAAAACCATTTCAATCGATCTTCTAATTAAGGCTCTTCCGGGTTTACTGTGGGTAAAGGGCTTACTTTGAGACCAATTAAAAGGTCAGCATGCTTTGTTTCCACTCGCACATCAAGGGGCATGAATAAGAGAGACTATTTGTTAGGCATGGCTTGCTTGATATCTGCTAATAGAATTTCGTGTTTAGTTTTCAAGTGAATATCCATAGCCGTTGCCGCTGACATTGCATCATCAGCACTATGGAAATCAAAGAACGTTTCTGCCCCGCCTTTGATGGAATGGCCATTTAGAATCCAGAAGTGAGGCGTTCCTGATTCAAATGCGATCCCAAGAATTTCTACTGAATTGTTCTTTTCATCCCATTCGTTCACTATGCAGGGAGTAACTTCTAAGCAGTCATATTCTTGGGCAAAAAATCCTTGAGGTCGGATCGCTAATTTTTCGATTAGCTTTTCGCCGCGATAATTTACGGATGGTTTTTCATATCGTCCATTACGAGTCACATACCCAATCTCTGACATGTCGATTTGCGTTGGCATCTCATCGATAGCGAAGCCATAGAAGCGAATGTATTCGGCAGTATCGGTTTTGGCGACAAAGTCTTTATCTAACGGGTACGGAGAAGTAAGTGGCAGTCCGGTCATCCAGCTATACTGAAATTTGTCGTCGGCACCTTTAAACGTAAATGATTTGGCCATGTCACTTGCTCATAAAGATGTTTTGATGATGCCAGTCAAGAAACTCCAATTCCGGCCTGAATTTTTCAGGCAGCTCAATACTTTTCCCCTCTAAGCCGACGAGCCAATTGGCAGCAAAAGGATTGTTAGACATCGCTTGGATATGTCTGGATGTTTTAATTTTAAAATCCGGCATGAGCGTGAACATCCCCAAATCAAATGCTTTGTCATGCAAAACGGACAGACATAATCCATTGCGTGGATTAAGCCGGTGATTTGAATCTGTGCGCCACGGGACGATATGGCTTGCAACTAGTAATTTAGGCTCGGTTAAGCCGGTAATGCAACAGCGTCCTGAATAGGCACTCAAAACCGAGCGGCGGAAGAAATGTTGGCCCACTCTGATTTTTACCAAGGACGTTTTATTTTCCGCACTGTAGTCAAACTCTTCCTCCTCTAACAGTGCTGCCGTTGGAAGCAACGCGTCCTGACTAATATCATTCGACGTCACGACTGCATCGACTACTGCTTGGCTTTCTAACGCGAAGCCCTCCCAGTCATGTTGCATTTCATCCCACATCAATTTGTCTGCTGTGGATGCACCGTCCAATCCTTTGCGTCCGGTAGACGTAATAGCCGGATCAAGGCTCGCAATGTTGGTTAGTTTCATCGCAAGCGCTGACGGCGTTCGGCCAATTAGCGTTGCAAATCGAATGATTTCTGGATTGCGAGAATGCATTTTGCCAAAAGGCATTTGGCAGTAAAGGTTGAAAGCGACCAGCAATTGATCGCGATTCCAATTGTTAGGTTTAGTTACCATTTGGGCCTTTTAGGAATGAAGAGGTCGTACTATATCGCTGCATTTTTGAAGTATATTTTTGTGCGACAGCGGGGAAAGTTTGAGCAACCCCAAAAGGCCTTTTTCTTAACCAGCTTGATTCCACAAGAAGCACAGGTAGGCGTTTTGTAATCTCCATCGAATGCAAACGCTGTCAGCTTGTCTTGTGCAACTGAATCCAAGTCCTGAATCTTCTGAAGAAACGCATTACCATCCAAAAGTTGTATCGGATTTGATGCGCCGAACGCAAGTGCGTCTGGTGTATAGCTTCCGTTCGTGATGAATATGCCGCGCGCCACTTTCTCATGCGCCATCACGCCCAGCAATTCACGCACTTCTTTTACGCCGACAGCCTTGCTCCATGCTTTGCATTGAACGATGGCAATCGGAAGCTTCGGGTCTATCTTGAATAACCTGACGTCAATGCCGCCATCCGCGCCTGCCGCGATGGTGACTGCTTTAAAACCCGCCACTTCGTAGTACTGCGCGCATAACAATTCAAAGCGCTTCCATTCAAGAGATCGTAAGGATTCGATACTCCATGTCGGTGTATAGGCAGGAATAGTCTCATCTGGAATGGACGACGTCGCGGAAGTTGGAGCACTACCCCATTTATCCTGCGGATTGATGTTGAAGCTTGGTTCTGGCTTTTTTATATTAGTGAACTTCTGTTTTGGTGGGGGCGCTGATTTTGTCGCGGTGCGTTTGTTTGCAAAGAACGAAAATAAGGCGAGCACGCCAAATGCGCAAGGCGCTAGCCAAGCAATCGATCTAGACAAGATTCCTACAGCGGCGAGCAGCGGGTTGGAAGCGAAGAGTGATGGAATTATCCAGCGCAAAACAATGAAGCCGACACAGCCAAGAATGACGCTGACCCACCAAGGTGAACGCATAAGTAGATCGATACCGCTTTGCTTTCTTTTTCTGGCCATGGCTCGCTATCAGGTTAGATGAGTTGCAGGAAATGAGTATTGGCGGTTCTTAGCTTTTTGATGTCTATGCATCATCAGCGAAAAAATGATTTGAATCCACACTCTTTTAAACCCATACACGCTGCTGTTAGCTGCGGCTTGATGTCCGCGCGGCAGTTGTTCCCTAGCTAAATAGGCGGAAAAAAAGACCGCCATTTGCACTGAGCGGTCTTTTTAATATCGAGTTCTAATCCAGGAAATCTTATTGGCTGCAGGTGCCTTTGCTGGCAAGTTCCAATTTCGAAACAGCTACCTTACCTTCGTCAGCCGGAATCAACTCTACGCCAGCTCCGCCAACAAAAACACCCATCTTGATGAACTGCCGGATGAAATAATTTTTTCCCGCTTCGGTAAAGACGGAAAGCGAATTAGGGGAGAACTCTGATTCTGTCGAGATGGCGTGATTTTTGTTGCCAGCGACTTCGGTACGGAAGAACACGTCAGGCGCGCTTTCACCGATGCATTTGCCATCGACCCAGATATCTTTTTTGAGTGCTTTGCCTACGAAGCTGTCTCTGTAGATATAAAGTCCGGCTTGACCTGCGCTAGGCTGAGAAAATTCCTTGGCCTTTTGCGATGCTTCCTTGCTTTCCATTTGCACGGTCGCACAACCTGTAAACAATACGGATGACAGCGCAACGATTGTAAGTTTCTTAAACACGGTTTTTCCCTGGATTTTTTTGTGGAGCGAGAATAATAAGTGATTTTATTGTGACAAACTGTTAATTCTTTTTCGGCTCGATAGCGCTGCATCGCCACTCCTTCCTGGCTTGGCCAGATCGTATTCAACGCATGCTTGCGGCTGAGTGTGCGCAGTCTGGCTGTCGTTCGTGGCATGTAGTACCGACAAAAGAAAAGGTCCGCGTATGCGGACCTTTTCTTTGTCATGAGCTGATCGTGCTGCTTATGACTTATCGTCGTTTTCTTTCTCTTGCTCTTTCTCTTCTTCGACTTCAGGCGCGTCCACTATATGCGGCTTCTTGCCTGGTTGCGGTGCGTGTTCTGCGCCTGGAAAAGCTTCTTCTCCGTTATGCTTTTTTTCTTGCAGGACTTTTTTGTCGTGGGCGACGTTGCGTGGGTCTGTCATGGTTTTTCCTCTTAAGTGTTTGCTGTCGAATAAACCGGTTCACTATCGTTATCTGCAATTGCGATTGACGATCTCTAGCGGATATACAGCGAGGGGATAACCGTAACACCTCACGCAGTGCAACAGTGCGTTGCCTGCGCCAGTGGACTTCTCATTTGATCGTAGGACAAGCTGCGCTTCAATGCATGGTGCCGCGCCAGCGCCGTTAGAATCGGTCAACGTCGTTGCATGTCGACACGATTGGCCAGCACAAAATCACCAGCGTCTTCGTTGTAGTCCCAGCGCTCGACGACACACTGCAGCGGCGCATTCTCTACACCGTAACGAATCAGATTGATCGAGTTGTTGGAGTCGTGACGTATGCGTGACGATACCGCCGTCCCTGCCTGCACTGCCCACACACGTCTCGGCAGATCCACAAGATGCTCATGCAATGCAGCGGTGAAGGGACGATGAATATGGCCGCCGAGTATCAGATCGACGCCCGCTTCCGCCCATCTGTTGATCGCATGTTGATGGCCGCGCAGCAGATGTTCTTCATCGATGGCATGCGTTACGTGCACAGGCTGATGGGTGACGACGATGCGCAATTGTCTGTCACTGGCTTGCTCTAGTCGTTGCGCAACGCGTGCGATTTGCGCGCTGGATACTTCGCCTTCTATGTGCCGGTAGCGACGCGTGGTGCGCACGGTGATCACCAGCAGTTCGGGCGAGTCGTGGATGGGTTCCAGCTCGGAGCCGAAGGCGCGGCAGTAACGTGAGTAGGGCAGAAAGATGCGGGTCGCCACATCGAACAGCGGTATGTCATGGTTGCCGGCAATGGCGACTCTGGCGGGAATCGCAAGACGCTCGACAAAAGCGTGAGCCGCCTTAAATTCGATGGCGCGTGCGCGTTGCGTGATGTCGCCCGACAGGATGAGCAGATCGGGTGTCTGCGCATGTGCCAGCCGCTCCAGTGCGGTGACGACGTGCGGCCGTTCGGTGCCGAAATGGGTATCGGAAATGTGCAGTACCGTCTTCACGCGGCATTGCCTCCTGATGTAATTTTATCTTCCGTGTATTTGTCGGCGACGTTCTTATCCGCTGCTGCAACTTCATTCTGTTCGCTGTTTGCCTCGGATGTGTGGCGGCGCTTGATCAGCATAAGCGGCTCGGCGGCCACGCGAAACTCCAGCGGCATGCGCAGCCACATGATCTCGCCATCGGCGGCGACCTTGATCTGGCTTTTATGCGACTTCTTGCCGGTACTGATAGGCGTGCTGGTGTTCGCAGTCGCGGCTTTTGTGCCGCGCAGCTTTCTGCGCGGGGCAATAGTCAGTTCGCGAAAACTGAAGCCAATGACATTGTCGGCATCGCCCAGACTGCCCAGCGCGCCGCGTGCACCCAGCCATAACATCGCGAGCTTGCCGATCGGACGCACGGCAATCGCGGCCAGCTGTCCTTGCACAACGGCATCCGCCTGCGGCATGCCGACCTGTTCAAGCTGCAGTCGATTATTGCCGACGAATAGTGTGGTGGTGCGCATCACTATGCTTTTGCCATCTTGCTCCAGCGTGATGTGCAATTGCCGGTGACGACCAAACACGGTGGCGATTGCTGACCAGATCGCGACCAGTCGGCTGCGACCATATTTCTGTTTGAAGGCTTCTCTGTCTTCCAGCAGTTCGGGATACAAACCCACACTCGCATTGACCAGAAAAATATGGCCGTTCACTTGCCCGACCTGGACGGGCACGGCTGCACCGTGCAGCAAGTCTTGCAGCGACGCGCTGATTTCTTCAGGGATGCCGTGCGTGCGGCCAAAATAATTGAAGGTGCCTTGCGGTATCGCACCGAACAGGCAGCCGCTACCCAGCACGGTATTGGCCACGGCATTGATCGTGCCGTCGCCGCCGACTGCGACAACCACCGCGCCCTGCTCCTTTGCGGCATCAACCGCTTGTTGCACGGTCGCCTGGATCTGGCTCACGTCTTCAATCACGAATATGCGATGCGCGCGCCCGGCCGCTTGCATGGCCGCGGCTATCGTGTCGCGTGTGTCGTCGGCGTCATGGCGACCCGAACCGCCGTTCATTACAAAGAATAACGGTGGTTCGGAATTGTGCGACTGGGGCGTATGGGGATTCAAATAGCCTCGAAAATAGAAAGAAATCTCGGTTGATGCCGGACGTTTGGACATGCAGGCTACGAGATTGTTCAGGTCCGTGCGTCACGTTTGTTTCAACGTTGAAAGACGAACATACCATTTCGCGTCATTCTGGAATGTTCGCTTGCGTACATGATAAATTCAATCAACAGGCCGCGCTCCTAGCATCAAGACTGACAACAATCATAGCGTTGCATACGTAAAAAGGGCCGTACTGCTTGATCATGATCAAGCAGTACGGCCCTTTTTGCTCAGGCATTTAAGCCTGCGGCAGATTAGTGGTGCTTGCGGTGATGCTTTTGTTTCTTGTATTTTGAGTGTGACTTGTTGTGGCCGTGATCGTGATGATCTTCTGCACGCCATTGACTTGCGCGCACGCGGCGTTCGCGCCAGTCGTTTTCGTATTGTGGCTGGATATATACGGGACGTGGCTCAACATAGACGCCGGGCAGGCCGATGCGGACATCGACATTTGCCGCCATGCCGGAAGCGGCTGCCATCAATGCAAGTCCTGCCAACAGTCCGCCGATGATTTTAGTTGTTTTCATTATTCTTCCCTCTAGATGACTGATCGGGCAAGCCGGTGTTGTGACACCGGCCGTATGTAATCCAGATAAGCGGCGCTTATGAGTATTGCCTTCAGTCCGGCGGGAGTGTACTTGCATCAGCACGATAACGTGATGAATAAAACAGGCTTCCCGCGACGCGAGTGTAACTTGCCTGGCAACGCGGCACTGTGCGCTGGCGCACTTAGCGAAAATATTGCGGGATGTCTGAGATGCCGCATGATCACTGCGAGTCATCGATATTGCAGCTTGAATTTTCCTGCTTAGATTCGGGCAGCATCTGCAACAAGTGCCTGTGTCTGCTACTCTGATTCGCTCATCCATCAACCGGAACAATCATGACCCCACTGTTCTCCCCTTATACCCTGCGCAGTCTTACCCTTCCCAACCGCATCGTCGTGTCACCGATGTGCCAGTACTCGGCCGACAACGGTGCGGCGACGCCATGGCACATGATTCATCTCGGCCATCTGGCCTTGTCGGGTGCGGGCATGTTGATGATCGAGGCGACGGCGGTGGAGCCGGAAGGACGCATCACGCAGAAGGACCTGGGTTTGTGGGATGACGCCAGCGAGGCAGCCCTGGTGCCTATCCTTGCGGCGATCCGCCAACATTCAAAGATAGCGGTGGTCATGCAACTTAGCCATGCGGGGCGCAAGGCGTCGAGCAAGGTGCCTTGGGAAGGCGGCGCGCAGTTGCCGGTGGCAGAAGGCGGCTGGATGGCGTACGCGCCGTCGGCTGTGCCGCAGAAGGATGGCGAAGTCGAACCGCTGGCGCTGGATGCGGCGGGCTTGCGGCGCGTGCGTGATGCATTTGTGCTGGCGGCCAAACGCGCGCAGCGCCTGGGCATCGATGGCCTTGAGCTGCATGGTGCGCATGGCTACTTGCTGCATCAGTTTTTGTCGCCGATCGCCAATCAGCGCACCGATGAATACGGCGGCTCGCTGGAAAATCGCATGCGCTTTCCGCTGGAAGTATTCGATGCAGTGCGTGCAGTGTTCCCGGCTGATAAACCGGTCGGTATACGCGTGTCGGCCACCGACTGGATGGACGGCGGCTGGAATCTGGAGCAGACGATAGCCTTTGCCGCCGAGTTGAAGAAGCGCAATGTCGACTGGATAGATGTGTCATCGGGCGGTATTTCTCCTTTGCAGAAAATTACCATCGGGCCGGGTTATCAAGTGGCGTTTGCGCACGGCGTCAAAGAAGCGACCGGGGTGACCACGATGGCGGTCGGCCTGATCACGGAGCCGCATCAAGCGGAAGACATCATCGCCAGCGGCAAGGCTGACTTTATTGCGATGGCGCGCGGCCTGTTGTACGACCCGCGCTGGCCGTGGCATGCCGCTTCTGCGCTAGGCGCTACGATCGAAGCACCGCCGCAATACTGGCGGTCGGCACCGCATGGCCAGAACAAGATTTTTGGCGATACGGTGTTTGGCGGACGCTAGCGGATAACAGGCAAAGGCGATGGGCCGGCTCTGCACGGTCGCAAATCTTTGGCTTGGGCTTGGGCAAGCTTGACGGTTTTTGATCAGCACGCTACGCCGCGTATCTCTTGATCGCGTGCGTATGTGTGCTTGCGTACTGAACTGGAGCTTCCCGTTTGTTTTACTGAATGTCGACAAAATATCTACGCGAAAGATCCAGATGGATACGCCTGAGTCTTCCGATCAGCCAGCAAGCAATCATTCACTGTCAGAGGGCGCTGCTGCGTCGGCCGGGCATACAAACGCCAAAACGGTTTCTGCGAGTGAAATTGGTATCGGCATCGCCTGTGCTGCCGGTGTCAGTTACGTCCTGACGCGCAAGCGCAAGCCACGCGCAACGCCAGTCAGGGATGCGACACCAGCCAGGAAAATCAATCAAGAAGAGCCGATCAGCCTGCCGCATCAAACCATTCTTTTTCTCAAACTGCTCTTGCCGGTTTTGCTTGCCTCCGATGCGGATGTAAAAACGAAGAAGTCTGCAAGCGATCCGCAAGAAGTCGTTGAGGTACCCGGCCAATATCATAAAAGTCCGGCACCTGACATCGCGATCATTACGGAAGGCAATCGCTACCGGCAGGCGTGGCAGTTGAGCAAGGCGGCAGTCAATGCGTGGCTGGACGACTTTGCGCCCAGCATGGGCGCGGCCATCGCTTACTACACCATTTTTTCTATTGCACCGATGCTGGTAATTGCGATTGCTGTCGCCGGATTCATCTTTGGGCAGGATGCCGCGCAGGGCGAAATCGTTGCCCAGTTGCGCAGTGTGATTGGTGTAGATGGGGCGGTGGCGATACAGGGATTATTGAAATCGGCCAGCGAACCTGCCGCAGGCATCATCGCTACCGTGATCAGCGTCATCACGCTGGCAGTAGGTTCGACGGCAGTGTTCGCGGAATTGCAAAGTGCGCTCGACCGTATCTGGCGCGTACCGGTTGCAGTGAAAGAAAATGGAATCTGGGCGCTGCTACGCACGCGTCTGTTGTCCTTCGGTTTGATCCTTGGTCTTGGCTTTATGTTGATGGTGTCACTGGTGGTCAGCGCAGGTCTGGCCGCCTTGGGTGTCTGGTGGGGTACGTGGTTTGAAGGATGGGAAGTGGTGCTGCAAATCCTCAATCTGGCGATTTCATTCTTCGTCTTTGCGGGATTGTTTTCCGTGATCTACAAATTCATGCCGCGTGTGCGCCTGTCCTGGCGTGATGTGTGGGTAGGTGCGGTCGCGACCTCAGCGCTGTTCATTATCGGCAAATATCTGATCGGCTTGTATCTTGGTACCACCGGCATGACGACGGGATTCGGCGCGGCCGGCTCGTTCGCGTTGCTGCTGGCTTGGGTTTATTACTCTGCACAGATATTTTTGCTGGGTGCCGAGTTCACGTGGATTTACGCAAACAATTTCGGCTCCAGAAAACGCGCGCCTTAAACGGCGATGAAGTACGCCTTATCGTGTGTGGATGATTCTGCTGGCATTGGCTGGCAGCATCGATTGTGCCGAATTTTTCTCAGTGCAAATGCGATTGCTGACGATGCCAGCTGTTTCGACAAGCGGTGTTGATGGCGTGATAAAGAAAAACGGCCATAAAAAAGCCCCGAACTTTCGGGGCTTTTAATTTGTTTAGTGCTTGAAAAATTTTACTGCTTGCTTTCCTGCTTCTTGCCGCCAGTAGCATCTTTATTCGACGCCGCTTTTTTACTGTCTTTGCTCGATGCCGCTTTTACCGGTTTTGCTTTCACCGTCTTGGCAGCGGTGGTTTTACGTGCAGCCTTGGTAGCCGGTTTGGCAGGCTTAACGGCTTTAGGCTTGGCAGGGGCGGCAGTTTTCTTTGCGTCATTTTTCTTCTTGGTCTCATCGCTTTTCGCCGCATCGACGGGTGTGGCGGAGCGTGGATGATTTTTGATTTCATTGTGATACTTTGCCGCAGCTGCCGCTTTTTTCTCGGCCTCCTGCGCAATATTGGATGCCTTGATTCTTGCCTTCTCTTCTTTGCTGCGCTGATGCGCCTCGTCTTTATTGCCGACTCTGTTCGTCATGGTGTCTCCTCGGTGAAATTAAGGACATCGCTTGTACTTGTGATGCCTGCATGTTCAAACTTGCATGGCAATCAACATATCAGCAGAGTGCGCAGAGGTATGTGCGAATCCGTACACTGCGCATGCAATCCGGATCCGGGGTGCGGCAGCATCGCTGCCGATACGGTGTTTTAGGGCGTTAAGTGCCTACTGGTGGTGTAAGCGATTGCCGCATCAAGTGCGGCAAATCAAATCACTGTATATATGGAGCGCGGGAGGCTGCAGGAGCTGAACAAAGGTGCTCACGATCTCGCGAGTCCATCACCGTCGATCAGACATTTGCCTTCTTCAAGCATGATCAAAAACTGGCTCGCTTCGACCGGGCGGCTGAAGTAGTAACCTTGAATTTCATCGCAGCGTTGTTGCTGCAGGTATGCAAGTTCTACGGCAGTTTCCACACCTTCTGCCACAACCTGCAACTGCAGATTGTGCGCAAGGCCAATGATGGATGCGATGATCAAACGATCATCTTTGTCATCGGCGATGCCGCGTACGAAGGACTGGTCTATTTTTAAAACGCTGATCGGGAAACGCTTCAGATAGGACAGGCTCGAATAGCCGGTACCGAAGTCGTCCACCGACAACATCACACCCAGATCGCGCAAGCCATTGAGAATGGAAATTGCCTGATCGACATCGTTCATGATCATGCTTTCGGTCAGTTCGATCTCCAGCCCTTCAGCAGGCAGGCCGGTCTCCATCAAGATCGCCGCGACGTTGTTGACGAAATCCGGCTCGACGAATTGCCGCGCCGACACGTTGACGGCAACCCGCATAGGCCGCAAGCCGTTGCGGCGCCACATGGCATTTTGTGCGCATGCGGTGCGTATCACCCATGCGCCTAGCGGCACGATCAGCCCCGTCTCTTCGGCGAGGCTAATAAAGCGCGCTGGCGGGATCAGGTCCAGGGTCGGATGCGCCCATCGAACCAGCGCTTCTGCGCCAACGATCTCACCGGTCTCCAGACTCACCTTGGGCTGATAGTGCAACAGCAATTCATCGCGCTTCAATGCCAGGCGCAGGTCTGCTTCCAGCTCCTGCCGCCAGTAGTTTTCAAGGCTCATACTCTCGCTATAAAAGCGGTAGCCATCGCGTCCGCTTTGTTTTGCACGGTACATTGCAATGTCGGCGCGTTCAATCAGCGTCAGGCCATCGCTCGCTACGCCGGGATGCAAGGCGATGCCGATACTGCATGTCATCAGGAAAGGGCGTGACGCGATGACAAACGGTTTGGTCAGCGCATCCATCAGCGTACGTGCCTGTATTGCGACAGCATGCGGACAGTCTGCGCCGGGTAGCAGAACCACGAATTCGTCGCCGCCTAGCCGCCCTGCGATGCCTGTGTTGATTGAATCGAGCAGGCGCGCCGCGATCGCCTGCAGCAGCAGATCGCCGGTTTTGTGGCCGAAGTTGTCGTTGACTTGTTTGAAGCGATCTATATCGATGAACAGCACCGCTGCGGGTGCATCTTGCTGCATGATTTGTGCGATGCGTTCTTCCAGCCCACGGCGATTGAGCAGCCCTGTCAAACTATCAAACATCGCTTGATACAGCAGACGCTGTTCGCGATCCTGCATCTGGATTGCGACGGCGATGCGGTTGGCCAGCTCGATGAGTTCCGCTATCGATTCTTCGCCCAGCGGCTGCCCGTGCCACATCAGCGTGAGCATGCCGCAACCAGAGCCTTGCCATTGCAGTGCAATACTCCAACTCTTTTGATCCTGGGCTGGCGTTGGAAATGGCGATGGCGGGTTGTTCAAATGGCCGTTGTTCTGTTGTGCGAGCCATGCTGTTTCTGCTGCCGAAATACGAATCGCACTTTCGGTTACTGGCGTCGATTCGCCTGTTTGCGTGAACAGCAAGCCGGCGTCCGGTTCTGCGCTGGAGTGACGTACAACATACAGGGCTGCGCCCGGCACAATACGCCGCATAGCCGTACCGACCATGGCGATTAAATGGTTCAGATCGAGCCGCTCGCGCATATCCTTATCGATTGCGGACAAGGTTTGCAGCGTCGTTAACTGCCGTTCGATGCGGCTCGACATGTTGTTGACTGCGGAGGTGAGCTCACCAAACTCGTCGTCGGAGCGCACGATTATTTCGCGATAATCACCGCGTGCGATTCTCTTTGCGCCATCGATCAATTTTTCCAGCGGCACCATGCTGCGGCGGATTTGAATCAGGCTTAACAGCATGATCAGCAGTACGCTCGATGCCGCGACGAGAATATACACGCTGAAAAAATCTGATAGCGCAGCACCCGCAGCCGGGAAGCGACGGGTAGCAACCACGGTCCAGATGCCAGCGCCGAACTCCGGTTTTAAAAACAGATCCCAGCGGCCTTCCTGCGCCGAGCTAAAGGCGAGTATCTCTTCCGGATATTCACAATGCAGGCGTATTGCTTCGCTAAACACACAAATATTGTAAGCAGCACTGGCATTGTCGCGCTCACCCCATAAATAATCCGGATTCAATTTTCCCTTTAGGATTCCGCCACCAACCACACTTGAGGGTTCTGCAATAAAAACCGTGGTGCGATCCTGGATTGTCGTCAGCAGTTGTATGGAGAGCAAAGGGATGTGCGCAGAACCCAACGCGTTGCGGCCAGCGTTATCGAACCGTTCTATTGATTCAAATATGGGGAGATAAGCCGATGGCAAGGATTGCCCGGTCTTGATATCTTGCGCGACATTTTTAATCACTGCGTGTGCAAGAACCAGTCTGCCAAAGGTCGCTAGTGCATAGGCGCGACTGGTTTCAACCAGCTCGCTTTGCTGCTGTTCTTGCATGACGCGCGTGATATTGCCATAGGTGAGTATGGCGAGCAGCGAGGTGGGTATGAGCGCGGCGAGCAGGAACAGGATCGCGATCCGTCTCGATACACGACTACGCAGGAATTTTCCGTCTATGCGCATGAAATCAGAATTTGGATGCAAGGTCGATAAAAGCGCCATCGTTGGCGCGCAACACGTCATCCAGACTGTCGCGGTTGGTGATCTGCGGTTTGGTTACGCCGTCCTTGCCCTTGCTGTAGAGATCGAAGTCCGAGTTGAGGGGATTCAATTTGCGATCTTTGCGCGCTTTGCCGTGGCCGTTGATTCCGGTCAGGTCCACGTACACGTATGGCTTGCCCCACGGATCAACTGCATTACCCGCAACCTCGGCTAGCGTGGCTGGATAGTCACGCGCGTCCAGGAAGTAGTACCCAATTTTGCCCGAGATGACCGCAATATCCGTTTTGGCCTGATTGACGCGCACGCGTTCGCGATAATCACTGTATTGCGAGATAGCGACGGCTGCGAGGATGCCGATAATAGCCACCGCCATCATCAATTCGATGAGCGTCAAGCCTGTTGAGCGTGGCTGTAACCGGATGGCCGGTGAGCCCCCACTGTAAAAGTTGCTATTCATTTATGCTGTCTTGAAATGTGCCTCAACATTGCAGCATATCAAGATCGTGAGGCATCAAGCAATTAACTGCACAGGTTAGTGCGCCATTTAACATTGAATGACAAATAGTTGGCACGAATACATCTATAGGCTGACTAAATGTCTATACATTGCGCTTCCCTGTTCATAAGGTGCAACTGCAACGTCTGTGACAGTGTCTATGCGAAGTTAGGTTCGGTGGCCGGATGCCTGCCGACAATGCGGGAATTTATATTTTTGCGTGCAAATGGAATTGAAGTCGCCTGATGTGAGGTCTGATGATTAATGTTTGCAATGCAGCGGTATTTCTTCTGCAAGACCGGGGTGAAATTTGAAAGCAATGAAATGAAACGATCTGAAAAATATTTCGCCGTACGCATGACCATGTTGTTGTTGGTCACTTCAATACTCAGCGGTTGCGGCGGTTACGCGCGTACACCGAACGGCAGTTCAGGCGTGGAAATGTATGGCGTGATTGATGTGGGCGTGCAGCACGATAGTCGTTGATCGTTTTTACGTGTGTGCTGCAGCCGGCTTGTATCAAGTCTTGGTTAATCAAGTTTCGGCTAAAAATTGATGCAGCGCCTGGATCGCCGCCGAGCCTTCTCCCACTGCGGCTGCCACGCGCTTGACCGAACCACTACGCACATCGCCGACGGCAAAGATGCCGGGGTTGCTGGTTTCCAGATGATGCGGCGGTCGTTCTAGCGGCCAGTCGGCGCCCTGCACTTGCGGGCCGGTCAGCACAAATTGCTTGTCGTCGAGCTTGACGCAGTGATTGAGCCAGCCAGTGTTGGGCTCTGCACCGAGGAACAGAAAGACGTGTTCGACCTGGTAGGCCCGGGGTGTTTCATCCCACGTCTGGCACATCACGCATTGCAGTTTGTCTTCGCCTTGCAGATCGACGATTTGCGTGTGCGTATGCAGCGTGATGTTGGGCGCAGCTTCTATCCGCTGTATCAAATACTGCGACATGCTGGCGGCGAGGCCGCTGGCGCGCACCATGATGTGGACGTGACGCGCATGGCCGGAAAGGAACACCGCAGCCTGCCCGGCCGAGTTGCCGCCGCCGACCAGGATCACGTCTTCCCTGGTGCAAAAGGTTGCTTCCATAAACGACGCGTTGTAATAGATGCCGCGTCCTTCGTAGTGTTCCAGATTGTGTATCGATGGTTTGCGATAACGTGCGCCGGTGGCGATGACGACTGAGCGCGCCTGAATGTGATCGCCATTGTCGAGCGCGATGTCGAAGCGCTTGCCGGCGCGACAATCGAGTGAGGTGACTTCTATCGGCACCGCGACTTCTGCGCCGAACTTGCGCGCCTGCGACAAGCCGCGCCCTGCCAATGCCACGCCGGAAATCCCGGTCGGAAAGCCGAAGTAGTTTTCTATCTTGGAGCTGGTCCCTGCTTGGCCGCCGGCGGCCTTGGTGTCGAGCACGACGACGCTCAAGCCTTCCGACGCGCCATACACGGCTGCTGCCAATCCGGCCGGGCCGGCACCGACCACGGCCAGATCGAATTGCTTGCCGTTGAGATTGTCGGGGCTCATGCCGAGTGCGTCGGCCAGTGCGCGATTGGTCGGGCGTTTCAATACGACGCTGCCGGGTGTGACGACGGCGGGAATGTCTTCCAGCGTGATGTCGAAGCGTGCCATCAACGCGGCTGCGGATTCGTGTTGATCAATATCGAAGTAGGCGGCCGGGTGTCCGTTGCGCGACAAGAACTCGCGCAGATTGAGCGAGTGTGCCGATTGGCGCGAGCCGAACACGATGACGCCGCTGCCTTCCTTGTCCTGGATGAAGGCGACGCGCCGCAAGATGTAGGCACGCATGATCAGTTCGCTCAAATCGGCTTCGGCAACCACCAGCGCGCGCAAGCATTCTTCATCGACGACGATCATTTCGCATTCACTCTGCGTGACGGCGGTCGCTACTGCAGCCCGGCCCGCCAGCGTGCCGATATCGCCGGTGAACATGCCGGCGCCAAAGGTGCCGAGCGAGCGCGAACGCAGCGCGGTCCCGCGTTCTATCTGTATCGTCCCGCTGACAATCACATAGGTACTGATATGGCGCTCGCCTTGCGTGAACAACACATGGTCGGCAGGGAAGCGCCGCCGCTCGCCATACTTGCCCATCAATTCAAGCTGCGCATCAGTCAACGCGGGGAAGAGCTGATGACGGCGTGCCTGGAAAAACGATTGCAGCGCGGCTTCTGGATCTGGCGTATCTGACATGCGGCTCTCTCTGCTGGAAGATGGAGATTCGAAGGAATGAACAATCAAGCGCTCGTCATCAGATAGCGACGCCGACGGCCATCAATATGCCACGGATAAATGTGTTTTGCCTGACGCATTTAATGACGGAAAAATAACTTTCTGCGCACCTGAGCGGTGCGCCAATTTTCGGCGACCGTGATTTGTCGGTGGAATGTGGTGTTGACGCCGCACTCGCTGCGCATACATCAATTTATCTCGCCAGAATTCCCTTATGGAAATACAAAATCGGTACACTTGCTGCTGTGCCATACCCGACAGTTGTTAAGGGGTGGGTCATTCAAAAAACACAATAATCACGCACCCAGGGCGCACTGATGAAATACCGCTTACTTCCTCTGCTGGTTGGCGCATTGCTGGGCACCGCCGCCAGTACCGCTGCGATGGCGGCAGACACTTCCCCCAATTTCGATATCAACCGTTTTGAAGTACGCGGCAATACCTTGCTGTCGGCACAAACCGTTGATAACACGGTTGCGCCGTACACAGGCAAGCAGCGCGATTTTGCCGATGTGATGGAAGCGCTGGAAGCGCTGGAGGCGGTGTATCAGGCACGCGGCTATCAACTGGTGCGCATCGATTTGCCCGAGCAGGAATTGAATCAGGGCGTGGTGATCCTGAATGTGGTGCAAACTAAAATCGGCAATGTGGTGATTGAAGGTAATCAGCATTTCACAGATGCGAACATACGCAGCAGCCTGCCGGGTTTGCGCGAGGGCGAAGTGCCAGACCTGAAGGAGATTTCCAAAAGCCTGAAACTGGCGAATGAAAATCCTGCCAAAAAAACCGTCATGAAAATGAAGACCGGCGCAGTGGACGGCGAAGTCGATGCAACGCTGGCCGTGACCGATGAATCGATTTGGTCCACTACGCTCAATCTCGACAATACCGGCTCGGTCGCCACTGGCAGAACACTGGCCGGCGTCGTGCTGCAGAACGCCAACCTGTTCGGCCGCGATCATGTGTTGAGCCTGCAGTACACGACGACACTGGAAGAGCCGAGCAGCGTTGGTGTGTATGGCGTCGGTTATCACGTCCCCTTGTATGCGCTGGGCGACTCGATGGATTTTTTCGCCAGTTATTCGGATGTGGATAGCGGCACGGTGACGGCGGGTATTTTTGATCTGGCGGTGAGCGGCAAGGGTTCGATGTATGGCGCGCGCTACAACCAGAACTTGCCGACTGCCGGCAACTACGAATCCAAGCTGGTGTACGGCGTCGATTACAAGGAATACAAAAGCAGCATGCGATTGCTCGGCGTCGAATTGGGCAATGACATTACCGTGCATCCGCTCAGTGTCGGTTATCAGGGCAGCTGGGCATTGCCGAACGGCGATGCAAATATCGGCGTGACGCTATTGCATAACATCCCCGGCGGCACGCGCGGGCGTCAGGCGGATTTCGATCGCGCCCGTTTCAATGCGACCGATAATTACACCGCGCTGCGTTTTGCGGCGAGTGCAACGCAAGCCTTGCCGGCAGACTGGTTGGCGCGCGTGATCGTCAACGGCCAATACACGAAGGATGCATTGATTGCGCCTGAGCAGTTCGGCGCGGGCGGTGCGAGTTCGGTGCGCGGCTTTGCCGAACGCGAAGTGTCGAATGATTCCGGCGTGACCGCTAACTTCGAAGTGTATTCATCGCCTTTGTGCGGAACGACAAACTGGCAATGCCGCGTACTGGCGTTTTACGACAGCGCTTATCTGACGCGCAATCGTGCGTTGGCGGGCGAGTTCCGCAACATTGCGATCAGCAGCGTGGGCGTGGGTCTGCGCATGCAGCTCGGCAGCAAGGTCAATTTCCAGGTGGATGTCGGCCATGTGCTGCACGCCGAAGCGAGTGCGACGCAAAAAGGCGACGACCGCGTCCATGCGCGTCTCGGCCTGTCTTTCTGAGGACATCATGAAAATCACTGCTATCACTACGACGCGCACATTGATGACGCCTTATTCCTTACCGCTGCCTATGCAGCCCAAACTATTGCCGCTGTTGCTGGCTGCCTGCATGGGGATCAGCGGTATTGCGCACGCTGCACCCAGCGACCCGACGGTGGTGAATGGGCAGGTGACGTTTGCACAGCAGGGCAATGTGTTCTCGATCACGAATAGCCCGAATGCGATCATCAACTGGGGCAGCTTCTCGATTGCGCAAGGCGAGATCGTGCGCTTCCTGCAGCAGAGCGGCAATAGCGCCGTGCTCAACCGCATCACCGGACAAGATCCCAGCCGCATCATGGGCGCCTTGCAATCGAATGGTCGCGTCTACCTGATCAATCCGAACGGCATCCTGTTCGGCGGCGGCGCGCAAATCAATGTAAATGGCCTGGTCGCATCGACGCTGGATATCGCCAACGCGGATTTTATCGCTGGTAAAAACAAATTCTTCTCCGGCGCGACTGCGGGCAGCCTGGTCAACGAAGGCGCGATCACGACGCCATCCGGCGGCAAGGTTTTTTTGATTGCACCTGATGTCACCAACAGCGGCCTCATCACATCCCCGCAGGGCGAAGTTGTGCTGGCGGCAGGACATAGCGTGCAACTGGCGGACTCATCCAATCCCGGTATGCACGTGGTGGTCTCGGCACCGGAAAATCAGGCGATCAATATCGGCGAAGTGATCGCGCAAGGTGGCAAGATAGGCATCTACGGCGCACTCGTTAATCAACGTGGCACGCTGAATGCGAACAGCGCAGTGGTCGGCGAGAACGGCAAGATCATCCTGAAAGCGACGCGCACGACCTTGCTGGAAGCCGGCAGCGTGACAACAGCGACCGGTACCGGCAACGGCGGCGAAGTTCAGGTGCTGGGTGAAAAAGTCGGCCTGATGGGCGATTCGCTGGTCGATGTCAGCGGCCGGAATGGCGGCGGCACGGCGCTGATCGGTGGCGATTATCAAGGCAAGAACGCTGCGGTGATGAATGCGGAACAAGTCTTTGTCGGCAAGGATGCCGTCATCAAGGCCGATGCGATTGCCAGCGGCGATGGCGGCAAGGTTATCGTCTGGGGTAACCAGACTGCGCAGGTGTATGGTTCCATATTTGCACGCGGTGGAGCAGCATTCGGCAATGGCGGTTTTGTCGAAACCTCGGGTCACCATCTGGATGTGGCAGGGATACGCGTGAATGCCGGGGCAGCAAACGGAAATAACGGCCAGTGGCTGCTGGATCCTGAGAATATTCGTGTTTCAGTCGGTGATAGCGTCACGCTCGATGACGTCGCTGCCTTTGACAATCCCACGCCTAACAGCAGCGATACATCTTTCATTAATGCGTCCGTCATCTCTGGCGCGACTGCCAACGTCACGCTGCAAGCGCGCAATGATATTACCTTCTCGAGTGAGATCAATATTGCAGCGGTCGGTGTTGGTTTGACTGCGCAGGCAGGGAACAACATCAATGTCGACGCGTCGATCACGACAAATGGCGGCGACTTGGTCTTGTCGGCGAATGACAATGGCGGAGGAACTGCTACCGGTAGTGGCAAGGTTATAAGGATGTCGGGTGTTGTACTTGAAACCACCGAAGGCACGCTGACTATAAGAGATTCCACCACATCGACGCCGCCAATAGCCGCCACTATCAATCAATGCGTGGCCGATCCGACTCTACGTGGATGCTCGGTCATTTTGCCGCCAACCCAAAATAATCCGACCAATCCGGTGGGGCAAGCGCTTAATTCAACCGTCAATATCATCAATACAGTGACGACTAATACGAATCCTGCCGCGCCTCCGCTAAGCGCGATTCCTACAGCAGGCAATCCAAGCACCAGCACTGTTCCAACCGCCGCTGACGCAGCAGCCAAGTCTGCATCCGAAGCCAAGATTGCTGAGGAAAAAGCCAAACAAGCGGATGAGAAAAAAGCCGCCGATAAAACCGATACCAAAGAAGTCGCATCCAATGACAAGAGTGGAACAAAAAATGAACCAGTTAAAAAAATGTACTGCAATTAAGTCACTGCTGTTGCTGGCATCGATGTGTGTTGCAGCGCTTGCTTGTGCTGCTCCTGTCGTCGGTACCGTCACGCATTTGAGCGGGCCTTTGCTGGCGCAAAAAGCCGATGGCAAGATGCGCGTGCTGGGTGCCAGGTCTGCGGTTGAGACTGGCGATACCTTGTCTACGCAAAACAGAGGTTATGCGCAAATCAAGTTCGGCGATGACAGCGTACTCATCTTGCAGCCGGACACGATAGTGACGATCAATAAATTTTCGTATGAAGCAGGCAAGCCGGCGGCCGACAGTATTGCGTTCACCTTGGTACAGGGCGGCGTGCGTTCAAATGCGGGATTGGTTGGCAAGCGCAGCAAAGACAGTGTGCAATTGGCAACGCCGTCTGCAAACATCAGCATGCAAGCTGCAAATGTTGTTGTGCAATACATCAAGCCCAGTGCAGAAGCGGTCGCTGTTACGCGTACAGCATATCTGCTGGCAAGTACCGCGGCACTGGACGCATCGTTGATGCCTACACGCAGCGACATGCCCATGGCAGCAGCCATTCGTCCCCTGATGCTGGCACAGGGTCTTATGCCTATGCCGACTGCCGCTCGGCCCCCCGGCCTGTATGTGCAGGTGTTAGACGGCCTTATCCATGTGACTAACCCGGCGGGCACATTGAATTTTTCCGCTGGCCAGTTCGGCTATACCCCGAGCTTCAGGCAGCCGCCGGTCATGGTCCCGACTAATCCAGGTATCCAGTTCACGCCGCCGCCGACATTTACCCAGTTCACCGGACCAAGCGCAACCACGACTCCGGCGAAATCGAATGCGGTTGATTGTGAAGTAAGATAATCACGCCAAGAGGCGCTGGTGGCGTAAACACGCGTCGCCTTGCAAGCGGTTCTCTGGATAGAAGGAGCGGCTTGCGCTCATGCCGTACGGCGCTTCACCATCAAGCCGGATTCGCCATCCACCAATAACCGATGCCGCTATCGCTACGCAACACGTAGCGCACATTGTTGATGAAGCGCTGCGGGAATCTCCCCGCTTCGTGATTGCTGCCGGATTCCTGCATCATGTCGCTGGCCAGGGCCGATGCCTTCCTTGGACTCAAGCCGGGGTTCGTCGCTTCCGCGATGACTTCCGATATCGTCAGTACGGCCGAGCGATCGATTGCGTCCGGATTGCCGGCGACGACGGCTGTGACACTGATGATGTGTCCGCTCTCTTTCGAAACGCTTACCGTGAGTGAAGTTTTATCCGCGAAATTCTGTTTGAAATAGTCATGCACCGCACCATGCTTGACCTCGTATGTGCCGATGCGAAATGACTGGCCGGATGATTTCGCAGCCGCATTAAATGCATCGACGAATTGTGCTGCATTGAATGCAAATTCGCGTTCCCTGTTGATGCTGACTGCCTGAACCGGCACAGCCAACTCATCGGACGATGAAGTCCGCACGTCACTACTTTTGCTGCACGCGACCAAACAGAGCGCCAACAAGGCGCAGGCCAGCTTCTTCATGTCTCCTCCATAAACCGTGCGCTGTATTGCAGAGCGACGGTGGTTTCTATTGTGCATACGGATTCGTCCGTTCCGTTTTTTGAAAGATTACACCAGACCTGCACGCTTGTTGCGAGCGAGGCTTGAGAATGTCTCTGCAGGATGCCCGCGTGTGTCAGCCTCGACGGACAGATGGGGCAAGCCGCGTAGTCACAGAGCATGATTTGCCGATGGCCTAAGAGTGGATGGGCAGAGACTTGGCGGGAACAAAATAAAACGGCCATGCGTGCAGGCATGGCCGTTTTATTCTGCGTGCTGCTTGCTATCGTGGCGCAGCCAGGGCTTGCGTACCGCGCATGGCCGGCTTGGCATTCGCCGCATATGCGTGACTATTTGCCGCGACATCTCTGCCGACCTTGAATACGGATACGGCTTGCGATAATTGTCCTGCCTGTTCATCCAGACTCGCTGCGGCGGCCGCTGCCTGCTCTACCAGGGCGGCATTCTGTTGCGTGACGTCATCCATGTCGGTGACCGCCTGATTGACTTGATCGATGCCGATACTTTGTTCGCGGCTGGCGCCTGCGATTTCACTCATGATGGTGGCGACGCGCTGGACCGATTCCAGTACCTCGGTCATGTTCTGCCCTGCCTCATCGACGATGCGATTACCGAGCGCGACTTTGCTGACCGAGTCATCAATCAAGACCTTGATTTCTTTGGCGGCACCGGCAGACCGTTGCGCGAGGTTGCGCACTTCGGCGGCGACGACTGCAAAGCCGCGGCCTTGTTCGCCGGCGCGCGCCGCTTCCACCGCTGCATTGAGGGCAAGGATATTGGTCTGGAAGGCGATGCCATCGATCAAGCTGATGATGTCCACAATCTTGTTGGCGGAATCGCTGATGTCGGTCATCGTCGCGCCCACACGGGTGACCGAATCGCTGCCGCGGGTTGCGATCTCGGTGGTTGACACCACGAGCTTGCTGGCCTGCTGCGCATTCTCGGCATTCTGTTTGACCGTCGACGCGAATTCTTCCATGCTGGAAGCGGTTTCTTCCAGGCTGGATGCCTGCGATTCCGTGCGTGAAGACAGATTCAGGTTGCCGGCGGCAATGTCTCTGGTGGCGGCCGTCATCGAATCGACATTCGAGCGCACGTCGCCGATCACGGCAACCAGGTTCACGTTCATCTGCTGCAGTGCGCGCAGCAACTGCCCCATGTCATCGCCGCGCGTGGTTTCTATGGTGCCGGTCAGATCGCCACCCGAGAGTGCACGCGCCGCCTTGGTGGCTATGCGCAACGGGACCACGATCGATGCGTGCAGTGAAAATCCCAGCATCAATGCGCTGAGCACACCGACGGCGCCAGCAGCAGCAAACAAGGTTGCCGTGTTACCGCTTAACTGCGTAAATCCGACGGCGGCCATCGCGATAAACAATCCGATCATTATGGCCAGGCCGATGCCGAGGCGGCCGCTGGTTGACAGGTTTTTGCGTGCCGCGAAAATGCCGGCAAGTCCGGTGCGCACGGCCTGTCCCTGCTTGATGGCGATGCCCCGCGCCTGGCCGGCCACGATCTTGCGGTAGAGGCCATCGGCTGCTTCGATCTGGGCGCGTGTCGGCTTGGTGCGGATGGACATGTAGCCGTTGGCCTGGCCGCCTTCCATGACGGGAGTCACGTTGGCAACCACCCAGTAGTAATCGCCGTTTTTGCGCCGGTTCTTGACCATGCCGGTCCACGACATGCCGGCCTTCAATGTGCCCCAGAGATCATCAAACGCCTCTGGCGGCATATCGGGATGGCGCACCAGATTGTGCGGCGCGCCGATTAATTCCTGTTCTGTAAAGCCGCTGACTTCGATGAAATACGGATTGATGTAAGTGATCTTGCCCTTCAGGTCAGTCTTTGAAACGATAGGACGTCCCTCGTCCATGTGGTATTCGATATTGGTAATCGGCAGGTTTTTGCGCATGGCGGGCTCCTCTAGAAATAGTTATAGTTTTCATTGCATGCTTGCTACTGGATCTGAATGGATGGGCAGTTCGATGTGGTGCGCGTAACGGGTATGTCGGACCAGATTTACATAAGAAAACGAGTAATTTTTACACTCTCAATTTAGTTTGTTATTGCAGCGAAAGATATTTATTTTTTGATGAAGATCAAAAAGATCCACAATTAATTTTGCGTGACAATAATTGCGACAGCGTTGATGCGTGGAATGATTTCCATTCTCTAAATGCTGATCGCTTATCCGGTTTTCTCATGTCAAAGTATCAAACAGAACGGCATCCAGGCGACGCAGTTGCAAAGGAATAGATGCACTGGTCTTTCTTCGGGCGGTCGTACATCATCGATTTGCTGAAATCCCTATTTGCAAATCCACGTAAAATAATTGCTTTCAATTTACGCAAGGAATCCACATGAAGCCGATTCCGGTAGATCAAATACAGATTGTTTGGTACCAGGACTCTATTTCCGGCGAAACCATGTCATCCGGCATGGGTGGCAAGACGGTTAACTTCTGGATACATATGGAATTTTTCCCGCGGGAAGTGACGGAGGCTTACCTGATGGATGAAGGTGAGCCGCGACCGCACCCCAAAGATGGCTGGTCGTATGCGCGCGGCATGTTGCGTTAAGTGATGGCGTTGCTGATGAAGTAAGCGCGCCGATTTTCGGGCGCGCTCAGTTGACAAGAGTGGAATGACGCAGGGCTTGATGTTGACGGGATAGTGAAAATCCCTGGCGCTTTGCTTTACTTCGGAAACATGTCGAATGCTTCGCCGACTTTCAAGGCGACCAGGTCATACAGTGAATGACGAGGTTGTGGGCCGGCACGTTCAAATCCTTCTACCGTATCCGGCTCCACGCCTTCAGGTGGCGGCACAAATTGCATCCACTCTTCATATCCCGGATGATCTTTCAGGTTGCGATTGAGTTCATCCAGAAATTCTTGTGGTGTTAATTTTCCAGCCATGATGACCTCCTCAAAGAATAATTTATCTTAGCACGCTGGCATATTCTATTCGAGCGCAGAGGCGTGCCGGAGTTCATTCTGCTCGTGCTTATTCCTTGTAGACGCCGCAACCGATAATCAGATTTTCATAGCGATCCAGGTACATGGATTTGGCTTCTATCTGTTTGGAAATCGGGTTCAGGAACATATAGTCCTGCCAGCCTTTGCCAGTGTTCTGGATGATCGCGATACGCTCCCTGACGAATGGATTGCCGGCACCGTCCTTGGCATCAATCAGGTCCTTGCCTATCAATGCCGGATTGGCGCCATGTGCCAGATTGCGACCGCTCATGTCATATACGACGACATACAAGTCGCGGTCGCAGAATCTGCCGAGCTTGTTGCTGATTTCTGCAAAGGTTTTTTCCGGGCCGATGTCATACATGGATTCGATGGCTTGATTGACCATCTCTTTTGCTTCAGCCGTCGAGCCGTGGCTGCCGCTCTTGATCGTGAAGATGCTGACGACGTTGATCAACTCGGTCGTCTGGCCTTGCAGTGATTCGGCAGAGGCCGCAGCCTGTTCTACCAATGCGGCATTCTGCTGCGTGACCTGATCCATCTGGGCGATGGCTTTGTTGACTTGCTCGATGCCTATGCTTTGTTCGCGGCTGGCCGTGCTGATCTCGGTCATGATGTCGTCGACGCGCTTGATGCTGCTGACGACTTCTTCCATCGTGGTGCCGGCGTGTGCCACCAGTTTGCTGCCGCTTTGAACCTTGTTGACGGAATCTTCGATCAATAATTTGATCTCGCGTGCGGCAGCGGAACTGCGCTGGGCGAGGTTGCGAACTTCGCTGGCGACAACGGCAAAGCCGCGGCCCTGTTCGCCCGCGCGGGCAGCTTCGACCGCTGCATTCAGCGCAAGGATGTTGGTCTGAAAAGCGATGCTGTCGATCACACTGATGATGTCGACAATTTTCTTGGACGATTGATTGATCGAATCCATTGTGTTGACGACTTCTGCCACGACGCCACCACCCTTGATGGCGACTTGCGAGGCGGTTCTGGCCAACTCGTTTGCCTGGACTGCATTGCCGGCATTTTCCTTGACGGTCGAGGTCATCTCTTCCATCGCCGAGGCGGTTTCTTCCAGTGAGCTCGCTTGCTGTTCAGTGCGCGACGACAGATCCAGATTGCCGGCGGCGATTTCACGCGTGGCAGTGGATAAGGTTTCGGTGCCGCGGCGTATGGTCCATACGACATTGGCAAGACCCTGGCCGATGCCATTGATGGCCGATAGCAAATGACCGACTTCATCGACGCGTTTTGTTTCGAGGCGCGTGGTCAGGTCGCCGCTGGCAAGTTGTCGTGCAACTTTTGTTGCCAGATCCAGCGGCCCGGTGACAGTTTTGCGTATCACGACATACAACAATGCAGCCAGTATCAGCAGGGCCACAAGTGCCGCCGCGCCTGACATATTGCGCAAGGCAGTGGCTTCGCGCGTGAATTCGCTGGCGGCCGTGTCACCGACGACGACCCAGTTCTTGTCTTGTACATAAGTGAATGCGGCCACGCGGTCCGGCGTGTCAGCATCTGCCGCCGAGCGATAGTGAATCACGCCTTCTTTCTTGCTGAGGATTTCCTTGATGTATTCGCGGCCGTCTGTGGCTTTATCGGTCAGGATATTTTGACCTTCTCTCTTGGCAGCAATGATGAGTTTGCCGTAGTCGGCGCCTGCATTCGCATCGAGTACGTAATAGCCACCACTACTACCTACCTTGAGAGAGAGCAATTTGCTTTTGATCGCTTCGACATCGTTGCTCATGCCGACCACCAGCTTGCTCTTGACGTTGACTTCTTCCGCCGCACGCTGTTCCAGCATGTTGGAGGTTGCCTGCCCGGTCGCCCATACAAAAACGCCAAAGACGAGGGCAATCAATAGGAAGGAGATGGCGGCCAATTTGATTCCGACCCCAAGCCTTGCCAAGTAACGTGTAATGCTGTTCATCGCGTGCTTCCATTCTTGAATGTGGTGATCGAAAGATTGCCATCGGCGATCATTCCTTGTGGAAACATAATAACTGTATACGAGTGATTTTTGCTGGAACCAGCCTTTGTGGAAAGTGAACTGTTGTGTCCTCGCACCAAGTTGGCGCGATTCCGCTACAAGAACATGGCATCGCTACGCGCAAAACCATGTGTCCCATTTAAATTAATTTTTATAATCGTTTAACAATTTGCGCCTCTATCTCTGATATCGACCGTATTCCGGAAAACAATAGTGTAAGTGATTGATTGCTGGCAATAGCCCGGATGTGCGGCAGTGCAGCATCGGCGCTACGCGAGAAAGTTACCGATACAGCAATTGCAAAATTTATGAATCAACCGGTGGCGATAAGTGGGGCATGCAATCGCCGCGAGCCTGAAATAAATTAAAAAAGCGGCTGACCTGATATCAGGTCAGCCGCTTTTTTGTGCCGCTAAACATTCTTGTTAGAACTTGTATCCCAGCGATAGAAAGGTTACATAAGGATCAAGCGTTAGGTTGGTTTTATGTCTGGAAATGACAGTACCTGCTGCATTTCTACCGGTGATGTCGGCATCGGTATCCAGCGGAATATAAGCTACAGAGAAACCCAGCGACCACCTTTCATCAATGTTGTAGGTCAGGCCTACATTGTAGACAGGTGCCCAGGATGAACTCAGGTCAGCAGTTGCAGTTCCACTCACGCCGCCGTTGTATGGCGCAGTAACTGCTCTTTGCAGCGATGAAGACAATTGAACGTCGCTATACCAGACGCGTGTTGCGCCCAGACCCACGAAAGGTCGTAACTTCGAGGTCTTGTCGCCGAAGTACCATTTCGCGATGAGCGCCGGACTCCATTGCCTGGCAGTGCCAATTTCATTCAAGCTGGACAAGCTGCCGCCGCCATCAAGATGAAATTTGGGCGGGATGCCCAGATCGGCTGTCAGTGCAAAGTTATCCGTAAAAAAGTGGGTTAGCGCAATGCCTAGCGTATCCGCATCACCGACGCTCGCACTGCTGCCGGCAATGGGTCCCGGTGCAGGGGACGTGCGCATGAGCGTCTGGCTGGAATCGTCCGTATACAAATGGAACCAGCCTACGTTGACGATGGTATCGCCAGCGCTTTGGGCTGCAGCAGGCAAAGAAAAAGCCGCGACTACGGATAGGGCGGCTACTTTTGACCATACACGTAAGGGCAAAGGCATATTCATTTACTAGTCTCCTTTTTTGATCAACCTGATACATCGCTTCTTCGAACGATGCAGTCTCGTATTCAACAGTATTGTTAAAAGATTATCGCGGTTAAATCTTATTCGCCATGCAGGTCCTTCTCACGCTGCGCATTGCAGCGTGTGTGGAAAATAATAGTCTTATTTTTTGAACTTGAAAGAGGTGTATCGCACGGATTGGTAAGCACGCAACATGTTTTGATATTGGGTACTTAACAAAGGAGAATCAAATGTATATTGGCATAGGAACCATACTCGTCATCATCGTGCTGGTTTTGTTACTGCGCTAAAGAACCGCGCGAATATAAAAATGCCGTCTATCGACGGTATTTTTTATGGCGTACGAGGATTTGCTTTATCCTCTCGCCTATAGATGCCTTGCGCATCAACTGTATCAATCAATCTGCTCATGAACAAAATAGAAGCAATCAAGCTGGTCAATCAAGACTTGCACGCCACCCTGCTTAACGAGCGCAACACGATTTTTTCCACGGTTGTGCCTTACGCCGGCGATGAAGGCTGGTGGCTGAATATTCCCTTGTCCGGATTTCGGCAAGAACAGCATTTTTTGCTTTGCAGTGGCAAAACCAAGGTCATTCGTCACATCAGGATCAAGGCAAATACCATCTTGAGTCCGGCGACGAGATTTCGTTGCAAGGATCAGACGGCGGATGTCTTTATCTCGGCAAAGAATGTAAAGCGGCTGGTGGATACGCTGCCGGGCGGCAGCAAGTTCAGTTTCGACAAATATGTATTCGGTGAATACAGTTTCTAGATACAGATTTTAAAGAAGCCACCGTCGGTCTGGCACCTTAATCCTCTCCATCCGTTTCACCAATTCTGCGCGCAACTCGACCAGAATCAAGGCACTCGCCTTGGTTATGTCGACAACGTGAGCCGCGAGATCTCTTTCATCCATCCGGTGATCGTGGCTTCCAGCAGGGTGCCCGATACTGCGTACCCTCATTTTCAGATAACTCTTGCGAGTCGCCGAAGCGTGCGAAGAAAAAGGCGTCACAGATCACGCAATCGTGTTTCGTCAAACCTTGTTGCAACGATTAGCCCGTGGCTACCAGTGTCTTCTCACAAGTGATGTTTAATTTGACCTTGTCAAGCAGGGTCACGGGCGCAAATGATGCCCTTAAGTTTATTCAATAGAACTTGTAGGCGGTTTAACGGACTATTTGATGCAAGTAAACTTCTTGCATGGGGGAATGACAAGGGAGCAAACAACCAACGCGGCCTGCGTGATTGCCTTTGCCGCTGGCGGATGCGTCAATCGCATCGGCACAGTATGTCGGCCCTACGTCACAAGTCACGATGACTTCCATCGCCGAGATTCTTAAACAGCCGGTGGACGATCAGCTGGTGGTGTTGCGCGGTTTTATCGTCAAAAAAGTGGGGAATGAAAAATACCTGTTCTCTGATGGGAAATCAGAAATCAGGGGGGATATCGATGACGAAAATTTTCGTCAATACCAAGGTCGATGCAAAAACCAAAGTTGAAATACGAGACGAGGTTGAACAGGATTTTCTGGAAACGCCAGAAATCGATGTGGATGCCCTGACGTTGGTGAAGTAGTACTGTCGTCGCAAAAAGTAGCTGCCTGCCGGCGCGGTCGATGCCGCATTTGCGAGGCCTGCATTAAAGATCGCATTGAAATGTTGGCAGAACATTACCGCATCGGTAGTCACCACCCGCAGGTATGTTCCTTCGTCCGAAGCTTGGGTATACTGTCGATTCAAATACTGAAAGCGATGAGGCACGCTACGATGCCTGTAGGAGAATTTATGAACACAAAGTGGAGAATCATCGTGTCGATAGCTGTGATCGCTATATCGGCAATCACTTTATATGCAAATCCGTAAGGACTGCGGCTCTTCCATTTGTTGGAGCGTAGACCCTTGATAAGGCACTCTCCGCGCGAGAAAATGGTAGGGATGTTTTATCAAGTGCAATAAAAAAGCCGCATTGCTGCGGCTTTTTTATTTGGTACTGAGCACTCAGGCAGTAACGGCTTCATCCTTGACTGTAACGACTTCATCTTCTGTATCCGAACTGCGGATCAGATGATCGAAGGCGCTCAGCGCTGCTTTTGCTCCTTCGCCGACAGCGATCACGATCTGCTTGTACGGCACAGTCGTAACGTCGCCTGCTGCAAACACGCCAGGCACTGAGGTCTGGCCACGGGCATCGACTTCGATTTCGCCGTGACGCGACAAGGCAACTGTACCTTTCAACCATTCAGTGTTGGGTACCAGGCCGATCTGGATGAAGACGCCTTCCAGTTCCACTGTCTTGAGCTCTTCGGATTTTCTATCCTTGTAGACCAAAGCATTGACCTTTTTGCCGTCGCCGGTGATTTCCGTCGTTTGTGCCGACGTGATCACGGTCACGTTGGCCAGGCTGTGCAACTTGCGTTGCAACACGGCGTCTGCACGCAATGCCGCATCGTATTCGATCAATGTGACGTGACCGACGATACCGGCCAGATCGATTGCAGCTTCGACACCGGAGTTGCCGCCGCCAACGACTGCCACGCGCTTACCCTTGAACAGCGGACCGTCGCAATGCGGACAATAGGCGACACCGTGATTGCGGTACTCTGCTTCGCCCGGCACGTTGATGGTTCTCCAGCGTGCGCCGGTCGCGAGGATCACGGTTTTGCTTTTCAGCGAGCCGCCATCTTTCAGCTTGATCTCGATCAACTTGCCTGGGACCAGCTCGGCAGCCATTTGCACGTTCATGATGTCGACGTCATAGCTGCGTACATGCTGTTCCAGCGCGACGGCGAATTTAGGGCCATCGGTTTCCTGCACCGAGACGAAGTTCTCGATCGCCAGCGTATCCAGCGTCTGACCGCCGAAGCGCTCGGACACGACGCCGGTACGTATGCCTTTGCGTGCTGCGTAGATCGCTGCCGCTGCGCCGGCAGGTCCGCCGCCGATGATCAACACATCGTACGGTGCTTTTGCGCTGAGCTCAGCTTGCTTGCGCTTGTTGCCGCCGGTGTCGAGTTTGGCGAGTATCTGTTCGATGCTGACGCGACCGGACTCGAACGGTTGCCCGTTCATGAAGGTTGTCGGCACGGCCATGATTTCGCGTTCCTTAACTTCGTTCTGGAACAAGCCGCCATCGATCGTGACAGCACGGATGCGCGGATTGATTAGCGCCATGACGTTGAACGCTTGCACGACTTCCGGGCAGTTATGGCACGACAAGGACATATAGGTTTCGAAGGTGTAGTCGCCGTCCAGATTACGGATCTGTTCGATGACGGAGTCTTCGAGCTTCAATGGATGGCCGCCGGTTTGCAGCAATGCCAGTACCAGTGAAGTGAATTCGTGGCCCATTGGAATCGCGGCGAACTGTATGCCGGCGTGTTCATTTGGACGTTTGATAACGAAAGAAGGTTTGCGCTCGTCGTCATCGGTACGCTCGACCAGAGTGATCTTGTCGGTTAACACAACGATTTCTTGCAGCAGCTCCTGCAATTCACGAGATTTGTCGCTGCCATCGAGTGACGCGACGATCTCGATCGGTTGCACGATCTTTTCCAAATAAGCGGTTAATTGGGTTTTGAGATTGGCATCCAACATGATGGTCCCTGCTTTCTTTACAGTTTGATAGAGGTCTTGCACGTCCGGACCACATGGCCCGGACGGTATTGCAGTTACAGAATGATGACTGAACGACTACTTATTACTGCAACTAAGACTACAACTTAGATCTTGCCGACCAGATCCAGCGATGGAGCGATGGTTTTTTCGCCTTCTTTCCATTTGGCTGGGCAGACTTCGTTTGGATGCTCAGCAACATATTTCGCTGCCTTCAACTTGCGCAGTGTTTCGGACACGTCACGAGCGATTGCATTGTCGTGAACTTCCATGGTCTTGATCACGCCTTCTGGATTGATGACGAAAGTACCGCGCAATGCCAAACCAGCTTCAGGGATGTGCACGCCGAATGCGTTGGTCAGGGCATGGGTTGGATCGCCAACCAATGGGAATTTGGCTTTGCCAACTGCCGGCGATGTTTCGTGCCAGACTTTGTGCGAGAAGTGGGTGTCGGTGGTGACGATGTAGACTTCTGCGCCCAGTTTCTGGAATTCTGCATAGCTGTCGGCTGCATCTTCAACTTCGGTTGGGCAGTTAAAAGTAAAAGCGGCTGGCATGAAAATCAGTACCGACCATTTGCCCATCAACGATTGTTCGGTAACTTCGATGAACTTGCCGTTATGGAAAGCTTGGGTCTTAAAGGGTTGGACTTGGGTGTTGATAAGGGACATGTCGTGTTTCCTTTAGGGGTTAAAAATTGGTGTGAGTACGAATAATAGACGGCCGTCCATTATTTGTATAATTGATTTACTTTAGTGTTTCGATTTGTTTTCGCTATCGACGTGGCAACTAACTAGTCTGATTTGATAGCGAATTGACTATTATGCAGCCTTACGGCTTTCGGCGTCGTACGAGCGAGCATGAGTGCGCGGATGAGCCCGTGCAGCCCTCATTTCGCCTCGCCTTGTCCTGGCTACATTTGGCCTGAAACGCGCATGTGCCTTAAATTGGCACGGCGTGACCTGTCTGTAGACGCATGGCCTGCCCTTGCCTTAAGCCGCATCGGACCGCATATAAAAAGATAACCGAAAGGATAGTTCCATGAAAAAAGTCATCAATGTATCCGACGCGCCACGCCCACATTGGGTCGGTGACGGCTTTCCGGTGCGTTCCATGTTTTCGTATCACAGCCATGGCAAACAACTCAGCCCCTTCCTGTTGCTTGACTATGCCGGGCCGGCGCAATTTGAGGCGGCAGATCATCCGCCCGGCGTCGGTTCGCATCCGCATCGCGGGTTTGAAACAGTCACGATAGTTTACAAGGGCGAGGTCGAGCATCGCGATTCCACCGGCAAGGGTGGCGTGATCGGTCCGGGGGATGTGCAATGGATGACGGCTGGCTCAGGCATCCTGCATCAGGAATTTCATTCCGAGGCATTCACGCGTTCGGGCGGTGAGCTGGAGATGGTGCAGCTATGGGTCAATTTGCCGGCCAAGGACAAAATGGCACCACCCGGTTATCAGGCTATTGTCAGCAACGATATTCCTGACGTGGCTTTGCCGAATGAAGTCGGCAGCTTGCGCGTCATCGCCGGTGAATACGATGGGCATGCCGGGCCGGCGCATACGTTCACGCCCATGGAAGTGTGGGATGTGAATCTCAAGCAAGGTGGCGCGAGCGAGTTCACGCTACCCGAGGGCTGGAACTCGGCATTGATCGTGTTGCACGGCACAGTCCTGATCAATGGCGAAAGCGTCGCGCGCGAAGCGCAAATGGTGTTGCTGGATAGCGCAGGCAGCAAGGTTGCGATAGAGGCAAATAGCGATGCCGTTGTGCTGCTGCTCAGCGGAGAGGCGATCAATGAAGAAATCGTCGGACACGGACCGTTCGTGATGAACAGTCAGGCTGAAATCATTCAGGCTATCGATGATTTCAACAGCGGTCGCTTCGCACAGATTCCTGTCTGATTTGACCAAATGAAAAGTCATCTCGGCGCTCTGTCGAGCTGACTTTTCTCTTTTGCGTGCGCCTTCTGGTGTACATCCATGCACATACTTGCGGCAATCTCCTGCGCTTAAGCCGGGCATCGCGCAGTTAATGACTTTATAATTTGCGTCTGTATTTGCACCGCGATGTGCGAAGCGCATTCCAATTTCAATGCAAGGCAATATGAATACCTCATCACTCAAAGTTGAGTCGGCTGGTCCTGGTAGCGCGATCAGCGACACCGAATGGCAGGTGCGTCTCGATCTCGCGGCCTGCTATCACTTGTGCGCGCTGAAAAACTGGGACGATCTGATTTACACGCATATTTCAGCGACCGTACCCGGTGAAGACAATCATTTTCTGATCAATCCATTTGGCTTGCGTTTCGATGAAATCACGGCGTCGAATCTGGTCAAGATCGATTTGCAGGGCAAGATCATCGGCGATCAAAACGCGCGTGTGAACGTGACCGGTTTTGCCATTCATGGCGCGGTACATAGTGCGCGCAAGGATGCCATGTGCGTCATGCATTTGCATAATGAAAATGGCGTCGCGGTCGGCATGCAACAAGGCGGCTTGCTGCCGCTGTCACAGCACGCGATGCGTTTTTATCAGCAGATGGGTTATCACGATTACGAAGGTCTGGCGCTGTCACCTGTCGAGCAGACTCGCCTGATTGAACGTCTGGGTGATTATCCGGCGATGCTGTTGCGCAATCACGGCACGCTGATCAGTGGCCGCACGATCGCTGAAGCATATGTGCTGATGGATACGCTGGACAAGGCGTGTGCGTTCCAGTTGAAGGCGCAGTCCGGCGGCGGCCCGCTGAATATTCCATCGCCCGCAGTCTGTGCAAAAACCTACAGGGAATTGCTGGGCGACGGTTCGCCCGAAGGCATACTTGAATGGCCTGCGTTGCTGCGCAAGCTGGATGCAGTATCGCCGTCATATTGCAACTAATCGCGCAGCCATCAATACATGCGCGTCAGTTCAGAATTTTATTGATTAACCAAAAAGGAAAACCCATGCCAACTATCAACGTTCAATTATTCGAAGGCCGCACGGTCGAACAAAAACGTGCATTCGTAAAAGCAGTGACGGAAGCCACCGTCGCTACTCTCGGTTCCAGTGCGGAATCGGTCGATATCATCATTGAAGATGTGAAGCGCGAAAACTGGTCCACCGGTGGCAAATTGTGGTCCGACGTCTGATTCAAATTGGTAGGACGAGCTGCCGCTACCAGTGGCAGCTTGTGACGACTGCACCGATGCAAGCGGCGCGCCATCCACGTTACCAATAAGCATGCAGATCACCGACTCAATCGTCATCGACGATAGCGACATCGATCTGACCGCCATACGCGCGCAAGGCCCGGGCGGACAAAACGTGAACAAAGTGGCGACGGCGATTCACTTGCGCTTTGATATAGGCGCGTCGTCATTGCCCGATTATCTGAAAGAGCGCTTGCTCTTGCTCAATGATCAGCGCATCACCAAAGAAGGCGTGATTGTTATCAAGGCGCAGCAAGGTCGCAGTCAGGAGCAGAGCCGCGAAGAGGCGTTGCGGCGACTGCAGGAAATCATTGCCAGTGTCACCATCCTGCCGAAGGCGCGACGCGCCACCAAACCTACTTACGGTTCGCAACGCAAACGCCTGGATGGCAAAAACGCGCGCGGTCAGACCAAGGCCATGCGCGGCAAAGTTTCTCTCTAGTCATATTCTTTCTTCGGAACAAGCCTGTAAGTGACATAGCGCACTGACCTTTTGCCAGCTCTGGACGATGCTGGCAAAATGAAAACCATGCCATCAACGTTGCGATTACGGGAGCCATCATGAACAAAGCATTTGTGAAGGAAGGCGATGACGATCTCTTGTCACCTTTGCCGGAAATGCCGACTGGCGTGCGCAATTACATTACGCCTGGTGGATATCAGCACATGCAAACCGAGTTGCGGAATTTGCTGGACTCTCTGCACAGCGCGACATTGGCGCTGGCTGACGAGCGCAGCCCGGATGCCGACTTGATAGAAGGTTCGGCCGAACAAAATGTCCGTGAACTCGAACAGCGTATTCACTACCTGCAAACACGGCTGGACACGGCAGAGATAGTCGATCCCGCCGTGCATGCCGGTGAGAAGCAAATATTTTTCGGCGCACGGGTGACCTATGAGAATGAACGCAAGGAATCGCGGACAGTGATTATCGTTGGTCTGGATGAGCTTGATCCCGACCAAGGCAAGATCAGTTGGCTATCCCCGGTTGCGCAGGCGCTGCTGAATGCATTTGAAGGCGATAGCGTGGTTTTGAAAAGTCCGGCCGGTGATGAAAATTTACACATATCGACAGTGCTTTATCCGTCCGAGGTTGAACCGGATGCGGATGCCGCAGGTCTTACTAATAACGGGCTTGAATAGAGTCGGCTGTGTTCGACAGCGTTGATAAGCATCGCGTTGTAAATCTTCAAACAGGTCAGCACTTCGCGCAAATATTGCCGCGATACAAACAAGGAGTTCCACATGGCAGACAACAAATCCGGTAATAAATCCAGAGAGCCTATCGACGCATCCGACAATACAAAAAAGCGCGGCGCTGACTGGCATGAAGAAAACTTGCTGGACGAAGCCCTGGATGAAACCTTCCCGGCCAGCGACCCGGTAGCAGAAATCCCCTTGTCCACTGAAAAATCGGGACACAAATCTGTGCAACAAACTGCCAAGGAAGAACTGCTGGACGTCGGCATCGAGATGACCTTTCCGGCCAGCGATCCGGTTTCGGTGTCCTCGGGCATCACGCGTATCGAGCGTTCGCCGGAGTCCGTGGATGCGCATGACGATCATCAAAACAGCAATGAAGTCCGCGAACATGAAAAAGCCGCGAAAAAATCCGGCAAATAAGTTCGATCAGCAGTATTGACAAGCACACGTGCAACACGGGGGTTCTCTCTGTGTATCAATGCTGTGAATGGAAGTGTTGCTTCACCTGTCGGCTCTCCACTGCATTTCTGGATATTCCCGCCTGAATAGCCTCGCTCGCGCTGCGTTGGATAATTCCAACACAGCACTGCTGCTTCGCCACGCTTAAATTGACCTCGGTTAAGATCGGCGATATTTACTGCAACTTTCGGTAAATATGCTGTTCCGGGCGCTACTTTTTCCATGTTAGTATCCGCTCCACGCTAGGGGTCCTGAAGACAAACGTCTTCGGGTGAGATGAAACCCTTGAACCTGACCTGGATAATGCCAGCGTAGGGAAGCGCAAAGCCACTCAAGGTATTCCCCCAGAGATTCTTTGTTCATTCCTTCGCCTGCTTGTCCATAACGCGATTGAGTGAGCAAACCATGTCCGTATTTCCTTCCCGTCACAAACTGATCACACTGGCCGTTGCCTGCGCGTGTGCGCCCGCCGCCTTTGCGCAGACTGCCGACAAATCCGATAACGTCTTGCCTGAGGTTGTCGTGACATCAGCACCGCCCGACGGCATCGCCCGCAATGCCAGCATCGGCGGCTTTTCCGAAGCGCCACTCCGCGAAACGCCGGCTTCCATCAGTGTCATCACCAGTGAACAGATGCAGGAACGCAGCATTCGCACCGCGACCGATGCAGTCAAATACGATGCCAGCGTGCAGAATTCATACAATGCTGTCGGTTTGTCAGACTGGTTTGCAATACGCGGCTTTACGCTCGACATGGGCAGCAACTACCGCAAGGATGGGATGGTGATTCTTGCGCACTCTTCGATTCCGATGGAAAACAAGGAGCGACTGGAAATCCTGAAAGGCTTGGCTGGTCTGCAGGCAGGGATTGCTTCTTCCGGCGGCATTCTCAATTACGTGACCAAGCGCCCAACGGAAACGCCTTTGCGTTCGGCTACATTTGAAGTGCGCGAGCGTGGCTCTATTTACGGTGCGATCGATCTCGGTGGCCGTTCCGACAATGGCGTATTCGGCTATCGCATCAACGCTGCGGCAGAAGATACCAAGTCCTACGTGCAGGGATCGAACGGCGATCGCAAGTTTGTCTCCGGTGCGTTTGACTGGCGCTTGAGTTCGCGTGCTTTGTTGTCGGTCGATATGGATTATCAGCACAAGTCGCAATTGACGGTGCCGGGTTTTCAGTTGCTCGGTCTGGATCAGCGTCTTCCAACTGGCGTGAGTGGCAAGACCATGTTGAACAATCAGACCTGGAGTTTGCCGGTAACCGATGACACCAATAATCTGGGTGTGAAATTCGAGTATGAGTTGAATGACAACTGGCGCACTACGCTGCAGGCAAACAGATTTGAATTGCGTCGTGATGACGCGGTAGCATTGTCTTCAGGATGTCCAAATGTAGTACCAGCGCAAAATTTATCTGTTGGATACTGTGAAAACGGTGATTTTGGTTTGTATGATTTGCGCAGGGACAATGACCAACGTACTGTGATCACCACGCAGGCAATGTTGCAAGGTAACTTTTTGACGGGAAGTGTCGGGCATGAACTGACAACGGGTGTGTCGACCTTGAATAGAAGGGATAATTTTGCTGATTATCTGTTTACGTCCACCGTTGATGGCCGGCTCGGCAATATCTATACGACGCCGCAAAGGGATTTGATTCCGCAGCAAACAACCCCGGTGGCACTACGTCGCAAAGAAGAAGAGCAATCCTTCTTTGTTCAGGATGTAATGGCATTGAATGAGCAGTTCAAATTGCACGCTGGCGTTCGCTATACCAAATTGAAGCGCGTTCAGTTCAATGCAAGCGGTGGTTTGATTCGCACAACTGATGATGACTACGTTTTGCCGAACGTCGCCTTGGTCTATAGTCCGACCAAGACCTTGTCCTTCTATGCATCTGCTTCGCAGGGATTGGAGCCGGGTGGAGAAATTCCTTCGGGCCTGACAAATTCAGAATCCGTGTTGGATCCATATAAATCGAAACAGCTTGAGCTTGGCGTGAAGGCAGACATCTCTCCGGACCTGAGTGTTTCGGCGGCCTTGTTCCAGATCAAACGTCATAACGAATATGTGAAAGCGTCTAGCGCTCTGGCCACCGCAACGGTTGATTCCTACGTGACTGCAGGGGAACAAGTCAATCGCGGCATTGAGCTAGCTGCACAAGGTCGTGCCACGCGTGACCTGATGCTGGGCGCCAGCTTCGTCGCATTGCAGGCCAAGGCAGAAGGCACGGGTAATCCTGACATCGAAGGTAAACGCGTGGGTAATGTGCCGAAATTCAAATCAGCTATTTATATGGACTATGCCTTGCCGCAAATGCCTGCTGTTAAGTTGAATGCAACATGGATATATTCGACCAGCAAGGTATTTGCACCGAATAGCCAGATTGCATCGCTGAACAAAAAAGTTGATGGCTATCATGTGCTGAATCTGGGCGCGCGCTACGCCACCAAGTTCGGCAATACAGCAACGACTATCCGTTTCGGTGTTGATAACGTCTTCAACAAATTCTACTGGGGTGATACGTCCAATGCCTTCGGCGGTTACCTGATCCCGGGTGCGCCGCGCGTCTTCCGTCTGTCTACGCAATTCGATTTTTAAAGCCAGACACTGCGCTAAAAAACGCCGCCTTCATGCGGCGTTTTTTATTGGCAGCGTCAATGGGCGTTGCGTTGCGCGAGATAGGTTTTGACCTGCGCAATCCGTTGTTGCGTCGTGCCTGCTACCAGCAAATGCGCGATGTCGCCCTCATCTAATTTGCGCATTAATCGGACATGGATGCGCTGACGCACTGCGTCGGATTCGCGCTGCAAGCCATCCGGCATCCAGGGGGTGGTCGGTGTGGTTACGATGGTGGCAGCATAATCATGCTGGCCTGCCAGTGCGCTCAATGCCGCATCGACCTCGCCAAAATAATGTTCGCTGTAGATAGCAGTCATCAGCGGCGAGGTGTCGCAAAACAGATAGCGTTGGGCGCTGGCTTCGCTTTTGTGTTCGCGTTCGCGTTGCGTCGTTGCGATGAAAAGCTGTTCGTCAGCGCATGGTGTGCGCTGGTGCGATTCGACAAATTCACGCAGATATTCAGGTACCCATATTGTGTCGTAGTGTGTGGCGAGGGCGGCTGCCAGCGTGGATTTTCCGGTGGATTCCGCGCCGAGGATGACGATGCGCTGTATGGCTGCACTCATGCTTTTGCTGGTAGCGTTTTTTTCCATGCCTGCAAACCGATGAATGCAAGGATGGCGAACAGGCCGTAGAGCATGGCCGTCAGGTACAGGTTTTTGTGCAGGTACAAGCCGATGTAGAGCAGATCAATGCCTATCCACAAATGCCAGTTTTCCAGCGTCTTGCGCGTCAACAGATATTGCGCGACCAGGCTGCCGGCGGTTAAAAATGCATCGATGTGCGGAACGTCGGTATCGGTAAATGTGCGCAGAATCAGCGCAACGATGCCATAAGCCAGGACCCAGACCAGCGCGACGATCAGCCAGGCGCTGCTGTGTAACCGCGTAACCGCTATGCCCTTTTTATCGCGGCCGCCGAACAGCCATTGATACCAGCCCCAAAGCGAGACTGCGATGAAAAAGAATTGCAACGCCATGTCGCCGTAGATCTTCGCTTCATAAAATACGATTGCATACAGTCCGGCCGATGCAATGGCAAACAGCCATGCCCACGGCGATTGCACGATGTTGAGCCACACCATGGTGATGGCGAGCGCAAACGAAAGCACTTCGATCAGTGAAGTATCAATCAGGCCGAACAGGGAGAATGTGTCACTCATGCAGAACTGCGGGTCGCGATGGCAGGTTGGTCAGCACAGTTGTGCCGCAACCCCGCAGTATAAAGAAAAAACATGCCACGCAGCAGCTTGTCCTCTGCAGCGTGGCGGGTATGTCAAAGCAGGTATGTCAAATACAGAGTGAAGCCTGTTCTTTGCCGGGGTCTAGAGTTTGATTTCGACGTGCTCGCCGAGATCGGCAGGGCGCGTGCCGGTTAATACGCCTTTGGCGATCGCAAACAATTGCGTCATCTTGCTAGATGTCGCGTCCCAGTATTCGGCGCTGTGAATATCCACATTGATCAGCGCCAGATGCGGATCATCCAGCGCCTCGGGAAACCAGACGCCGACCATCGGGTTCCACAATTCTTCTGCCTTTTCGCGGTTTCTGATCAACATCGCGCGACCGGATATCGAGACATACAAACCGTCCTCCGGTTTGGCAAACGTCACATTCACCAAGGGCTGTGCTGCCAGATTCTTGACGAAGGCCGATTCATCCGAGGTAAAGAACCATAGCTGGCCCTGAGTATCGATCTGCTGGCTGGTCATAGGACGGCTGGATAGCGACAGATCAGGATTGGTGGTCGTGAACATGCCGAATTTAACGTCTTCCACCTTGTCGCGCAGCGCTGCCAATAAATCTTGATGTGCACTAGTCATGGCGTTTTCCTTGGTACATGGTTGATCTGCTTCTTGCTGTGTATCTTTAGAGTAGCGTCTCTCGGCATGGCGTTCGGTGCGCCAGCACACTTACCCTGCGCTGAAGCCGGTCGCGGGCTGTTTGTGGGATTTCTCTTACGGGAGATCGCGTTGAAATCCTATGGTTGTGATGATCGGCTTTGGATAAATTAGGAACTCGAAAAAATTTCACACAATGTCACATTGTTGAAAAGAAATTAATGAACAGATGGGAAACAGGTTGATCAATATTATTAAGTCCTTTTCTTGCATGGGGATGGTGGCGGCGACAGGATGGTTTTTCATGGTCCCCGATTTTGCGGCTGTATTAACAGGAATTCTGTCCCTGACCGTTTTCATGATGACCTTCTTGCCGATTACGCCTGAGCGGCAGGTTTGAGAAGGTCTGGTTAGTGCCCATCACTCTTTTCGGCCGTCGTTGCGCAGCCGCTGGCAATCGGCCGAATCACATGCGTACAAAGTCATGCCAGACAGAATGCTTAGGTGTTCATAACTAACGGTTATCTCTGGCAGCCTGTGCGCCCTGTTGCGATTCTCGTTGCAGTTTTTCCAGTTGCCATGCAGGTGGATGCCGTTTCACGACATTCTGGAAATGAAATTTGAAAGAGGGAGGATGTTGCATGATTCAAAATAATAACAACCGGGATGTCAACAACGCCCTTCTATCTACCGGCATTCGCGGTCTCGATGACATTTTGGGTGGCGGCTTGACGCGTGACCGTCTGTATCTGATAGAGGGCGAGCCGGGTACCGGCAAGACCACTGCAGCCATGCATTTTCTGGCAGAGGGAGCGCGCCGTGGTGAGTCGGTGATTTACATCGCTTTGGCGGAAACCGCAGAAGAGTTGCGCGATGTCGCAAGTTCGCATGGCTGGTGCATGGATGGCATTTATATTCATGAAGTCGTGCCGTCAGAGAATATCCTTGAGCCCGAGCAGCAGTACACCATGTTCCATCCGTCTGAGGTGGAAATGAGTACCACGACCCAGATGATACTGTCGGTTATTGATGAGCGTAAGCCGACGCGTGTCGTGCTGGATTCGCTTTCGGAACTGCAATTGCTGGCGGACAGCTCATTGCGCTATCGCCGTCAGGTGCTGGCGCTGAAAAGATTTTTTTCCAGTCGTGCCTGTACCGTGATGTTCCTCGATGACCGTACCGCTTTCAATGGTGATTTGCAGGTGCGCAGTATTGCGCATGGTGTGGTCGTACTCGAACAGACGACCAAGGACTATGGTGCGGAGCGCCGTCGTATTCGCATCGCGAAATATCGCGGCATGGCCTTCCGCGGCGGCATGCACGATTACACGATTATTCATGGCGGCATCGTGGTGTATCCGCGCCTGGTGGCGTCCGATACCCGGGTCCTGAAAATGCAGCAACAATTAACCACAGGCGTGGCCGCACTGGACGTGCTGCTGGGTGGCGGTCTGGAGCAAGGATCGAGCACCTTGGTGGCCGGCCCGCCCGGGACAGGCAAGTCGTCGCTGGGCGCGCAGATTGTGTACGCTGCGTTGCAGCGCGGTGAGCGCGCGGCGATGTTCCTGTTTGAAGAATCGAAGAACAAGCTGCTCAATCGCGCTGATAGTTTCCATATGAATTTGCGTCCCTATCTGGAGAGTGGCGCCCTGACGATTCAGCAAATTGATCCGGCCGAACTGTCGCCCGGTGAATTTACGGATGCGGTGTGTAAAGAGGCATTGAATCATGCGAAAGTCGTCATGATCGACAGTCTGAACGGCTATTTGAATGCGATGCCTGACGAGCGCTTCCTGAAGACCCATTTGCATGAGTTGCTGACGTTTCTCGGTCAACACAACATCGTGACAATTCTGGTGGGAGTGCAGCACGGCATGTTGGGCGGTCACATGACTACCTCGGTTGATGCCAGTTATCTGGCTGATAACGTGATCATGTTGCGTTACTTCGAGGATGCTGCCGAAGTGCGTCAGGCGATTTCCGTCTTCAAGAAGCGTGCGAGTGCGCACGAGCGCACCATTCGCGAGTTCAGCATTACCAACAAGGGCATCACGGTTGGTCCTATACTGCGTGGCCTGCACGGCATTCTGACCGGCGTACCAACCTATGTTGACGATATGCTTGAGAGCGAATCCGATCTGGTGCCGGATTAATCCATGAACAAGCGAATACTTATTTATGCGCCCGCAGGGCAAAACGCGAGGCTTGCGGCGCAGGTATTCGATGCATCCGATATCAAGCATCACATCTGTGAAAGTGCTGATGAACTCATGCTGGAACTGGCGCGCGGCGCTGGTGCCCTGCTTACGGTTGAGGAGGCGCTTTCCGCGGCTGTCCTGCAACCGTTGATCCAGTACATGGATGCGCAGGCGACGTGGTCGGATTTGCCCGTATTGCTGTTGACCAAGCGTGGCGCAGATTCTGCCAGCGTGCGGCATGCAGTCGACAGACTGGGTAATGTGACTTTGCTGGAGCGACCGATACGCATCAGTGCTTTGCTTAGTGCCGCACGTTCAGCCTTGCGCGCGCGTATGCGGCAGTATCAGGTGCGCGACGCCGATTACCGGAAGGATGAGTTTCTTGCCAGTCTGGGTCATGAGTTGCGCAATCCGTTGGCACCTATACGCACCTCGGTCGGTTTGCTGAAGCATTTGTATCCGGATCTGGCGCCGGTTGCCAAAACCTATGCGGTGGTCGAGCGGCAAATTGTGCATCTGACACGCTTGGTCGATGACTTGCTGGATGTGGCGCGCATCACCAGCGGCAAGGTGACGCTGCAACCTGCCTCCATCATGTTGTCCGATGTAGTGATTCACGTGATGGAAATATGCAGTGGCCTGGCCGAAAGCAGCAAGCATCAAATCGAGATCAATTATCCGTCCGAGCCGGTGCAGCTGGAAGCAGACCGCGCGCGGCTGGTGCAAACGCTGGCGAATGTGCTGGCGAATGCAGTGAAGTTTACACTCACGCCGAACCGGATTATTTTCAATGCCAGAGTGGAAGGCGGTAACGTCATATTCACGATACGTGATTTCGGCATGGGCCTGGAAGCGGCGTCGCTATCGCGTATTTTCGATATTTTCGTGCAGGCACAAACCTCTGCCGGCCGGGCGCCGTCGGGTTTGGGCATAGGCTTGAGTCTGGCGCGGCAATTTACCGAAATGCACGGTGGCACCATCAAGGTAAACAGCGAGGGGCTGGGACATGGCAGCGAATTCATCCTCACTCTGCCTATCGTGGTGCAAGCCGACTGCGCCGGAACCGAAAAGGATGTGGCGCGTGCACACGCACAGACACAAGAAAGCACCGACGTGCGCATCCTGATCGTGGATGATAATCACGACGCCTGCGATACGCTGTGTGCCTTGTTCGAAGCGGATGGCTATACGGTCGCGGTTGCCTATGATGGCTATCAGGCGGTAGAGCTTGCGAAGGGCGTGCTTCCCGGTATCATCGTTCTTGATATCGGTTTGCCTGGCATAGACGGATACGAGGCAGCGCGACGCATACGCATGCTGCCCGGTGGCGAAAAAATTCAAATGATCGCGCTGACCGGTTGGGGCCAAGTGAATGACAAGCGTCTGGCGATGGAGGCGGGCTTCGATTGTCATCTGGTGAAGCCGGTGGATTTCAATATGCTCGCCAACTGTATTGCCGAGGGCCGCGCGGCCTGACGGTAGGCCGATTTCTGGCGATGACAACGGATGGCACGCATGAAGCAGTGCCAAAGAAATACAAATTTCAAGTAAAAAATACGGGAGAAAGAATGAAAACTCCAGACAAGCGCTTACGTGTCCTGCTGGTTGAAGATAATAGCGATGCCCTCGAAGGCATGGTCGAAATGACGGACTTTCTGGGGCATCAGCCGCACGGTTGCCTCAGCGCCGAAGATGCCTTGGTCGTCCTGCGCCAGCAGCCCTTCGATCTGATGATTACCGATATTGGATTGCCGGGTATGTCGGGGCTGGATCTGGCGCGTCAGGCGCGCGCAATCCAGCCGCTGGAAATTGTCGTCTCCAGCGGTTATGCGCGTGGTCCGGATGTCATGACCAATGTAGGCTGGCTGATGAAACCTTTTGGCATTGATGAATATGCCGCCCTGCTCGAGAGCGCGGCAAGGCTATAAATACATCTGCAGCGATGACACACACGTGGATTTCGCGCGCAGCCGTACCGATGTGGCAATGCATGATGCGAAGCTGACAAGCACACCTCTCTGCTTGTCGCGCGCTTCAGCCGGTTTGAATGCAATCAATTGATTTAATTAAATCAAGCGTTTGATTTATGTGTTCTAAT